>NZ_LJJB01000013.1:0-600000 GCF_001420695.1 Brevibacillus choshinensis | reverse complement strand
TTCCGTTTGCTGTCTCAGGTGTTTCTCCCATCTCAGCTGCATCCATTGCTCTATCCTGCTGGGACGATTCATTTCTTCCATTCTGTTGTTGCTCCATTCGTCCTCCTCCTTTCCGGATGATTCCGCTATAGTTTTTACCGAATACTCCCTGTTTACCCATCAATCACATTCGCAATGAAAACGTGAAAAAACGCCTTGCCCAAAAATGAGCAAAGCGTTTGTATTCGGTCGAGCTTATTTATCGTTGTCAGACTCAGGTGCAGTCCAAGACCAGCCACTGCTGCTACCTGTGTTTTGGAAAGCTTTGCCGTTGATGATGATGCTTTCGTCTTCTACTGGACCTGCTACCCAGCCGCTTGCCGTAGGAGCAGTTGGTTGAGCGCTAGGATTTACGATCACAAATTGATCTTCTACTGGAGCTGCTACCCAGCCAGTTGCAGGCGCATCTACTGGCGTTTTTGGGTTTTGGATCACGAATTGATCCTCGACTGGACCATATACCCAGCCAGTTCCAACTGCCTGAGTTGCTTGCGCGCCATTTAAGATGACATATTGATCCTCATGCGGCATGTTAACCCAACCAGCAGATTCAGATGTTACTTGCTCTTTCTGTGGAAGGACGAACTGATCTTCTACAGGCATGTTGACCCATCCTGGTTGGCCTACTTCTGTAGTAGCCTGTGGAGCAGTTGGCGCCGGAGCTACTACTGGTGTTTCAGCTGGAGCTGTTGTTTGAGTAGCCTCCTCTGCACAAGCTGCTTGCGCAAACAATGCTGCTCCCAGAATCATGCTTCCCATCATCAATGTGCTGCTTTTTCTCATCTTGTGTACACTCCCCATTGGTTGTACACACTGTCCTCAGAAATGTCCCCCACCCGCTAACCTGACGGCTTGCTACAAACATTGCTTCATTTTCACCAGAAAATGCGTAAACTGTACAATTTCTTCGTCGCTCAGGTTTTCCAACAGCTTACTTAGTAGCACACGCCGACGAGACAACAGGCTCTCAATCAATGGAACTGCCTTTTCAGATAGAGTAACCCATACGACACGTCGGTCCTGTTCGTCTCGGACCCGATCAATAAAACCAGCTTTTACTAGTCTATTGAGCGCAATCGTTGTAGCGCTATTGGACTGCTTCAGTATATTCGCCAGTTCAGATACGGTACTTCGTCCCCGTTGATGAAGCACCCGTAGCAATATAAATTGCTTTGGGCTGATCTGCTCTTCTTCTTCCAGCCACTGGCTGATAAAATAGCGAGCCATCTCGACAAATACTCGATCCAATTCTTCGATTTTACTGGCGCGGGACATTTCGCTCACATCATCACCTATTTTCAGAAATTTTTAACGATACTTTTACTATAAAACTATATAGTGTAAGTACATGAAGAGCAAGCGTTACTCTTCAAAAATTATTTTCTGAAAATAAATAGGTGTGAACTGTGACAATGTGTTTACAAGTTAATATTTTTACTATAAAACTTATTTGCAACATTATCTTACCTCAAACAGGAAAAACTGACAATAGCCGAAAATGGCAAAATCGTGACTTGAGACTTTTGTGCCTCTGGCAACCTTTTCCTTGAATCTTCTTTCGTATTCAAACGTAAAGCATGTATAATGAAAGGGCAGATTTTGATACTGGGCAGGCATCTACCCGAAAACCACTTACATAGGAGATCAGATCTATGGAGCAAACGAATAGTGCAACAAAATGGAAAGTAGAATTGTTTGATTGGTTGAAATCGTTCTTACTGATTGGCGGCTTGACCGTCTTTATCTACGTATTTGTGATGGCTCCATACGTGGTTCAGGGACGCTCTATGGAAAGTACTCTACACGATCGCGAGCGCGTCATCGTAAACAAAGCCATCTATTACTTGAAAGACCCGCAACCAGGTGACATCGTGATCATCCATCCAGATGCGAGCGGCGATAACTGGATCAAACGTGTCGTTGCCAAAGCTGGAGATACGGTAGAAGCAAAAGATGATCAACTGTACGTCAATGGCAAGCCGCTCAGCGAAGAATATTTGACGAACAACAAGTTGAAAGCCTCAGCTGCCGGTGTGACCCTCACCGAAGACTTTGGCCCAATCACCATCCCTGAAGGCAGCGTGTTTGTCATGGGAGACAATCGCAACAACAGTATGGACAGCCGGGTAATCGGTCCCGTAAAGCTGGATCATGTGGTAGGGCGTGCCGAAGCTGTTTATTGGCCACTTGCTGACATCCGCCTTCCCCATTAATCGAGACGTTTGGCCTCAAGCAAAAAAGCCGCTCTTCGTGAGCGGCTTTTGTCGTATTCTCTATTGTTTTTGAGCGGATCCAGATTCTTTAAAGTAATCTTCCAGCGTAATGCCTTTGCTCATGATCTCCTGCGCGATTTCTTTTCCTACGTAACGCAGGTGCCACGGCTCATACGCATACCCTGTAATGTCTTCTTTCCCTTTCACATAGCGGATAATAAATCCGAATGGCGCACAGTTAGCCGCGAGCCATTGGCCTTCTGGCGTATCCGCGAATGACTCTTCCAATCGAGTCTGAGCGTCGACTCCGGAGACATCCATAGCAAGACCAGTCTGGTGTTCACTCTTACCTGGAACCGCACTGTACGCAGCCGCGTGATCAGCTCCTTGCGTTTTCACGTACGTATCAAACAAGGATTTTTGCGTACGGTACGAACGATAGCCTGAAACGGCATAGAGCTCGATGCCTTGCTCTTTCGCTTGCGCAAACAATTTTTCGAGAGCACCCGCTGCTTCCGCGCGCATCATCCGCTTCTCTACTTTCTCGTCAAAGGGGAACGGTACATTCGGTTCAACGAGATCAGAAGGAATATAATCAGAAGGCAACGCTCGCTGTTTATTCACAACTACAGTCATTTCCGTCGGATTGGTCACCGTAGGCACACCATCCACCATTTGTATGGTTTCCTCCAATGAAGGCTGTTTATTTTTTACAGCGCTAGCCTCCTGTTGCTCAGGTGTGGCTGTCTGACCTGAAGAGGAGTCAGTCGGTGCTGCAGAAGCCTGAGACTTTTCTCCTGACAACAGGTTGCTGAGCGATGGTGCTTCACATCCACCTAATAGGGCTGCTGATAATGCTGCGACGAGAGCAAGACCAGTAGTATGATTTCTTTTCATTTCCTGTCCTCCTGATTCCATACAGACACATACGTTCTGCTCTACCTTACCATGGAGTTAGACAGAAAAAAAGCGCAGATTGTCACACTTTATGCTCTGATTTTGTTGTGGAAATTGTCTGAATCAGTTTAGGAAGCCAAGCCTCTAGCTTCCAAAAAGAGAATCCCGCTGCTGCTGCCTTTTCGTTATCCATATAAAACGAGGCAGGGAAAGCAAAGGGCGAAAAGTCGGCAGCATCTTTTTCGGCTACCAGTTGAGCCGGTTTGCCAACTACGTCAGCAATGTCCTCCATCAAAGTCTGCTGGCGAATGGTTCCATGTGAGCAGGCATTTACCGGACCTGTCAAAGTCGTTGCCCCCACCCATTGTAAGAACTCCGCTGCCTCCTGTGCATGAATAAAGCACATGATTGCTTGCGGATTCGCAATCCCGATCGGACGTTCTTCTTGAATATGCTCGACATGGAAGTGCAGTCGCTTGGTATAGTCATCCTCTGCCAAAACGATAGGAAACCGCACAGCTACAACCGGGAACTCTGTCTGCTGAAAAAACACTGCTTCTGCTTGACGTTTCCCTTCCTGATAAGTGACCTTGTCTCTCGTCGCAGGCTGAATGTCATACGTATAAGGATCAAATGCCTCTTCCTTCAGACCCTCCTCCGAGAAATCATACACGGAAAGCGTGGAGGTCAACACGTACTTGCCTACTTTCCCTCGGAAAACGTCGCAGGCTTCCAGCGCATTTTTTGAGGAATAGCAAATATTATCGTAAACGATATCCCATTCCTGTTCCCCCGCAGCTGCCAGAGACGCCGGATCATCTCGATCCAGGGTCAAACGCTTAACTTGAGGGGGAAGCTCGACATCCGTCATCCCTCTGGTCGCCACCGTCACATCTGCTCCTGCCGCCACCAACAGATGCACCAATCTTTTTCCAAAAAAACGGGTTCCGCCTAAAACGAGTACTTTCTTCAAGCTGAGCACCTCCATCTTCTATTATTTTTGCAAGTGTAGCGTTCGTTCCGTAGCATTCCATTCCACCGTATAGCCCAATGCTTCAGCAACTTTTTTAACCGGCAAGAATCCTATCCCATCGATCGCGACTGCTTTCTCCCTGAATGTTGCAAAGTCTCCATTCAAGCCGAGCAGCAGCTTTTCTGCCTGAATATATGCGGTTCCATTCACCATGCGCTTCTGATCCGCCTTGTATGGATAAACCAGTCCGTTCACTTCAAGCACGAATGGCCCCGTCAATTCCTCTTGTTGCGCTTCGGGTTGTACCGTCGTGTAGGCAACAGCGTCGACACCGAGAACCGTTCCTTGCCGCGTGTTGTCTGCTCCCCCGTACATTTTTCCTGTCTCCAAGTCGTACACAATCGCCTGAACATTGCCGATATTCGTCGGCTTCTCCGCAAAGCTGTGTCCTATTGCCAGAAGCTGCAGAATGACATCCTGATCCAAGCCAGCCTCCCATGTCACTGCCGGGTAAGCGCTAGAGAAAATTCGCGGTGCCACGATCGCATCCTGAATCTCCATGCCATGATCGATGACATTTAGAATCGTTTGCGAGACGGAAGCGATAATGGTTGACCCGCCTGGTGAGCCCACTGCCAGAAACGGCTTTCCATCCTTCAAAACGATCGTCGGAGTCATACTCGAACGCGGTCGCTTTCCAGGCTCTACTTGATTGACACCCCCTGGAACAGCATCGAAGTCAGTGAGCTCGTTATTTAGCATGAATCCATATCCCGGCACCATGATCCCGCTACCAAACACATCCTCAATGGTGGTCGTGTAGGAAACGAGATTGCCCCATTGGTCCATAACGGAAAAATGAGTGGTTTGCTTCACAGGCGAAGGATCGCTGAAGTTCATGGCGACGACAGGCTTTTTCCCAGGATCGTATTTCCACGGATCTCCTGCCTGCACCTTTGTATTGACCGTATCGTCACTGATGAGTGCTCGGCGTTCTTTGATGTACTCTTCGTTGATCAAGCCTTGTTTGGGCACCGGATACACATCTTCGTCTGCCATGTAAGCCGCACGATCCGCATAGGCGAGGTGATTGGCCTCAATCAGATGGTGCAAATAAGCGACAGAACCAAAGCCATCCTTCTGGTTGTCATAGCCCTCCATCAGCTTTAAGATTTGCAGCATCGTCAAGCCTCCGGAGCTAGGCGGTCCCATCGTGACGACTTCATAACCGCGGAACGTGCCTCGAACAGGCTCCCTCTCCTTTACCGTATAGGCTTTCAAGTCCTGCAAGGTCAAGGACCCACCTGTCCGCTGTACCTCCTGCACCAGTGCTTGACCGATCTCCCCGTTGTAAAAAGCGTTCGTTCCCTTATCGTGTACCAATTGGAGCGTTTTCGCCAAATCTGGCTGTACCAAGACGTCTCCCTCTTTTAATGGCACGCCGTCTGGTGCAAATACCTTTGCCGCTGTTTCATGTTTCTGTAATTTATCGAGTGAGTTCTTGATGTTATCCGCAGTTACCCAGTTCACACGCACACCTTTTGCTGCCAAATCAATCGCAGGTTCGATGACATCAGGCAGCTTCATGGTACCGTAGCTTTTAAGTGCTTTTTCTACGCCGAGCAATGTTCCAGGTATCCCTACCGCCTGTCCAGTCGTGTGCCTCTCATCAAACGGAATCGGTTTGCCGTCCTCCTGCAGGAACATATTCGGTTTCGCCCCAGCAGGTGCTACTTCCCTGCTGTCAAACACCGTGACCTTGTTCTGATCCTTGAGGTAAATCATCATGAAACCGCCGCCGCCCATACCAGACATATACGGCTCTGCTACGTTCAGTGCAAGCTGTATAGCGGCGGCAGCATCCACCGCGTTTCCTCCCTTCGCCAAGATGTCCATGCCGACTTGGGCTGCTGCTGGATGCGATACGGCTACGATCCCTTTCGTCGCTCCATCTACACCTACAGGTACACCCGGCACCTTCGCCTGAGCTGGAAATGCAAATGTCGCAACCGTGAGAAGCGAAAGGGCAAACAGCCTTACCTTTTTCATACGATCCCCCCTTACAGATTTTCTTGTTTCTACCATTATTATAATTTTCAGCATTTTTATTGGTCAACATGTCTATGGTCCTTTTAGAAAACTTGGCCACGCAAAAACACCTTTCCCGATCAAATCCAATTAGTGGACATGACCTAAAAAGGTGTAGGGCAAGACAGATTCTTACGGCATGATGACCAGATTGCTGACGACCGGGCGTTCTTTACCACCCGAAGGCTTGTTCATCAATTTGCCTTTGTAATAGAAAGCGCTGGAGCCGCCACCGTCGAGATTGTAGGCATCGACGACGTGGAACTCCTGTAGTTTTCTCTGAGCTTCTTCCAAGGTAACACCATTACTCCAGCCTTCGCGTCTGCCGTCGATCACAATCACCAGTAAATCTCCATTGTCGAAGTGACCGATCAATGTACGCGGCTGACGGGCATTCGCCCATCCACGAGGAATCGCCAAACGTTTACCATCCTGCAGAAGTCGCGGGAGGAAGCTGGCCCCTTGCAAAATGCCTTGCTGGGAAATTTGCTGTTGGGTAGTAATCTTCGTTCCGACGAGGTGGCCTTTGTTGTTAAATCCGACGAAACTCAAATTCGAATTGTTTGAAAAGGTACGAATCTTCCCGTCAACAACCGTAATTCCAAGAGGGGTTACGTACCCGCTCTTATCCGTCATAAATCCACCAGCGTTGATCGCCAAGACGGCTCCCGTACGTTTGCCTGCATGACTGGTCGTTTCGCCCTTACTCTTGACTGAATTGTTGGCGAGGACCATTTTTAATGCCTTGGGATCATTGAGCCGCACCTTGGCCATGTATCCACGATATCCAGCTTCCTCCAGAGAGTACACTTTCACCGTAGAATTTTTGCCAAATGATTGTCCGATGGGATTCCCTAGCATGTTGGACAAGATCGTATCCAACACATCTGCGGATTTTTGCGTTTGTGATTTACTCGCTGCCAACAAGCTGTTGATATGCTCATTTTGCTGCTCGTAATCTTTCTTTTCCTTTTCTGTTCGATCGCGAATATCATCAATTAGTTCTTCGGCATTACTGATCTGCTCACGGGTCTCATCCAGTTTTTCACGAAGCGCTGTCGCCTGTTCATGTGACTGCTCTATTGGCAGTTTCAGAGCCTCTACCTGGAGCTTGTCCACCGGATTGGCCCATGAAAAAGCAACCAAAAACCCCAGCGCCGGCGCCAGCAGAAACGCAAACAATCGGTTTACTTTACCAAGCACGAGCTGCATCCTCCAGTTTTTTCAGCGAAGCTTTCAAATCCACGAGTTGTTTGTTCAACTGGTCGATCCGATCCTGGAGTGCTTCCTTCGTCTTATTTGATCCGCCAATCGTTTCGCCTGTCAATTGTAAATTTTCTTCCAAATTGGACAGGCCGTCCTGCACGGTTTTCATCTCATCCTGTACTTGTGTCAATTGATCACCAAGCGCAATCATTTGCTTCTGATTCTCAGACTGGACCTGTTCAAAGCGTTGGTTGACATATTGCTGCTGCTTGTCCAACGTGTGGACCGCAAAGGCATATCCTGCATAAGCGAGGCCAACCCAGACCACGATAGTCGCAATCAGCGGCCATGGGGATCGTTTGCCTTCTGTCTGGGAGGGAACCAACGTCTGGAACAAGCTCCGAAACAATCCGGTTCTTTTACGCCTTCCCTCCTGCCCTCCATTTGCGGGGAGTTGCAGTGTGGATGACGTTGTCGATTGAGCACGAATGTATTTATCGCTCATCGGCTACCCCCTCCTTTCTATGACAAAGAGTGAGGCTTTATTATAACATAGAACATTTTTCGTCAAGCCTTTTGCGGAATATTGTTAAAATTGAATTAAAAAAGCTCCTCAGGAATATCTCTAAGGAAGCTCTCGTAACGAACTAAACTTCTTTCATTTTCTCATCAAGCACGCGGAAAGCATGTTGCAGCGCTTCTTTCGGGATGCCTCCGTAATTATCACCGACACTCACCTCAAAGTAGCAGCTTGCCTCATCGACGGCATGAAGAGCCATCGCAAGGCCTACCCCTGCTTGTTCATAGACCGCCTGAAACACGGGTTCAAGCGTCTCTTTCGGGAATGGCAGATGGACGTGAAACATGTTGGAGACGGGCACAACGGGGCGGGTAGTGATCCCATGACATCCATTGTAAAAGCTCGCCAGCTCTTTTGCCTGTTCATAGTATTGTGGAAAACGATTCTTTCTTTGCTCGAAGTAATAGTCTGCACTGAGAATGTACGGATACAAGCTGATCAGGTCTCCCCCATGACGCCGCTTCCAGACCTTTGCTTCTTTTGTAAATTCCTCATCTCCGGCCAGGATCGAACCTGCAAGTCCCCCGATTCCTTTGTAAAAGGAAACATAAATGCTGTCAAACAACTGGCAGATTTCGGCAGCGGACTTCTGATAGTAAGGGAGGACTTCAAATAGACGGGCACCATCTAGCTGCAGCTTGATTTCTTTTTCTCGGCAAAACTCGGAGATTGCTACCAATTCTTCATATTCTGGCAATTCACCACCGATCTCACGTTGCGGCAATTCCAGCAATAGACAAGCGACGTCGGTGTCCATATTTTTCACATCTTCCAGTCGAATCAACCGGGTCTTGTCTGCGAGCAAGACGGATTCAATCAGATGCAGCTTTTTTAGCCCATCCTCTTCGTGAATTTCCAGATGAGAGAGTGGATGATACGCCACTTTTTTAACAGACTTTTGATCACACCAAATGCGCAGGGCAATTTGCTGAGCCATTGTTCCACTTGGGAAAAACACGGCTGTCTCTTTTCCTAAGATCGCAGCCAGCTTCTTTTCGAATTCTTCAATCACTTGTCCCTTCCCGTAGATGTCGCTTTCCAGATTCCCATCCAGCTCTGCCAGCGCATTTTGCAGAACGTGAATGTTTCGTGGTCCATGTCCCGGCACTTGATACTTGCTGTTCTTGTAGGTTTCAGCCAGCTGTTTTGTTGTGCTCATCGCAAATCCTTCCCTTTCTCTTGCATCGTTTCCTCGTTTGCAAAAAATAACCTTTAGAATTGACTATACACCTTCCTGCCAATCAGTACCTAGTAAAAAAACCTCTATCGCGGCTTGTTCATGTAGGAGCGACCGCGTTTAAGTGGAATGTTTTTATGCGCTCCAGAATTCATAAGCGTTTGCGCTTATATATTCTTATACGGTAAAAAACCGCCTGATCGGCGGTTTCGTTTCAGAGTCCTTTCATGAAGAACCGAGCTTCCATTCTTTTTGCAAAATCCTATGCAAGAAGTGGAGGAAAACAATCGGATCATTCCTGACCAGCGGTTCATCCTGCACACCTAGCTTTTTTGCCAGCAGGCTGGCTACTTGTGTACCGAGTTCTTTTCTCTTATCAGGGGATAGGGAAGACATGCGCTCGATAAAGGACGAGAGCAACTGCCAGTCCTCGCGTGTTATCAACTGCTTTTGACGTTCATCCAGCTCGAGCACCTGCGGATAATCGTGCTTTTGCAAAGATGGCTGCGTAGCTTTTTTACGAGATGGCCGTGCTGGCCGCCCGCTTTCTACGACGACGATCGTGCCTGCAACTAGATCTCCGAGCCGTTTGTCCTGCGGATGAAAAAAGGAAATCAGCGCACCGAGGAAGTATCCCATCGGCAATCCATCCACGATTCGAAATACATTACGAATCGTCGCTCCCAAAAACGTGATCGGTTGGCCATTGTCTCTCATGACTCTCAAGCCCATCAGACGTTTGCCTATCGTCTGACCAGACCAAAATGCTTCCTGAAGCAAAAAGTATCCAAAGTTAAGGACAAAGACAACGAGGATGACGATTGCCAACGCCATATTTTCTGTTTCAAGGAAAAATTCGCTATCTTTACCAAATATGACTAGGCCAAACACGATGAATACAGTAAGATTAACCAAGAAAAGAATCGCGAAGTCAATCATCATAGCAGCTGCCCGACTACCCATACCCGCTGTCTGGAAGCGGAGCAACACGTGCTCAGGAGTCACGATCGATGTTTCGCGCTCATGATGCTGTTGCGTTGGTTCAATCATTTCCCTTCATTTCCCCCTCTTATAAACTGTTGAATGGAGGCACGATTCATGGATGTTACCTCATTTTGGCATCGACATAAAGCCTCGTGGGCTGAGTTGGAGCAATTGGTCGAACGGTTCACAAAGCAACCGCGAAAGATACATGCAGATGAGATCGACAAGCTTACGTTGCTGTATAAGAAGACGTCAGCGCATCTCGCCTACATCCGCACGTTTCACCCGACAGACGAAGTCACGCTGTATCTCAACCAGCTTGTATCCCGAGCGCATAACCTGACATACAAACAACAGGGAACTAGTTGGTATCAATTAAAGCACTTCTTTGGCAGCTATCTCTTGCTGCTGATTCGACAACGAATGGGGTTTATCGGCATGGCAGCCCTTTTATTTCTCATCGGTGGAATAGCTGGTTTCGCTGCTGTCATGGTAGATCCGTTGAACTTGTATGTCGTCCTTCCGCAAGGGATGGCCGAACAAATCAATCCGACTCAGCTGGGAGCAGGACACGACTCTGTGAACAGCCCCGTCCTCTCTACCATGATCATGACCAATAACATGAAGGTTGCCATGTTAGCCTTTGTTGGTGGCATAACACTAGGGATTCTCCCCATCTACTTGCTGTTGTTCAACGGTCTACTGGTGGGTGCCTTGGCTGCTGTATATGCCCAAGCTGACAGTAGCTACGCCTTTTGGGCTTACATACTACCCCATGGTGTCATCGAGCTGACAGCCATATTTATTGCAGGGGGCGCTGGACTCCATATGGGATACAGAATGCTCGTGCCTGGGCGGTATAACCGCAAGCATCAATTTCTCATAGCTGCCAAAGAATCCGCTCAATTATTGCTCGCGACACTCCCCCTGCTCGTTGTCGCCGGTGTCATTGAAGGCTACATTACACCTTCTAGCCTTTCCTTGGAAACCAAGTATGGGGTTGCCTTACTTACCTTGGTAGCTCTTGTTGGCTGGTATGCTTGGGGGATTAGCCTAAAACGCGCACTTACAAGGCATCCCTCGATTTGATTTCCAGATAAGTATTGATCAAGGTCACTGTCAGCTGATCGGCCGGAACATCCAGCACCTGGATGCCCGCGCCGGTCATTTTTTGTTGGAAGGCTCTGCGATCCAGTTGAAATCGTTGCGCCACCGCTTTTACGTAGGCGATATGGCTACTCGCCGTTTCCCCTTTACTCCACCCATGCAGCAGCGGATCTGCTAGACTAAGCAACAGGAGTAAGTGAGAACGTCGCAATCTCCACAGATGACCACCCAATTGATCTTCCACCAAGTAGTTTTCCATATCAGAAAAGAGAACCATCAGACTTCTTTTCTTCTGCTGACGATACAAATATTCCAACGCTTTTGCAGGGTCAGACTCGACAAAATCACTGCGTAAATCATACGTTGCCTCCAGCAAGACGTGCAAATGCCGTAGACCTTTCCCTGGAGGAATGTACGTTTTGATTACATTTGAGTATACGAGCAGCGCGACCTGATCTCCTTGTCGCAAAGCGACTGCAGCCAAGGTCATCGCTGCCTCTAGCGTCGAGTCAAGTCGTGTTCGGCCATTCCACTCCACTCCCATCAGCCTTCCACAGTCCAGCATGATCGTCACGACTTTTCCTTGCTCGGGCCGATACTGATTGGTCATCAGTCTCCGCGTGCGAGCTGAAGCCGACCAATTGATCATCCTAGGGTCATCGTCATAGCCGTATTCCCGAATGGCGTGAAATTCTGATCCAGCCCTTGCCCTGCGCATAATCTTTTTCCCATCCACAATCAGACTATCTTGCAGTGAAGCTAAATATCCTCGAACCGCTGACAAATCCGGATATACGCGGATGGACTGTTCTGCCGAAAACCTACTCTGTCTCCACCAGAGCCCGACCCGTCCCTGCCAACGCATATACACCCATTGAAACAGGTATTGTCCCCGCTCGTTCCCTTGAGTGGAATACGTAATATCCGCCTCTGTTCCTTCCATCTGTCCTTGGAGCAGACCAGCCTCTTTAAAGGTAATCGGCAGATCGTCTACGATCGAATATCCAAGGAATTGACCGCTTTTATTATGCAAGCGGATCCCTACCTGAAAGGAATGACCCAAATCCGTCTGTTCTGGTATCGTTCTTTGCAGGCTCAAATCTGTCCTTCGCGGCAGCGTAAACCAGTCAATCAGGCAGGCTAAAACGATCAAACCATTGTACATCCAAAACCCTTGATATCCCGTCCCCAGCAGATATCCGGCTACTGCGATCGGTGTACCCAGAAACAGCAGCATAATCAATCGCTTCGTTGGCAAAAGAAAGCGATCTTGCAGTATATCAGCGAGGTACCGGAATAGCGGCCAACGTCTCGTCGATGATTTGGTCACTGGTACCTCCCTCCAATTCCACTTGTGGCGACAGGATAAGTCGATGCCGGAGTGCTGGACGAGCCACTGTCTTCACATCGTCCGGTGTTACGTACATTCGGTTATCCAGGAGCGCCCATGCCTTGCTCGCCTGCAGGACGGCAATCCCGGCCCGTGAGCTTGCCCCGAGCTGCAACCGCGTTGTCTCCCTTGTTTTTCGAATCAGTGTCGTGATGTAATCGACAAGCGAATCGTCTACCACGACATCATTAAGTTTTTGCCGTTCAATCAAAATATCTTCCATCGAATAGATCGGCAGAGGCAGCGCCCCCAATCTCTCTGCCTGTACAAGATGCTGCTTGAGAATTTGTTTTTCGTGATCATAGGATGGATACTGCATGTTGAGCTTGAACAAAAAACGGTCCAACTGGGCTTCCGGTAATATATATGTACCTTCGTACTCCACCGGGTTTTGGGTAGCTACCACAAAAAATGGCTCTGGCAACGGGTAGGTGACACCCTGGATCGTGACTTGGTGCTCTTCCATCGCTTCGAGTAGGGCAGCTTGTGTCTTGGGGGCCGTACGATTGATTTCGTCTGCTAACAACAAATTGGCAAAAATAGGGCCTTTGATCGTCTCAAAATGATTGAGCTGCATGTTGAAAACGACATGGCCGATAATATCACTCGGCATCATGTCCGGCGTAAACTGGACCCTCTTGCTCTCCCCGCCGATCAGATGGGATAAAGTTCGAACCATCTTTGTCTTCCCGATTCCCGGTACCCCTTCCAGCAGCACATGTCCCCCAGCCAGCAAGGCAGCCACAAGCAAACGGATGTTTTGTCGCTGGCCGATCAGTTCCTTTTCCATATATCCTAGTAAATGCTCCACTACGTTTTCACTCCTTCTCCAGGCGCTTGGTGATATCGTCGATCAAGATGCTGTCTTCAAGCAGACGCTTGGACGTGTACCTTTTTTCTGTTTTCGCCCGTTCGATTCTCTCCAACAAGCGTTCGATCTTGTCTACTTCTGTTGCGCTCCATTTTGTCTTCGCCAGACGAACAATTTCTGCACGGTCAGCCCGGCGATGCACTCCCCAGTGATCGAACAACAGTTGCCGCAAGAACGTCTCCCTATGCAAAAGGGCATCGAGTGCGAGATGCCTTCGTTCGTACCAGCTCGCTATGGCAAGCAAGGTCTCATCACCTCTGCGAACTGTCCATTCCCGTAGCGTATAGACGGGACCGAAGCGTTTTCCTTTCCACCACACCCATATCAAAAGCGTTAACGCCAATTGCCCACATCCCACGATCAGCCAGCCCGGGTAGACGGCCAGCCAACCAGGCTTTTCTTGTAGACCGTGGTGGTACTCATCCATCCAGAGAACCGACCAGCCTTTTTGAAAATACGGCCAAATCGCCTCAAAGTGGTTATGCTGCAGGATGCTTTCATTAGTCAACCATTCGGGTACGAGAAACAAGGTCACGCTCCCCTCATCAATCTGAGTGCGTCCTGCAAGTATTCCGAGATCGTCATATAGCAGGGCTTCCAGAGAAGGAGCTTGATGGAGCCTGTACGGCGTCCGAGCTATTCCACTTCGTCCCTGGTCGAGCATCGGACCTTGAACATTGCGTTCCTGAACGTTTTCCTCTTCCATTTTGAACGTGGAAAAAGGAACTCCCACCCACTCATCCGCATTTTCTGCAAACAGGATCACGTCATTTCCTTGTTTGACCCATTCGAGTAGTTCTGTTTGCTCATTGGTAGACAGGGCTTGTGGTTCAACCATGACAAGCGCCTGACCTTGGCCAGTAGGCAATACCCGCATCGGTTGTTTCCATTCTTTGACGCGGCTTCCCTTATCCTCTAGCAAGGTAGTCAACGCCTTTAGTCCGTCAGGCTCGGCAGAAACCGAGACATAGGGGGGAAAATCGGGACCCTGCGGCTTGACCAGAAGCCACCCACAAACGAGCAAGAGCAGAATAGCAAGGGCGATTCCCACGCGATATGTGCGCAAGCTATCCATCTAGCCCCTCCTCTCTGCAAATCGTCTCCAGGTGTTTCAAACGGTCCCAGAATTGCCCCTCACTAACGGCCCCTTGTCCGTACCACACCTGTTCGAAGATGCGGGCATGACTGCGAAACAAGTCTACTGCCCACGGTTGATTCAATTGGATTTCCTCCGCGTACTCCCAATTCGTTTTCCATGGTTCTACGCGAATCCATGCTCTTTTTTGCAAATATACCAAGAGGGCGAGAAATAAGGATCGCTCCCCCTCACGCCACTCTTTCTTATGACCGCGTTCTCTTGCTTCCTGTAAATAATCTGTGTAGGTGCGTATTTTCTCTCCCTTTGCAAGGAAAGGCTGCCTTAGTCGTTGCTCACGCACAATCCGGCGGGACAGCCAATATAAAAAAAGGAGCAGCCCCATCACGAAAAGAACGAGAATGATCGTCGAAACGGTGCTCGCCGTCCCACTCGGTAGCTCCGCCAACTCAAACATGCGAGATAGAGCACGGAACAGTGGTTCTAGCAGCTGATTCAACCAGCTTCCCTGTTCCCCTTGTTGATGGGCATACTCTTCTCGAGACAAGATCTCCGCTAGCCTTTCCTTGTCTTCTGTCCAAGTAAGTCCACTACTCATGGGAAGCTCCAAAGCTCTGTGTGGTATCGGGTGCTGGCTCTTGTGCCATCTGCTGATGGAGCATCGAGAACAAGTCTGTGCCTTCTTTTCTGACTTGCAGATCGAAGTAGGCCAGCGAATAGACAATCAGCATCCAAGGCGTCAACAGGCAAGATACGAGAAGCATGATGAGTTGGCTGATGATGGACGTTCCCATCGCTGCGGTAATGACAGCCTGAACACCGCCAGACAAAACGGAATACAACACCATGAGAACCAGGTAAAGACCGAAAAGTCGCCAAAAGTTCCCTTGCGTCAAGCGCCAGCTTTTTCCGAGCGCTACTCCATCGCCTTCCAGTAATGTAAACGGCAAATAGAACCCCCAGCGGAGCATAAAAAAGCCGGGTACAACCAGGAGCACCAGTAAAAAGACCAGGTAGGCCAACACAAAAAAGATGACAAGTACGATGGGTCCTATTTCGCTATCGCCTTCAAACAAAGATCCGAGCGTGGCTCCGGACACGAGTGAAAACAGGAAAAAGAACAGCGCGCATACGAGCATGAAACCGAGGATGATCCCGATAATGACCAGAGCGTACACAAGACTTGCGCCTACTAGTGGCCAGAATCGGCGAAACGATTGCTTTAATGCATCCCCGATACCGAGTTCTCTTCCTTCTATCGAGGCTTTGGTCAAGAGAAGCGCTCCGGACAGCAATTGGGGATAGGCACCCAATGTCATCAGCGGCAATACTACCAGAAGGTACAGGAGAAGAAATCCAATTTGATCAGTAGTCCGTGTGTCTTCTGCGGTAAACCTGCTGGCCATCGATTCCCAAAAATCTGAACCATCCGTATCCTGTACGAAGAAAGACATACTCCCCAGATCAAACAGGAGTAAATCCTGCAAGAGCAAAAACGGACCAAATAGCATCAAGGTCATGAGAAAAAAAGCACCAAAATGCTGACGATAAACAACGAAGCTGCGGTCCAGCAGCTTTCCTACTCCCATAGGAGCGAGCGGCGTTTGATTCATGCCGAAACCTCCATGTCTCTTTTTTTAAGATTACCTGAACCATTATACATGAATTTCCATTTGTTTTTAGTAAAACTTGGTTTAATTGCCAAGTCCGATCTAGAACTCCTTTGATTTTCTTTGTTCCTCTTTCAATAAAATTTCCCTTTCCGCTAGACCGTCCTTCTGATTTCCCGTAATGTATGGGTCAAATGGTTTTTATTTTTGACTCAGGAGGCGACATGATCCATGGATCTCACTCTGCTTCTCTCTTTCTTGGCAGTATCGGTCTTGCTGACGCTGACTCCCGGACCTGACATTCTGTTCGTCATCGCACAGAGCATCTCAAACGGTCGTAAAGCTGGCATCGCTACAGCCATGGGGTTGACGACGGGTCTCATCGCTCACACGACTGCAGCCGCTTTAGGTATCACGGCCATTCTTTACAACTCCGCTTTTGCCTTTCAGCTCGTCAAATACGCTGGCGCTCTTTATCTCCTTTATCTGGCTTATCAAGCGATAAAAGAAGGAGCAACCCCCTTAACCACAGCTGCACCAGAAATAAAGTCCCCCCTACGACTGTATCGCACCGGGATCTTGATGAATGTCTTGAATCCTAAAGTATCGTTGTTCTTCCTGGCGTTTCTTCCACAGTTCATTACCCCAGGAACAGGAAATGAGCCACTCCAGATGATGATTCTCGGAGTCATATTCATGATTCAGACCATTATCCTCTTTTCAGCCGTCGCTGTTTTTGCCGGGATTTTCGGTCAAAAATTACTAGGTCGCGCCTCTGTCGGAAAGTATGTCAATTACGGTAAAGCGATCTTGTATGCTGGAATCGGTATCCGAATTGCTCTTGCTGAGAAATAAGGCATCCTACCCCATTTTTCCTTGACCGGGTATTTGTCCACAACAGACCCTCCCGCACTGAATATGATAAACCATGTCAAGTGGGAGGTGTCCTTTATGAAAATGACGAAAGCTGCTCGGAAAAGAAGGCGGGTCAAATCAGCAAAAGCCAGACTTCGTCAAGTCGATCTGTTGCAAAAAAGACTGCACCGTTTGCTTCGGGTCAACGTGCGTGCTCCAAAGGTTCACGTCACCACACCTACTCCGCAGGTCTCTGTTTCCGCTTCGGTGCCCACCGTTCAAGTAGAAGCACCATCTGTGAATATTCAAGCTCCCAAGCCAATCATTATTCCAGCCCCGATTGTTCAAGTGGAAGTCGAGGCAGAGGAGCGCGTTGAAGAAGCCAGTATGAAAGGTCTCCGCAAAGAACTGAAAAGGTGTATGAAACAAAACCAAACCATTGAGCTGCTTCTTGAATCAGACTGGGGCCCAGATAACCGGCGATACCGAATCGGCACTCTGATTCGAGTCGAGGAGGGTATGATTGAACTAGGTACGAGTGCTTCGCTCGACATGAATGCAAGCAGCATCCTGATCCCGCTCAACCGAATTGTTGCCGTCATTCCCAATCTACAGCTGTCTTCAGAAGGAATGGAACCTCATGAAATCGAGGAGGAAATGGAGCAAACCATTTCCCTACATTGGCCTGAGGATATTGATGAATCTACAAACCGCCATCTCGCATCAGGATAAGACCTCTCTTGGCTCGGGGGGAGTGGTCACCAGCATACTGCTCCCTGCCCAAGACCCTGCTCTTTTATCGCCGTCGGACAAGCCTGGTTCGTTTCAAGTACTGCTTGTCCTTTTTTCTGTCTAAAAAAGATTGCCTCGCTTCAATAGCCAGACAACCTATGGAGCCTTGCCCACCTCCCCTTAACATGAATAGGGAAAGCGGGCTTCCGACTCTTAGCCTATTTAATCTTGAGAAGATATCCCGTTCCAAACCTCTAATACTTCTATTGCGACCCGATCCCAGGTGAACCTGTTTTCGGCCAGCTTTCTCCCGACACTTCCCATATTCTTCTGTAAATCCCGGCTGGAGAGTAGCTTGTTTAGCTGGTCAGCAAAGGAACGTGGATTTTCAGGCTCTTCAACCAAGAATCCATTTTCCCCAATGATGACTTCGGCATTTCCCCCCCGCTTGGTTGTCACAAATGGCAGCCCTGCCGCCATCGCCTCGTAGTGTACTCTTGCCAACGGCTCCTCCCACTGTGAAGGACAGACGAAAATGTCTCCTGTCCAAAACCATTGGTGGATCTGTTCTGCATTTACATATCCGGTTGTAATTACCGGAATGGGCGAACGATCTGCCAGAGAACGCACATAGGCTACATAGTCGCTAATTTTATCGACTCCGTACCAAGCTCCACCGACGAGGACAAGTGCGATATTTGAATGTTGAGAGTGAAGCTCATTCATTGCCCTTACCAAGATGTCTGCCCCTTTTTTCGGAGTCAATCTACCTACGAACAATATCACCTGTCTGTTTCCCAGATTGTGCATGGCCCTAAGTTCTTGCCTTATCTGACGCGCTGACTGAGATTTTTCCCATGGGACGAACGTTTGCAAATCGACTCCGGAATAAATGGTACGGAGCTTTCCAGCAGCATCCGGATAGAGGGACTGAATCACCCGCCCCACATAATCGCTGATGGTGATAATTCGGTCAGTTGTAGCAATCGTTTTGGCAGCTTCCTGTGGATCAATTTTTGCCTGATCAAACATATCGTTGTGCATGCTGAGGACGATTCGCGCATTCGGACAAACTTCCCGAATGAGCGGCACCAATCTCGGCCGGTTAAACACGTGGATAATGTCGTAGGATTGGGTGGCTAAAAACTGAATGACTTGTTCTGCATATGTCTCAAATACACCTTGTCCGTCTACCCTCACATACCGTACATTGCGGACCCTCTCATCCAACGCAAGGGAAGGGTCTGTCGTTCCTAATACAGTCAGGTCATGATGTTGACCGAGAAAATCGACGATTCCCGCTATATAGGTCTGGATGGCGCCGCCGCGGACTGGAGGGACGGGCAATTTTTCCGTACAGATCATGACTACCTTCATCCGAATTCTCCTTTCCTCGTACGGCTCATCGCACTCCTCTGGACTTTACCCCTTTTTTTGCGCTTGGTTTATTCGCTGCCTGTTTGTTCATTTTCTTGCTAGGTGCAGTAACCTTGGCATAAGAGTGTTTGATGTTAGACGAAGCCGCTTTTTTTGTTTTATTCCCTACAGATGCTGTTTGTTTCACTGATTTCGCTGCTTGGTTGACAGACTGTTTGCTAGCCTGTTTAACGTTCTGTTTGGCCATTTTTGCCTTTCGTTGCTGTAAAGAGACAGCTTTAGATGCGGCAACAATCTTATTCTTTTGAGCCTGCTGTTTTAACTTCGCAAGCGTTGTTGTCTTTCTTTTGGCGGAAGAGGTACTCGCGCTCGCGGCTTTCTTGCGTACGACCTTCTTTTTCGCATTCGTCTTTTTGGTTTGTCCGCTAGCAAGATAAGGGGTAAGGTCAATCACATTGGAGGAAGGCGCCCTGCGCGTACGTGTTGTGCTTTGTTCTGAAGAAGTGTTCGTCTCTTCTTTGGTTGATCCAGTAGTTGTTCTGCTCTTCCCATACGATTGAGGCTCAACTGTCACGAGTTTTGCTTTTCTCGAAGCTGATTTGGTTTCTTCTTTTGCTGACTTTTCTTCTTTTGAAGCTGATTTGGATTGCACTTTTTCCAATTTTGCTTCTTTTTTTGTCGATTTGGATTCCTCTTTTACCGGTTTCGCTTCTTTTGTCGTCGATTTGGATTCCTCTTTTACCGGTTTCACTTCTTTTGTCGACGTTTTGGATTCCTCTTTTACCGGTTTCGCTTCTTTTGTCGTTGATTTGGACTCTTTCTGCTCTGCACTTGTTTTTTTAGCCGATCTCCCGGATTCGAGTAGTGACTTGCTTCCTTCCACAGCCGGTGTATGTTCAGCTGCAACAGACTTGGACCGCTTCTTTGTGACTTTGATTTTCTCCGTTCTTTTTTCCTTCGATCCAGCAGTATCCTCGGCGTTTGCTGTCTTTTGTGGCTGCAGGCCCCAGTTGTTTTGATTCCACGTACTGCTCTCGGAAGGTACACGCTGAGGTTCCGTAGCTGCAATTTTTTGCTCGTAATCGCCAGCCTTGTATTTCCCCAAGTCGCCTGCCAGTTCAGCCAATGCATGTGCTTTTGATTGATCGGTCGCAACCACCCGCTGCAGGATTGCATCCGCTTCTGTATTCAAAAACATAATGGGGTCGAAAAACATTTCTTTCAAATGCTTATAAAATTCGTTCGGCACTGCCATATCGATCAAAAGTACCTCGTAGGACTCAGCATCAAGAGGATTGGCTTGGTGATACGCATCGATCATGCCACGCATCCACGTCAAATCCCAGACGCCCATGTCGTCCATCGTACTCGTAATCAGCTTGCGCAAATCTCGAAATGGCAGATCGTATGAAACGCCATCTAAATCGATTACCCACAACCCACCGGGTCCATTCTGTCCGTTAGACCAACCGTAATCTTGATGCACCAGCCCCCAGTGAGGCTCCCCCATCGTAACCATTCTTGGGTAGGCTGAAGCTTTCAGGCGATTCAATGCTTCCACCGCCTGTTGCTCGTACTGATCGACTACTGCCAAAATCGATGGGCTTGCTACAGTATCGCGGTATGCCTTGGCCATTTCTCTCATCCAGCCGATTTTCTTGGCTATTTTTTGATAGTAATTCGGCCAACGATACAAACGAGAAGAGTTTTTGGCACCAAACGGAGGCAAGTACCCTTTGGTATGCCGATGGAATTCACCAAGTCCGTAGCACAATTCTTGTGCGCCTACTAAATCCACTTTAGTTGCCGGCGTAAGATTGATCCAGTCCGTAACGATCCAAAGCTTTCCGCCCATCTCTACAAATAATTTGCCATCTATCGCAGGGATCAGTGCCGGTACCCTCGCACCTTGCTGAACAACATACTCCTGCAGTCCCACACTGAACAAGCTTCGCTCTGGATTCCGATGCAACAGTTTTAGACTGCGTGGTCCCTTATTCGTCTCTATCCTCCAAATCGCTCCACCTTTGTCTGGCTTAGAAGTGATCAGTGTACGAGAAGTAACGGTCATGTCGTATAGTTTGATGACCTGCTCCGCTATCGCATCAACTTCTGGCGGTACGTGCATATCCCAGTCCAAAGGAGTCGGTTCAGAACCCACCCGAGTATCCCACGGCGTAATCAGATACTGTTCCATTCCATTCCCCCCCCCCGGTACAATTGGAAATTCCTTACGAATTCTTAATAAACTATTCGTTCTATTTTGAACAGGAAACGGACAAATATCCATGGGGAAGCCAATTAAAAAAGCCTTGATCTGTATATGACACAGACCAAGACTTTTATCTAATCATCTCACCCGATCATCAATAGCTCTCTAATATCCTGTTCCGTCAAGCTGGACAACGCTTCTTGGCCGGGTTGGATTACTTCCTGAATGAGGTTCTTCTTTTTTTGCTGAAGTTCAAACATTTTTTCTTCCACTGTACCTTCTGCGACGAGGCGGATGACTTGGACGACATTTTTTTGCCCGATTCGATGGGCTCGATCTGCCGCTTGCTGCTCCACAGCTGGATTCCACCATAGATCGTAGAGAATCACCGTGTCAGCACCAGTCAAATTCAATCCCGTACCCCCTGCCTTGAGTGAAAGCAAAAATAGATTTCTCTCCCCTTCATTAAACCTATTGCACAGCTCAACGCGTGTCGCTGCCGGCGTGTCTCCGTCCAAATAAAAGAATGGAATTCCTTCGTAGCCTAGCTCACGTCCAATTATCCCGAGCATTTCCGTAAATTGGGAGAACAACAATACTCGTTTCCCTGCATTTCGGCAATCCTCTAGGATTTCCATCAACTGCTCGAATTTGGCTGAGCTTCCTTCGTAGTCTTCCACAAAAAGGGCGGGATGACAGCACAGCTGACGTAGTCTGGTTAAGCCAGCAAGAATCTTGATCCGGTTTTTCTGAAAGGTTTCTTTGTACAAATGCTTCAGCGTCTCTTGCTGAAGCTTAGCCAAATAGGCTACATAGAGCTTTTTCTGTTCCGGCAAGAGCACGGTGGCTTGAAGAGTTTCGATCTTTTCTGGAAGCTCCCTCAAGACATCTGTCTTCAATCTCCGCAACAGGAATGGACGGACGCGTTTGGCCACCTGTTCTCTGGATAAGTCGTGAAATGCTTTTCGAGCCGGGAAAAGGCCCGGAAAGACTGCGTCATAAATCGACCACAATTCATCTAATCCGTTCTCGACAGGCGTACCAGTGAGGGCAAATCGGTAGGCAGCCTGTATGCCTTTTACTGCTTGGGCTGTCTGTGTTGTGTGATTCTTGAATGCCTGCGCCTCATCCAGAAAGAGTGTATGGTACGAATCCTTCGCATACGTAGCAAAGTCTCTGCGTAATAGAGGATACGAGGTAATAATGACATCAACCTGTGACGCATCCTTCAAGGTCTGTGTACGCTCACTCTTGGTGCCGTCCGCAATGACCGCGCGGATCTGCGGCGCAAATTTCTTCAGCTCACTTCGCCAGTTGTAGATAAGAGAGGCAGGCGACACGATTAATGCAGGCTGTTTGCGCTCCCTGATCTCCGGCAGGACAGACACGAGAAACGCAATACTCTGCACAGTTTTTCCCAGTCCCATATCATCTGCCAAAATCCCTCCGAAATGATAGTGGGCGAGTGTCTTTAACCACTGATACCCATACACCTGATAGTCGCGTAGGACGTTCAACAGGCTCTCCGGTACAGGAAAGTCCAGATTGTCCGGATTGCGCACGTTTTCCAGGAGTCGACGAAATGATTTTCCCACGGTAATCGCTGTGCTTCTGTTGTCTGTATCCATCATCGTTAGACCGCGTGCGATGGGGAGGCGTAGCTGGGTACCCTGAATATCTTTCCCATGGATTCCCATTTCGCCCATAAAGCGTTGAATGTCTTGATATTCAGCACTTTCTAATGGAAGCATGGCTCCATTTGGGAGAAGGTAATACTTTCGCTTTTCCTCCAGTGACTTCAATAAACTACGAATCTCTGTCTCTGGAATCCCGTCAATGTCAAATGTAAAATCTAACCAGTTCGTTCGCTCGTCTACGTCCACCCTGATCTTTGGAGGAGCAGTTGCAGTGTGTAATCTCACTTTTACTGCATTGGTAGCATAAACTTTTATCAGCTTTTCCAGCTGTGGGACCATCCGATACAAGAATTCATATTCTGATTCTTCATCTTCCATATAATAGCCTGCTTCTGTCTGGGCAAAGGCACTCTGCTCCATCAGCTCTAAAATTTGCCGTTCCCGTTCTCCATCCCTTACCACAATCAGGTCAGTCCCACGACTTTGAGAGGAGTCTTCAAGAGGATTAAAAACAATATCTCCGTATTGAAATTCCAGTCCAGCTATCAGCCGATCCCTGATTCGATCCAAATACAATCTTGCCTGGAGCTGTGTACGTACCAAGCGAGAAGAAACAGATGGTGCGATCGCCACGCTCCCAACCTTCACCAGCTCCGGGACAACTTGTACCATAAAAGGCTCCATCTGATCCTGCGAGATTTGAATGCCGTGTTTACGCGAAGTAGCTAGCATCCTTTTCAACTCGGAGAGGCGATAGCCCATCTCTGGGGACAGCTTATGCAGCTTTCCATTGGAAACCGCTACACCATATGGTTCCATCACGGTGACATGCTCAAGACCTTTTATTTCCATTTGATAACTGTCCGAGCTTCCTTGATCAAACGAAAAGCACAACGGTAATGGTTCCTCGGATACCGTAATCCCCTCGAACGTCCCGTTTTCCAATTCAAAGGTTATTATCGGAGCACGCAAAAGAGACTCCATCAGTTTTCCCCAAGAGATAGGCGGAACGAGTAACGTCCTCGTTTCACTATCGCGGTTATGGATCGAGGTACGGTGAGAAGTCTCTCGATACATCTTTTCATTTTGGAGGATCTCAATCAGTTGTTTGAGAACGAACTCATCTTCCTTTTGGAAATAGTGAAGAGTTGGATCGTAACGGAAGTGGCTCGTGAATTCATATGGTTTTCCTTGCTCGATCCGCTCTAAGCAATCCTTTATTTTTTTCACAATGTATCGTCGCTTCGAACCTATCTTCAGTTCAATCCCGAACATGTGCTTTTGGTAACCGTACGTGACCAGCTTGCAAATTATCTCAACTTCCAATGGCGTTCTGGCATCGAACCGTGTTCTACCCGTTTTGACGGACGTTTCCGCAAAAAGGCCCAGTAGGTTGGTCGCCAATTGTTTTTCGAATGACGAGTCTGTCCGCTCAGCTCTGCTTGGCTCGCCAGATCTCGCTATGACGGGAGATCTGCCATCCAACTCAAGCTCGAGAATCGCTATGAGAACGGCAGCAACATGCTGGCAGTCCTGATCGTAGGATTGAAGTGATGGACAAGTACAGGTGGTTTCCATTCCATCCTCATCCCATTCCACTGTTACCTGATCACTGATGATTCCCTTGACCTGTGCTTGATAACTCGGAATGTATGGATTGTAGTCCGTGAATGTCACTTTCCCCGCCCGATTGTAGGCTTTTCCTTTTTCATAGGAGATTTTGCCACATCGCTGCTGTATTAGCCTGTGGGTCAATTGAACGCTCATCTAAGTAATCCTTTCCTTCCAAATGGGAACAGTGTCCTTTATGTTCTGTTGCTTTCATGATAACAGATTGCCCACTTTGAAAGGCAAAAGAAAAAAGATGCGCCTCTTGACGCACCTCTTTTCTATCCACCAAATACCTTCCATGCTTACTGGTCTTCGTCTTCCGAGCCGTCTTCGTCTTCCGAGCCGTCTTCGTCTTCGTCGTCTTCTTCATCTTCGCCGTCTTCATAAATGGGGTCATTATCCCCTACGAAAGTCCATTTCTTTTTCGTTCCGTCTCTGTATTCGATTTTGACCTCTACTTCCTCGATGCCATCGTCATCTCCAGCTTCATCTTCAAAATACCTCAACCAATTCAGCCCCATGACTTACACCTCCTGGTACTGGATGATTTCACATTTGAATCGTCAGCGATATCACCGTTGACTTAGATATGATATGACGGGTATCTCCTGGTTGTATGAGCAGTTGTCCCTCCTTCCCTCCCTTTTTTCACCCATCTTCTTATGCCAAAATGGTCCCCTTCCTCGTTACATAAATGGAAGGGGACTGGACAAACTTTCATGGACGACTCCGTTAGCTTATGGAAAGGACGTGAAGTTAAATGATGGACAAGCTGAATGCAAAGCTGCCAACGCAAAAGCAATCAGCATCCACCTGGCACCTCATTGTTATGTGCCTCTTGTTGCTATTGATTTCGCCGATTCACTCCGCTCTCGCCGTTTCCGATCATCCCTATCACTTTGGATTCAAAAAAAGCAAAAACGGACAACTCCCCTCGATAAACGAAGAAGGCTTTAAAAGCATTGTGGATCGACATGGAGCGGTTTTTTTAGGGGATACGTCAAAAAAAGAACTGTACTTAACCTTTGACAATGGCTATGAAAACGGCTTTACGGCCTCGATTCTTGATACACTTCTCACGCGAAAAGTGCCTGCCATTTTCTTTGTTACGGGCCATTATGTGAAGGACCAGCCCGAGCTACTGAAAAGAATGGCTGCAGAAGGTCATCTGATTGGAAACCACTCTTGGAGTCACCCTGACATGACCACGATTCCGAACGCCAAAGTCAAGGAAGAGCTGACGAAAGTGAAGGATTCCGTGGCCCAAGTGGCTGGACAAAAGGAAATGCGCTATTTACGCCCACCTCGTGGTATTTTTAGTGATCGTACGCTGGCCGTTTCCAAGGAATTGGGCTACACAAACGTCTTCTGGTCGGTCGCATACCGTGACTGGGATACCAAAGTACAGCGTGGCTGGAAATACGCCTACGACAGCGTCATGGCACAAATGCATCCGGGGGCGGTCATTTTGCTGCATTCCGTCTCCAAGGACAACGCTGATGCTCTCGGCGCAATCATCGACGAAGCTCGGAAGCAAGGGTATGAATTCAAAACCCTAGATCAGCTCCCTCCTCGATGAGTTCACAAAAAAACTCCCGAGAACCATCGCTATCGCGGGTCGCGGGAGTTTTTGTTCTTTTTTTGGGGTCTTACGCTTTGTCGAGTAAAGACGCACCAGCAATGCCGGGATGAGTCATTTCGAACGGATCGAGGATCAGATCCAGTTCCTCTTCTGTCAACACATTGTGCTGCAGGCACAATTCACGTACGGACTTTCCTGTCAAAATCGCTTCACGAGCAATCCGTGCAGCCGTTTCATACCCCAGATGTGGGTTGACGGCCGTGATGACACCAACGCTCTTCTCTACATATTCTTTCATTCGTTCACGGTTTGCCTCGATACCTGCCAAGCAATGCTGAGTGAAGACGCGGAATGCATTGTCCATGATGCTGATCGATTGCAATAAGTTAAAGACCAGCACAGGCTCCATTACGTTCAGCTCCAGCTGCCCTGCCTCGGATGCCAGACAAATCGTATGGTCATTTCCGATTACTTGGAACGCAACCTGGTTAAGAACTTCTGCCATCACCGGATTGACTTTACCTGGCATGATTGAGGAACCAGGTTGGCGTGCAGGCAAGGAGATCTCCCCGAGTCCGGCGCGTGGTCCAGATGCCATCAGACGAAGGTCATTTGCCATTTTGGACATGTTCATCATGCAAACTTTCAAAGCAGCGGAAACTTCCGTGTAGGCGTCGGTATTTTGCGTTGCATCTACGAGGTGCTCCGCCCCGGTCAGAGGGAAGCCTGTGATGTCTGCCAGTTGCTTTACAACCATCGTGATGTAGCGAGGATCGGCATTCAATCCTGTACCGACTGCTGTCGCTCCCATGTTCACTTCGTACAAGTGCTGACGGGACTGCTTGATGCGCTTGATATCACGCTCCAACACGCGGCGATAAGCTTCGAATTCTTGTCCCAGACGAATCGGAACCGCATCCTGTAGGTGGGTCCGACCCATTTTAATCACATCGTCAAACTCACGTGCTTTTTGGCCAAAGACATCGTGCATACTATCCATGGTAACCAACAGTTTTTCTAACAGATCCAAGGTAGCGATATGGATGGCTGTCGGAAAAGCATCGTTCGTAGACTGAGACATATTGACATGGGTATTGGGGCTGAGATGGAAGTAATCTCCCTTTTTCTCTTCCAATAGTTCCAACCCGCGGTTTGCAATCACTTCGTTGGCGTTCATGTTAATGGATGTACCCGCTCCGCCTTGAATCGGGTCAACAATGAACTGATCATGCCATTTTCCATCGATGATTTCCTGTGCAGCGGAGACAATAGCGTTGCCCAGTCGTGGATTGAGTCTGGATACTTCCATGTTGGCAATCGCCGCTGCTTTTTTTACCATAGCCATCGCGATGATCAGGGAAGAGTGAAGACGGTAACCGGTAATCGGAAAGTTTTCCGTCGCGCGCATAGTTTGAACACCGTAATAGGCATGTACTGGAATTTCTTTCTCACCGAGAAAATCCTTCTCAATTCGATACGTTTGTTCTGCCATTTCTTATTCGACCAGCTTTCTGCGATTAGTGGATAATGCTACCTCTCCATTCTAACATAGAAAAGTCGTTGTGAACGCCCTTGGAACACTATCGCCTGATTTCACGTCTTAGTATGTGAGAAGTCTCACGATAAACTCGACAGAAAAGAGGGATTTCATGAAAAAGGTTTGGATACTCTTATTGACTGTCTTTTTGCTACAAGGTTGCACAAGTGCAGGACAGAGAACTCCATCTACACCTGCCGAACCCGAAAAGCCGCCAGCGAGCGTTCCTTCACAGCCACCAGCTACTACACCGGAACAACCGCCGACTTCGTCACAGCCTGAGAATCCTTCCACATCACCAGAGCAGAAGCCAGCAACGGAAACACCGGGCACTTACTCCAATGATATTTTTAAAGATGTGACGGTCAAAAAAACTGGAACGGATACCTTTGAAGTGAAAGGGAAGGCACAGGTATTCGAAGGAACCGTGAGCTACGTCGTCGAGGATGGTCACAACGAGCTTACACAAGGCTTCATTCAAACATCTGCCGGTGCCCCTGCCTGGGGAGATTTTACCCACACGATCAAGGTGAAAAAGGCTGAACCCAACACGACCTTGTCACTCATCCTGTTTGAAACGAGTATGAAAGACGGAAGCAGACGGATGGAGCTGATTATCCCTCTTCCTGAGAAGTAAAGAATAAAAGAACCCCCTGACTCACTCGTTACTGAGTGGTGCCAGGGGGATTGATTATGCGCTCACGTTTTCTTCTGTTGGCCGAACGTTTTTCTTCTTGGCAATCTGATTCGCTATCAGGGTAATGATCAACGAGCAGATCAACCCGCTGGCCATCGCCACAATAAACCCTAGCATGTTGTTTGAGAGCAATGGGGCCATGACGGATGGAACGTAGGCTGTACCACGCACATCGAACACGCCTACCATCATCCCAGCGATTCCTGACGACACGATCGCTCCTGCAAAGACCATCTTGTTGGAGAACATAAACGGATACGCGGCTTCTACGAACGTTCCAAAGCCCATATTGATGAGAAAACCAGGTGTGGCAACCGTTGCTTCACTCTTGTCCCGCGGCGAAATGATGTTCGCCAGGGTAATCCCTGCTGACACCATGACTAATCCGACCATGTCGACTGCTCCCAGGAAGCTGTTTCCGGTTTTCTCCATTTCCAAAAGGACAATCGGGAGAATCGCTGCATGGTAGACTCCTCCAATGATTGCCGGCCAAATGAGCAAGCCTGCGATAAGTCCTGCCAAAATCGGGCTGTAAGATACCGCCCCTTCTATCAGTACTTTAACCCACTCCCCTGCCTGCAGCGCAATGGGTGCCAACAAATAATAAACGAGTAATCCTGCTACAAGTCCGGACACACCACCCGCGATAATATTGACGGTAGTGGTAGGAAATTTCCACTCGATACATTTACGAAACAGCACGTTGACGAGCAGACCCGCTCCGATCCCGCCAATCATCCCTCCGATAATACCACCGTCCATCGACAGAACACCTGCCAATACACCTGCAACAACAGATACTTCCTCCATGTCCGAAACTTGTTTCGCCGCAATCGCTGCAATGACGACTGGTAAAGCTTTGATCAAAACATCGAAGACGCCACTGAGCATATCCAGCCCTGGAATTTTGCTTAGCGCCAAAACCAATGCGAGTGCAATGAAGCCTGGAAGCGACGACATCATAATTCCCCGTATATTGATTCGTTTCCACGGACTGTCTGAGACCGCCCCAGCTAATTTGGTATCTCCGATCATCGGTCGATAAGAAATACCCCAGTGCTTGGCAAAAGCGGTTACGAAGCTGATTGCACGCGTCCTGTTGGTGGTCCCAGTCGTGCCCGAAGTCAAAATGACATGAGCTCCTTTAGCGCTGATGAGAGCCATCGAAGTACCGCCTGTCCCCACGATCGGGATTTTTTTCTCGACTGCTGCCTTGATGATCTGTTCGTTTGCCCGATTCGGATCGGCACTCATGCTGATCAGGCCGTCCACCCGTCCATTTCGCAGCTCGTCCGCCCATTGTTCATCTGTGCTACGTACGTGTTGATTACATTCCTCCAATGTACCTGTAAAGGAGATGACTGGTGCACCCGCTGCTTCATCCCATGAATAAACGGCTGAACTCGTCTCCTTTCCCGCCGAATCCATGGAGCCTTGAGCTGCTACAAATTGAATGGCGGCTATTTCGAAACCTGCCGACTCCGCTTGGGTGCGTATTTCACCCAGCAGCTTTTGCGGGTCTTTTCCCCCTAAATTATACAAATTTCCCCCACTACTCCCGATGATCACGATCCGTTTCATACGTTTTCTTGTCCCCTTATTTCGCTATGGTAAAGCGTTACTTTGGTAAATGACTATAATTTTACTTTAGTAAAGCAAGAGGAGAAATTCAATCCTTTCTGTCTTTTTCTTTAAAGAAATGTGAAATATGAGGTCCTAGCAGGATGTGGGCTGGAACACATGGTATAATTTGGTCAATTGATATATCGTGTCAACAAACAAAAATTATCAGAAAAGTCGAAACCCTCTCCGCATGCGAAGAGGGTAACTTTGGAAATCTTATGCATATATGGTGTGGGACTGTTTCATGTCCTTACTCATGTTGTTACTTCTTTTCGGCTTGATCTTCCTTGAAGCATTCCATGCAAAGAGCACCATTGTTCTCAATTTCGTACTCCGTCAAACGAGCCTGGCAAGATTTGCATTGTTTTTCCGTTAATACCAAGTTCAAGACTATATCTCCTCTCAATGATGTACATTGGTCTATTTTCATTATAGCCCACGAACTATATGTAGCTAGTAGTTTTGTGTTAAAATTTCGTGAATTCTTTTAATAAACGCTCAACTTCCAAATGGAGGATATGATGACCTCACCTTACTTCACTTACATGATTACAACTGAACCCTTTCGAATGTTTTCGATCAGTCATGTGTGCAGTTTGCTCCTTTGCGCCCTGATTCTCACGCTCCTCTATGTTTACCGTCATAGACTTCAGCCACCATACGTGGACACGGTGTCGCGATTCCTACTCGCTGGTGTTCTCGCAACATCAGAAATCGCCTACCACTTGTGGCATATCGGGACAAACACGTGGTCACTGCGCGAAGCATTGCCCTTACAGCTCTGTAGCATCACGCTTCTCTTGTCCATCATCATGCTGGTTACCAGTAGCTATCGACTTTTCGAACTGACGTTTTTTGCTGGCCTTGCCGGGGCTGGAATTGCGCTTCTCACCCCGGAGCTGTTTTATCCATTTCCGCATTTTCGCTTCTTTCATTTTTTTGTGGCTCATGAAGGAATCGTACTCGCTTGTCTATACATGACATGGGTCAAAGGATATCGACCTACCATTTCCTCCGTCTGGAAAGCGATGGCCGCACTCAATGTCTTGTTGGTAATTGCCCTCCTAGTCAATCGCTGGACAGGTGGAAATTATTTGTTTGTCTCTCACAAGCCTGAACAACCTAGCTTAATGGATTATTTGGGACCGTATCCCTGGTACATCCTCTCGCTGGAGGTTGTTGCACTCCTTCTGTTTACGCTGCTCTACTTGCCTTTCAGAGTCGGAAAGCGCAGCACTGCTCGCAGGCATTCAATCGATGCTTAACCTACAGTGTATTCCTGGCCCGTAACCTCTCTAGAACTGGGCGAATATCATGGCGATATCGACTGATTGATGGAGGGATTGTCTTGTATCCGAGCGTCCTATTTACGACAATCCTGACTATTTGGGCAGCGGCAAGTTGAAAGACAAGGTCGCTATTATTACGGGAGGAGATAGCGGGATTAGTCGGGCTGTGGCCGTTGCTTTTGCAAAGGAAGGGGCAGACGTGGCCATCGCGTATCTCGACGAGCACATCGATGCAGAAGAAACAAGACAGGTAGTAGAAGGCTACGGAAGTCGTTGCTTACTGATGCCTGGTGATTTGCGCGATGAGGCATGGTGTCGTGAGGTCGTTCAAAGAACAGTTGCTTCTTTCGGAAAAATTGACGTGCTCGTGATGAATCAAGGTGTCCAGTTTCCTCAAAATTCAATCCATTAGTCGGCAACAGCTAGAGGATACATTTCGAACTAATATTTATCCTCATTTTTTTCTTACCCAGGAGGCGCTGCCTTATTTAAAACCAGGAAGCTCCATCATTAGTACAACATCTGTGAACGCCTATGCGGGACATTCGTTGCTCGTCGATTATTCTGCTACCAAAGGAGCGATCGTTTCCTTTACGCGTTCCTTGTCTCTGCAGTTAGTCAGTACGGGAGTCAGAGTCAACGCTGTCGCACCCGGACCTGTCTGGACTCCACTGCAAGTATCCAGCTATACCGCTGAATACATCACCACACTGGGAACAGACACGCCAATGCGACGCGCCGGACAGCCTTTCGAATTAGCTCCGACCTATGTGTATTTAGCATCCGATGATTCAGGCTATGTGACCGGTCAGGTGCTTCATGTAAACGGAGGAACGATGACAGAGACGTAAAATATGAGCACCTCACCTACTTACTGTAGCGAGGTGCTCTTCTGTACCCACTCTGTTACACAATGGAAAAACCGCTGTGACGCTGGTGACATCTGCTTCATGGAAGGAACAGCAATGCCTAATGATCTGTAATGTTCCCCTGATAATGGAATCGTGCGAATGTTCGGGGGCAAGCGAAATAGTATCATTTCCGGTAGAATACTGATTCCAAGTCCACTTTGCACCATGGCGATAATGGCGTGGTCGTCTCCCACTTCGTACTTTACTCGCGGAGTAAATCGAGCATTTCGGAAGATTCGTTGAATGTCATTGTCGCAGCCGGTCTTTGGCATAATGAAGATTTCCTGCTGCAAGTCACTGAGATGCACGGATTCTTTTTCGCACAGTGGATGGTCATCCGTCACGATCACAAGCATGCGGTCCTGGTGTAACGGCACGGTTTCCAAGGTCTCAGTCGCTGGCAAAGAGACGAATCCCATATCTACTGAGCCAGACACAATCCAGCTTTCGATATCATCGTAGTAGCCTTCCAGCAGCTTGATCTCAATTGCGGGGAACTGATCTTGAAACTGTTTGAGAATACCAGGGAGCCATTGCGTTGAAACACTCGTAAACGTCCCGATTCGCACCGTTCCCACTTCAATCCCGTTGATTGCCGAGACCTCCTGTAGCATTTGCTCGTTCCAGCGTAGCATCTCTCTCATGTATTTGAGTACACGCTCCCCATTGCTCGTCAGACTGACCCCCGACCGTCCTCTCGTCAAAATCGAAAATCCGTATTCTCTCTCCAAGCTGGCTATCGCGTGGCTGATCGCCGCTTGGGTCAGGCCGAGCACTTCACCCGCTCTCGTCAGACTGCCAGACTCTATCACGGTGACGAACACTTCAAACTTACTGAGGCTCACGAAAACCACTCCCCATTACACAAAAACTTTTCATGCAAAAAATAACAAACATTCATTTTTCTTATTTATAAGATACCCTTATACTTTAAACGACACAATACCCGGTACAGACAAAGCTGCTGCCCGGTTCTAGGGGGACGTTTCTTCATGAAGCCTCAAGTAAAAGCTGACCTTGCCATGCTGCTCGTTACCCTTTTTTGGGGATCATCCTATCTGTTCATGCAAATGGGTCTGACTGATCTCGAGACGTTCAATCTCATTGGCATTCGGTTCGGAATCGCATTTATCATCGCTGCCTTGTTCTTTCATAAGCGCATCATTCGGATCAATCGCAAAACGCTTTTACATGCCTTGATTTTGGGGGCCATTCTGTTCGGTGTCTTTGCTACCGTTACGGAGGGAGTGAAGACGACGACGGCTTCTCAGGCAGGCTTCCTGGTCAGTCTTACGGTTATTTTCGTTCCTTTGCTTTCCATTTTGCTCAAAAACAAACCGGAGACACGCGTCTTTTTTGGTGCAGGACTCGCCCTCATCGGCATTGGTCTTTTGACATTGACCGATCACTTTCAAATAAGTCAAGGTGATGCCTTGTGCATCGGAACAGCTTTGTTTTATGCCACACACATTATCGTAACGGGAAAATTAGCTCCACAGTCAGATGCGATCCAGCTCGGCGTCTATCAGCTCGGGTTTGCCGCCCTTTTCGGACTCATTTTTTCAATTTTCACAGAAGCACCCAGACTCCCACACACGCCAAAAGCCTGGCTCGCTGTACTCGTGCTCAGCATCCTGTGCAGCGCCATTGGTTTCGTCGTGCAAACAGTAGCCCAACAGCATACGACTCCTACCCACACTGGCTTGATCTTTTCGCTGGAGCCGGTTTTTGCCGCTCTCTTCGCCTTTATGCTGAACGGAGAAACACTCACTGTTCGTGGTTATATCGGCGCAGCCCTTGTCTTGTTGAGCGTATTGATCGCCGAGATTGATCTTCGGCGGTGGATTCGTGGAGAGCAGAAGGTCACTCCGCTTCCCGAACGAAATCTCCCTCTGTGAGAGAGCTTTCTTCTTAGATATGGAGCTCTCGCCGACCAACTGCCCCTGCGGACGTGGTGTTGGGGCCACTCAATCGATCAAGGACGGACAGCTGATTCGCTTGGATGGGACGCATGGCTACCTATTGGTAATAGAAGAAGAGCACAAACAAGAAGGAAACAGACCTGTGTGCTCTAGATGAAAATGCGGAAGACAGAATCGATATCTCGTCGCGATTCTGCCTTCCGCTGAAATTGTTTATTCCTTGATTGGGCTCTATCTACTCGAAAAGGTGGATCTCACATAAAGTCATGCCAAACATCATGATTCGACTATCTAGAATAGCGCACATGACCACCAATTACCGTCATCACGACCTTGGTCGACAACAGCTCATCCGGGTCGATTGAGAACAGATCGTGCGAGTAGACGGTCATGTCGGCAAATTTTCCGCGCGATAAGGTGCCTTTTACATGGTCTTCATTGGTGACAGTAGCACTTCCGAGTGTGAACAGGTGAATGGCCTCTTGCATCGTCAGCTTTTCATGAGGGAGGTATCCACCATGTGTATCACCTGGGGCTTTTCGGGTGACGGCTGCGTGAATGCCAAGCAACGGATCGATCGGTTCGACTGGAGTATCCGATCCAGCCGCACAAATAATGCCTCGCTCCATCATCGTCTTCCAGATGTAAGAATGCTGGATGCGCTCCTCTCCTACGCGATCCATGACCCAAGGAAAATCGCCTGCCAAAAAGCGTGGTTGGATATCTGCGATGCGATGGGGGACCGCCAAGCGGTCGAGCAAATCCGGTCGCAAGATTTGGGTATGAATCAGTCGATCGCGATAGGCGACTGGAGCAAACTGATCCAGACTGTCAAGAACCATCTCCAGTGCTTTGTCTCCGATCGTATGGACCGCTATCGGCATATGCAGCTCGCGTGCCTGACGGACCAGCTCTGTCAACGCCTCCTGCTCATGCACAGGATAGCCGCACGTCGTTGGATCATCTGCGTAAGGTGCCCCCAGATAAGCAGTACGACGACCCAGAGCTCCATCCGCAAAAATTTTGACTGCGCCAATATTCACATGACTGTTCCCATAGCCTGCATGCATCCCTAAGTCACGAAGCTCGTGCATGTTTGGGTAATACACGAGCAGATTGCAGCGCAACGCCAGCTCTTCTCCATTAATCAGTTCATCGTAGAGTCGATACGTTTGCGCAAGTCCATGCAAATCCCGGCAGTCTTCCGTATGTGCCCCTGTCAAACCATGCTCCATCGCGTAACGAACAGAGCCCCGCAAGGCTTGTTTTAACGAATCATAGCTTGGTTTGGGGATGTTCGGCGTGATTAGGTTGGACGCCGTTTCGAGCAGCATGCCTGTAGGCTTTCCCGTTACAGGATCGTGCACAATCACTCCGCCTGCTGGCACTGCCATATCCGGGTGGTAGTTGCTTAGCTCCAACGCCTTGCTATTCACGAGATTCGCATGACCGCAAATACGGGACAAGAGGATCGGGCAATGAGGAGCAACGAGATCCAGCTCCTCCAAGGTAGGAATCCCTCCTCCTCCTACAAACAGGTTCTCGTCCCAGCCGAAGCCTTGGATCCATTCATTTGGCGGAGTCTGTTCAGCCTTTTGTTTAATCAAATACAGCATTTCGTCTTTGGAGGTTGCCTTGGTCAAATCCAATTGGAGAAAGGTCAGGCCCAGCCAGCCCAGATGAAGATGACTGTCAATCAGCCCTGGTGTTGCCGTGCAGCCTTGGAGATCGATGATCCGGGTATCGCTTTTGCCCCATTGCAGGGTCATGTCAGCATCTGTTCCCAGATCGTGGACGAGTCCATCTTTGACGACCATGGCTTGTACGAACAAATGCTGAGGATCTCCCGTATAGATACGTCCGTTAGTAAAAATTGTGGTGTTCATTTCACTACCCCTTTTTATAGCTTTACTCCTCGTTCCTTATTTGGGTAATGAGTGCCTTTTTCCTTCCTGAAACAAAAGTTTTTTGTTTTTTGCAACAAATGGCACACAGGGAAATTCTGGTTTACCGTCTATTCCCTCTCCCAATCGGGCACGTTATGTACGAAGGTCCTATCAAAACTTTTCATGGAAGGGGCAGACACATGCACCCAAAGACGAAGTCCGGCTTCCCCGCCATTCGCCAAATACTACGTCAATCGGGTCAGGACCTGACTCATCAGGACAGAGAAGATCGAAATCGTGGACATGGTCAGTTGGACACCCAAGCCAAGCTCTTGCTATTCGTCAACGTCCTCTTCATTACAGCAGGAGCCTTATCGGGCACATTTGTTAACGTCTACCTCTGGAAGGTAAAAAGTCAGTTCGCTCCCATTGCTTGGTATACCTTCTCTACCCATCTCGCTGGTGCGCTCACTTTTTGGTTGGCTGGCGTCTGGGTAAAACGCTTCAACAAGATGAACGCACTGCGCTTGGGTATGGCGATATCTGCCCTCTTTTACCTGCTTGTGCTCGTTCTGGGTACCAAAGTCGTTTCTTATGCTGCACTGATCGGACTCGTGCAAGGGATGGCCGCAGGCTTTTTCTGGCTCGCCTTTAATGTCGTATACTTTGAAATTACGGGACCAGACAACCGGGATCTGTTTAATGGCTGGGCTGGATTACTCGCATCCGGTGGTGGCATGATTGCTCCGTGGATATCCGGTTACCTCATTTCACACTTGTCAGATGCGAGAGGGTACACGCTTATCTTTACAATCTCTCTCGTCTTGTTTGTCTTAGGTGTCGTGATCAGTTTTTTTCTAAAAAAACGACAGTCCGAGGGCAGCTATTCCTGGACGTTTGCCTTCCATAGTTTGCGGAAGGACACGAATTGGCGTTGGGCTTTCGGTGCTTTGGCGGGGCAAGGGCTACGAGAAGGGGTTTTCGGGTTTATCATCGGTCTTATGGTCTATATCGCCACGAAGAGCGAAATGACCTTGGGCAATTACTGGCTTATCACATCCGCAGTCGGTCTCGGCAGTTATTATGTGGTGGGCAAATGGTTCAAGCCGAGCTATCGCAAGTGGGGAATGCTTTGTGGGGCGTTGGTTATGAGCGGAGTCGTCTCGCTCTTTTTTTGGCAGGTCAGCTATGTTACCCTGCTCATTTTCGGCGCAGCAGTCGGCCTATCCTATCCGCTTTTCTCCGTTCCGATGATTTCTACCGTGTTTGATCTGATCGGTACCAATGAAGAAAGCGCACGAAATCGGGTCGAATATGTGGTCCTGCGTGAATTTGGGTTGGATGCAGGACGACTGCTGGGGATTCTCGTTTTTCTCGTGGTAACTTCTTTTAATACGACACCTATTACCTTGAACTGGTTGATCCTCTTGATTGGCACGGGGCCATTGATCGCGTGGTTTTGTATGAAGAGATTGTTTTCGCGAGTTGAGGCTTCTCACCCGAAAGAGGAAAACTAAAAAACTCCCTTTCTTCGTCCAGGAAGGGAGTTTTTCTATGGGTCAAAAATTAAGATAGCTGAGCACGATAGTTGTCAATCATGCGATGCTCCATTTTTTCTTGGGCGTGCATGGTGATTTCTCATTCCCTTCTTCGTTAAAAGCCCCTGTTGTTCCTGGAGCTCTTTGAACAAGGACTGGCCATATGAATGACGCATTTTCACTTCCATTCGTTCCCAAGAAGTGCTTCGATGTATCTTTGCTGGAATTGCTAAATTCCAGTCGCACCTATCACACCATAATGGATATCCTTCGTTTATAACGATATCCGTTCCGCAGGATGGACATGGCTTCACTCCTATACTCCTCCTCTACGCCCTTCGATCCAAGAGCTGTCTGAAAGCATTCTAACATGAGTAGCTCCTCATTTAAAGGCAGAATTGGAATATAATAGATGATTCTCAATTGGGCACTTTGCTGGATGCAACTGGCTTATCTATTGGTATAATTAGCTAAGAAATGAACCCATTCAGAAAATGTGACCCAAGGAGAACAGCTGTGCAGAAAAAAATCATCCTATTCATCGTCGCTCTTTTGTTTGCGATCGGCTCTTACTTTTTTGAGCAACGTACTACGCAAACGCAAACAAGCAACACAGAAGCAGATTACGTACTTGAATTTCCGAGCAGCAAATACCCGGAGACTGCCGAACATATCCGCTCCGCTATCTCCAAAGGACAGTCCGCTGTGTGTACGATTGACCGCAAAGGGGCAGACGAAAACCGCGAGCAATCGCTCAAGGGCGTGCCGACAAAACCTCGCTACGATCGCGATGAATGGCCAATGGCTATGTGCAAGGAGGGCGGAAAAGGTGCGGATATCGCTTATATATCCCCTTCTGATAATCGTGGCGCCGGATCATGGGTCGCTAATCAGGTAGATGATTATCCAGATGGGACAAGGGTTAAAATCGTTATCAAGTGACCTTCCATATGATCTGCTCACGAACCAAAAACCCGCCTAGGCTAGTGCCTGGCGGGAAATAAAAAAACCTCTATCGAGGGCAATTCGAGGATGAGAGACCGCGCTTAGGCGGAAGGTTTTTATACGTTTCGGAAAGTCTACCGCGGTGGAAGCTCACGCATGTTTTCCCGCCTCAATGCCGCGAAACACGACTTCTACTCCCTCTAGCAGCATCGCTTCGAGTGATTGCCCTTGTTCATTTCTCGCCCACGCAATGTACGATTCCAAGTAATAGGACCACAGCACTCGTGCCACGACACGAGTTGGTACATCTGCACGAAGCTCACCACATTCTTTTCCCCGCTCCAGCGTCTGGTAAAAAATTTCGATGGAGGGTGCTTCCTCCTTGAACAAGTCCCCTGAGCAAATAAATTCATTTAAAGCAATGACCGCCAATGCCCGATCACTTTCAATCGTTTGACAAAGAATTTTCATCATATGGTTGATCTGCGTTTTGGTCGAAAGCTTCTTGACCTGCTCATCCGTAGCTGCGGCTCTGACCTTGTCTCTGCGCTGCTTGATGATTTCCTCAATCAGTTCATATTTTTTGGGAAAATGCTTAAAAAACGTAGCCTTAGCGACGTCTGCTTCTGTCGCGATTTCTTCCACAGTTGTCGCATGGTACCCCTTTACACGAAATAGGCGGATGGCGGTGTCATATATATTTTGGCGTGTCGCCAGTCTCTTCCGTTCTTGTCTACCCACTGTGTCCACTGATCGATCACTCGCTTTCCAACTCAATCCACATGGAACTGAAGTCTACTTGTCATTTGGAGTGTCCCGTTCTCTACTGCTAGTTTCTCCAGTGTTTCAGTATAAAGGAATAATTACCCATGCGCTACTGAAAAAGAAATATTCAGGGTATTCAAATGTGTTGCTAAGACTATTTAATAAGCCCTTCTCCCAAGAGAAGAGCTCGTTCTGACGCCATTTTAGTGACCAAGGTAAGCTTTTTTAATTCGATCCTGTGAACGCAAATTTTCTGCTGAATCGTGAAAGCTGATTTCCCCATTTTCCAGTACATACCCTCGATCTGCCACGGATAATGCCTTCGTCGCATTTTGCTCGATGAGCAGGATTGTGATGCCTTGCTGCTTGATTTTTTGAATGGTGTCGAAGATGTCTTTTACTACAATCGGTGCCAATCCCATCGATGGCTCATCCAATATCAGCAGCTGTGGTTGAGACATGATTGCTCGTCCGATTGCCAGCATTTGCTGCTCGCCACCACTCATCGTACCTGCTAGCTGGTTTTTACGCTCCAGCAATCGCGGAAAAAGCTGATAAATCGTTTCCATATCTCGTTGAATTTCATGCTGCGCGGCTTTTCTCGTATAGGCGCCCATCATGAGGTTTTGAGCAACAGTCAATTTGGGAAAGACTCGCCGTCCCTCGGGTACCATGACGATGCCTTCTCGTACAATCTGGTGAGTAGGTATCCCGCTCATATTTTTGCCTCGGTAACGAATCGTTCCTTTCGAAGGGATCGTGCCGCAGATGGCATTGACCGTCGTTGTTTTTCCAGCACCATTTGAGCCAATCAATGTCACGACTTCTCCCTCTTCCACGTGAAGGCTCAGCTTGCGAACCGCGTGAATGCTTCCGTATGAAACGCTCAAATCTTCAATGTGCAGCAACCTGACTCACCTCCGCACTCTCTTCTTTTCCGATGTACGCTTCGATCACGGCCGGATTGGCGATGATGGCATCCGGTTTATCATCTGCGATCTTCTCCCCATGATCCAGGACAGCTACGCGGTCGCATAGACCCACGACCATCCCGACATTATGCTCGATCAGGATGACGGTCGTTCCGTTCTTGTTGCGAATATCGCGAATGAGCTGCCCCATCTCCTCGATTTCATGCGCATTCATTCCCGCTATTGGCTCGTCTAAGAGCAGTAGCTTGGGAGTGGAGACGAGGGCACGGGCGATCTCTACTCTGCGTTGATTCCCGTAGGACAGACTTCCTGCTGATTCCCCCTCGAATCCTTTTAAGCCTACCAGCTCTAAGATGTGCATGCTTTTCTCGGTAACCATGGACTCTTCCTTTTTCGCTAGCTCGAGCCCTAACAATGCGGACCATAACCCGGATCGAGTCTGACCGAACATGCCGACCTTGACGTTTTCGAGTACGCTCTCTTCCTTTAACAATCGAATGTTTTGAAACGTGCGGGAAATCCCCAGCTTGGCAATGCGAAACGGCTTTTGCGTATGAATCGCGGTACCTTCAAAGACAATGGCGCCTTCATTCGGCTTGTAGATTCCGGTTAATATATTGAAAAAGGTAGATTTCCCCGCTCCATTGGGGCCAATCAGCCCGACAATTTCTCCCTTGTTTACTTCAAGACTGACCCCTTGGACCGCTGTCAGTCCTCCGAATCGCTTCGTCACGTTTTGCACACTAAGCAACCCTCTCACCTTCCTTTTTCAAAGATGCTTGACTGGAGGGAAACAAATTGACCTTTTTTCCGAGATTTCCAAATATCCCTTTTGGACGATACCGCATCACAAAAATCATGAGCAGACCGTAAATCATCATCTTGTAAACATCCAGGTTTTTCATGTCGATAAAATCGAATTCGAACATACGAAAGATCTCCGGAATCAGATAAAGGAAGCTAACCCCGAAAAGGGTCCCGCGAATACTTCCGAGCCCGCCCAAAACAATCATGCTGAGTAGCGTCAATGAAATCGTGGTACCAAACGAATCAGCGCTCACAAAGGAAACTTTGTGGGCAAATAATGCTCCACCCGTCCCTGCGTAGGCTCCACCGATGGCAAACACGAGTACTTTGTAGTAAGTAGTGTTAATCCCCATCGCCTGTGCCACTGTCTCGTCTTCCCGAATGACCATCCATGCCCGCCCAATCCGCGAGGCGACCATCTTCTTGACCCCGTAGATTCCGATTAACATGATGATCACAACGAGGAGAAGGTACCCGACATTCTTCAACTCCACGCCAAAGAGCGAGGGAGCTGGGATCGAGCCGATGCCGTATGCCCCTCCTGTAATTTCGGCGTTTTTAAAAAATGACTGCGCGATTAAACCAAGCCCTAATGTCGTAATGGCCAGGAAGTCTTCCCGTATACGCAAGCTCGGTAAGCCTAACAATGCGCTAATCACAAACGTAATCACGATCGCGAGAAGGATGGATAACCAGACATTTAATCCACCTTTGACGCTCAAGATCGCAGATGCATAGGCCCCAATTCCGTAAAAGGCTGCATGTCCCAGCGATACTTGGCCGGCGTATCCCGTAATCAGGTTTAACCCCAATCCCAGTAAAATATAGATAAACAAAAAAACCACGATGTCTACGTAATACGGATTCAAGATTCCATCCACATGCATCCCCTACACTTTCTCGATGTTTTTCCCAAACAATCCGGAAGGTCTTACCATGAGAATGGCGATCAAGATGACAAAAGAAATGGCGTCCTTGTCAATGACCATCCCTGACAAAAATCCGTCACTTAACGCTTCCACGATACCCAAAATCAAGCCACCTACTACGGTTCCCGGTATCGAGCCCAATCCTCCGAGTACCACTACACAAAATGCTTTTAAGCCTGGGATCGTACCCATCGTCGGGAAAATCGAGTTGTAGGTGAGTGCGACTAATACGCCCCCAACGGAAGCCAGCGCTGAGCCGAGCATAAATGTGGCAGAGATGACCCGATTGACGTTGACCCCCATGAGCGATGCTGCACGAATATCCTGGGCCGCTGCTTGAATGGCCACACCCAGTTTAGTGAATCGAAGAAACGCGTACAAAAGGCCGAGAGCCAAAATTCCCGCAATGATAATAAACAGCTTGGTATTGGGCAACGAAATCGTTTCTGTGATCTGCACTACTGTCACGTCTATCCCCGCTTGTGGAAAAGGTCTCGTGTCAGACGTAAACAAGATTTGAAACAGATTTTCTAAAAAGATCGAAATCCCAATCCCGCTAATCAACGTCGTGATGGGATGTGATCCCCTGAGTGGACGATAGGCAAACCGTTCGATGGCCATCCCTGCCAAGGCCGATATCACCATGGCAAACAACAAAGCCACGAGGAAATGCATGTGCAGGTACATAATTCCGATCATCGCAGCAAATGCACCTACCATATAGATCACGCCATGTGCAAAATGAAGTAGCTTGAGGATCCCGTAAATCATTGTCAACCCAACCGCTATCAAAATGTAAATAAACCCGAGTGCAATGCCATTGAGTAATTGCTGGGCAAGCATAGTAGTGATCACACCTTTTCCCCAAGATGATGCGAGGAGAAAAGACAAGCGCACCATCGCACATCTCTCATCCTCCTCGCGGCTATCCGTCCCTTTTATTTCGCGGTCACAAAGTCAAATTTCCCATCTTTGACTTTTACAAAAATCACGGGTTTGACGACTTCATGGTCCTGGGCAAAGGAGATCTTGCCTGATGTCCCCTCCAGATCCTTGGTCTGGCTGATAGCGTCTGCCAGCCTCTCACGATCCGCCCCAACTTTTTTCAGCGCATCGATAATGACCAGTGCCGCATCATAGCTTTGCGAAGCGACCATTCCCGGTTCATCCTTGCGAGCTCCCGTCCAATCCGCTACGAAATCCTGCACGACCTGGCGAGTGTCTTTCAAATAGAATGAAGTGGTCAGAATGGTTCCTTCGGCGTTGGCAGTTGCCAGTTCTGGATATTTGGGGGTGTCCAATCCATCGACACCGATAAGCGGTACTGATAGCCCCACTTCCTTGACCTGATTGGCAATCGCAGCCGCCTCATTGTAATAACCGACAATGTATAGAGCATCGGGCTTGGTCATCTTCACGGAGGTCAAAAGGGAGCTGTAGTCCTTGTCGCCAAATTTGAACGCGCTCTCGTAAACGACTTTGCCTTGCAGCTCTTCCAGCTTGCTCTTGAATGCTCCAAAGATCGACGTGCCGTAGTCTGCTTCTACATATAGGACGGCGATATTTTTCATTTTCAGGTCATTGACGGCATATTCAGCCATGGCTTCCCCTTGGACTGGTCCCGTGTAGATGACCCGATTGATGTACTTTCCACCTTTTGTTACGTCTGGGTGGGTGGCGATTGAAACGACCATGGGAACCTTGGCTTCTTGCACTTTGGCTGCCACTGTTTTCGAAGAGCCGCTGTATGCCCCATCGATGATGGCTGTTACCTGATCTTTATTGATCAGCTTTTGCACAGCTTTCATCGCTTCCTCTGGCTTGCCTTGATCATCTTCAGCTACCAGCTTGAGTTTCTTACCGTCCATGCCGCCAGCTGCGTTGAATTTGTCGATCGCGAGCTGTGCGCCATTCAGACTGTTCGTTCCATCTGTAGCCGCGTACCCTGTAAGTGGTCCATACCAGCCGATTTTGATCGTTTCTCCCCCGCCATCGCTAGCGGTATCCCCGGATTGTTTTCCACAACCCGTCATCAGTAATGCCAGTCCTAAGAAGCCTGCCGCGAGCATTTTCCCTTTTTTCATCTGAACGCCCCCTTTTTCTGCTTGTTAGTTAGATGCAGCCCCCGGATTTCGGTGAGTTTGGTACCAGCTGCGGATCAGGCTGACTGTGTAAATCCCTGTATTGATCAGATTCTGTACACTGATGTGCTCGTGGAAAGTGTGAATGTTCCGAAATCCGTTCCCGAGCGTAATGCAGGTCAATCCATTCTCATTCAACACATTCGTGTCTGCTCCGCCCAACGTCCGTGTCAGATAGTAATCTACCTGGATATCCTCAGCCGCTTGAACGGCATTTTGCCCCAACGTCGTCTCCTGCCCGACATGAAAGCCCAAATATTTTTTCTCAAATCGAACATTCGCTGTTCCACCGTGTTCTTGCGCTACTCTCTCTGCTGTTTCCTTCATGGCATTTAATTGATCAACCAAGCCTTGTTCTGTAAAGCTACGGACTTCACCAATCAGCTCTACCTGACCGGGGATAATCGATGACAACTCTCCACCCTGAATCATTCCGATATTGGCGAGCGTATCCTCACTGATTTTCCCGAGCGGGAGCTGTTTCAACACATCTGCAGCAATGAGGAAAGCGTTGATCCCTTCTTCCGGATTCAATCCGATGTGGGAAGACTTTCCGTTCAGCTCTACGTAGATTTTGCTGCTGAAAGGACCTTGCAGAATAATTTGTCCGACATCGCCGCTGCTATCGAATACATAGCCTTCCTTGCTTTGGATCAGCGAATAATCCATATGCCGTGAACCGGTCAGCCCTCTTTGTTCGTTTACCGTCAGGATCAACTCGATTGGACCACATGGCATGCCAGCTTCCTGGATGGATTGGACCGCTTCCAGATAAGCAGCGAGTGCCGCACGATCGTCTGCTCCGAGAATGGTCGTACCATCCGAATAGATGATGCCGTCTCGAATTTCCGGCTTTAATCCTTCTGTTGGAAGCACGGTGTCCATGTGTGTAGAGAAAAACATGGGTCGGACGGACGGGTCTGTCCCTTCCCAGTAGGCGACCAGATTCCCACATTCCCCATCAAATTGCCTGTGCGCTTCATCGAATCGGATGGAAAAACCCATTGCCTCCAAACGCGGCACGAGGTAATCCGCGATGCGCTGTTCCTTTCCACTCGGACCATTTAGCTTGGCTAGCTCCAGAAAGTCACGCAGCAATCGTTCTTCATTTACGAGTGAAACCTTTTGGATTGTCATAGTACCCGTCCTCTCTTTTTTAAACGTGTAAGAACTGATAAGTACGAATGCTTATGAGTTCTTGCGCGATGGTGGTTTTTCGTTTTCTTAATGCCAAGCGAGCTGGGCAGGCGTCCTGGTCTGGTTTACCACCACTTTTCCACGCTTGATGACTTGCTCGACGACGTTGCTCCCTAACCAGTAGATGACATTCTCGTAGGTAGGCGTATCCCAGATTTGCAGATCAGCCAGTTTGCCTATTTCGATGGAGCCGCGGTCATGTGCCAAGCCAAGTGCCTTCGCACTTCCGATCGTGGCAGCACGGATCGACTCGGCCGGTGACATGGCATACAGACGGCAAGCGAGCATCATGACAAACTGCATGGATTCCGTCCAGCAGGCCGGACACAGGTCGGTGGCCAGCGCTACTGTCATCCCTGAATCAATCATCGCTCGGGCATCAAACGGCTTTTTGTGCTTGACCGCAAAATCCAGAGCAGGCATGATCACACCGGGGACTCCCGCCTCGGCCAGCTTGCGCATCATTGCAGGAGGCGTGTAATTCAAGTGGTCTGCTGAGATCACTTTCATATCTGCTGCGAGATCTGAACCGTAAATATAAGAGTAGGCATCCGTATGAATTTTCGGGAGCAAACCAGCCTTTAGGCCCGCTTCCAAAATACGCGCGGATTCTTTTGCATCAAAGTGGCTGTCCTCGCACCAGACATCGCAGAATGTTGCCAGCTTGCGTTCGCTGACCAGTGGAATCATTTCTTCGATGACGATATCCATGTATGTGTCTTTTGACATGTCTTTCGGCCAACCATGCGCCCCCAAAAACGTACTAATTACATCCATCTCGAGCTCCTGGTGAAGGAGCGCATTCACATCGAGCATTCGCAGCTCATCAATGGTGTTGAAGCCATATCCAGTCTTGATTTCCACCGTCGTCGTGCCTGCCTGCAGCATTCGATTCAGTCGTCCCTGCGCAGATTCAAACAGTTCCTCCAAGCTGGACTGCCTGGTCATGTCGACGGATACCTGCACGCCTGTCTGGATGCCCATCTGCTTTAATTTATCTGGGTCACTCACTGTCATTTTTGCTGCGTACTCTCTCACTCGCGATCCACCAAATACGGCATGCGTATGACTGTCGACAAAACCGGGCGCCACTACTTTCTGGGTCGCATCGATGACAAGAGCTTTGCTTGAATCGACCTGCGCGAGGACGTTCTCACGGTCTCCTACAGCAATGATCTTCTCCCCAGCTATTGCCACCCAACCATCTGTGATGAGTCCGACCGAATTCGCTTGATCCCCCTGGCACGTTACGACCTGGGAAGCATTTGCGATGATCAGATCTGCTTTTTGTTTTTGTTGTTCGAGCACTTATCATCCACTCCTTAGCCATTTGCTCATCCAGCCAACACACTGATTACAAACAGGCCTTATCCTTTCGCTTGTACGGTCTGCCAACCTAACAGCTGTTCCGCTTGAAGGTGTCGATCTTGCATGAGGAGAGCGCGGATGCGGCTCGATGAGATAATCTCTCCAGAAGAGCAAAGAATAGAGTCTAGCACGTTGACCGGAAACGACTCTCGCAAGGTGCTGATGTCTCCCCCTCTATTGCTCCCAAACCGGAAGTCGTGTCCTACCCAAATTTCCAACGGATGCAAGTCTCGCAGCTCCCTAAGAAACGAGCTTCCTTCTCGCGTAGAATACTCGGCATCAAACCCAGCCACGACGACATGATCGACTGACAGGTGCTCTAGCCTGTGAAGCTTTTCTTCGATCGTGGTCAGCTGCATCGCCTGTTGAAAAAAGACCCTCGGCGGCGGATCAAATGTATACACAACCAAAGGTACTCCCAACACCAATGCGCGTTTTCGTGCTTGGCAGATCAGCGCTTGATGCCCTCGATGTACCCCATCCAATGCGCCTATCGTCATGACTGATGCAGAAAGCTTGCACGTCCCGGCAGTGTGCACTCGCATGTAGACCACTCCTTTGTTCCTACCGTAGCGGATACGTCATCCATAACCGCATCCTATTATCTCCCCATACTTTTTCTAACCGGTGAAATCAGCCCTTGCTCCTTCCTTTTTGTCTGGTCTATTTTTGCATGGCCAATTCGGCTTTTGCGTCCGTTTCGAGATGGGCGGCTTTCGTGACCATGTCGCGTACCGGGTTCAGATCAAAATGGTTAAATGCGGCCATGTATTGTGCAAAAGGTGGCGCTTGCGCAAACAGTTCAAACGTAATCTGATGCCCTCCATATGCGGAATTCAGAAGATCGCGTGCGAAGTAGAGCAATTTCGTGCGCTTCTCTGGGGTCCAACCGCCATCTAGCGTGTAGTATTGATCGATGTATTCTTTAATTTGCGGATCAGCGATGGTCGCGGAATCTGGGGTGACTGCGAGCTGACCGCCAACGAGCTCCCGGCACAGATGGGCCATTTTCGGGAAGTTGGTCAACGCATAGAGGCGGCCTGTATACAACAGCGACTGGTTCGGCATCATTAGTCCACCTGCGCTTTTTTGTGCATTCGCGACAGCTGCAGTCAAATGGGCATTGATTGTTTCCCTGTAGCAAATGAGCTGGGAGATTTTTTCTTGGACGGCCGGAATCTTCGTCAGTCCCGTTTGCTCCACGTTCAACAGCGCAGTACCGAGTAAGAAATCTGCTCGACGTTGCAGACGCAAGACATAATTAAAGGCCGAGTAGCGGTGAACGGTTTTTCGAATGTATTGAGCAGACTCCAGATTGCCGTGGAACAAAACGTTTTCCCAAGGAATCAAGACGTCATCGAAAACGAGCAACGTATCAATCTCATCAAAGCGAGTCGACAGCGGGTAATCCACGGGGTTTTTGCCAGTTGAGAGCGGGGTCCGGCAGATATGCTTGAGACCGGGCGCACCCATGTCAGCAATGAAGCCACATGCATACGGCGTCATGCTTTGATCTGTCCAGTTTGAAATGGTTGGCTTTACAAACGCCTGGTGTGCGTAGGCGGCAGCAGTCTCAAACTTGGCTCCGCGAACGACGATTCCTTTGTCATTTTCCTCTACCACATGCAACAAGGTTCCTGCTGCTTTTCCTTCGAATAGCTTGCTTCGATCCCCTTTTGGATCTGTGTTGGCCGATACGTGGAACAAGTCCAGGCGAGCGATTCGGTCTACGTGGTTTTTGATATTCTCGGCATACGTCGGATCGATTTCGTTCAGCCGGTCTTGTGCGTCGTACAGGGACCACATTTCACCGATTGTCTCATCGCCTACCCGGTACACGACGCCACCCAAGTCATCCAGCACCGTATCCACATAGGTGCGGATGGCTGTCAGATCCTCTTTGGCTTTTGGCAGCTTATAAGCACGGCAGATGGTTTCGCCGTCTTCCAGCTTTGTCGTGCAAACGTCCGCATAACGCGCTTCATGGTTCATGTCGTACATACGCGCTTTCGTCTCGATGATCGGATGAAAAGCTGGATGCTCTGCTATGTTTTTTACTCGTTCCCCGTTGATGTAAACCTCGCGTCCATCATTCAAAGACTCTTTATATTGCTTGCCTGTCATCAATGCCATCGTGCATCCTCCTCATTTTTACACCCGGTCTGTTGAATCTTTGTTATTTGCCAGCTTCGTCGAATCGTCCGAACTTTCCACGGTAGTAGGTCAATGGCGCCTTCTCATAAGCCACCGCACTCTGGACTTCCGCTAGAAAGACGCTATGTGTTCCTCCCGTTACATTTTCCACGACGCGACATTCAAAATGTGCAAGTACGTCTTGGATCAACGGGACCCCTAGCTCTCCGTATTCAATGTCGGTTCCCTGAAACTTATCGGTCTGGGGTTGTGCGAACTTGCGTGCCAGATCCCCTTGTTTTTCCTGTAGAATATTGACTCCAAATTTCTTCGCCTTGGAGATCGCGTGGCACGTGCCGGTATTTTGGTTCACACACACCAGTACCATCGGTGGATCGAGGGAAACGGATGAAAATGCGCTCGCGGTAATGCCCCAATTGGTTTCATCCTGCCTCGTTGTAATGATGGTAACCCCACTCGTAAAATGACCGACGATGTTCCGGAATGTGTCCCGGTCCACCAACTGCTCACTGCTCGGATTCATCTCGGTACGGTTTGTACCCATTTGTCTTTTCCCCTTTCAAGTCCATGCTGTCTGCTCTTGTCATTCGTGGTGTAAAGTAACCTCCTCCTATCCCTGGCACCTCTCTCTTTGTGAGTCGCAAAACGTAAGTAGCAAGGACCGTGCCAAATGCTTATTTTTTTATTTTTTTCGCTTGCTGTTTTCGATCAAATGCGAGGGGAATCGCGCCAGAAGATCTTTGTCATATCAAGGGATTCTATGTCCCTTTGTGTTGCTCCCCTTCTTTTTATTTTCCGTCCTGATTTTTTGCAGAAGTGTCCCATCCCCATTTGCAATTCATGAAAATCTCGTGTACATTCATTTTGCCATTATTTAAAATAGTAAAAACTATTTGCACCCTTAACGCCCCAAACATTCTCAGCACATCAGGAGGTATGAGATGATTGCAACAGCGCTGGGTCAGTTGTTAAAGAGCTTCGCCGAACACGTAATCATTGCCGATGACAGTGACGATGCACTCTGGTTTGATGAATCTGTGGCTGAACTTTTCCCGTTGCGAACAGGGGAAAACGTCTTCTCAGCGTTGTCTCTTCCGACAGCAAAGAAAGCAAAACCGTCCCTTTCCATCCAGGGAAAAGACAGCAAAGAATATTTGCTGCAAAGACATCTGTTTGCGCAAAACGAGCAAAACCTCCAAATCCTTTTGCTCAATTGCGCTACGGATGTCGCCCGGCAGCAGCAGCTCAAACTCGTTTGCTATGAGGAAATTCTCCAATCCATGAACGAGGGAATTGTGCTGAGTGATTCGGAAGGAAAGGTACTTTTGTACAATAAGGCGCAGGAAAAACTGGAGGGAATGAAGCAAGAGGAGATGGTCGGCAAGTATTTGTGGGATGCCTACAAGTACTACGATCCAAAGCTTTCCGAGCACCAACGTGTCCTGCAAACGCGCAAGCCGATCATCAGCCGATACGGTGTGCATTCTTGTATCGCAAACATCACTCAGCCTGTGAAATACAGCTCGTATCCGATAATCAAAGACAATCAGGCTCTCGCCGTCTTTTCCATTAGCATCAACGACTTTCACCTAAAGCATCTGTTGGATGAAACGATCGAAGTCAAACGAAATATCATCATCCCGAGCACCTTTGAGAAGAGGGTGCTGCATAACGGAACGACATACACCTTTGACAATATCAAAGGAAAGAGTCCTGCCCTCAAAAAGATCATTCGGGAAGCGCAAAATATCGCCACTCACCAGACGGATGTGCTGATTGTCGGGGAAACCGGGACTGGGAAAGAATTATTTGCGCAGAGCATTCACAATTACAGTAAACGGGCGAGCAGCCCATTCGTTGCGATCAACTGTGCCGCCATTCCGGAAAACTTACTCGAGAGTACCTTGTTCGGCACGGTCAAAGGTGCATTCACTGGCGCGACCAATCAAATGGGGCTATTCGAGCATGCACAGGACGGCACCCTCTTTTTGGATGAGATCAATTCCATGCCTCTCATGCTGCAATCCAAGCTCATTCGCGTCCTCGAGGAACGGGAAATCAGGAGACTCGGTACCAATTCCGTCACACCGATTCACTGCAAAATCATCAGTGCCTCCAACGAAGATCCGAAAAAATTGATCGAAAACCAAAAGCTGCGTTCCGACCTCTATTACCGAATTGCCCGCACGAGTCTATTGATACCGCCCTTGCGTGATCGCGTAGAAGATCTAGAAGTTCTCATCGATTATTTCATCCTCACCTCCAGCAGAAAGCTGAACAAACAAATCAAGAGCCTGACCCGGGAATTGCAGCAAATTTTGCTTCATTACCGTTGGCCCGGAAATATACGTGAGCTTGCCCATGTTATCGACAATCTCGTCATTAACGCGGATTCGGACGATGTCCTCCTAGATACAGAGCACCTCCCTATGTATTTAAAAGATTTTTTCCAAAGCCTTGAGAATCAAGAGATCTATCAAAAGACCAAAAGCACACGTCCTATCAAATCCGCGATCAATCCAGCGCAAAAACGTCTGATTCAGCAAACGTTGGAGAGCGTCAACTGGAGTGTGACCAAGGCTGCCAAAATTCTCGGAACGACCCGTCAAAATCTGCAATATCACATTCGCAAGCTCGGCATCAAAAACCACGGAGAAGGAGATCAATGACCTGAATGGCATTCTTTTCATCTGGATACCTTATCTACGGAATGGACCCAGTCCGTAAACCACAAGGAACGGAGAATAGCCAATGGATCTGAAAGGGAAAAATGCGCTGATTACAGGGGCTGGAAAAGGAATCGGACGAGCCCTCGCGCTGGCTCTCGCCAAGGAAGGGGTGCGTGTTGGTCTCGTCTCCCGCTCGGTCGCTGATTTGGAGCAGCTCGCTTCGACGATTTCTACACAATTCCAGACGAAAACGAGCTACGCTCCTGCCGATGTATCCAAACGAGATGAGGCTCTCGCCGCGTACAATCACATCAAGCAAGATCTTGGACCGCTGGATATTTTGATAAACAATGCGGGGATCGCAAGCTTTGGTACGGTCACCCAGATGCCCCCGGAAGAGTGGGACCGCATCATTCAGGTGAATTTGTATGGAACCTATCACATGACCTATGTGGCTTTACCGGATATGATCGACCGAAACAGTGGTTCGATCCTAAATATCGCTTCGACTGCTGGAGAACGCGGTTTTGCAACCGGCTCGGCGTATTGTGCTTCTAAATTTGCTGTACTCGGCTTTACTGAGTCCGTCCTGCAAGAGGTGCGGAAAAATAACATCCGGGTAACCGCCCTCACCCCTAGTACCGTGAATACCGAATTAGCTGCCAATGCTGGTTTGAAGATCGGCGAAGAACATCGTATGCTACAGCCGGAGGACGTCGCTGAGCTGGCTCTCGCCACACTACAATTACCGGAGCGGGTATTTGTCAAGACAGCAGGTATCTGGACGACCAATCCACAATAACAAGACAGGCGTGCTCACCCGCAACAGGTAGCACGCCTTGCTCGTATTTCTGCATGTAAAAACTGCTTTTCGCCTATTAGTCAACATATTGACGAATTACCGACACCCCGTTAAGATAGTCCATATGTTGACCATTTCCAAAGGAGATTACCTATCGTGGATGGAAAAGTAAGCATTATCCTAAGCGTGCTGCGCCTGTCTGCCCTGATCAACCGAATGGGCCTAAAGTTGGTGGAAGGAACGGGATTATCTAGCGTTCAACAGTGGCAGTTGCTCGGTATAATTTCTCGCAATGAAGGCATCACGCTAAGCAAGCTAAGTGAAGAGACCCTCGTCACCAAACAAAATATGACGGGACTCATCGAACGCATGGGAAAAGGCGGTTGGGTCACAACCTGGAGCGATCCGACAGACAAGCGGCTGACGCGGGTTCGCATAACGGAGAAAGGGAAAGAAACGTTAGAAATGATGCAGCCGCGAACCCACCAGAGCAATGAAGTGACCTTTCAAGACTTTCGTGAGGATGAGCTTGAAATGATGGACGAGATGCTGGAACGGCTTTCTCGTTCCTTGCGGGTGCAAGTAGATGGGAGGGAGTAGAAAAAAATGACTGCTTATCAGAAAAAAATCACGATTGCGCTCTTGATCGCTACCTTTCTTTCCGCGATTGAAGTAACGATCGTGAGTACAGCCATGCCGACAATCGTCAATAAACTCGGAGGCTTGGAGCTCATCAGCTGGGTGTACGCCGTCTACTTGTTGACATCCGCTGTGACCACTCCTATTTTCGGAAAGATCGCTGACCTGTTCGGGCGGAAAAAAGTATTTTTAGTGGGGTGCTCCCTTTTCTTGGTAGGATCCATGCTATGCGGTCTCTCACAAAGCATGGAGCAATTGATTCTTTTCCGCGCGATTCAAGGAATTGGGGCGGGTGCCGTCGTCCCGATTACCTTTACGATCATCGGTGACATTTTTACGTTTGAGGAACGTGCTCGTGTGCAAGGTCTTTTTGCTTCCATCTGGGGGGTCGCAGGAATCTTTGGTCCCTTGGTCGGAGGATTCTTCGTAGATTATGTAAGCTGGCACTGGATCTTTTATATCAATATTCCTTTTGGACTGCTCTCCATCTGGTTGATTACGAAAAACCTGCATGAGAATCTGGAAAAAAGAAAACGGAAAATCGATTACGGTGGAGCGATTACCTTCACCATCGGTACTACTGCTCTACTCTATGCGCTGCTGTCTGGAGGCAATGAATACGCTTGGAATTCAGCTCCGATACTCACGCTTTTGATTGTGACCGTTGTGTTTTTAGTCGTGTTTTTTGCGATTCAGAAACGCCACCCAGAGCCGATGATTCCGATCCAGCTGTTTCGTATTCGCGAAGTATCGCTTCCGAATCTGATCTCTTTGCTGGCGAGTGCTATCCTGATCGGCATCACCGCTTACCTCCCCTTGTGGATCCAGGGCGTCTTGGAAAAAGGCGCGATCTATTCGGGCTTGATCCTGATGCCGATGTCTATCGGGTGGCCGATCGGTTCCACGGTTGGTGGCCGCTTGCTCGTTCGCTATGGCGCCAAACCCATTTCGTTTCTCGGCATTCTCTTTCTTGTAATCGGAACCTTTTGCCTGACCTTCATCACGATATCGACTCCACCTTGGGTCATTCTGGGCATTGTCTTCGTTATGGGGCTTGGCTTTGGTCTATCTATCACCATATTTACGATCGTCGTCCAATCTGCCGTCGACTGGAACTTGCGCGGAGTCGCTACCTCGTCCAACACCTTTTTACGGACGCTGGGACAGACATTTGGTGTCGCTGTCATGGGAACGATGTTAAACCAGCAGATCGCAAGTCATTCGGAGGCAGGGGCTCAAGTGCCACCAGCCGTACTCGCTGCTGGTATTCATCAAAACTTTGTCTTGGTGACTGCCTTAGCGCTCGTTTGCTTGGTCATCACTTTCTGGATCCCCAAGAAAAAACCACAACCTGCTCAAGGCTCTCATTGATGCCATACAAAAAAACCGGCTCTTTCGCTCCTACCCGCGAAAGGGCCGTTCTCCTTTTGTGCTACCTTTTACTAAGCGAAACTTTTTTACCAGAGTAGCCCGATCAGATCCCCCTATGTCTGGTTATTTCTAGCTGTTGAAAACGGGCACAGTCTGTTATGGTTATATAGGTAACTATCCATCATTAGCGGTGCCACTACGCGAATCGTAAAAGAATGGAGAACAAGTTAGCTCTACCTTTTTAGAGAAAGAAGGGATTTCCTTGCATCAATATCTCGCACACATTGGTTCTTTTCCTATACGGTCGTACAGCCTTATCTTTGTACTGGCGATCGCTCTGGGCGTAGGCGTGACTCTCACTTTAGCAAAGCTGCAAAAGAAAGAGGAGCTAGGCAATCACCTCATGAACCTGCTTGTCCCCATGATGGTTGGAGCTATCATCGGGTCGCGTTTTTGGGCCGTCTTTTTCTTCGATTGGGATTTTTACTCCAAGCATCCTGGGGAAATCATCGCGATTTGGCACGGTGGGCTGTCCATTCAGGGGGGAATCGTCGGGGCCATTCTGGTTGGGATCTGGTACGTCCGTAAGCATAATCTCTCATTCTGGGAATTGGCTGATTTATGTGCGCCTGGATTAATATTGGGGCAAAGCATTGGGCGAGATGCCAACCTGATGAACGGGGATGCCTTTGGAGACCCGACCGGAAGCAATTTCGGCATTTTGTACCCGGAAGGAACGAACGCTCGCGCTACTTTCGGCGATCAACCGTTGTGGCCTGCTGAAGTATGGGAAGGGCAAATGGATATCATCATCTTTGCGTTGCTCCTCATCCTCATGCGCAAACAACTCAAACGCGGGTATTTATTTCTCGCCTACAACATCCTCTACAACTTGGGACGCTTCCTGTTAGAGCTGTTGCGTGGTGACTCCCCCCGGTACCTGTTTCATTGGACGGCAGCTCAGTGGACCTCCGTCACTGTGATCATTCTCTCCTTGATCGCTGGAGTCTATTTGCATTTTCGCTCGCCACAATGGAAAGAAAGCGCCTCTTGAAGATGATGGAGCAAATGCCGGCCGATTGTATGCCCGAATCGCAGGAAGTGATGAGTGGTGGTTGGTAATTGATGGGCTTTTGTTACAGCAAGGTGTTGGGCCCTTGTGGAGGAGAACGACGTTAGATAGAGAGTTTGTCATAAACAAAAAAGACGTGACGATTACATCATCGTCACGTCTTTTTGTGCGTTCCTTCCAATTAAAACCATGTTGAGAAATCCGTTTGGATATGTGCCTTCCGATGATGACGTTTCATGCAATTGTCTTAATCACATTCCAGCTAACAAAACATCCCATCTATAAATGACATTGGAACGGAAAATATAAGCTTGCTGGATGTTTGTTGACAGGATTTATTTTCTGAAGCTGTACTAGTTCTGATACCGTTACAAACCTGTATCCCCGTTTCTTCAATTCTGGCAAAATGACTTGCAAGGCTTTCACAGTCTGATTTCCCCTATAATCGTGAAACAGGACGATGTCTCCTTTTCGTGCATTCCGGAGCACCTTATTTACAATCTTGTTCACGCCTGGATTACTCCAATCCCGAGTATCCTGGTGCCATGACCACATGATCATCAAATAACCGCACTTCTTTACCGTGTTTACAATCGTTTCATTATAGATGCCAGCCGGTGATCGAAATAGTGTAGGATGCTTTCCGGTAGCCTTCAGGATGGTCTCTTCAGTAAGTCTGATTTCAGTTTCAATTTTTTCTTTCGAAATCGATTTGAAGTTAGGATGATGAAATGTATGGTTTGCAATTTCGTGGCCATGTTCCACAATCGTTTTGCCGATCCCGGGATGTTTTGCCAGTCGTGATCCAACCGCAAAGAAGGTTGCCTTAGCATTGTACTGGTTTAAAAGGTCCATGATCATCGGGGTGTATATGGGGTCCGGACCGTCATCAAATGTCAAAGCGATCACACTTTCTTTGGAAGGCACCTCCCATACAACTTCTCCTCTAACCTCGAAATAATGTCGATTCCGTTCTTCACGGGCAATCACGGGTACGCTTCCCACGACGAGAATCGCCGTGCAAAGCGAGATAACGATCATTTTCATTTTCATCCTGCTTGCCCTCCATTGTGACTTAACCATATTATGGCGTGAAGGTGCCTTGAATATTATAAGTTATGGGCGGATACGAATAGGGGAAAATATCTGGATTAAAATCACAAACATCCGTAGGAGGGACAACAAGTGAAAGTGAAGGGGTTCTTCCAGATTTTATTCATTTCGTACTTGTTCTTACTGATCTCTATGCAAGCATTCGCTCTAGACGATCAGAATGATGACATACAATCTTTCCTCCATCGGTTATTTGCTGCACGTATTCAACTGCTTGTAGATAAACAATATCAAAATGTACAGCCGTTCTATTTACCTACAGAAAAACTAAGCAAGCTTGCATTCGAGCACGAAAAGAATAGAACCATTTACATGAACAAATGGGCTCATGCGCGAAAAGTAAAATTTGTGAATTCCTCCGGTGTTATCCGTATCACCAGAATAAAGAACACGGGCGATACAGCTCGGGTTTCCGTAATGCAATCCCTTCAACTCACATACCAATACCAGGGTCAGGAACAGCATACGATGGGGGTCGGCACGAGACACGTTTTAACTCTCAAGAAGAATAACGGAAAATGGCATGTTCTAAAAGAATGGTACCTTGATCCACTAGACGAAAACCCGGGACTCATCCCCTCGTCAAAATCTCTCCAATCAACGGATATGGAAATGGTAGGAAGTGCTCCGAATCAGAAATGGAGAATGAAATACAATCGTGAAAAAGCAGTTCAATACGCGGATAAATATGCGGGTCTCGCCAACAAGACGGGGAGCAATCAGCGATATAATCAAAAGTACATGGATTATTCTTTTCAGGGAGGAGATTGCACCAATTTTACCTCTCAAGTTTTAGGAGACCAAGAAGAGGGAGGAGGTCTCCCCATGCGCCCTGAATGGAAATATAAATACAACCAAGGTGGCAATACAGCATGGGTCCGTACTGATTCACTCAAAAACTTTTTAATCCGTAGCGGTTATGGCACATTAATTGCTCGAGGCACCTATGATCAGGTAGCGAAGCCTACGAAAAAATTTCCTAACACTGCGCTTGCTGAATTAAAGCCTGGAGACGTGATTGGCTATGAAATGAAGGGAGATATTGACCATTTTTCTGTTGTAACTGCACAGGATTCCAAAGGCTACATTCTGGTAAATTCCCATACTGCTGATCGATATCATGTGCCCTGGGATTTAGGCTGGGACAAAAATACGAAGTTTCTCTTGTTCCGCATCGGAGAATAGAAGAGATCCTACATAGTTGTCCGCCCTCTTTCATAAAATGGTTGAAATAGCCAAGTAAAGAGGGCGTTGAAAGTGTACCTACCTCCACTCCTGAAGGACTTTTTTCTGCGGTCTGGTATCCTAAGCATTGTGAAGCTGATCGGTGCTTTGGGGCGAATTACATTATTTCGTTTAGTGGGTTCGGAAGGAATCGGACTTTATCAAATGGCTTATGCTTACTACGGTCTGTTAATTACTATTATAACCGGAGGATTTGCTTCAGCCGTCTCGTTAGCAACTGCAAAAGACATTCAAAGAGGCAAACAACTTTTTCACTTCTCATTGTACCTGCTTGCTATCCTCGGAAGCAGTATGGGTTTGTTATCCTATTATTGCGCCCCTTTTGTAGCGGAGCTTTTTGGAGAAAAGGGACTTGTTAGACCCATTCAATTTCTGGCGCCAGCCATTTTACTAGTACCCATTTTGAGCCTGATGAGGGGTTTCCTGCAAGGTTTACAACGTTACGCGTATATAGCTTTGTCAGAACTGATTGAGCAAGTCGTCCGTGTAGTAGCCATGGTTTTTTTAACTGGTCTTCTGATGCAAAAAGGGCTTACTGAAGCCGTAGGAGGGGCACTATTTGGTGCTGTACTAGGAGCCTTCATCGCGTTTTTATTTTTATTGGCTCCTTTGCTTCTCCCATTTCCAACCGTCCAGATGAATCATCATTCACTGCCAACTTCTATACCCGTATTCATCATGTCTTGTATCTCGATAATGGGGGCTCGAATCATTCTTCCAGCCTCCGACTTTATCGATTCCATACTCGTACCGAATCGGCTTTTTTTGGCTGGTTATTCGGTACAAGAAGCAACCGAGATTTATGGAAAATTCTTTGGTATCGTAGCTACTGTTGTTTTTGTACCCACACTTATTACAGGATCCATCAGTCACATTATGTTACCAAGGCTAACCATAGCATGGGAGACTTTAAATATTTCAGGATTTATCAAAAAGATTAAAGTAGCCTTTAATACGACTTTACTGTGGGGATTGTCCTCTTCCTTTTTTTTAGTTGCCTACTCCCATCCAATATCGACTCTTGTAATTGGGAACGAATCACTTGCACAACCTATCCAGTACCTTTCTTTGGCACCACTGTTTGCAAGTCTAAGAGAACTTTCTACTACCATTCTCTGGACAATGAATGTGAAGGGGCAACCGTTAAAGGGTCTTATTCTCGCCACGATTTTTTCAAGTTTGATCAATTTCTTTGTCATAGGAATTCCGGGATATAGTATTGCAGGTATTATCCTGGGGATTCTATGTTTTGAGATAACATCCTTGACGTTTAATCTTACTTCCCTGATTCGAGCCATACACCCGCAAAAAATAGGATTATCTATTGTTAGAGAAATTGTCGTTTGTATCTCTTTTCTTAGTTGTATACATTTTGCGATTTCGCTCCTCTACTCCCACATCATTCCAATTGGGTCTACTTTCATACAAGATGCGATCATGGGATTGACGTTTTTCATCTTATTTCCTCTCTATATTTATGGTCATCTTACATACATCCAGAGAAAATCGTAACTCTGGTAATATTTTTGTGGTAATTCTCTCCTCCAAGATTGGTAGGATACTGGAGTAATCCAATCAGGAAGTGCCTTCAGGGTGGAATTGGCCTCAATAAAGTTAGGCACGTTGACATTTATATCGGGAACGGAAAAGTACTCCATACCTATGCGAAGGGAATTGGAGTAACTGTCAGCGATATAAAGAATGATAAACGCGAACAAAATTATTGGTTCGAGCATTACTTGTTTGCGAAACGTGTCATTTCATAATTTGATTCAGGTTGTTGGGAAGTACTTATACGTACTTCCCATTTTCTTGCAAAAAGATAGAACGCATTTCCTATTTTCGAATACTTCTCCATAACAGGTATCCGATTAACACAAGCAAGATGAATAAACCAATTAATGTTAAAACAATAGATAATATAGTAATTCCCCCCAATGTAGCCCCTTGTCTTCTTCAAAAAACACAAAACCAATCAGAAAGAATATAGCGATTCTCCTTGCGCTCAATTTTTGATGTGCATATGCCTTTTGATACTATTGTGCATCCAATCCCTTAAAGGTATTTCCCAAGGTACATTTCCTTGGGATTGATGTGTTTGCTGATGCGACTATATAAAATAATCATGATATTATGCCACATCCTGTAACCCCATCTCCACAATAACGGTTGGACACTTGCAGCTTTTCCTTTATATAACTTTGATAAAGAACAACTCCCCCACGTTTATTTTTGTTTCTTGCCCCCCATGCCCTGCGTCATCTTTTCCAAATATTAACCCCCGTTCACATTGAGTTATTTTATTCATAACAACGCATCTTATGGGTAGGAGGTGTAGTTATGATAAAAATACAAAATAGACTCATGACAAAGGTGATTGCAGTTACCGCTGCGATTTCGCTTCTTTCTGGATGCGGGTATGGTAGAAGTGGAGTTAAACAAGTGGCTCCGCCTACAAACCATATAAAAATGACTCCAGGACAGCAGCATGAAGGCATCCCAAATCAGTCTACCCACCATGATGTACAAGTAGCTGATCACATTGTTCATGTTACAAAGAAAATTGATGGTGTCACAAAAGCGACTGCCGTGGTCAATAAACAGGATGCAGTAGTGGGGATTGATGTAAAAAAAGGATCAGACATGAAGCAAACAGAGAAGAAGGTACACGATGCGGTTAAATCGGCAGAACCGAATTTAAACGTCCATGTCACTTCAGATGCAAAATTACACGGACGAATTCAATCTATTTATTCACAAAACTATTCAAGCCCCCAAACTGGTCACCCTGTAAGAGATGTGGGGGCAGATATTTCTGTTCTCATTCGGGACATCGGTAGAACTGTCACAGCACCTTTCCGATGAATCTGCAAGAGTTATAAGCTAAAAATAACCCGTCACCTTATTAGGAGACGGGTTAGATGCATTTTCTACCTGTACATACAAAATTACGAAAAACAAGCCAAAGGGACCGACATGTACTCACCCCTTTTTCCATTCCAGGTGCATGATGAATTCTTCTCCATGTGTACCCGCATATCTCAACCCTTTATCTACAAATCCCGCTTTCAGATACAAATTTATGGCAGGGATGTTGGTGTGGTGGACGGTTAAAAGAATTTCATTTTTATCTGGAAACGATTGCTTTGCGATTTCACCCAGTGAACGCAGCGTCTCGTAGGCATACCCTTTCTTTTGATGCCTGGCATCGATTGAAAATGACTTAAAAATAAGGGCATACTCACTGCTCGTGTACACATTACCTGATGGAGCCGTGTACAGCACAAAACAACCGACCAATTGATCGTCTGCATAGATGACATACGGCTGGTTATGGAGATCTTCTTGAACCGTCTTGATGATGTCTGTTGGTAAAGATGTATAGATCGCCTGTTCTTCAGGTAAACAGTATTGGCGAATGTCGCCTTCGTCTTTTTCGCTATAAGATCTGATGATGATCTCTTTTTTCCTGGGCATCGCTTCGTCATTCCTTTTCCATGTCTTCTACATAGTGTGATGAAATAGAAAAGGCGCCACGTATGACGCCCGATCGTCTCATCTTTTATTCCCACGGTCGGCGAAAGGCTTCTCGCCTTACTGTAAGAATCTCTTGGAGTTTTTGTCTCAAGCGATGGTACCAGTCTGGGGCTATTTGAATCTCGGTCTCTGTTCCCAACGCTTGCAATAGTTTGGTAAATTGATAGAGCTGCCCGAATCTTGCGAACTTCGGCATCAGCTGTATTTGCTCCTCATCTATTTCGTTTACGGATCGATACCCTTTCAAGAAAAGAGCCATTTTTTCCTCATCGCCCTGCCCTTCTCTCACGTCTGCCAAAGCATTCACGAGATCCATCGCAAACCAGTGATACATGGAGTCGTCAAAGTCAATGACGGAAAAGGTCGCATCCGCTTCATTCCAAAACACATTGTCCAGTTGAAAATCATAGTGAACGAGGCCGTATTGATTACTTGAGCTACTCATCGAATGCAACCATGCATTCACCTGGGCCAGTTCTACTCTTGCCTCGACCTCCAGAGGGTGGCGCTCCAGGATAGCTTCCATGAATCCCCCGATTTCTTTCCAGCTGTTACGCTTCGCATGTGAAGCTGGATACCCTTTCGACAGCTGATGCAAGGAACCTAACGAACTCCCCCATTGCTCCCACTGCTGGTCCGTCATCGTTTCCCAATCGAGTGAAATCCCCTCTGCCTGGCTAAATACAACGCCCAAATAAGATTCGGAGCGGTCCTGTACGGTTTCTATCAGCTTTCCGTTTTTCGAAGGAAGCGGGCTGACGACAGGATAGCCTTGTTCACCCAAATACTTCATGAAATGGATCTCAGCTTGAATTTGCTCCAGAGAGCGATCCCGTGCATTGGAAAATCGTAAAAAATACCGGTCATAACCTCTTTTCCACACGTAGACGAAGTTGGAGCTTGCCCGCCAAAATTGGACCGAGCCTTCATCATGCTCCCATAACGCCATGAAACTCTGGGCGATGGTTGGTGATTCCAGCGCCTTTACCATGCTGACTACATTCATCATTTCCCAATTTCCTCCCGCCACCTGCCGAGAGGTCTCTACCAGCTATGAGGCAAGCCCTCTCATCAGGTTTGCATATTTGACATCACTTGCGTTCAAATTGCTCACTCCTTCCCAGAGCTTTTATTGTGGCCTTGTCACCTTTACAGAATACCATGATTTTACACATTTCCAACATCACGTATTTCGTTTTTGTTATTGATTAATCACTAACTACGACTTATTAAGATTTCCTCTTTTGTTGTTTCTGTAATGCGAGGATAGTAGCCGATATCCCATCCTCAAATGATGTAGCTGGAATGGCTCCAATCTCCCTCTTGTATTTCTCCGTACTCAAAAGTAAAGGCTCCTCAGTCAGATACAGCATCTCTACAACTTCCTTCATCACCGGAACAAACAGTCCGAGCAATGAAAGTCCGACCTTTCCAAGCGGGATGACTGTTTTCGTTTTTCCACTTGCTTTACGAGCGATTCGAACAATATCTCTGCCCGCGATCGTCCCTGCACCTGGAATATTCCAGTTTTGTCCATAAGCATGCTCTCTGCTTGCAAGCTCTACCACCATCATGGCTGCATCCGGCAAGTACACATACTCGCGAGGGATGACCATGTTACCGATGAAAAACGCGGGTTTTCCTTCCGCGATCGCTCCCAGTGTCGATCCCAAATACGAACCTTGATTGGCTGTCGGTCCGTAATAATCCGGCAAGCGAGCAATCATTGTCTGCACGTTGTTCCATCGGCTGCTAAACAGCATCTGCTCGAATGCCAGTCGGACTTTTCCTTTCTTCGTGTGCGGTTGCTTCGGATGCTCCTCGGTCACCTTTTCCATTTGCCTTCTTCCATACGGATAAATGCCGTCTATGGCAACGACCTTCAAATTCTTCTGCTTGGCTGCCTCCATGACCGATTCACCCAAGGGGAGCAGTCTGTCTGCCATTTCGTTGTAGGGTACGTTCGCACAATGAAAGAGAACATCCGCATCATCCGCTGCTGTCACGATGTCTTGCGGCTTGAAGGCATCACCTACAGCAAGTGTGAGATGTGATGGACTGCCCAACTCTCCTGCCAGCTGCTCTAGCTTCTGAGGAGATCGGCCGAAGGCAATGGTATGAATCCCCCGCTTGATCAATTCCGCCGTGATAGCAGCTCCCGTCCCACCTGTTGCTCCTACTACGATTGCTCGTTTCAATGATACCAGCTCCATTCGATTGTTTTGAAATGATTCGTGATTGATCAATCACTAATTAACTTGAGAATAAAATATTGTTAGTGATTAGTCAATAACTAATTTTGATGGCTTGTTTCGCCACCCTACACCTCCATCAGTTCCGGCATGTTCAATGCCATCGAGATATTGCACAACATCCCTCTTGCCAAAAAGAGTAACGTTCTCTCTTCTGCGTTTGGGATACCTGCTTTCTGAAACGCTTCAAGCACGATATGGCGGACTTCCCCGAATCCGTCTCTCATGGCTTCTCGGATTGATTCTTCCTGAATGGTCTGAGCCTGCATTTGGAGAAGGGTCTCATTCCGGTGAGACTCCAAGATTTTCTCATAGGCCTCAATTAAATCAGATTCAAGCTGTTCAGGAGAAGAGGAGGTTACAACCCCCCGGAATGAATCGATGATTCTCGTCCAGGACACTTCCAGTGCTGCTAGCAACAGCGCTTCCTTGGTTGCAAAAAACCGAAAAATATACGGCTGCGATATTTTTGCGCGCTCTGCTACATGCGCCGTTGTAGCTCGGTAATACCCGCTTTCCGCAAATACTTCGATCGCCGCAGAAACGATTTCCGCTTTGCGATTCACTGAGGTCGCCTCTTTTTTTGGCATGTCGTTCTCTCCTTTTTTTCTTGTTAGTGATTCATCAATTCCTTTTGAGTGTAGCGCATATCTACAGGCATTGTAAATGTTAGAAAACGAAACCCGTCTCCACCAATGCGGGGACGGGCATTACTTCCTGAAGTCTCATTTGGGCTTTCACTTGAAGTTTTCCACCTAGGTAGGGAAATGTCGCATTCAACCGCAAGACGAATCTTTCCAACCATCAAAAAGAAGCACAGCGTCAAAACGCCCTACTTCTTCTTGAAATCCAATGCTTGAATGAACCTGCCATGCCACGTGCTCCTTTCAGGGCGTGGACCCCGGTGCCGGTTTTTTAGACGGGCTGTCCTCTGCTTCATTCGTTTCCTTTTCCGTCGAGTCTTTGCTTACTTCCTTGGTAGCATCTCCTTGCTCATTCCCATACGGAGTATGCAGCCATTGAAATAACGTTCCTGTCTGTAGCGCCTCGGATAGTTTTAACTGGTTGATGTAAGGATCGGGTGGAAACGGGTTTATCGGGGCAATCGGATGATGGCTTGTCGTACTTCGGTTCGTTGGACGCAGTCCTTTGACAACGGCATCCCTGCTCTTTTTTTGTGGGACATGACCTGGTGGATAGAACGGCCCCCACGGAAAACTAAATCGCGGATCATAGCTGAATGGCCGACGTCTGTTCACAAGTCGTCCTCCTTCTTTGCTTTGTTTGCACGATTTTCTTCTTCCAGCATAAAAAGAGCTTCACGGAAGCGTTGAGAGTGAACAATTTCTCGCCCACGCAAATATTTCAGCACCTGACTCACATCTGGGTCATCTGTGAGATTGATCAACCATTGATAGGTCGCCCTTGCTTTCTCCTCTGCAGCAATGTTGTCGGCCAGGTCAGCAATCGGATCTCCCTTGGTCTGAATGTAGGCGGCTGTCCACGGTACACCATTGGCGTCCGTGTAGAACAGAGCTTTGTCGTGGTCGGCGTAATGCGCCCCCAGCCCTGCTTCCCGCATCTGTATAGGAGTTGCGTCTTTGAGTAGCTTGTAAACAAGTGTAGCAATTACCTCCATGTGACCCAGCTCTTCTGTGCCGATGTCTGTCAAAAGCGCTTTGATCCTCTTGTTTGGCATCGTGTAGCGCTGATTTAAATAACGCAGTGCAGCAGATAGTTCCCCGTCCGGCCCGCCATATTGTGTAATGAGGAATTTCGCCATTTGCAGATCCGGTTTGCTCACCCGTACGGGAATCTCTAATGTTTTCTCATAGATCCACATACACCTGTCACCCTTCCTCAATACTCAATTTCCCATGGCCACGGTGTCTTGTGCCATACCCAGCGGTCTTGGGACGAGGAGTTGCCGTAGTGCATCAGCGGTCCGCGCTCCTTTTCGTACGCTTGTTTCAATTGCCTCAGCTGCTCGGACAATTCTTTGTACTGCTTCACGGCACGCTGGTCGTCCGGATTCATGTCCAAATACAACTGCAGCTCCACGAGTGCAAACTGGACTTCCTGCAATCTTCTCAGCGTATTGCCGTATGTCATAGCTGTTGTCTCCTCCTGTTGCCTGTTTGCCATGCGTCTCACGTACTCCCTGGGACGAGCAAACAGACACGTTCTCCTTCTATCACCGTATGCACATAGGCATTTGACGGTCCCTCTTTCTTGGGCAAACAAAAAACCTTTCCGAGTAGGAAAGGCTGCTCTGATTATTCGATTTACTATTACTGGTTCGCTACTTTTTCTTTGCTCTTGGTAACAATGTGGTGACCGATCGGCAAACCACGTTGTTCCAGCTCAGCGGCGGTTAGAATATGGAGCGTCTCACTTTTACACGGCATTGGCATCAAACCGCCCAAAGGACTCATCACTCTTCCAATCGTATCGGTCTCGATGAGCACGTACAGTCCTTTTTCCTCCAATTGTTGAATAAATTCACCCCAACGCTTGGAAGTAATCTGATCCGCGTGCTTGGTGAACATGACACCCATTTCTTGTGCTAACATTTCCAGTCCCCTTTGCCCTATCCCTTAGATATCTGCTTTAAAAGATATCCTAACAATACAGGGAAACCTCCCGTTCTTGCAAAATCCATGTCGGCCAAAAAATCGCGAAAAACGGTTGTTTTCGACCGGTTTTCGTTTCAGGAATCACGCCTCGTCACCACGCACGCCATTTGTTCATTCAGACTCGGTTTTTTGCCGCTTGCCTTTTTGCAAATGGCCCAAGTTTGTCGATTTCTTGAATGATTTTGAAGCAATTACTGGAAGGCTGCTATGAAAACCTCTATCGTGGCCTGCTCTAGGAGGAGCGACCGCGTTTTAGTGGAAAGTTTTACCGTAGTGATGCCAGATGCGGACGCTGAGGCACTTTGCCATACGCTCCGGAATCCATAAGCGTTTACACTTATAAATTCCTATACGTTCAAAAACCGGCTGCCAGCTCCACCTGCAGTAACCGCGCAAACGAAATCCAATGGATATCAGTGCCAGCACGCAGCTTGATCCGTCGCTTTTCCTGATCAATATGAACGACGTGAGCGGACAAACGACGTGGCTGCTGTCCGTCGTAGTAGGTTACAGTCAGGCCACTCCCCGTCTGGAACGCTTGCCATACCCGCTCACTCATCTCTCCCAGCTGTTCCTGATCCAGCTGCGGCGGTAGATAGCGGCGCTCCTCTTCCTTGATCCGTGCGTACAATTCCCGGTGCTCGGGCAAAACGAATCGGCTAGAAGCAAACAGATTATCCTTTTTAGACACACGCGTCTCCCTCATGGTGTCTTCTCTCCTCGCTGATATTGTGCAATCCATTGACCGACGAGCTCCTGGCATTCGGCCCGCAAGATCTCGATCGAATAGATCGCCTCGCGTAAATACCCGCGCTGCCGATAATGCACGACGTAGACATGCCCCTGTCTTCGGTAGCTGACCACCACACATCCTTGCTGGTGCAATAGACGCCGCAGCTGGTGATGCTGCCGCTCTGCCCAACGGGAGATCTCCAGGAATAGCCAATCAAAAACAGCCTGATAGGACAGCTTCAGTCGCACCACCCGCACCTCTCCCAAATCCACCATGGCGGCGCGAAACAAGATGCCAAACAGAATATACAGGCGCATCATCTCCTGTTCCCCTTCTGCTGACCACACCTGTTGTTCGGTCACTTGTAATGCCCCCCGATCTTACGGGCGCGCTCTTTCGCCTGACCTGCTCCCAGCAGAGAAGCTGCTCGCAGGATCGCGTCCTGACCGTAACGGGTACGGATGTCATCCATCGCATGGGCGAGCGAGCGACGTTTGTGATTATCGGTAAACAGATTGAGCTGCAGGACATTGTCTGGCACCAGCTGGCCTAGCGTGACGCCAATACTGCGCACGGGGGTCTCTTGCCAGTGTCGGTCAAAGAGGCAAGCGGCTGCTTCATACAGCGTCATCGCATCGTTGGTCTGCTCCTCCAGCTTCATCTGTCGGCCAAACCCTGTCATCACATCGAAATCAGCTCCACGACAGCCGACAGACAGCACAGAGCCCATCAGTTCCTTGCTCCGCGCTCGACGGCACACCTCTTCACACAGCTCCAACAGCACGACCTTGATTTCAGCGCCCGTATGGTAATCCCGTGGCAGTGTCATATGATGGCCGATCCCTTTTTGCGTATCGTACGTATTCAATGAAACGGGCGAATCATCCAGCCCCTGGGCTGTACGCCACAGCACCTCGCCATTCACTCCGAAGCGGCGGGTAAGCACGGTCGGTGCCAGCTCCGCCAGCTGCCGGATCTGATAGACCCCCATGCGATGAAAATGACGCTTCATCCGCGAGCCTACCCCAAACAGCTTTTCAATCGGCAGCTTCCAGAGCGTGTCGGCCAACTCCTCTCGCTTGAGCCAAAAGACGCCCTCTTCCCGCTTCTTGGCGAAGTTGTCACAAGCCATTTTGGCCAATACCTTATTTTCTCCAATTCCAACCCGGCAGTTAATCCCGGTCTCCAGCCAGACACGCCGCCGTATTTGCGCAGCCATCTGCAACGCATCGCCAAACAGGTGCACGCTGCCCGTCACATCGAGAAACTGTTCGTCAATCGAATACGGCTCTACCTTATCCGTAAACGCCTCAAAAATTTGGGTAATCTGCATCGAGATGCGGATGTACATTTCCATCCGCGGGCGAACTACCACGAGGTTGCGGCACTTTTGCTGCGCCTGCCATAAGGCTTCTGCCGTGACCACGCCATACGATTTGGCAATCGGGCACGCCGCCAGCACCACCCCGCTGCGCCTTTCCGGATCCCCCGCTACGACGATCGGTTGGTTTCTCAGCTGCGGATTGGCCGCTTTCTCGATGCTGGCATAAAAGCTCTGCATATCGACCAAAAAAACGATCCGTTTGTTCGCATTGGCCATATTGCCATCCCCTTAATCATTAGAAAACTTGGTTACGCCAAGCCTTTGGCGGAGCCTTAGAATCTTATAAATCCTCATCTTCAGAACAAGTGTTCGCAATTCCTTTTGTTCTTAGTATAGCAAACAAACGTTCGCTTTTATACCCCTTCCCTACAAAAATGTTCTGGTAAATTTTTCTTGGTCCCAGCAGGGATTCAAAACGCCTGGGCGAATCCAGTACAAAAAGCTGGCGAGCTATGAACCAGGTGAATGCTATGACAACTTCTCCACTGTTCTCCGCGATCGGCGCTGTATTCGTACCTGTTCAGCACATAGAGGCAGCCCGCGACTGGTATTGCCGACTCCTCGGCATTCCCGCTAACCAGGACATCTTGTTCGGGCATCTGTACTGCATCCCGATGCAAAATGGCCTCACGCTCATTCTGGACAGCAAAATTTTCTCTGAGAAGTCCCCTAGTGATGCCCCGCTGTTTCATTTCAACACACAGGATATTGAGGCCGCTTACCGCTATTTTCAAGAAAATGGCGTGGAACTGGTGAGCGCAATCGAAAATGGGCACTGGTTCACCTTTCGTGACCCCGACCACAACCTGCTGATGGGTATGCAAATGCTAACAGCGGGTACTGAGAAAAAAGGAGAACACTCATGACGATCACGTTGCGTCCAACAAAAGAAACGGATATCTCATTTGTAATGGAGCTCGAGCACGCGCCAGAAAACAGCCCATATCTGCTCCCCTGGCAGCCAGAACGCCATCAGGAACCATTGACCGCCACCGACATCCGTCACCTCATCGTTGAACAACAGAAACAGGCCAACCCATCGGATATGTCATCCTCGCAGGGCTGGCCCAATCACATGATTCCATAGAACTGATGCGAATTACAGTAGCCGTCAAGGGCAAAGGCTACGGTCGGGCAGTCTTGCACCAAGTCAAGCACGGGGCATTCTCAGAACGAAAAGCCAACCGCCTCTGGCTGGATGTCAAAGAGACGAACGAGCGCGCCCTCCAGCTGTACCTGTCAGAAGGCTTCCGTGTCGAAAGTACCTTGCGGGAATGCCTGAAAACAGGCGACGTATACGGATCAGTGATCGTCCTGTCGATGCTCCGTAGAGAGTATGCGAGCAGCTAATTCGCCAAATCTTGCTCACTTTGCACGAATAACCATTTGCCGTCCTGACTCGCCCCAAATACCCCGAATCCATGAGGCAACCCTTCCAGAATCACACGCTCCTGGCGCTGGTCAGCGTCAAAAATAATCAGCGATTCCGTGGATGGTTTGCCTTCCTTTCCTTCTTCCCACTTGGCGTAGGCCAACAGATGGGTCCCAGGTATCCAAATCCCCCAGCGTTCAAATTCCCTGATCGGATTGGTTCCTTGGTACAGTCCGCCATTAAAGTACATTTGATACTTCCCGTCATCCGACTGATAATAGCCCGACCACGAATCCTGGGCAACAGGCGGATTCCAGCTGATCACCTTTTCTGCTTTCCAGTCGTAGCGCTGACGAATTTCATTGAGACTATCCGCGTTTTCCCGCATCATAAAAGTCGCGTAACGCCCATCGTCGTCAAATATCACGGGCAAGATCACACCGTCAGACTCACTCGTCGGGATCGTCCCTTTCACCACACCCGGCATGCGTCGCTCGCTTCCGGTTTCCAGATCCGAGATGACGAGATCCAGATTCTTCTGCTGCTCAGCAGCTCCCACTGCCATCAATACGTATCGTCGATCATGGCTAAAGCTGGCTCCATGCACGAAGCCCTTCACATCGACGGGAACCGTCCACTCGCTCTCAGGGACTTGCACACCTTTTTCCGGCTTGGCATAGAAAAAACCACGTCGATCCGCCACAAAAGCCCCTTTTCCCCGATAGTTCACAGTGAGCTCAATCGGATAACGGATCAGCTCCTTTTTGTTCAAATCATAGACGGCATACAGAGGAATATAGCGAGCATCGCATTCACAATATCGTCGATAGCGGTATGCGAGCAAAAATCTGTGTTCGTTATCCAATACATTCGAAACGAAGTAAGGAGCGGTAAAGGCCGTCAGCTTTTCTTTCGGAGCTCCGTCCAGGGAAATCTGCCAGATCTGACTCGGAACCAGGACAAGGGCATAAAACGCGAGCTCCTCTCCGATCTCCTTTCCTTTGAGAGTCTTGGAGCCTGCCGCATCCAATACGTACTCAGGTCCTGCCCGATCGACCTCTGGCAGGGTTGTCAAGGTCGCCAGTACGTGCAGCTGCCTGTCGTTGACCCAATGAAATGAAAAGACAGGCTCTACGTAGTGCACGGCAGGCTTTTCCTTAGCATGCAGGCGAATCGCCGCCTCTACACTGGAACGGTCCATAGGTTCACGGAAAAAGAATGTGTACGCCTGCGGAGCGGTCCCCACAGTGGTGCGCATGGGGGAATGAAGCTGAGGTTCTTCATCTAGCTGAATTCGCACGTCTTCTTTCATCGCATCATAGTTGTACGGGATCTCCTCGCGACGCCACTCCACGGAGGCCGGAGATGGCGTAGGAGACGGAGCAGGTTCAGTAGTAACGGGAGAAGGCTCGGGAGCAGGAGGAGAAGCAGGTTCCACAGTGCTAGGTGATCCACTCCTGATCGGACTACTTCCCATGCTACATCCCGTAAAGGACAGTACCGCTACAAAAAGCAAAAGACCCAAGGGAACAAAGCGAAACAAACGCATGAAAAAACCGCCCCTTTTTCTCATCTTTAAATTTTCCTAATATTGTAAATGACGTTGCTCATACGATGTTCGTTTCTATTTATACAAAAAAGAGCCCCCTCTGTTGATCCCAGAGAAGGCTCTGCCACGTCTATTTCAACGTTCATTTAGTCAAACACGATGCCGTCCAGCACACCCTCGCGCTTTAAATACTCCCGCAACCAATGGTACTGAGGATCTCGCCAAAAAACACTGTCCGCCACGAGCTTGGCAGTTTCCTGTCGAGCCACCTCCAGCGCCTTGTAGTCGCTCAAGAGATCCGCGACTTTAAACTCAGGAATACCGCTCTGCTTGGTGCCGAAGAAATCTCCGGGTCCACGCAATTCCAGATCGCGCTGGGACAGCTCAAAGCCATCCGTCGTCTCGCACATGACGCGCATCCGTTCTTTCCCGATTTCCGACTTGGGATCCGCAATCAGCACGCAGTAGGACTGTTCAGAGCCACGGCCCACGCGTCCACGCAATTGGTGCAGCTGAGCAAGACCAAAGCGCTCTGCGTCATAGATGACCATGTAGGTGGCATTCGGGACGTTTACCCCGACCTCAACGACCGTAGTGGAAACGAGCACGGCATGTTCCCCTGCGAGAAAGGCCTGCATCACCGCATCCTTTTCCTTGGCAGGCAAGCGACCGTGCATCAGGCCAACGCCAAACTCGGGAAAAACGTGCGTGAGCTGAGCATGCACGTCAATCGCGTTTTGTACGTCCAGCTTTTCCGACTCTTCAATCAGCGGACAAATGACGTACGCCTGTCGTCCTTTACGCAGCTCATCGCGCATCTGCTCCAGAACAGCGGGAAACTGATCGTGCTTTTTCCACGTCGTCTCAATCGGCTTGCGTCCTGCTGGCATCTGGTCGATCGTAGAGACATCCATATCGCCGAACGCCGTGATCGCTAGCGTCCTCGGAATCGGTGTCGCCGTCATGAACAACACGTCAGGAGCCAGGCCTTTATTTCGCAAAATCCGCCGCTGCTCGACACCAAACCGATGCTGCTCGTCCGTGATGACCAGCCCCAGTCGTGAAAAAAACACATCCTCCTGAATCAAGGCATGTGTACCGACGATGACATCGATGAGACCCATCTGCAGTGACCCGATGACTTCGCGCCTCCGTTTGGCCGTGAGCGATCCCGACAGCAGAGCAACCTCGATGCCGTACGGGGACAACAGACTTGTCAGTGACTGGACATGCTGCTCCGCCAAGATTTCGGTCGGCACCATCAGTGCTCCCTGGAATCCCGCCTTCACAGCAGCAATCAGTGCGATGGCCGCCACAACCGTTTTCCCTGAACCTACGTCTCCCTGCAGCAGACGATTCATCGCATTCGGCGAACGCATATCATCTAAAATTTCCTTCACGACCCGTTTTTGCGCATCCGTGAGCGGAAACGGCAAAGAAGCAACAAACTGGCGGACCTCCTCCATGGGGATGGACAAGGCCATTCCTTCTGTCTGCTGCCGGTTCACGCGGCGCAACGTTTGCATTTTCAGCTGGAACAGGAACAGCTCTTCGAACATGATCCTTCGGCGCGCTTGTCTCCCCACTTCCGCATTTTCCGGAAAGTGAATAGAGTGGAATGCTTCAATACGCGGCATCAGCCGGTAACGCTCCACAATGTCAGGGGGCAAGATTTCCGGTATATCCTGACTGTACTGACGCAAGGCCAGCTGAATCGTTTTGCGGAGCAGATTGTGGGTGACATCCCCACCTAGCGGATAGACAGGAGCCAGCTCACCTCGTTTGGCAGCCCGCTCTGAATCGACCTCCGTCATTTCGTTGACCGTGACTTGTAGCTTGTGCTTGTCCCATTTACCTGTAATGAGAATTTCCTTGCCTGGCGACAGTCTGGTTTTCACGAACGTCTGGTTGAACCATACCGCGGTGACCACCACCCGGTCCATGACTACCTTGACGGAAATGCGCGATTTGCCTTTTCCATAAAAACGAACAGAGGGTTCGCCGTAAACCGTTCCTGCCAGCGTGACCCTCTCTCCGTCTTTCACTTCTGTCAAATCACGCACGCGGTAGTCTTCATACCGGGTCGGGAAGTATTCCAGGAGATCTCCTACATTGTGGATCCCCAAGCCGGCAAAAGCTTTCGCCCGTTCTTCCCCTACCCCGTGCAGCTGGGAGACGGGAGCTTGATAAGCCGTCGTCATTACTTGTCCAATCGTACGCCGAAGATCTTGGCTTCGATTTGGCGCCCTGTCTGAGTCGCGGCCAGTCCGCCCTGGGCCGTCTCTTTGAGTGTCGTCGGCATCGCGCATCCGATCCGATACATCGCTTCGATGACTTCGTCTGTCGGGATGACACTCTTGATTCCCGCCAATGCCATGTCAGCCGCTACGGTTGCAATAGCTGCTCCCATTGCGTTTCGCTTGACACAAGGCACCTCCACCAGTCCGGCTACGGGGTCACAGACCAGACCGAGCATGTTTTTCAAAGCGATCGCTACCGCTTGTGCCGATTCCTCGGGCGTTCCTCCGGCCATTTCCACGATCGCTGCCGCTGCCATCGCTGTCGCCGAACCGACTTCAGCCTGACAGCCTCCTGCCGCACCGGAAATAAACGCGTTGTTGGCGATACAATAGCCAATCGCCCCTGCGGCGAACAGGTAGTTGACCATGTCCTCGCGGGAAGGCTGCAGCTTGTCAGACACGGCAAACAACGTACCAGGAACGATCCCACAAGCTCCTGCCGTCGGTGTCGCCACGATTGTCCCCATCGCTGCATTGACTTCATTCACTGCCACAGACATCGAGACGGCATTCAACAGCGTCGGTCCCGATAAAAAGGGCTTGTTCTTCATATATTCCTGCAGCTTTTTCGCGTCTCCGCCCGTCAATCCGCTATGAGAGCGGATATCCTCTGTCAGGCCTCGGCGAACGGCTTTTTCCATTACGTCCAGATTCGCGTACATTTCCTCCATGATGGCTTCCCGACTGCGCTGGGACACTTCCATCTCGGCTTCGATCATCACTTGTGAGATTTTCTTGCCTTGTGATTCCGCCAATTCAACCAGTTCAGCTACATTGCGAAACATCTCGTTGATTCACTCCTCTACTCCCGCTATTTTCGTTTGAGCACATTTCGTATTCCGCTAGTTCAACGAAAGCAGGGAAACGTCAAATACATAAGGAATCTGCCGGATTTCTTCCAACACTTCCACAGAAACGGGTGCATCTGTCTCAATTGCCATCAGGGCGCGAGAGCCTCGATCGTGACGAGAAACCTCCATGAGCCCCACGTTGATCCGATGCTGAGTTAATACCTTAGCCACAGCGGCGATCATCCCGAAGCGATCCTCATGCAACACCAGCATGGTCGGACTATCAAAGCCCAACTGCAAGGTAAAGCCGTTCACTTCCAAGACTTCGATCTTGCCCCCACCGATGGAAACGCCGACCACTTCGATCGTCGCTTGGTCATCGGACAGCTTGATTCGTGCCGTATTGGGGTGCTCTGTCAAAATTTCGGATGTAGTCAAACTCACTTCCATCCCTGCCTTTTCGGCAATGACAAGTGAATTCTTCAAGCGCAAGTCAGACGTGTCAAAATCGAGAATACCAGCGACTGTCGCGACGTCAGAGCCATGACCCTTGTACGTCTTAGCGAACGATCCGTAAAAGGTGATCTCCGCTCGCTTTGGCTGTTTTCCAAACAGCTTGCGCGCCACCCTGCCGATGCGTGCTGCACCTGCTGTATGGGAACTTGACGGTCCAACCATGATTGGACCGATAATATCAAATACGCTTTTGTACTTCAACCGGTTCTCCTCCTGTTATCGCAAGGGGTTCAACAAGATTCACTCTCATTGTATCCTACCGCTTCTGAAAGCGCTATAGGTTTCACTTCTAGGCAGATAGTTAGAATGAATACGAAAACACAGTCTAGATCCTATTTCTTGAAAATAACTGGTTGAACAAAGAAGAATAGAAAATTATAATAGTACGACACTTCTCCCTAGTTTTTACCATTCAATGAAACGGAAATGAGGAATCACATGATCATTACCAATCAAGAATATAATGTGAATGGACGGGCATATACCATTCGATCCGCCGTCGAGAAAGATGCACCAGCGTTGTCTGATGTACGACTACAGATCGATGGAGAGACGGAAAATCTGGACAGAGAGCAAGGAGAGGCGTTCATCGATTCACCTGGATTCGAACAGATCATCAAAACAGACACGGAGAATCCACGGAACTTGTTTTTAGTGGCTGTCGTAGATGATCGGATCGTCGGGTTTTCCCGTTGCGAAGGAAATCATTTAAAAAGATTCGCTCATAAAGTTGAATTTGGCGTATGCGTCTTACAAGACTTTTGGGGATATGGGATTGGGAAAAAACTTTTAAAAGAATCTATTTCTTGGGCTGACTCCACTGGCATTAAAAAAATCACGTTGAATGTTTTAGAAACAAACGATAAGGCCGTGAAGCTCTATCAAAAGCTTGGCTTTGAGATCGAGGGTGTGTTAAAGAACGATAAGGTTCTTTCTGACGGTAACTACTATCACACTATGGTGATGGGCAGATTTCATGAATTATAAGCAAGCACGAAAAAAAGACACTTACCAACGAACTCTGGCAAGTGTCTTTTTTCTATTAGCCCTTCATCATCAGAATCCCGATCAAACCTGGTCCGGTGTGGGTGCCAATTACCGGTCCGACCTCTTCTAAATGAGCGTCAGCTACTTGAAACTCTTGTTTGATCCGTTCCAATATTTCCGCAGCCTGATCCGGTACGGAACTATGTAAAACCCCTACCTTCACTGGCTTTCCCTGTGAGTACTCCTGGAATAATTCCAGTACGCGATTAATCGCTTTTTTAGTACCCCTCACCTTGTCAAAGGCGGTGACATAACCAGCTGGATCCAACGTCAAAATCGGTTTGATGTTTAGCAAAGAGCCAATCACCGCTGCCGCACGCCCGATCCGTCCGCCTTTTTGCAAGAACTCCAGCGTATCAACGATAAAGTAGACTTGCACTTCATCCAGATAGCGGTCAATCATATCGAGGATCTGCTGCTTGCTCTTGCCTTCTTGAGCAGCCTTTGCCGCATCCACACAGATCATCCCATGCACGTAGGATGCTTTACGCGAATCGATAACAGTGATGTCGATGCTCTCTTCCAGCATAGACTTGGCGATCATCGCGGATTGGTAAGTACCGGACAATGCAGCAGACAGCATGATGGCGATAATCTGCACATCTTTTCCATACTGTTCGTAAATCGCCTTGTAAGCTTCCGCAAACTCCAATGGAGAAGGCTGCGAGGTAGTCGGCAACACACTCGATTGCTTCAGCTTTTCAAAAAAAGCGGTGGAGGAAATCGTGACTCCGTCTTGATAGGTTTCCGATCCGAACATAACCTTCAGCGGTACAGCCACGATTCCCAAAGATTGCCGCACAGACGCATCAATATCTGATGCACTGTCGGTAAGAATCACGATTGGCATACACGAGCGCTCCTCTCACAATTACTCAACAGAAAAGATGAACGGATATAGAGGCTGACCGCCATCCTGGATTTCGACTTCCACATCCGGATATGCGTCTGCCAATGCCGCCTCTAGAGCTTCTGCCTGTTCTTGTGTCGCCCCTTCTCCCAAGAACATGGTGACGATCTCTGCATCCTCGTCCACCAATTCCAAGAGGAGTGTCACTGCACTTGCCATCAAGTCTGGACCAGCTGTGACTATTTCCTTTTCAGCAATCCCGATATAGTCGCCCTCTTTGATCTCTACATCGCCCATGCGCGTATCGCGAACGGCGTTCGTAACCATTCCTGTCTTTACGGAAGCAATGGCTTTCTTCATCGCAGTCGTGTTGGCTTCGATCTCTGCCGCTCCATTGAAAGCGACCAATGCCGCCAAGCCTTGAGGAATACTCTTGCTCGGAATGACTGAAACGGAACCCTCAGACAACTCCGCTGCCTGCCCGGCAGCCATGACGATATTGCTGTTATTCGGCAGGATGATGATCTCGTTGGCATGCAGTCCCTTGATGGCGTTCAAGAAATCCTCCGTACTCGGATTCATCGTTTGTCCGCCTTCGACGACTACGTGCACACCCATACTGCGCAAAATCTTGGCGATCCCCTCCCCAGCGGCAACCGCAATCAAACCGTAAGAAAGCGCTTCAGCCTGTGGAGCAACAGCTACAGCATGTTGCACCTTACTCTCTTCTGCTTTGAGAATATTGGCATGCTGTTCGCGCATGTTTTCAATTTTTAGGCGATGAAGGCTTCCGAATTGCTGTGCGTATTGCAGCACGTTGCCGGGATGCTCCGCGTGAATGTGTACCTTTACGACTTCATCATCGGATACAACCAGCAAGGAGTCACCCATTTGGTCTAATTGACTGCGGAAAAGCCCCTCTGAGAATGGCTTTTTGTTAGGCTCGGTGCTATGGGCGATATGGACCATAAACTCCGTGCAGTAACCAAAGGTAATGTCTTCCGTTCTCATATGGATTTGCGCATGCTGCTCGTGAACCAACTTGTCCAGGTCAGCCTCTTTCAGCTCTACCTTCGGCTTTTGCTGGATGTCCTCCAGTGCTTCGCCGCGCAGCGCGCGCAAAAATCCTTCGTAAATAAACAACAGTCCTTGTCCACCTGAATCGACGACGCCTACCTCTTTGAGGACTGGCAGCATCTCAGGCGTGCGCAGCAGAGTCGCCTGCGCCTGTTCATACGTTTTTTCCATGACGACTACAATATCGTCCGTCGTGCGAGCTGCACGGACAGCCAGATCGGCTGCCTCTCGGGCGACTGTGAGAATCGTCCCCTCGACCGGTTTCATGACAGCTTGATAGGCTGAATCCACCCCGGATTTTAATGCCTCGGCAAACTGGCGAGAGTTTATGAGCTCTTTCCCGTTTACTGCTTTACTAAAGCCCCGGAACAATTGGGATAAAATGACTCCAGAGTTGCCGCGCGCTCCCATCAACAAGCCTTTGGCCAATGCGGAAGCCGCTTCTGTGATGCGAGGAGATTCCTTGCGTTTCAATTCCTCCACACCTGATGTAAGCGTCAAATTCATGTTTGTCCCAGTATCTCCATCGGGTACGGGAAAGACGTTCAATCCATCCACCACTTTGACGTTTTCAGACAAAAGGTTTGCCCCAAGGTAAACCATCCGGCTAAAAAGCACGCCATCAAGACGCGTATGTACCAACTGATGTTCCTCCTTATTATGTATCCCTGTCTGTACGTACTCCCTGCACGAAAATATTCACGGCAGTGACATCGATTCCAACGGTTTGCTCCAAGGTATAACGAACGCGACGCTGTACATTACCCGCAACCTCGGAAATTTTAACGCCATAGCTGACGACGATATGCATGTCCAATGTTACTTCGCTGTTCTGATTGTGAACGACAACCCCTTTACTCAGGTTATCTCGTCCCAGCAGCTCGGCAATTCCATCCTTTAGCGCTTTTCTAGGAGACATTCCCACAAGGCCGAAGACTTCCATAGCGGCGCCTCCCGCAATCCGAGCGATCACTTCTTCTGTAACATCTATTTTCCCCAGAGATGTACTCATTTCAACTGTCATGCAAGGACTCCTCCTCTTTTCAACAGCTTGATCGCTTTGGTAAGCGTAAACATGCTTCATATAATTCTACACTAACAAATTGAAGAAATGAAGCGTTTTGTCGAATAAGAAAACCATTATCGAGGCATTCACAAGGATGAGCGAGCGCAATTTCGTGGAAAGTTATTATGCGCTCCAGAATTCATAAGTGTCTACGCTTATAAATTCTTATACGTTCAGAAAGGAAAGAAGGAAGACAGGGCTTTTCCTCATGTCAAGTATTGCAATTGACAGCACTCGTGTGCTACTATGGTTGAGTATTTGTGTTCCCTTTATAGGGAATTCCGTTAGATGCAACAAGGAGGTGGATCGTAATGGCACGTCGTTGCTTTGTAACTGGTAAATCTGCTAAAGCAGGAAACGCTCGCTCCCACTCCATGCGCGCAACTCGCCGCACTTGGGGTGTTAACGTACAAAAAGTGCGCATTCTTGTAAATGGTAAACCAAAGCGCGTTTATGTAAGTACCCGAGCACTGAAATCCGGACTCGTAACTCGCGTGTAGTCTTCTCTACAACGCGAAAAAAAGCACCCTCGAGGTGCTTTTTTGCATTTCCGACGTTCCACTCTTTCCCTCAGGAGGCCGAGGCGACGCCGTCATTTTTTCTTGTTGAATGCCTCTATGATGCCGCGAACCATGCCACCTAGGAACTTCGGCAACTTGATGGTGTAAAACCGCATGCTACCCCTCCTCACCGAAATTACTTCACATGATACAAAAGCCAGCCAGCCCCCATGAGTGCCAACGATAACAGGCTATACCAAACCCACGGAGGTGCCATGTACAGGAAGATGGTAATACCTCCGACAGCCAACGCAACCCCGAGAACACGTCGCAAGGCGCCCCCCTGTCGCAGGCGATAGGAGCGCAATCCCATTCATACCGCACCTCCTTCAGGTGTTCTCCCAAACGTGCATATTACATCATATTCTGCTGTCGGATAAACATGTATCCTGCCATACGAAAAAGTATAAACGCACCACTGGCAGCATGAGCCCGTATGAGCGCTATGAAAAGTACAAAAAAATCAGGCAACACAATTGCTGCCTGAATACAGTATGCACAAATTCTCAGCAATATGCGTGTCCAGTTATGCCAATCGGTCTCGAGTCGGAAATAACAGCGAAGACGCACTGGTGAGCACGACCGTGAGAACCGCTCCCGCAATGATCATCTCTGGAAGCAGGTACGTAATGTTGTACACGAAGGAATACAAGGCGACAGGCGTCCCCTCTGGAGCATACTGACCAAACCAGACGATTCCCGAGATAAAATGGCAGACGAACCTACCCAGGACTCCGAGTAACAGCCCGCTCCACAATACCATGATGCGGCTAGACTTCGATTCAAAGCCAGACAAGCGAACCAGCCCAACCAGGCCCAATGCCGCGAAAGCAAGAGGATAATCCAGCAATAATTGCAACGGATGCACAACCGTGCTACCAAACAAAAGCTGCAAGACCCCCACTACCAGACCCGTGACGATCCCCGAAAACATGCCTCGACGAACCGCGATCAGCGCGATAGGCACCATGACCAACGATACAGATCCACCCTGCGGCATATCAAATACCTTGATCTGACTGAAAACGAGCGCCAGAGCCGCCATCATCGCCATTTCCAACCATGTCAACAGTCGTAATCGATCCAAAACACTCACTCCTTCTACCAGAAATAACATGAAAATAAAGGCAAAACCTGCACGGCTGTTACTGATTCTAGACCATCTCCCGAGTACAGTCAAAAAGAAAAGTCACGACCACTACGAGCGGCCGCGACTCCTTTTGCCTATCGAACTTTTTCCAAGAATTGCTTGGCCCTTTCGCTCTGCGGATTTTGAAAGAACTCCTTGGGCGGTGTCTCTTCGATGATTTGGCCGTGATCAATAAACAGGATGCGATCAGAGACCTCCTCAGCAAACCTCATTTCATGCGTCACGATCGCCATGGTCATTCCTGTATGAGCCAGGCCCTTCATGACCTCCAGTACTTCCTTGACCATCTCCGGGTCAAGAGCCGAGGTAGGCTCGTCGAACAGCATGATTTCGGGTTCCATGACGAGGGAACGTGCGATAGCAACACGCTGCTTTTGACCCCCGGACAGGCGAGATGGATATACATCCGCCTTGTCAGACAAGCCGACTCGATTCAGCAGCTCTTTCGCTTTTGTCTCTGCCTGTGCCTTGGACATCCCTTTGACCTTGATCGGTGCATACGTCAAATTGTTTAAAACCGTCATATGCGGAAAGAGATGAAAGTGCTGAAAGACCATCCCGATCTTTTGGCGGATTTTCAATACGTCCGCTTTCGGTGCCGTAATATCTTGTCCATCGATGATAATCGAACCAGTCGTTGGGATCTCCAACAAATTCATGCAGCGCAAAAGGGTCGACTTCCCTGAGCCAGACGGTCCGATGATCGCTACGACTTCCCCTTTTCTTATCTCGGTCGTCATTCCTTTTAACACTTCGAGCTGACCAAACGACTTGGTAATGTTATTGATCTTAATCACTGCGTCTCATCCTCCGTTCCAGCACGCGCGCCACCCAGGTCAAGAGCATGACCATGACATAGTAAAGGACACCGGCAATGATATACGGCTCAAAATACCGGAAGATCGCCCCTTTCACTACATTGGCGTTTTGCAGAATGTCAGCGAGACCGATCGTAGAAACGAGAGCGGATTCTTTCAAGAGCGCGATCGTTTCATTCACCAGTGCAGGCAAAATGTTTTTGATCCCCTGCGGCAAAATAATGTCCATCATCATACGGCGATAGGGAACACCAAGAGCTTTTGCCGCCTCCCACTGTCCTTTGTCTACCGCGAGAATTCCACCCCGGATCGTCTCGGATATGTACGCACCAGAGTTTAGCGTAAACGTCAATACGGCTGCTTCCAGCTGAGAGATGTTATACCCCGTCAGCTGTGGCGTAGCGAAGTAGACAAATGTCAGCTGCAAGATCAAAGGCGTACCGCGAAATACAGATGTGTAGGCAATAGCCAGCCAATTGAGCGGACCGAATTTGGAAATTTTAATGAGTGCCAGTACGGAACCCCAAATAAATCCTAAAACTACGGAAAGCAATGTGACGAGTAATGTGACCTTTATCCCCTGTAAAATAAAAGGGATATAGGGCACAATCTGTGCAAAATCCAAATTCATGCCCTTTCCCACCCCTTGCTACCAATCATAGAATGTCGTGCAATCAAACGAGCCTGACGATTATTGACCAAACCATTTTTTGATCAGCTTGTCCATCTCGCCATTTTCCTGCATCTTTTTGATGACTTGGTTAAATTCGGTTACGTGTGTCGAGCCTTTCGGGAAAGCGATCGCAGATCCGTTTTTCTCTTCGCTTTCGATCGTGGTGTATTGCAGACCTGGGTTGCTCTCTACAAAGCCTTTTGCAACCGTATCTTCGAGGATAGCAGCATCCACGCGTCCAGTCTTCACTTCTTCAATGATTTCTCCGGTTTTATTCAATGAGGTGATTTGCAGACCAGTAGCTGTTTTTGCCAGCTCTTTGGCAGCGGATTCTTGAATGGAACCGAGTTGTACCGCTACTTTTTTACCAGCCAGCTGGTCTGGCTTTGTCAGGTTGCTCTCTTTTTTGGAGACAATCGTATTTTTCGCATCGTAGTAGATCTCGGAGAAATCCACGTTCTTTTGGCGCTCGGGAGTCGGTGTCATCCCAGCCATTACGAAGTCCGCACGATTGGTTTGCAGCGCAGGCACCAATCCATCAAAGTTCATATCATTGACTTGTACTTCGTATCCGAGCTCTTTTCCAATGTACTTCGCGAGATCCACATCAAAGCCAACAATTTCATCCTTGCCGCTCGTCAGATCGTGGTATTCATATGGCTTGTAGTCGGCCGATGTAGCCATGGTCAGGGTCTTTTTCTCACCGCTTGGTTGCTGTTGTCCTGCTTGTGGTTGAGCAGGAGTCTGACCCGCGCCGGATTGATTGCCAGTACCGCAGCCTGCCATCATAGTAGCAGCCAAAAGGGAAGTGAGTGCAATGGAAAAGATCGACATTTGTTTTTTCATCGTGGTACCCCCGTTAGAATTGTCGTTAGAATCAGGTAGAAAATATAGGCGCCAAGATCGAGAGGATTTATATTACTCGACAACTTATATTTATACAGGATAATGATTATTTTAATCAATTAATGAACAATTTCAATCTTTTTTTACTCATAATTTAAATACCCAATATACAGAATTTTATTCACAAATCAAATACGAGAGATTTCCCCTCTCTCTCCCTTAGTTCTTTTGTAGTATGTCCCATTTTTATCGTTTCCGTCTGTGAAATTGTACTTTTCTCTGGCGAAAATGCAGCTAAAGAATTATAGTGCATATGAAATCATCATGGAGGAGGAAAAATGATGGCTACCAATTGGACTGTCCATTACCAGCAAAAGCTCCCCGATATTCTCGCAGAGCTGCGCACATACGTAGAAATGGAAACTCCCACTCACGATAAGCAAGCCGTAGATCACCTGGGCGTATTTATCGCAGATCGCTTCCGCTCACTCGGGTGTAAAGTCGATATCATTCCTCAGTCTACATACGGAAATCAATTGCGGGTGGAATACGGAGAAGGCGATGAACAGATCATGGTGCTCGGTCACTTTGACACCGTGAAGGAGCTGGGCACACTCGTACGCGAGCCCTGGAAAATCGAGGATGGGCGGGTATTTGGACCGGGAACGTACGATATGAAGGCGGGCATTATCTTCTGCTATTTCGCGCTGAAGACAATCGTCGAAGAAAACATTCCGCTAAAAAGTAAGCTCGTCTTTTTCTGGAATACCGATGAGGAAATTGGCAGCGTATCGTCGGAGAAATGGATTCGCGAGGAAGCGAGACGAAGTAAGTGTGCGCTTGTGATCGAGCCTGCCGCTGGAGACGGATCGCTGAAAACGAGCCGTAAAGGCGGTGGAGAGTTTGTATTAAAGGTCACGGGTCGTGCCGCCCATGCTGGAAATGATCATGCCCTGGGAGTAAATGCCATCGAAGAGATTGCCCACCACGTGATTGCCATTCAATCCTTTACCGATTATGATGCAGGCACGACGCTCTCTGTCGGCACGATCCGTGGGGGAAGCGTCTCCAACGTCATTCCTGACTATGTCGAAGCGGACATCGATGTCCGCATCAGTACAAGTGAAGAAGCTGAGAGAATCACCACCCTCATGAATCAGCTCTCGCCTGTTCTACATGGTGCGCAATTGACCGTGGAAGGCGGAATCACGAAGCCCCCTATGGAGAGAACCAGTGGGACAGAAGAGCTATTTTTACAAGCTCAGGCTCAGGCACAGCTAGAAGGATTTACTTTGACGGAACGTGGGGTCGGCGGGACCAGCGATGGGAATTTCGCCGCAGACGAAGGGACTCCTACCCTCGATGGACTAGGGCCTGTAGGCGACGGGGCACACGCCTCCCATGAGCATGTCGTCATCGATGCTATCCCGGGCCGCATCGCGGTGCTGCTACGTCTATTCAGCAGCTTGTAATTTTTGATATTCGATTGGACAACACTCCGCCCATCTCGTGGCGGAGTTTTCTTTTGCTCTACTTTCGGCCAGTAAGTCATATACATTCCCTATCGAAAGGGAAGGAGCAAAAGATGATGGAGAACGAAAAACCGTTACCGAGCAATGCAGTTGGCTTTTGGCGTCGCTTAGGAGCGAGCTTGCTGGATGGATTGATTATCGGTATACCTCTTGCCCTTATCTCTTATTCCATAACGGGTGATACGAAGGGAAACCTGTTTACGAATCTGGTGTCAATCCTCTACAGCATCTTATTGCCTGTATTCTGGTATGGATTCACCATCGGGAAAAGGATTATGGGGGTACGGATCGTAAAGCTGGATGGCGAACAAGTGGGATTTGGTACCATGCTACTGCGAGCTGTAATTGGTATCTGGCTTATTTATACCGTCACACTCGGCCTCGGTGCGATCATCAGTGCAATCATGGTTGGTGTCCGGAAAGATAAGCGGGCGATTCACGATTTGATTGCAGGTACGTATGTCACTTCTGATCCACCAAAAACGGGGCTGTAATCGGTCTGTGCGGCACATAGAAAACATACAAAAGCCATCCCTGATGCGGTCAAGGGATGGCTTTATTGGCTTTATGAAAGTCTTTAAAGAATCACGACTACCCGCGAATGGCAGCAATCGCCTGAGCGCGGTCTTTTTGGTTGAACACAGCATTTCCTGCAACCAGGACTGTCGCACCGGCTTCCTCACACAAACGTGCAGTTTCCGTATTCACTCCGCCATCGATCTCGATCTCTACATGCCCCAGGCCGCGTTCGTTTAGCATGCGACGCAGCTCCTTGATCTTCGGTACCACGTTGTGAATAAATTTCTGTCCACCAAAACCAGGGTTAACAGTCATCAGGAGCACCATATCCAGATCGGAGAGGACATGCTCGATCGTCGCCAAAGACGTAGCTGGATTCAAGACGACACCTGCCTTAACACCTTGTTCCTTGATCAAATGGAGGGTGCGGTGCAAATGGCGGCACGCTTCCTGATGAACGGTGATCCAGTCCGCTCCACTCTTCGCGAACTGGGGAATGTAACGGTCCGGTTCCTCGATCATCAGATGTACGTCGAGCGGCAATTTAGTCACTGGGCGAATCGCATCCACGATCAACGGCCCAATCGTGATGTTTGGAACAAAATGTCCATCCATGACATCAACGTGAATCCAGTCTGCTCCTCCCCGTTCGACATCCTGTATCTCTTCTCCCAATCTAGCAAAATCTGCTGATAGGATCGAAGGTGCGATTTTTACCATGGTTTATTCCTCCGTTGATATTCTTTCAGCTCTTCTCGGAATTGCAAGTAGTTTTCATACCGCTCTTTGCTCAGTTCCCCTGATTCGACTGCATCCTGAACAGCGCATGACGGTTCTGTGACATGCAAACAACCTCGGAACTTGCAATCGGGAGCGCGGTCCGAGAAGTCCCGGAACGCTTCAGCCAGATCCAGCTCCGTCAAATCCATGAATTCCAGGGAACTGAAGCCTGGCGTATCCGCTACATATCCCCCACCATCCAAAGCAATGAGCTCCACGTGACGAGTCGTATGCTTCCCACGCCCCAGCTTTTCGCTGACATCGCCTGTCTGCAAGCTGACCCCCGGGAATAACGCATTGATCAGGGATGATTTCCCAACGCCAGACTGTCCAGCGAAGACAGAGATCCGATCGTGCAAAATGTCGCGAACCTCCTGCAAACCCCGTTGCTGCTTTGTGGATGTCGGGATGACAGTGTACCCAATCGCTTCGTATTTTTGAACGACGGCCGCAACCTCTTCTTCAGACACCTGATCGGCTTTTGACAGGATGATGACCGAGTCGATTCCTGCCTTCTCGGTATGCACCAAAAACTTGTCCAGCAGAAGTGCACTAAACGCCGGCTTGTACATCGAAAAGACGAGTACCGCCTGATCCACATTGGAAATGGGCGGACGAACCAGCTCGCTGGTCCTCTCACCCACCTCCATGACATACCCTTCTTCTTCGTTGATCGCATCGTAGACTACCCAGTCGCCTACGAGCGGATTCACCTTTGCTCCCTTTTTCTTGAAAAGCCCACGCGCACGACAACTGAAAATACGTCCTTCATCGGCGACGTAGTAGAACCCGCTCAAAGCTTTCACAATCCGTCCTTCTGGCATTCATGTCCCTCCATATACTTATGGCAAGCTGCTGTACGAAATCGGAATGGTCTGGTATTCCACATACTCATTTTTCGTAGGATCCTTCTTAAACACCTTGATGACGGCATCTTTTTGCGGTGACAAGACTACCGGGACATCGTACTCTTTGCTCTCGGTAATCGTCTCTTTAAAGACCTGTGTATCTCCACGAGAATCACTTACTTCGATTTTGATCTCCGCAGTCTCTCCTGGAACGACTTCTACATACACAGGTGCATTGGCGAGCTTCGCATCCTGAGGATACTGACCGTTACTCACGGTAAGTGGGATCGCGACCCCTTTTTGGACGTTCATGCCTACTTCGTAAGGATGCGTCGAGAGTACGACTCCCGCTTTATCGTACTTAAAGCTCGGTTCTTCTTTGATCTCCCCGATAGCAAGTCCGAGCTTAAACAGCTCTACCCGTGCTTGCTCCATGGTTTTTCCGGTAACGTCAGGCATCTTTACATAAGCTTTGCCTTTACTTACCGTCACGCGCACACTGTCTTTCGTCGGGAATACGTTCGTGGTTGCTTCTGGCGATTGGCCAATGACCTCGCCTGCTTCCGCCTTGTCATCCTCGACTTCTTCAAAGGTGATATTTTCCGTTTTGAAGCCCAGTTGCTTCAATGTTTGCTCAGCAACCGTACGGGACAAGGAGACAAGATTTGGCATAGGTACCGGCTGCTGCCCTTTACTCACATAGAGCGTCACGATAGCCTTTTCCTTTAAACGCATGGGCGGTGCCGGATCTTGCCTAATGACCATGCCTTTTTCGATCGTGTCATTGGCTTCCTCGACGATATTCGCGACCAGATTGGCATCCTCGATCTTTTTCTGTGCCAAGGTTACTTCTGTTCCTTCTACATAAGGAACCTGGACCTCTGGCACCGATGGGAAGACATTCAACAAGAAGTTGAATCCGAAGAACGCCAGCACGAGAAACAGACCGATACCAGCAGCCCAAAACAAGGTTTTCATCCACCATTTTTTCTGCGGCTTCTGCTCTTCGTCGTCATCACGTTGCTGCTCGTAGCGACTTCTCGTTCCGCCGCCAGTCCGGCCATTTCCATGGTTGTCGAGCATGTCCTGCGTAATGATCGGCACCACGCGAGTCATCTCTTCATCCTCAGGGAAGGTGAGCTTTTCCTCGTTCAAGCGCTCTGGAAAAAGGCATGTCTCCAAATCTTCAAGCATTTCACGCGCAGACGAATAGCGCAGGAAAGGATCCTTCACCAAGGCTTTGAGAATGACATTTTCCACGCTTTGCGGGATAGCCGGGTTTACTTGACGAGGCTCCGGCAGAGGTTCCTGCAAGTGCTTGAGAGCTACGGAAATTGGCGAATCACCCGAAAACGGCAACTCTCCTGTCACCATCTCATACAGCACGATCCCCAGCGAGTAAATATCTGACTTTTCCCCTGTGATACCGCCTCTTGCCTGTTCGGGAGAAAAATAATGAACCGAGCCCAGCATGGCATTTGTATGGGTAATGGTTGTAGAAGTCACTGCACGGGCAATCCCGAAGTCTGTCACTTTCACTCGTCCATTTTTCCCAATCATGATGTTGTGCGGCTTAATATCTCTGTGAATGATCTGATTTTGATGGGCGTGGTCGAGCGCATCGCAAATTTGTTCAGCGATCCTCACCGCTTCTTCCACAGGCAGAGCTCCTCGCTGAATAATAACTTCTTTCAGCGTGTAGCCTTCTATGTATTCCATCACCATGTAATGGGTATCGCCTTCTTGTCCGACATCGTAAACCCCGACCACATTGGGGTGAGACAGGCTTGCAACCGCCTGCGCTTCCCGTCTGAACCGGTTTACGAAGTCTTCGTCCGTTCCGAATTGTGAACGCAAAACTTTCACCGCAACTGGACGATTCAAAATCAAATCCTTGGCTTTGTATACGATAGCCATACCACCCCCGCCGACGCGGGCTTCCAGTTGGTACCGCCCTCCAAGCCGTTGACCTTCCATCTCTCTCACCCCTCTTTCTCACTGGAGTCGGGCATGTTACGGACAGCAACCAGCGTAATATTGTCCTGCCCACCAGCGGCCAGTGCCTCTTGCACCAGGCCGTCTACCTTCTCCTGCAGAGATGTCTTTTTCTGTAGCCACTCTTCCATAACAGAAGGAGGAACTTTATCACTCAACCCATCGGAACAGATCAAAACGACATCGCCCGGTTCCCAATCAAACTGGTCCAGGTCGATGAGTACATCCGGTTCCGTCCCCAATGAACGCATGATGACATTGCGATGCGGATGCACAGCCGCTTCTTCGGGCGTAATTTGCCCGCTTTTGACCAGCTCGTTCACCAAGGAATGGTCTTCCGTCTTCATCACTAGACCATCAGCCCCGAATTTGTACAGACGGCTATCTCCAATGTGCGCCGTCATAACAGCACTCGGCCTAAACAAGGCAGCGATCGTTGTCGTCCCCATCCCACTGCATTCCGGGTGTTCCAAAGCGTACTCGTACACTTCCTTGTTGGCGAGGAGGACCGCATTCATCAGCTGTTCACGTACGTCCTCCCCTTCCAGCTCACCATCGATGTGACGCAGTTCTTTTACTATTCGCTCAACAGCGAGGCGGCTGGCAATTTCTCCTGCCTCATGCCCGCCCATGCCGTCAGCCAAAACAGCGAGGGCGCGTCCGTTCACATCTGCCTCACAGGCATAGTAGTCTTCATTCACGGAACGGACGTGGCCCACATGGGATTTCATTGCAATTTCCATGGTATCACCCCACGGTTTCTTTAGCGTGTTGTGCCCTCAGCTGACCGCATGCAGCTGCGATATCACTGCCTTGCTCCCGTCTGATGGTCACATTGATTCCTTTGTCATCCAAAATGCGTTTGAATTGGAAAATCTCATCCCGTGGCGTGCGGACATAGTCCCGTTCCGGTACGTAGTTCACCGGAATCAGGTTGACGTGACAGAGCATATCCCCGATCAGCTCTGCCAGCTCTTCAGCATGGTGCGGCTGATCGTTCTTGCCACCGAACAGTCCGTATTCAAAGCTGATCCGACGTCCCGTTTTATTGATGTAATGACGGCACGCTTCCATCAGTTGAGCGAGCGGGAAGCCGCGGTTAATCGGCATCAACTGAGATCTCAGCTCTGTATTAGGAGCATGCAAGGAAATAGCCAGGTTGACTTGGCCGCCTCTTTCTGCGAACTCGTAAATCTTTGGTACGATCCCACTGGTAGAGACTGTAATATGACGAGCACCAATGTTCAGACCACGATTGTCGTTGATGACATTCAGAAAAGCCATCAAGCTCTCGAAGTTCTCAAATGGTTCGCCAATCCCCATCACGACCACATGGCTTACGCGTTCTCCCTCTGCATCTAGCTTGCGTTGTGCCATCAATACTTGGGATACGATCTCGCCTGCATCTAGGTTACGCTTCAGCCCGCCAAGCGTGGATGCACAAAAGGTACAACCGATGCGGCAGCCTACCTGTGTCGTCACGCAAATACTGTTCCCGTAGCTATGACGCATGATGACCGTTTCGATGGCGTGTCCATCCACCAGTTGGAACAAGAACTTGATCGTTCCATCTTGGGATTCCTGATGTGTAATTTCCTTTAGTGGATCCATCCGAAACGTGTCTGCCAGCTTTTGACGCAGTTCTTTGGACAGGTTGCTCATCTCGTCAAAAGAAGTCACACGCTTCACGTATAGCCAGTCAAAAACCTGTTGTGCACGAAATGCTTTATCTCCTGCTTCTACGAGCCATTGTTTCATTTCGTCTTGGGTCAAACTGTAAATGAGCGGCTTGGCGCTCGTAAATGTTGTCATTGGCATTGCTGTCTTCACATCCTCAATTCATCGCTAACAACTTTCAGTCATTCTATCATTGTACCTCGCAATGCGCCTCGCTTCAAACGGTTTTGGCATCCAGTCTAGAAATGCGTCACTTTTCCTAGTGTAAACAAATCCGAACGGGCGCAAACAAAGGAAAGGAGTGGCACCATCAAGAAAGGCGCGCCACCCCTTTTTCCTTAGCCTTTTCGACGTAAACGGGCAATAAAGAAGCCGTCACTATCAAAATGATGCGGTAAAATTTGCACGTAAGCACCCGACTCGTCCACCATATCTCTGACGACCTCAGGTAAATCGTCCCGCAACGTAGCGTCCAGAACAAAATCCGGATGCTTGTCTACAAAACGACGGACAATATCCTGGTTTTCCATAGGCTCAATGGTACATGTGCTGTAAACCAGCGTACCTCCAGGAGCCACCAGCTCGGAAAGACTAACCAGAAGCTGATATTGCAATTGTGCGATGGAGCGAACGTCTTCCGGGGTCTTGTTCCACTTTAGATCAGGTTTGCGACGGATCACACCAAAGCCCGTACACGGAGCATCCAGCAAGACCCGATCAAATGTCCCCAATCCTTTTTCCGGGAGATCCAGCGCATCCCCGATGATCGGCTCAATAATGGATATTCCCAGACGTTTAGACGCGCTAACGATCAGATCACGTTTGTGTGGATGCACATCGTTGGCGATGATCGCCCCGCGATTGTCCATCTTTTCTGCCAAGTGCGTCGTCTTTCCTCCAGGTGCTGCGCAAGCATCCAAGACGCGCATTCCTGGCTCAGGCGCCACCGCAGAAGCAACGAGCATAGAACTTTCATCCTGCAACGTGTAGTACCCTTCCTTAAACCAGCGCGTACCCGCTGCATGACCCCCATCCAAAAGGATCCCTTGGTCACTTAAGACAGAAGCCTGCGCATCAATACCTTCTTCACGTAGATTGGTAACGAGCTCGTCCTTTGTGATTTTCATCGGGTTTACACGGATGGACGTATGCGGCGCTCGATTGTTCGCTTCACAAATGGCCTTGGTCTCATCTTCTCCGTAAAGCTTGACCCATTGGCGAACGAGCCATTCCGGATGAGAATGCGTAACGGCAATTTGCCCCGCAGCATCACCCTTTGGCAGTCGTTCCCACACGTCAGGCTGGCGCAAAACGTTGCGCAGTACGCCATTTACCATAGAAGCGATTCCTTGATGCCCGCGCCGCTTGGCGATTTCTACCGCTTCATGAACAGCAGCACGCTCGGGAATCCGATCCAGGAAACGAATCTGGTACAAGCTGAGGAGCAAAAGGTTGCGCACCCAGGTCTGTACCTTTTTTCCGCCTACAAATTGGGACAAAACAAAATCCAGCGTGAGTCTACGCTGAATCGTACCGTACACGAGCTCCGTCACCAGACCGGCATCTGCGGCACTTATTTCTGAGCGATCCAGGACGTTCCTGAGCTCCAGATTACTATATGACTTGTGTTCTTCGACCCGATTCAATACATCTAGGGCGATATCGCGAGCACCTTTTTTTGCCACGGGCTATTCTCCTACCTTTGTGCCGATTTCAATGCTGTTGCCCGCTCCACGCAAAAAGTCGAGAGCGCTCATGCGTTTTTTCCCTTCAGGCTGCAGTTCGGTGATTTTGACCGCACCACTGCCACAAGCCACTACCAGACCATCCTCTTCACGAGCGATAATCGTGCCAGCTTCCTGACCATTGCTATCAGAGGACTGTTTTTCTACCCACCAGATCTTCCACACTTTTCCACCATGAGTAGTAAAGGCGACTGGCCATGGATTGAGACCGCGCACCTGGTTGTAGATTTGTTCAGCGGTACGTGTCCAGTCGATCCGCTCATCCGTACGTTTGATGTTCGGAGCGAACGTCGCCGCAGCGTGATCCTGTACCTCTGCCTCGAGCTCACCTGCCAGCAAACGTGGAACAGTATCGATTAAAAGGGAAGACCCTGCGGCCGCCAGCTTGTCATGCAAGCTCCCTACCGTGTCCCGCTCTTCGATAGGAACGACTACTTTTGTGAGCATGTCCCCTGCGTCGAGTGCCTCCACCATGTACATAATGGTCACGCCCGACTCCTTTTCGCCTTCCACGATCGACTTGTGAATGGGAGCGCCACCGCGGTATTTCGGCAAAAGTGAAGCGTGGACGTTGATGCACCCAAAGCGCGGTACATCGAGTAGACGCTTGGGCAATATTTGTCCGTAAGCAGCCGTCACAATCAGATCTGGCGCGAGGGCGATCACTTCGTCCAATGCTGCTTCCGCCTTAATTTTCTCTGGTTGCAGGACCAAGAGACCATGACGCAAAGCCGCCTCCTTGACGGGCGGCGGCGTCATGACTTGCTTGCGTCCTACAGGGCGATCAGGTTGGGTAACTACACCGACCACATTGTACCCTTCATTCAGCAGCGCTTCTAAGCTGGAAACGGCGAAGTCAGGAGTACCCATGAATAAAACGCGTGCATTTTTCAAAATAGTTTATTCCCCTTCCTCATCCGGGCTCACTTGATACACCTTGTCTGCTACGTCGATGAACAGAACGCCATTCAGGTGATCGATTTCATGTTGGGAGCAACGGGAGAGTAAGTCATCTGCCTCCAGCTCGATTTCATTGCCAAGGCGATCCTGTCCGCGCAGTTTGATCCATTGGTGACGACGTACGTCGCCTCGCAGGCCGGGAATGCTCAGGCATCCTTCTGGATAGTCAAATTGTTCACCTTTGAAGTCAACGATCTCCGGATTGACGATCTCAATCAGTCCATCGCCGCAATCCATCACGATTACTCGTTTGGAAATGCCGACTTGTGGTGCTGCGAGACCTACCCCGTCAGCATCGTACATGGTGTCAGCCATATCGTCCAGCAACTTATGCAAGTTGGAATTAAATTTGGTGACCACCATCGCCTTATCACGCAGGATCGGATCTGGATGTTTTACGATTGTGCGAATTGCCATTTGATTATTATCCTCCTTAAAGCAGTACGTACGGATCAACGTCTATCGTCATGAGTACTTTCTGCTGTTTGTTCCATTCTTCAAACGCAGCTGTCGCTTGTGCGAGCAAGGCAGACAGTTGCGGTTCATCCCGATATTTTAGCATGATCTGAAAACGAAATCTATCCTTCACTCTAGCAATAGGCGATGCGACTGGGCCTAGCAAAATCGTCGTCTCGGCCAAATGCTGGCGCAAGTAATCCGCCATGGTGTGTGCTCCCCGGATGACCACAGGAACATCTTCGTGACTGAACGTAATCAACACCAGGCGAAAATAGGGTGGATACCCCGTTCGTCTACGCTGCAGCATCTCATCCTGATAAAAAGCGGGGTAATCATGGCGTGTCGCATGCTGGATACTGTAGTGCTCAGGGGTGTACGTCTGGATGACGACATCTCCTTCGAGCTCGTGTCTGCCTGCTCGACCACCTACTTGTGTCAGCAGCTGGAACGTTTTTTCGGCAGCGCGAAAATCAGGTAAATGCAGAGAGATATCAGCGGCGATAATCCCCGCGAGCGTCACACGTGGAAAGTCGAGCCCCTTTGCAATCATCTGTGTTCCCAGCAGGACATCCCCCTGACCCGTCCGAAATTTGTTCAGCAGCTCTTCATGGGAGCCCTTGCGTGACGTAGTATCCACGTCCATGCGAATCACACGAATTCCCGGGAACAGCTTGGCCAGCTCCGCCTCTACCTTTTGCGTACCCGTTCCAAAGAAGCGGATGTGCTCGCTTTGACACTCGGGACAGTGAGCAGGCTGGGCGATGGTGTAACCGCAGTAATGACAACGAGCGGTATGATTCGTCTTGTGGTACGTAAGCGAAATATCACAATGAATGCAACGCATGGTATACCCACAAGAACGACACATTACAAACGTAGAGAAGCCTCTGCGGTTGAGAAAGATCACCATCTGTTCCTGCTTGGCTAGTCGGTCGGCGATCATTTCATGCAGCTTACGGCTAAACATCGATCGGTTCTCCGCTTGCAGTTCTTCGCGCATATCGACGACGTGTACGCTTGGCATTGGGCGGTTCCCTACCCGCTCCGGCATTTCCAGCAAGGTATAGCGACCTCGCGTAGCCAAGGCGTAAGTCTCCAAGGCAGGCGTCGCACTCCCCATCAGGAGTACAGCATTGTTATTTTTGGCGCGCCAAAGCGCTACTTCCCGTGCATGATAGCGAGGGGTTTCTTCCTGTTTATAGGAACTCTCATGCTCTTCATCAATGACGATAAGCCCGACATTTTGAAACGGAGCAAAGATAGCAGAGCGAGCCCCGACGACTACCTTCACTTGCTTACGGATAATCTTCCGCCATTCGTCGTACTTTTCTCCCTGGGACAGGGCACTGTGCAAAACGGCTACGTCTGCCCCAAAGCGCGCTTTAAAACGTTCGACCATCTGGGGAGTCAACGAAATCTCTGGAACGAGAAAGATAGCCTCCTGGCCTTTTGCCAGCGTCTGCTCGATCGCTTCCAGATACACTTCCGTCTTGCCACTTCCCGTCACTCCATGCAGCAAATAAGAGGCGTAGCTCTGATCCTGAATGGATCGTAAAATCGGAGCAAGCACCTGGTTTTGCATCGGCGTGAACGCTGGCTTCGCCTTCTCCGAAAAACGTCTATTCGCGTATGGATCGCGATAAACCTCCACTTGTTCAATCGCAAGCCAGCCTTTTGCCTCTAGACTTTTTAGCGGGGAGCGAGTGATTCCCCAATCGTCGCGGAGCATTTGAATGGAAAAGGATTGGCCTTCATGCTGGGAAAACAGTTCAAGCACACGACGCATTTGTTCCGCACGAGCCGGTAGCGAAGCGAGTGCCTCCGCAATCTGTTCCGTAGTGAGCAAGCAACGCACAAACGATTGCTGCTTGCGCGTAATGCGGTCCTTCACCTGGTATTCCGTCTCCAAAAGCCCACTGCGAATCCAGCCCGGAATCAGCAAAAACTCCTCAGGAAACTGTTTTTCCACCTCCGCTAGAGGAAGGTGCCGCTTGCGAAATAGCTCCCACAGCAAACCTGATTGGCCACATGTCTCTTCCTCCAGCTCATCGGTAGCTGTCAACCATTTTTCTGATTTGCCCTTTAGTACCGCTGGCAGCATAGCCTGTACAGCTGTCACCCAAGGGCACAAATACTGCTTCGACATCCACTCGCTCATGTCGAGCAGTTCCCGCGTCAGTGGCGGGGTATCGTCTACTACCTGTTCGACATCTTTTAAGCGATTGTTATCGACGAAGTCGGCCTCATTTTCCGAAATGCCGACTACGTACCCTTGCAATTTTCGTGGACCAAATGGAACCACCACGCGGCTTCCGACCTGAATCAAAGGAGTGAGCCACGCAGGAACCCGGTAATCGAATGGCCGGTTCGTCCGATTCACCGGCACGTCCACGATAATTTGAGCAATCATGACAGCTCGCACAGCGGGCGCTTGGACAGCTGCAGTAGTACCGCATCAAACAGCTTATCGGCAACATCACGCTTACTCAATTTATCCAACTCCACTTGTTCTCCGGCCCGTGTGAGCAGCGTGACGATGTTGGTGTCACTACCCATGCCCGCGCCTTCTGTCAGCACGTTATTTGCCACGATCATGTCGAGATTTTTTCTCTCCAGCTTGGATTGTGCATGCTGGAGCACGTCCTGCGTCTCAGCAGCAAAACCGACCACAAACTGTTTTGTTTTTCTCTCCCCGATCGTCCTCAGAATATCCGGCGCCTTATCCAATTCCAGAATCAGCGGTCCATCGCCTTTTTTCATTTTATGTTCTTGCACCGTTTTCGGACGGTAGTCGGATACCGCCGCAGACTTCACTACAATATCGCTGTCAGGCAAGTGCTCCATCACAGCGTCAAACATTTCCTGTACCGACTCGACTGCCAAAAATTGAATGCCAGTCGGACGAGCCAAAGCAGTAGGTCCGCTCACAAGTACGACTTTGGCCCCACGATCTCTCGCCGCTTCCGCGATGGCGTAGCCCATCTTTCCCGATGCATGGTTGGTGATATAGCGAACCGGGTCGATTTTTTCGCGAGTCGGTCCCGCTGTAACAAGCACACGTTTCCCTTGCAAATCTTGCGTGCGTGACTTTGCCGCTTGCTGTTCGGCAAAAAATGAAGCAACCGCCTCCACGATTTCTTCTGGTTCCGCCAGTCGGCCTTTACCAATCCAGCCACATGCCAGTAGCCCGACGCCAGGCTCCACAAAGCGATAACCGTACTCCGCCAGCCTTTCCATATTCGCTCTAACTGCTGGATGGTCGTACATGTTGACATTCATCGCAGGAGCCACCATGACGGGCGCTTTCGTCGCGAGTAACGTCGTCGTCAGCATATCGTCGGCGATTCCGTTTGCCATTTTCCCAATGATGTTTGCCGTAGCAGGCGCGACAAGCACCAGATCAGCCTTGTCCGCCAAATCAATGTGGCTGATGACATGAGGATCTGGCTCCTGAAACGTATTGGTATGTACCGGTTGATGAGACAGAGCTTGAAATGTCGCTGGCTGCACAAACTGGAGCGCGTTGTCTGTCATTACAACGTTTACGATGGCACCAGCCTGCGTCAGCTTGCTCGTGAGCGCCGCAGCCTTATAAGCTGCGATACCTCCTGAAACGCCTAACACGATTCGTTTTCCTGCGAGCGAATGCATCCGCTTCTCTCCTCTCTTCCCTATCCGAAAAAAACAACCTGCATGAGGTTGTTTTTAATGGTGTCATCCTTATTTGCGTCCGTCCAGAAATTCGTGAACCAGCTCGTCGGAGATAAATTCTTCGAGAGCCTGCCCTACAAACTTTTTGGATTTCGGTCTTACTACTTGCAGCTCGCTGTTTTCTCGAAGCTGACGTGCCCGTTTGGACGCCACCGTTACGAGGATGTATTTGCTTTCTGCCTTTTCGGTCAACTCATCAATGGATGGGTACAACATGAATTATTCGACCTCCTTTAACCATTTGCGATACTTGTGAACCTGACGCTCTTTTTTCAGATGCTCAGCCGTTATGATCGCCTGAATTCGATCACATGCCGATTCGATGACGTCGTTGACGACAACATAATCGTAGTGATCCATCAGCTCGATTTCCGCACGGGCAACTTCCATCCGTTTGCGAATGACTTCTTCTGTCTCGGTACCTCGCCCGATAATCCGGTTCTCTAGTTCATTCAGATCAGGGGGAGCCAGGAACAAAAACGTTCCCTGAGGAAAGCGTTCTTTCACCTGAAGAGCGCCCTGAACTTCAATCTCCAGAATAACATCTTTTCCCGCAGAAAGCATTTCATCCACAAACTGCCTTGGGGTCCCATAAAAATTCCCTACGTATTCCGCCCATTCCAGCAGATCGTCTTGCTCGATCATCTGATGAAACTCTTCTTTGGATTTAAAAAAGTAATTAACTCCATCTACTTCTCCTGGGCGCGGAGCACGAGTGGTAGCAGAAACGGAGTAAATGATCTCAGGCATTCGTTCCCGAAGCGCTTTGCACACCGTCCCTTTCCCTACTCCCGCAGGTCCAGAGAGAATCAAAAGGAGACCGCGATCAACCATGGTCATGATTCCACTCCTACTTTATTCGTCCGATTCGTCATCTTTGGTCGTCAGTCGCTGTGCTACCGTCTCCGGTTGGACTGCCGACAAAATCACGTGATCGCTGTCTGTAATAATGACCGCACGTGTCCTTCTGCCATAGGTAGCGTCGACGAGCATATTGCGGTCACGCGCTTCCTGAATGATCCGTTTGATCGGAGCAGACTCTGGACTTACGATAGAAATAATGCGGTTTGCATTTACAATGTTCCCAAATCCAATATTGATTAGCTTGATTGCCATGACGGCCCAGCCCATCCTTTCATCCTACTCAACATTCTGCACTTGCTCTCTCATCTTTTCCAGCTCGGTCTTGATCTCGACCGCCAGATGCTGGATGCGCAAATGATTGGCCTTCGAAGCGATCGTGTTAGCCTCTCGGTTCATTTCCTGCAACAGAAAATCCAGCTTGCGCCCTACCGCTTCTTCTTTTTCAAGCTGTTGGCTGAACTGGTGGCAGTGACTCGTAAGCCGCGTGATTTCTTCACTGATGTCACTTTTCTCTGCAAAGAAAACGACTTCTTGCACCAATCGCTGCTGATCCAATTCGAACGGGGCTTGCGCTGCCCATTCGCTCAGACGTTGATGAAGTCGATTGTGATACTCCTGTGTGCCAGAAGGTGCCAAGAGACGGACTTCCTCCAGCCAAGTTTGGACCGAAAGCAGCCGATGGATCAAATCAGCTTGGAGCCCTTCACCCTCGACCATTTTCATGGAAAGCAGATCTTCCGCCGCAGTATTGACCACGTCAAGCAGCCATGTTGCTACTTCCTCACGATCTACTTCCTCTGTTTCGTTGGTATGTATCACGCCAGGGAAAAGCAACAAATCCTTAGCGGTCAATGGCGTCTCCAGTGAAAAGCGCTGGTCCATCTCGCGCGACAGCTGCAGGAATTGTTCGGCTATACTCCAATCAATGGCTACGTTGGATGAGATCGTTGCGCTTCCTTCCAAGGAAATCGTCACATCCACACGCCCGCGTCGTACATACATCGCGACTTGCTTGCGGATTTGATCCTCAAGCATGCTCCAATTCTTGGGCAACCGCACCAGTATCTCTTGAAACCGGTGATTGACAGCACGAAGCTCCACCGTCAACCGTAAAGAGCCTCTTATGTCGTCTTTTCGTCCATACCCTGTCATACTTCGAACCATCGTTTTCACTTCCACAGACGTAAAATCAATTAATTAATTATAGGAGACAACTCTTGGCAGTGTCAACCGAGTTGAGTTGGCAGTGTCAACCGAAGCCGGACAAGACTCCAAAGTTCCTCCTTGGTTGCCTTTATGCTACACTGTGACTGGCAGCTAATCTGTAAGCACGCCTATCTTTTTGTATTTTTCTTTGATTGAGGTGAGCAATTGTGGCTTTTGACGGCGTAGTTACCCGTGCTGTCGTACGGGAGTTACATAAACTAGTGGGCGGACGCATTTCCAAGATTCATCAGCCCCATCATACGGATATCGTCATGCAAGTGCGGACACAAGGAGAAAACGCCAAGTTACTCCTCTCTGCCAATCCGACCTATCCGCGGATTCACACCACGACGGAGGAGTTTACCAATCCGCTGGAAGCCCCGATGTTTTGCATGCTTTTGCGCAAACATTGTGAGGGTGGAACGATTGAGTCGATCCAGCAAGTTGGCATGGAACGTATTATTCACATCGACGTTCGTACCCGTGATGAACTGGGAGATACCGTTTCCAGACGCATCATCATGGAAATCATGGGCAAGCACAGCAATATCATACTCATCGAGCCAGAGTCAGGAACCATCCTCGATAGTGCGTTGCATGTCACGATGGCGATCAGCCAACACCGCCAAGTCATGCCTGGGAAGAGCTACGTCTCTCCTCCAAGCCAGGATAAACAGGACCCGCTGACCGTTACTGATCAACCTTTTCTTTCTACCATCGATTGGAACAGCGGAAGATTGGACAAGCAAATCGTGGATGCCTTTACCGGGATTAGCCCGCTACTCGCAAAAGAGATCGTCTATCGTGCAGGTCTCGTGAACCGCGAGACGCTCTGGAAGGCATTCTCCGGGATCATGAGCGACATCCAGCAACATCAGTACTCTCCGGTCATCGTAGAAGCCAACGACAAGGCAAATTTTCATGTTGTCGAGCTGACCCATCTCACGGACGCCGCTTCATCGACACCTTTTCCCTCCGTTCAGCTGTGTCTGCAGACGTTCTACGAAGGAAAGGCTCTGCGCGACACCGTAAAACAGCGTGCACATGACCTGATTCGCTTTGTCACAGGGGAAAGAAACAAGAACGAGAAAAAAATCGAAAAGCTGGAAGCTACGCTGCAGGATGCCAAGGACGCGGACCTCTTCCGTCTCTACGGGGAGCTCATCACAGCAAATATGCATCAAATGAAGAGAGGCGACAAAGAGCTCGTCACCGTGAATTGGTACGATGAAGCCGGAGGGACTATCACCATTCCGCTCGATCCGCTCAAGACTCCCTCTGAGAATCTGCAGACGTACTATAAGCGTTATAACAAAGCGAAAAATAGTATGCAGGTCGTAGGCGAGCAAATCGAACAGGCAAAGACAGAAATCCTGTACCTGGATGGATTACTCGTCCAATTAGCCCATGCGACATTAAAGGATGCCGAAGAAATTCGTGAAGAACTGGTAGAGCAAGGCTACGTCCGCGATCGCAAAAAACGCGGGCCTCGCAAGAAAAAAGATGCCCGCCCTGAATTGGAGGCTTACAAATCCTCTGACGGCACGGATATTTTGGTAGGGAAAAACAACAAGCAAAATGAATACTTGACGAACAAGCTGGCTGCTCCTTTTGAGACCTGGTTGCATACCAAGGACATTCCTGGCTCTCACGTCGTCATACGCGCTCGTGATTTCTCCGAGCAAACGTTAGCGGAAGCAGCGAATCTGGCGGCATACTTCAGCCGTGCCCAGCAAGGAAGCCAAGTGCCTGTAGACTTCACCCTCATTAAGAACGTAAAAAAACCGAGCGGTGCCAAACCTGGCTACGTGATCTACGAACAACAGCGCACCCTGTACGTCACACCTGATGCCACACTGATCCGTCAGTTAAAAACGAACGCCTCCCAGGGCGCATAGCGAAGGGAGGTAAGTTCATACTAAGAGCATGAAAGGAGGTGTTCGTTCTTTGAACATCTTGATCAAGCTCTTGGTAAACGGAATCATTGGTATTCCAGGGCTTTGGTGGTCGGGAACGTCACTGACGTTCGCAGTCTTGACCAGCATCGTAGTCAGTTTAATCAGTTATGCTGTCGGTGATGCCATCATCCTGCCTCGAACGAACAATACGTTTGCAACAACTGCTGACTTCATCATGGTTTTCGCCTTATTTTGGATAAGCAGCTACGTTTTTGCCCAACCCTATCAGCTATCGGGCATATTACTCACGTCGTTCGTTATAGCCGTTGCGGAGTACTTTTACCATTCGTACTTACAGCATCGCGGCGTCCATCATTCTAAGCATCCGGGCTGAGGCCTCAGTATACTCTTGGAAGGGGGATCGGGATGAACGTCATCGGCATCATCCAGACCGACTTAAATGAATTCAGCGTCTTGTTCGATCAACAACAAGGCGGCGGACAGCAAGGTGGGCAACAGGGGCAAGGACAAGGGCAGGGACAGCAATCTCAGGGAGGCGGCCACGGCCAGCAAAATCAAAATCAGGATAGCCAAGACAGCGATTCCATGTTCCTGAGCTTCCTAGACGAGCAACCGAGCAGTCAGGAAGGTAACGGTGGTGGCGGTGGTGGCGGACAACAACAGCAACAAAATGGACCGCAAGAAATGACGGTAAGAATCAAAGGAATCCCCGAAGGACAAAAAGCAAACTTCTTGCAGATGTATCAAATCTTGCAGGACGCGCAGGACTCCCAATCCTTGCAGCAGACCTTGACGATCGTGAACCAAGGCGATCAACAAAACGGTCAAGATCAGGGACAAGGACAGCGTCAACGCCATGGAGGAAGTGGCCAAGAACAAGGCCAAGGCTCCAGCAAGCAAAATAAAGCTACCCATTAGCGTTATCGATGATTGGGCTGCCTCAATTGACTTCCTGCACGACAAAAAACCACCTAGAACATCATGTTCCAAGTGGTTTTTTGTTTTGCATTCTATTTTTTGCCCGAGAGCTAGATTCATTTGCAGAACAAGTCCCCGCTCTGCCGTTGACCTCATGTTTCTATAACCTGCGCTCACACAGGTGGGTGACCCTTCTGGACTTCTGCCTTCCCATGCATCCTAAAAGGAGGTGGGCCTGACTTCCATCGCGAGATTCCGTCTCCCGAAAAACACGTATAAGGTTAGAAACATTTACGGCCTTACGTACATCGCAGGATCTTGATACGTCTACTCTACCACAGATTCCTTTATCACTCAACGGATAATCTTCCCTAAGCAAGGAAAACAGCGTAGAGCTTTACTGATTCTTTTTCCGTTTTGCCTGAATCAACGCCAGAAAATCCGGATGAGAAATCAGGGCAGGTTGCTGTACCTTCTCCCATGCCAGCGACTGTTCCAGATCCATGCCTTGCGCGTGAGTCAGGCCGTCCTTGGTCACAGCAAATGCTTGTTTGGGCACACGGCGTACAGATGCTATCAGCTTCTCCACCTCTTCAGTTAGCACTTCAGCATCCACTGCTTTATAGATCAGCCCAATTCGCTCCGCCTCTGTCCCAGATAGCTTTTCACCGAGCAATGCCAAGCGTTTTGCCTGAGCGATCCCGACCAATCGAGGCAGCAGATACGTCCCGCCAAAATCAGTAGTAAGACCGATATGTACAAATGGCTCTTGAATGACGGCATGATGCGTGGCGATGACGAAATCAGCGTGCAAGGCCAAATTCAGCCCAGCTCCTACAGCTGCACCCTCTACCATGGCAATGACAGGCTTCGGCATGTGATGCAGCCGGGTTAAAAACTCGTTGATCACTGTCAGTGCCTCATCTGCCTGCGCCTTCTCACTCATGGCCCCGAGAACACTTAAGTCGGCTCCCGAGCAAAAATTGCCCCCTGCTCCTCTCAGCAGCACGACGTCTGCCTGTTCCTCTCTCGCCCCTTGCTCGATCGCGTCTCTGAGTAAATAAAACATTTCGATCGTCATTGCGTTGAGGACTTGCGGGCGATTCAACGTGATGGTCCATACCCCATCGACGCATTCCGTCCATACGGGCGGTTTTTGTGCTTGCTCCATAGGTAGGTAAATCTCCTCTCTAGGATGGGATGGCTGGAATGACACCGTGCTTTTGCAGACGACCTAGCTCAGCTTCGGTCAGATGTAATTTCTTTTTCAGTAATTCATGAGTGTGGTCCGTGTACCATGCGGGTGATGGGTGCCCGGGCGACGAAGCTTCCTTTCTCTCCAGGTATGGAAGGGTGTAAGCGATCTCTCGACTTGTCACATACAGACTTTCCGCCCAATTTTCCTTTTCTTCTACAGCAGTGAGGCAGCAATCCACTTCCATGCCCAGCTCACTCCACTCCGATTGGGTCCGGGATAAAAAAAGGGTTTTTAAATCCTCGTACACTTCGGCCTGCTCGTCGACGGTAGCCTGATAAAGCATTTCCCAGTCTTGGCGTCCCACTGCCCGACAGAAATTGTGCCAAAACTTTTCCTCTAGCGCCGCGAGTGCCACATATTGGCCATCGGCGGTTTCGTACACTTGATACGAGAGCAACCCTTTGCGTGCCAAGCTGTGGTCTTTGGTGCTCAAGATTGCGTGCAACCCCATCCACGATGACAAGAGATCCCCTGAGGCGATGTCCAGGTAAGCACCACGACCCGTACGAAAACGTTGGACGAGGGCCGCACACACTTGCTCACAGGCGTATAAGCCTACAGCGTAATCAGCCAACGGGAGGTCTGTGATGACAGGCTTTCCTTCGGTATCGCGCACCGCTGACAAAAAACCGCTAACAGCTTGAATGTTCAGGTCATTTCCCCCGAGCTGATACATCTCTCCACTCTGTCCATAACCCGTGACCGAGCAATAAATGACGGATGGATGGACTTCCCAAAGGCTGTCGTAATCCAATCCTAAATGGCGTAGCACACCGGGCCGAAAGCTCTCAACCACTACATCAGCCTGCCTGGCTAGAGCAAACGCGAGCGCCTTGCCCTCATCCGTACGCAAATTCAGCGAAATACTTTTATGATTGCGATGTGAACGCAGGTAAAACGCTCCCGTCTCCCTAGCTTCCCGGCTGGCGGTATGAATTGGCTTTCCGTGATCACTGACGGGAAACGAAGTGATCTCCATGACTTCAGCCCCTAAATCAGCCAACCTCATGGTACAGATTGGTCCGGGAAGATGGCGCGAAAAATCGACAACCGTAACCCCTGTCAGCATACCTGGACACCCCTTCCACCCATATACACCTCTTTCATTTCGAGATCGAAGACATTCCCTCCTTTTTATTTTTGTACGAAAATTCAAAATGATAAGACGAAAAAGAGCCGTCCCTATCTGGAACAGCTCCCGAGTACGTATTTGCTCATTTGATTAAACGAAACGTAAGCGGATAACGGAATTCATTTCCTTCATTGGCCTTGACTGCAGCCATGATCAGGAACACAGCCCAGAACAAGAACAACGCGATCAACAGCAACGCTCCAACGAAAACAATGACAAGCAGATAAGAAATGGCAGCGTAAATCGTAACCGTAATGCTGAAGTTCAATGCTTCCTTGCCATGGGTGTCGACGAACGGGCTCGTTTCCTTCTTGATCAACCAAATGATCAGAGGCCCCAGTACGTTCCCCAACGGAATAATGAATCCGATCAGGGCAGACAGGTGGACAATCATGGCCCACATCCGCTCTTCTTTTCCATACAGATGATTCATCATGACTCCTCCTATTTATGGATATTTCTAGTGTACGACAGAATACGCGCAAAGTTGCGAAAATAGAAAACTTTGCTACTCCATGCTTTTCCGAAAGTAAAACGAAAAAGCGCCCCGAAGGCGCTTTTCGTTATGAATTAGTACTTGCCTCCGTGACCATAACCGGAAGAGGAACCATGACCGTAACCACCGTGACCTTCCATACCACAGCCACCACCGTGACCATAGCCTCCGTGACCATAGCCACCGTGACTGCACTCCGTTTTGTAAACAGGCTTATAGTAGCAGTGTTTTTTGTAGTATTTCTTCGTGCAACATTTCTTTACATGACATCTACAACGAGACCGTCTGCATCCGCAACCCATTAACCTCACCCCCTCTTAATCGGTACATCAACAAGGTATGTAGGTGATGAGGCATTGGCATGGACATTTGTCTAATGCGTTTACAAAATCAGCTATTGTCCTGTCTCGGTTCCCTTCGATATGACTCTAGTCCATCTTCATTGAGACTTGAGAGCGCGGGTGTTTTCGCCTCTCCGCCCAGACGACGCCAGCGAGGACGAAAATGCCGCCCAATACCGTCCGCCAGCTCATACGTTCGTTCAGCAAGAGGATCGCTGTCAGGACATTAAACAAAGGGATCGCGTTCAAATAAGTGCCGGCTTTTGCTGCAGCGATGGTCTCTAGAGCCTTGTTCCACAGCAGATACGCCAGCATCGTGCAACAGCAGACCAGAAACAGAAAGCTGAGCAAAGATTTCCTAGATACAGTCGGCAAACCATGTTGCCACATCTCCCATGCAGCAAATGGCAAAAGCATCAGACTGCCGAGAAAGAAGGACAGCGCAGTAAACATCTCACTGGAAATCTTCTCTTCCCCTCTCGGACGCTTCAGCTGCACCACATATACCGACCAGATGAGCTGGGAGGCTAGGACGAGAAAATCGCCCCACAGCGAATGCTGCCCAGTCGCTTGTGGTTGAATCGTAATCAGGAGAACCCCGCCAATCCCGAGCGTAAGTCCCATCCATTGTGTCAGCATGATTTGCTCTTTTAAATAAAAAGTAGCTAACAACAGGGTAAACAAAGGTAACGTGGCGGAAATGATGCTGGCATTTACGCCACTTGTCAAAGATATTCCGTATGTATTAAGCCAAAAATAACCGGCTACTCCCGTAAAGGAAAGCATCGCGATGCGCATCCAGGGGATCGGTGCTAACCTTTCTGGCGATCTACGTCTACGTATCCAGGCAAAAGGAAGCAGAAATAGGCTAGCAAGTAATAATCGTAAAAACATCAAAGTAAAAGGCTGAATGGTTTCCAGCGTCCATTTCAAGGGCACAACAGTCAGTCCCCACAAAAAGACAGACCCAATCAACATCACATATGCTCGATTCACAGTGACCGTTCTCCTCAACAACCGGTTAACTACAAAAAAGATGGATAAAAAAATGAGGACAAATATTACTGAGTGACAATCTTGCGCAATTCATTGATGCCGTGGTGATCGGGAATTTCCTGATATTCCTTTACTTTGGGTAAGGTCAGCAAGTGAGGTCGAGTCATATACCCTGGCTTCGAAATATACACAACATCGCAATTCGCTATGAGTTCAAACACGTCAGGATGGTTCGCTTCGATAGTACGCAGATCCAAGTGTGTGATGCCCGCATTGTACAAATCGTTAATCATCCCTGCAGCACCGCGAATCGTTGCGCAAATCAGACCGACCTTGGTATGGCGCGGATACGCTTCCATCGCCGGAATAACAGTCGTCGGATCAGGAATAAAATCGAGACTGACGAGCGGCGGCGCCTCTCTCGGAAATGTCTGTTTCATCATTCGCAAATTGACCGACGGGTGCGTCACGATCGCCTTGTACTCCTGCAGGAAGCTTACATCCTGCTCCAGTCGTCCGATAAAATCCTCAAAGGTGCGCCCTTCCACCATTGCACTCGGCAAATGGTATTGCACGAGACGCAAATACTCTGCCAGCTCCAACTCCGTAAACCTGAGAAACAGGACGGGAAACTGATTAATTTCTTGCATGACCGAAGAGAGTACTCGGGTAAACTCATCCATGGAATACCCCATTGCTTTTACTTTGTGCAAGGTCTCTTTCGCCAGTAAAGCCAAATGAGCCGGATTCCGGGTCAGCAGCGGATCATTTACCACGTTGCTTACAATCGTTCCTCGCCCCTGTCGAGAATCGACCATGCCTTCCTGCTGGAGTCGCAGGTACACGCTGCGCACGGTATTATAATTAATCTTTAGTTGCGCAGCCAGTTCCCGGACGGTCGGGAGCTGTTCATTCGGGGGCAGCTCTCCGCTGCGAATCAGGGCAGCAATTTGTTGGTACAGCTGTTCGTGGTAAGAAACATTGGAATCCTTTTGGAGAATCAGTTTTATCATGAATTCACCTCTCCTTAGCTACTGAAATAATCGTATATGAATTCCGAATGTAACGTCAATAGATGCGATAGGATGATGGCACTCACTGCGGAAATACTAAGCTTGAAATCACATCCCTCGCTCGAAAGAAGGTGACCTCGTGGGAGAACACAGTCGTTTTCGTGAAGGTGAAAAATCACCTAAAAACGCTGTCTACATGGAAATCGGTGAATCAGGAGCCAGTGTCCAAAACCCAATGATCATTGAATTGGAACGTGGCGAGAAATTTCCAGCGACCCGAAACAAGAATCGGGTATGGACTCAAAAGTAACCTGGAAAACTTGGGTACATCAAGCTTTTTGGTGAAGCTTAGTACAAGTCTTGCCTTCTCGCTAAGTTGCACTTGTACTGGATAGGAATCTTATAAATTCCTATCTGTAGAACAAAAAGAACCAACCCTTCCATCAGAAGTGGTTGGTTCCCTCATTTCATTTACTGATCGTCATCCTCTTCGTCGGCCTCATCCTCGTCCTCGTCCTCATCTCCACTTACGTAAACGATCGCGACGCCGAGACTTTCCAACAGTTGGATGACTTCCCGGTTGAGCTCCTGATCCATCAGTAGCCCTAGGCTTTCCACCAGTTCCAATTCTTCCAGATCGCCTGTTTGGGCGTCCTCAATCAGCTCTATAATGTCAGTCATCTTCTTTTTTTCCAAGACCGCCATCAATTCTTCCGTAGTCATGAAATGTTCGCACCTCGTTTTCTACTCTCTTTCCTATATAATAGTATATAACCTTTCAGTTGAAAACCAAGGAGCGAGGTGGTTTCTTCATGTACCCCCAACCATATCTAGATTATTTGGTTCAATTTCACGTTGAGCGTGACTATTTTGAATGCCATGAAATCCTGGAGGAATATTGGAAGAGCTCTCCTCCTGAACAACGCAAAGCCGTCTGGGTCGGACTTATCCAGATTGCCGTAGCCCTTTACCATCAGCGCCGAGGAAATCAAAACGGAGCCATCAAAATGCTTACGAGTGCGATCCGACTCCTCGAGCAGCACCGTGAGGACGTACAGCAGCTTGGCCTTGACAGTGCTGCCTTACATCTTTTGCTCACAAAGCGTTTGGAGGAAATCAGTACGGGCATCGCCTACCGTAGTCTGTGCCTGCCTATTCGTGAGGAAGCCCTACAAAGAGCTTATGAACATGCTTGTGCATTGCGGAATGCACCTGTCAGCCGCGAAAGTGATTTGAATGATCATTACTTGATGAACAAACATACATTGCGCGATCGCACTGACGTATTTGCCGAACGGCAACGCCAGATCGACCTGCGCGAGCAACGTAGAAAAGCCTCCGAGAAGTAAAGGTCAAATCAACTCTAGATACTCTGGAGAAATCACTCCAGAAAAGAAAAAGGGATCTGTCAGCGAGTACGGAGAACAGACCTTATAAAAGCGCACCCCGGCTGAATAGGCCTCCTGAGCTTGGACCACTACCAGTGATAACGTGTCATGCGGTATCCCAATTGCATCTACGGCGAGAGCTAGTTGAATGTACTCACTGGCTATCGGCAGCAAGCCACCTGCCATGACCTGACGAATCAGCTTGCGATGGGTTCCGTAATACAAGACCTCAGGAGGTGCGACTTCCGCCAGCCTCCCTTTTGTCTTCACAGGCATGAATCCATGTGTCGTCCGAATTAGCGCCCCTTCGTCCCATTCAAAAAAGTGGCCTGGATCATTTTCCACGATCTCCCATAGATCTGATCGCGTGATCGTCTCACAGCCTTTTAACGTCCGCAAATAGGCAAGCAAGGGCTCCACCGGCGTGTAACCGTATGTATCGTAATAGAGCTGGATCTGCTCGCTGTTTTGCCTCAAGATGCTGAGCAATCGCTTGCGTAAACGGACTTGTTCATGGCTCGCTAGCATAGTCACTTACTCCCTCCTCTCGTATCCTACTTAAAATATCCACCAAAGGATGGGCACCACAAGCCCCAGATCCGCCAGCATATGGCTGAACCAGGTAGGATAAACAGAGGGAAATTTCCCCTTCATCCATCCCCACACGATCCCAACAAGGAACACAAGCAAGGTGATCAAGACCCCCCATTTCAAACCAAATAGAACCGTTGACACAACGAGATGGTACAACGAATAAAAGAAGCTCGTCAAAATGACTGCAACTGGCCTGGAGATGGCCGACTTGAAGCGTTGTAGGACAAACCCACGCCAGAACAGCTCTTCCAGTAAGGAATTGAGCACGACAAGGTAAAGAGAAAACCACCAGATCCAGCGACGGTTGAGATCCCACGACTCCAGTATCCGGCGAATCGTATCTGCCCTTCCATCGGTTTGCAACAGCAACCAAAAACCTGTGATCGCCCCGGCAAAAATAAGGATCCCAAACATGAATCCAAAAATTGTCCCTCTGCGCTCTATCTTCCCCCACGCGAGTAACCAGCTTTGGCGAAGAGTGCCTTCCCACCACCCGTGGAGCAGAGGAATACAGAGACACACGACAACATGGAAACAAACAAAGGTAACAAACAGACTTTGTTTTTCCACTAAGCCGTAAAAAACCGACAAAGTGGCGCCAAATCCGTATCCGATCAACAAAAGCAACGAGCGTTTATACGTCATGAGGACAAGCTCCCTTTTGCCCCGTGAAAAAAAAACATCGGTCGGGTTGATCGTAACCTGTCGTCTATAGTTGGTTTAGGTTGCCCTTTATAACCAGTCAGCATACCCACAATCTCTATAAATATACAAATGATTCCGTAAATGCTATACTGTGGGTTACCTATTCAGCAAAAAAAATTTGATATGGAGTGGCATTTATGTTGTGGCGCAACCGAACTTTTCTTCTGTTAATGACGGGTGAGGTAGTCGCAGGCGCGGGTATGTGGATTTCCATCATTGCCAATCTACAGTTCATGCAGAGCTTGATCCCTTCCGATACAGTCAAAGCTCTCATCCTGATGAGCGGACTCGTGGTCAGCATTCTCCTCTCCCCCAAAGCTGGCGTGATCATCGACATGTACGACAAAGGAAAGATCATGATGCTTGCCAGCCTAATCCGCTGCCTTAGTCCCGTCTTCATGTTTCCAGCACTCGCGAACGATTCCATTCCATGGATGATCGTCTCTCTCATCGTGATGCAGTGCTCCGCTGCTTTTTACTTCCCTACCGTGCAAGCATCTCTGCCTGCCATCTTGTCAAAAGACGAATTATTGAAGGCCAACAGTGTGTACCTGAATATTTCTACGCTATCCCGCATTGGTGGAACAGCCATTGGGGGAGTATTGGTTGTCTCGATGGAACTGTCTATGCTCTATGTTTGTTCGATCGTCGCTTATGCAGTCCTGGCTTTCGTCACATTGTTTTTACGCATTCCGCAAATTACTACACGCAGAATGAAGGAAAAAGTGGAATTTCGTGAAGTGTTGACCATTTCCAGAAAAGACCCCGCCCTCTTTGTCGGCTTAATTAATAACGGGCTCGTTACACTCTTTCTCGGCGGCGTCAACTTGATGATTTTAAACTTTAGCGAAATTCAAAATGAACCTCAGCTCATGGGCTGGATCTACATGGCGGAAGGATTGAGCATCTTAGTCGGAGGACTGCTGGCGAAGCGTTGGATAGGTGGTAGAAACCTGGTGGCTTCCTCGACCATTATGCTCGTATTTTTTGGCATTTCGCAATACGGCATGTCTTTTGCCGCCGATAAATGGATGGTTCTTGCTTCCTTTGCCGTTTTTGGCTTTGTCGTAGCTTTCTTTTTCCCTGTGACTGCCACCATTTTTCAAAAGCGACTTCCTGAGCATCAACAAGGACGATTCTTTTCGTTTAAAAGCATGCTGGACCGCAGCTTTTTCCTGATTGCTCTCGGTGTCACTGGCGTCTGTCTGGATCTTTTGGGGGTAACCGGTTACTTGCTCTGCATCGGCACACTCACCATGCTGTTTGGGATCTTCACCTACTTGTACAGCAAAAAGCACAAGCTAGACGTCCGCGCCAATGATGAAGCGGCTGCCTAAAAAATCGGGAAACGATGCCAGAGCCTTTACCTACATTCCGACAATAGTGTATGATATGTGTATTGAGCGTAAAACTATTGGAGGGATTCTTCCATGCAAATACTGTCATCAACGGCGCTAGGCATACTAGTACCTCTCATCATGGCTACACTGGTGATCTTCGTACGGATGCGCCGGCAGAAAAAACCCGTGTCCGCCAAGAGCATCATTTTACCACCGTTTTTCATGGCAACCGGCTTTGCGATGTTCTTCTTGCCGGAAGCAGCAACACCTCCGATGTACGATTTTACTGCGTTTCTCGTCGGAATCGTGTTTTCCATCCCGCTGATCCTGACTTCCCGATTTGAAATTGTCGGTCAGGATGTGTACCTGAAGCGCTCCAAAGCCTTTTTCATCATCTTAATGGGACTCTTGGTCATTCGCCTGATCATGAAAGTACTCATCAACGATTCGTTTACACCGATCCAAACAGGAGGGTTGTTCTTCCTTCTCGCTTTCGGTATGCTGGTTCCTTGGCGAATCGCGATGCTGTACATGTACCGTCAGCTAACCAAGAAAACATTTGGGACCTAAGGCGAATACCATCTTCATTTTTAAAAAAGCGAGGGACTCCGATCACCTGGAGAGACCCTTGCTTTTTTCATTTAGTCTTTGACACGGGCAATGACTGTTCCCGCCAGCATACCAGAACGCCAAATCTTGTCCAATCTTGAAATACAGCGCGAAAATAATTGCAAACAAAAAAAGCAGAACTCCCCATAAGGAGATTCTGCTTTCATGTGAAAACCGATGTAGTTCGGATGATTCTCTTTGTCCGAGTATTACAACCCGCTTAGATATAGACCACCAAAGACGGTATCCGCGCCCTTTTCATTTCTGCCGCTCACTCGCACGAAAAACGGCCGTTCCCCTCTCGTTCTCAACGCTTCCTGAGCTATTCCTTCTCCAATCGGTTGGCAGAGGACGATGTCACCGCCAGGCACCTTAAATGACCGACAACGTGCACCCATTTGTTCATCGATAAAAAGATCACTACTCTCCCAGCCAAACCAGCGCTCCCATTGCTTGGCTGCTTCTTCCAGTTCTGCTACTGCATATCCGACTGCTTGGATGCCATCAGCACCATTCGGATGGTCCGCGATCATTCCCCGATTTGTCAGGTCTTTCACACGCTCATCATCAGATTCTTGCCACTCGATGAGAAACGGAGGCATCTGCCCCCCACTTGGATCTTCCAAAAAGAGCATTCTCCAGCGAATGACTGTACCATCTTCACGCGTCCGGCTTCCAGCAACGGGACCCGTCACGTGCAAGCCTTTTTCACGCAGCTCTGTTGCCCACTGATCCATCTGTTGCGTACGCAAGGCGATCTGGCCCAAGCCCTCGCCACTACTTTGTTCCTCCACGAGCTGATGAATGAGCGGGTTTTCTGACTGTTTCGCGAGTTCTGTCTGCTCGACCGCCAAAAACTCTACATAGGAGAGCCCAAAGTAGCTCAGGCTATTCCAAGTGCCCCACATCGTATGTCTGCCGCCCGCTACAGCATGATAACCTTTTTGTCTAAATTGTTCCGTCGCTTCCACCGGAGTGCGATGCAAAAAATGAACGATATGGTCCAAAGACAAGCTCAACTGCCCCCACCTCTTTTCATCACCTGACCTGCAGGCGATAGATTTACGAAGACATTTTGTCCATTGTACTTCTTCTGCCATGAAAAGGAAAGAAACGGTAGAGCATGGTATAATGGACGAATGTTTGGAAAAATGCTGTCTTTTTTCGTAAGGGGGAACCATGAGCCGTACCAATCAAACGAGATCAAGACGCCACAGAGCGAAAAACAAATGGAAACGCATCGGGCAGCGTACCATCCTCTTTAGTCTTATCGCCATCGTTGCAGCCGGGATGTATGTGCTGGTCGACCGTTTATCTAATAATGCAGAGGGAAATCCCTCCCTCCCCGACACCGCCCCTCTCACAGAAGGTACGGGGACAGAGCCAGCTATAGAACCCACCATTTCCTTGAGCTTTGTTGGCGACGTCATGATGTCAGGTAATGTAGAAAAAATGGTGCTTGAAAAAGGTTACGACTATCCGTTCATGCACGTCCGATCGCTTTTTCAGACCGATGATTACACCATCGCCAACCTGGAAACGCCGATCACAGAGAGAGGGACACCTGCTGACAACAAAGCCTTTGTGTACAAGTCCTCTCCCCATGCCGTACCCGCGATGAAGGAAGCTGGCATAGATGCAGTAAATCTGGCTAACAACCATACAATGGATCAAGGAGTAGACGGATTATTGGACACGCTACAGGCGCTTGAGAATCACCAGGTAGAGTATGTCGGAGCTGGTCGGGATGAAGCCAGAGCATATGCACCCATCTACGTTGAAAAAAACGGCATCCGAATGGCCATCTTCGGCTTTAGCCGTGTCATTCCCGAATACAGCTGGTACGCAGGCAAAAATAAACCGGGACTCGCTGCGACCTACGACCACACTCTTGCTGTTCAAGCGATCCAAAAAGCTCGCTCAGAAGCTGATCTTGTCGTGGTCATTGCACACTGGGGCAAAGAAAAAGTGGATTTCCCTGTCGATCATCAGACGATGCTCGCACACACTTTTATTGATGCTGGTGTGGATCTGATTGTAGGCGGACACCCGCACGTCCTGCAAGGTTTTGAAAAGTATAAGAATAAATGGATTGCGTACAGTCTCGGAAACTTCATCTTCACTCGCGCAGTCGAGCCAAAGACGTGGGAAAGCATGGTTCTCCAAGCCACCTGTACCAAAAAAGGGAATTGTGAGCTAACGATGGTCCCTTATCACGCTGAACTAGGACAGGCCGTGCCCATGAATGAATCGGACGGAGCTCTTTTGATCGAACGAATCCAATCCATTTCCCAGCAAGTGAACATTCACCCGAATGGTCGTGTAGAATGAAACTTTCATCGCTGTGCTTCGTATTCATTAACAAAGGATGTCAACGGAAGGAGAGAGTGTCATGAGTGGATTGATCATTACAGTGGTGGCGATCGGGATATTTGTACTCTCAGGATACTTCCTGACAAAGTGGGAAAAGGCCGTTTTTCCCAATAACCAACAAAATGGAAATCCAGATCCGGACAAGAAATAAGATACAAATACACCATCCATAAAAAGAACGTGTACCTGATTTTCGGCACACGTTCTTTTTTATGCGGTTGCTACGTGTAGCTACTGATGATTATCCCTAGCTTGGTGGCATCCACGTTACTACCGCTGACGATATTCAGCACTTTTTTCCCTTTCAGCTGGGGCAAGTGACCATGTAAAAGCGCAGCGATCCCTACAGCACCGGAGCCTTCCACCATATAGTGATGCTCCTTGGCCATCCAGTACATCGCGTGGGCTACCTGTTCTTCTTCGACGAGTACAAACTGGTCGACGATGCGTAAGGCAAGATCCAGATTCCCTTGGGAGATGCCTCCATGCAAGCCGTCAGCGAGTGAATCGCTATAAGTCACATCAGCTAGCCTACGCTCCTTGAACGAATAGTACCATGGCGGTGAAGCGTGAGTCTGGATACCGATCACTTCGATAGCTGGGTTGAGAGCTTTGGCGGCTACTGCAATTCCGCAAATGAGTCCACCACCCCCTGCTGGAACAACGATTGCGTCGAAATCAGGCTGTTCCAGTAGCGCTTCGAGTGCAACAGTTCCTTGACCAGCAATGATCTCGTTATCTTCAAAAGCATGAACAAATGTCCGTCCCGTTTCTTCCGCCAATCGAAACGCGTGAGCCTCTGCTTCATCATAATTGTCGCCGTAAATGACCAGCTCCGCGCCATATCGTTGGATACCTGCGCGCTTCGTCTCTGGTGCCGTCTTTGGCACGACGATGAGCGCAGATACACCAGTGAGGGACGCCGCATAAGCCACACCCTGCGCGTGATTTCCTGCTGAAGCAGTTATGACTCCGTGTCTCAGCTCCGTCTCTGACAAGGAAGAAATTTTGTTCAGAGCCCCCCGCAGCTTAAAGGACCCCGTTTTTTGCAAATTCTCCAGCTTGAGCCACACTTCAGTACCGACGTGCTGTGACAAGCTGTTCGACATGATCAAAGGTGTTTGTACGATTTCGTGTTCGATGCGCTTTTTGGCTTGCAGTACGTGTAACATAGAAACATTCAACATCTTCTGTACCTCCTGGAGCTTTTTTTCAACCAGCTTGACGGGCATATCGCAGGACAAGCTGGACAAACAGTTCAATGGCGATCGGAATGGAATCTTCATCAATATCAAATTGGGGGTGATGGTGAGGGTATGCACTTGCCTCGCCGCCCATTCCGACGAAAATAAATGCACCGGGACAGCGCTCTAAATAATAGGCGAAATCTTCCGCAGCCATCGTAGGCGCGAGGTCAACCGCGTAGACTGACTCTCCAAACGAATCCTTTACCACCTGTTCGACATAGCGACTCTGAACCTTGTCATTCACCAGTGGTGGCGGACCCCACCTGTACTCCATGCGACCCGTAGCCCCGTAGCTCGCAGAGACACCCTCTACAATTCTCTGCATGTGAGTGTGAATTCGTTGTCGCGTCTCCTCTGTCAGACTACGAGTAGTGCCTAGCATCAAGGCTTCGTTGGGAATGATATTGTACGTACTGCCACCCTCGACCTTTCCGACAGTTACTACCGCAGGCTGCAGCGGATTGAGCGAGCGACTGACGACGGACTGGATTCCACCGACGATCTGACTGGCGATGTAGATGGGGTCGATGGTTTCCTGTGGCATGGCACCATGGCCACCTTTTCCCTCGATGGTAATCGTAAATTCATCGCAAGCCGCCATCATCGAGCCATGGCAGACACCGATTTGTCCTTTTTCCAAGGGCTGCCAGAGATGAATGCCAAAAATCGCATCGACTTGATCGAGTACACCCTGTTGGATGAGAGCAGATGCACCGCTCGGATCACGTTCCTCCGAAGATTGGAAAAGGAAAAGGACGTTCGGCTTCACTTCGTCGCGATGCTCTGACAGCCATTTTGCCGCCGCAAGTAAGACAGCGGTGTGCCCATCGTGGCCACATGCATGAGAAATGCCGGGAATTTTGGATTGATAAGGTTTATCTCCTTCTTCCAAAACAGGCAGAGCGTCGATGTCCGCACGCAGGGCGATCGTGTTTTCCCCTGTCGTTCCTCTCAGAAACCCTACGACACTCGGCGCTTCAAATGCTAAAATGTCCATTCCCATCTCTTCTAGCTGACGCTTGATATACGCATGCGTCTGATGCTCTTCGCCAGACAATTCCGGATATTGATGCAAATGGCGACGATGTCGCACGGCCCATTCGCCTAATTCTTTGGAAACCAATGTCAACGCTTGCATGACCCGATCCCCCCTTTAGAAAGGTCCGTATCCAATGAGCTGCGCCACGACCACCGCTACCAGTCCGATCGCGTACTGCGTCAAAATGAGAGGCAATATCCATTTTGCCCAGCGCACCCATGGGATTCCGGCGATAGCCAAGCCTGCCATGAAGTACCCGGAAGTCGGAAAAATGATATTTCCGATTCCGTCTGCCATGGAAAAGCTGAGAACGGCTGTCTGACGCGTCACTCCCACCAAATCAGCGAGTGGCGCCATAATCGGCATGGTTAATGCTGCTTGCCCGCTGCCAGAAGGCACAATCAAGTGGATAATGGCTTGCAGCAAATACATTCCCACAACACTAAGAGCTGGTGGCAAGTGGTGAATGGCCGAGGATGCATGGAACAAAATCGTATCGATGACATGTCCATCTGTCAAAATCACGACGATAGCACGAGCCACTCCGATGATGAGTGCACCCGAAATCAGTCCTGCTGCCCCTTTCATGAAAGCGCCGACTGCATCACCGGCAGGGAGCCGCCCCACAAAGGCAATGATGATGCCCAGAATCGTAAATAATCCAGCGATTTCCGTGATAAACCATTCAAATTTGACGACTCCGTAAGCCAGTATCACAAAGTTAAGAAGGAAACAACCGAGCACAATCTTGTGTTTCGTCTCGAGCTTCAACTCTTTTGAACCCACTGTATCGTATTTTCCGTCCGCAAAAAATCCGTAGCCCCGATCACGCTTTACTTTCATCGCATACCGGTAGACGAAATACACAGACACCGCGTACATAATCACAAACAAGAGAATGCGATATCCCATACCCGAAAACGGTGGCAGCTCAGCAATGCTCTGAGCAATCCCTACTGTAAAAGGGTTCATGACCGCAGTCGTAAATCCAATCGATGCCCCCACAAGTACAATCGCGGTCCCTGTGATGACGTCAAAACCGAGAGCAATCGCGAGTGGAATCATGATTCCGATGTAGGCCAATGTCTCTTCGGCCATCCCCATCAAAGCGCCGCCCATTGCAAAAAACAGCATCATGATCGGTATCAGCCATTTTTCCTGATTCGCTAGCTTTCGTGAAAGAGTAGAAATGAGTGCTTCTATCGTACCTGTTGCAGTTAAAATACCAAACGTACCACCGATAATAAGGACAAAGAAAATAATAGACGACGCTTCTACCATCCCTGTGTGGACGGAACCAATGATACCCATCAAGCTAACCGGAGAAGATTCAATCCCTTTGTAGGTGTCTGGTACGACGACATTTCGCCCATTCACCTCTGTCCGGGTATACTCTCCAGCCGGAAGAACGTATGTGGCAATCGAAGCGACGATCAACACCAAAAGGAGCAATACAAAAACGTTGATTTCCCTCGGTTTCTTGTTCAGCGGTGTGTTTACGGAAACGTTAGGTAGCGACATAAACGGTTCAAACCCCCTTTTTCAAAATATTTTGTCTCTAAATGGTAGCATACTCTGACGGACTCATCTAATAGGGAATGCCAATGGTAACCATTGACCCTTTTAATTCTTCGTCTTCTACTTTTGAGAAAATAAAAAAGGCAGATTGCCTCCGTAGAGGATCTGCCTCACCTATCTTGCTTCTATGATGCTAAATCTGACGGACTCCTGCCTCTGGCCAACCTTGGATGACCAGCTCCGCAAAGGAACGAATCGTCATCTCATCCGAGCGGTCTTTTAAAAAGATGAGCTGGGTATCCAATCGTTGTTCGAGTTGATGCAACCGGACAAGCTCGCCGGACTCCAATTCTTCTTTGATCAAATTGGCGCTGATTAATGCTACACCTGTATGATTCAAGGCTGCGATTTTGATCGCTTCTTCACTGCTGCTCTCGATGGCAGCAGCAGGATGATAGTTTAGTTCCGTGATCGATTGACTGTGCAAACCGTCGAGATTGTAGCTCTCTTTATAAATAAATGGATAATTCTCCATAATGTAGTCCCGATCGTGTTTTTCAAAAATTTCTCTCGATGTGACCACCAGCAGTTCTTCTTTTTCCAGCAGTGTGCTCTCTATTTCCTGTTTGCCGCTTTGTCCCGCAATGATGCCAATGTCTGCTTCATTGCACGTAATCATGTTGACCGCATCGGCACTGTTGCAGGAAACCAGCTTCAGCTTGACCTGCGGATGATGATGAACGTACGAGCGAATCAGCTGAGACAGATAGTGCGTCCAGTAGTACTCCGGAGCTGCGACTACCAAAGTACCATAAGGCCCGTCCAGCAGCTTGATCGCTTTGTCCATTTGTGAGACAACCGCAAACAGCTTGTCGACATGCTCCTTCATCATTTTACCTGCGGGCGTGAGAAACGTTTTCTTCCCTACCCGATTAATCAATGGATGCCCGATCTCTTTCTCCAATGTCTGTATTTGCAGCGTGATCGTTGGCTGTGTATAACCGAGCAGTTCGGCAGCTTTGGTTAAATTGAGTTGGTCTGCCACGACCTGAAATGTTTTTAACGTGCGAAGCTCCATCCTGCTCCCCCCAAGCACAAAAGGTTTCTAAGAATTCAATGGTTACTATAGAATACGCTAATTTCATTATTATTTTATTCTATGCTAAAGTCAAAGCCATATCATTCACACCAGATGTGGAGAGGGGGATTTACATGTTTCCATTTAGGGTAATCGACCAGGTTAGCGTCAAGCAATTACTAGACATGAAGCATGTGATTGAACTGGTAGAACGTGCTTACACGTTAAAAGAACAGAAAGAAGCTTCTTTGTTTCCTATGGTGTTCCACGAGTTTGCTCCAGGCAAGGCAGATATGGATATCAAATCCGGTCATTTGACGGGAGCTAACATATTTGGGCTAAAGCTCGTTTCCTGGTTTGGTGAGAATCCAGCGAAAGACTTGCCCGCACTTGTCGGTTTTGTCATGGTTCTCGACAGCGATACGGGTGTTCCCAAAGGGATGATGAGTGGTGAGCCCGTGACGCTCATGCGCACAGGTGCTGCTGGTGGAATCGGGGCGAAATATTTCGCTAGACCTGAATCGGAGAATCTCCTCTTGGTAGGCTGCGGTCATTTGGCTGCGTACGAAATCATGGCCACACTCATCACCATGAAGCACATTAAAAAAGTGACCGTTTACAATGCAAATTCCTATGAAAAGGCCGCAACGTTTTGTGCGACGGCAAAAGAAAAGCTGCAGGATATGTTTCTTGCTCCTTATCAAGACGACCAGGAGCTATATCGAACATTGCTCGATCGTATCGAGATTGAATACGTGGCGACGGACGACATTCGTCAAGCTACTGAAGAAGCGGACATCATTATCACGGCCACTCCTTCCCACAAACCGATCATCATGAAAGAATGGGTCAAGCCCGGTACGCATTTCTCCTGCATTGGCGCGGATATGGCAGGAAAACAAGAAATCGATGAGAATCTGTTTACAACCGCTCGTGTCTTCGTAGATGACGTGACGCAAGCTATCAACGTCGGAGAAACCAAGGTAGCGGTCCAAAAAGGACTGATCTCCAAAGAAGACATCGTCGCAGAAATCGGCAGTGTGATTCTCGGCCAAACACCGGGTCGCCTGTCCGATCAAGACATTACCATCTATGACAGCACGGGAATTGCTTTGCAGGATCTGATCACAGCCGATTACATCCTCAAGAAAGCGGAAGAAAAAGGCGTAGGCACTATCGCTCAGCTTTAATCAAAGCGTTTAGTTAAAGGAGGAATCATTGTGGATATCAAGTTGTTTGCAGTAGAAGACTGGATGAACAAGTATGAGATGAGCGCGACCTACAATATCGCGGAAACATGCGTAGACTCTTTGACGATCGAAGAGCTCATTTCCATCGACGGTACGAATCCAGCTGACTTCTTCCAATCGCTGTATGCGAAAAAACTGACGTACGGCCATATCGAAGGCTCTCCAGAGTTCCGTTCAATGGTCGCCGAGATGTACGAATCGATTGATCCACATCAAGTGCTCGTTATGAATGGTGGAATCGCAGCCAACTTCCTGGTTTTTTACTCCCTTGTGAAGCCTGGCGATCACGTCATCTCCGTCCATCCGACCTATCAGCAAATTTATGAAGTACCCAAATCTTTTGGCGCTTCTGTTGATTTGCTGCATTTGAAGCCAGAAAATGGTTACTTGCCTGATCTCGATGAGCTACGCTCCCTTGTGCGAGAGAATACAAAGCTAATCTGCATCAACAATCCAAACAATCCATCCGGCGCGATCATGGAACGGGATGTCTTGGAGCAGATCGTGGAAATCGCCCGCTCCTGCGGCGCTTATCTGCTGTGTGACGAGGTGTATCGCAATCTTTTGCAGGATGATGATCTGATCGTCCCTTCCGTTGCCGATCTGTACGAAAAAGGAATTAGTACGTCGAGTATGTCAAAAGCACTCTCGTTGGCTGGACTTCGTCTCGGCTGGATCGCTGCTCCACAGGAAGTGATTGAAGAATGCATCAAGCATCGGGACTATACCACGATCAGCGTCGGCATGCTGGATGATATTTTGGCTGTTCATGCCATGAAAAACTACGACCTGATCTTGAAACGCAATCGCAAAATCATCAAGGACAACTTGGTTATTCTGGATGAATGGGTAGCTCAGGAGCCTGCTGTCACGTATGTGAAACCACGTGCAGGAACGACTGCGATGTTGAAATATGATCTACCCGTTTCTTCTGTCGCCTTTTGTGAAGGACTGCTGAAAGAAACCGGTGCCTTCCTGACACCCGGCATTTGTTTCGATATGGATGGCTGGGTACGAATTGGCTACGCGTGTGAAACGGAGATGCTGCGCCAGGGCCTGCAAAAAGTATCCGAATACATCCATTCTCTTCGATAAAATAGGACAAGGCTGTGGAGATTTTCCTCCGCAGCCTTTTTCATGCGTCCTCGCTTTATTCAGCCGTTCCGAGTAATGGAAAACACCGCACCTGCAAGCCAAAATCCGACCTCAACAGCTCTTCATGCTCATCTCGTAAGCCCGTTGTAATCAGCCCTGCCCGCAAGACTCCTCCCAGATCAAACTGTACTTTGAGCTTATGTACCTCCACTCCGGCCAGTCGCAAAAAGTGTAGAACGCGATCAGGGGTAGCTGCTGGAGCTGATCCTTCCAGATAACACAAGGATTGCGCTGTCGCCAGTTGCTCCGTAACACGCAAGACGTCGCTTTCCTTCCACGTCGGATGCGGCGTAAATGGCTGCGTCAGCAAATAGGCCAGATCCTCCACTACAGCACTCGCGGTCGGCAATTCGCCAGCTCCTCTGCCCGTAAACAACAGATCACCGACAATGTTGCCAGACAGTTGTACGGCGTTGAAAGCATCATGAATTTGTGCCAATGGATGACCCGTGGGTAGCATCGTTGGCTCAACCGAGAGGCGAATTCCTTCCTCAGACTGATTCGCCTGAGCAATCAGCTTGATCCGATAACCCAGCTCACTGGCGATCCGAATCTGGCCTGCCGTCAGATCTGCAATGCCTTTCCTGTTTACTTCAGCCAGCGGCAAGCATTCTCCGTATACCAGCTGTGCAAGAATATACAATTTGTACATCGCATCAAAGCCTTCCACGTCCGAACGAGGATCTGCTTCCGCATACCCCAGCTCCTGAGCCTGCTTTAGGACCTCCTGATACGAGAGCTGCTCCGTCTCCATTTTCGTCAAAATGAAGTTGGTCGTACCATTGAGAATTCCTCGAATGCCGCTGATGTCATTGGTTCTAAGAAACTGGCGCAGGACACTGAGGATCGGAATCCCCCCTGCCACACTCGCTTCGTATGCCAAATGGACTTGGTGTTGGTTGGCCAAATCCACGAGCTCCGTACCTCTTTTCGCCAGCAACTCCTTGTTCGCTGTGACCACATGACAGCCCTTTTCGATCAGTGCACGCACGTAATCATAAGTAGGATCGACACCCCCCATGACCTCGACTACGATATCTACATCGCTTTTCAACACGTCTTCAAAATCTGTTGTCAGCACAGATCGATCGAGATGAACGGCCCTTTCCTTTTCCGAGTCACGCACGAGCGCTTTGACGATCTCGATTCGTTTTCCTAGACGGGACGACAACTTTTCCTGTTGCGAACGGATCGTTTTGATCACTCCGCCCCCCACTGTTCCCAAACCCAACAACCCTACTTTTACGACTCCAACACTCATCTTTTTCACCCCATCGATAGTATGTCGAACAGCAAAAAACCTTCTTCGATAAGAAGAAGGTTGGTTGGCATCGCGCGCTCCCTCTTCTTATCTTGCAGGACGCAAACATCCTGCAGGAATTGGCACCTTGTCACCTACTTCGTGACGGTTGCCGGGCTTCATCGGGCCAGTCCCTCCACCTCTCTGGATAAGAAAAAACAATATGAAATTCTCTAGTCTAGCGAACAAAAAAACCTTCTTCGACAAGAAGAAGGTTCGTAAAGACGTATACGAGTGACCCGCTTCTTATCTATCGAGACGCACTGTCTCGCAGGAATTGGCACCTTGTCACATGACTCATGACGGTTGCCGGGCTTCATAGGGCCAGACCCTCCACCTCTCTGGATAAGAACCTTGTATGCTATTGAGGTTTATTCTAAGAAATTCCAACGCATCCGTCAACACAAAATTCACTTTATTTACAGGGAAAGGGATTTCTTCTACCCCAGTTGCCTCCATGGGATGACCTCCCTTTTTGTACTGAATATCTCCTGTCCTCTTATCAGCGTTTCATTTATTTTTTCGTTCTCCCATGCCCTTTTGAACAGATTCTCTTTACCTGAGGAAAATGAGTCCTCGAGAAGATTTTCGGGCTGTACGGAATTGGTGCCTTGCAAGAATTACTGTTGGATGATCCCCTGCATTTCTGAAAAGCCGCTGAAGCCAAGCGCGTATGATAAACTGTAAAACGAATGATAAGGCTACTAGACAAAATGCAGCCCGCCCTCTAACGAGGGACGAGCTGCATTTTTTGTTGATATGCTCATTTTGTTTGATTTAAGCCTCGTATGTCTCAAAAAGATAAGAAAAAGACACCCATGTCACTTAAACTATTTTCTCACCTGAATTTGAACCATAAACTTGCTGCGAGTATTTTTAGACATTAAAACCCTGTATTATTAATGATTTATTTCATACCCATTTGCAAAGATCGTATTAATGAATGTCTTTTTTCTTAAATCGACCACCATGAACGGAAGATACATCCGTAGCAATCGTAAATGCTTGCGGGTCTAATTCTCTAATAATATCTTTCAGTTTTGTTTCCTCTAACCTTGTAAAAACACATAAAATAACTCGTTTATCTTCGCCACTATAAGAACCTTCACCGTGCAAATAAGTTACCCCTCGACCTAATCGCTCGGTAATCGCATCCGCAATCTCAGTGGTATTATCACTTATGATATACACTGATTTCATATCATCCAATCCTTTTACTACAATGTCAATAGTTCTAAAGGCAACGTAATAAGTAAGCATCGAAAATAAAGCATTTTCTAAAGAGAACACAAATGCCGCGATGGAGAATATAATCACGTTAACAAACATGATGATTTCACCAACAGAAAACGGTAACCTCTTCTCCACTAAAATCGCTAATGTTTCCGTTCCATCTAAGACTCCACCATTTCTAATGGTTAAGCCTACTCCTACTCCTAATATTAAGCCCCCGAAAACAACTGCTAGCAGTTCATTTTCTACAATCGGTTGTATATGATGCATGAAGGAAGTGGCTACAGAAAGAGCTACGATTCCATATAACATACTAATTGCAAAGGTTTTTCCTATTTGCTTATATCCTAAGAAAAAGAAAGGTAAGTTTAAAATTACTAAAAACAAACTAAGGTTGATAGCCGTTACATGACTTAATATCATGGATAAGCCTGTTACTCCACCGTCAATGATATTGTTTGGGATTAATACACCTTCTAACCCGTAAGCCATAATAATGGCACCAATCGTAATAAATATACCCCTTTTGACAATATTTCTTATTGTTAATCTTTTATGATTAATTTTCTTTTTTTCTTCAGATGTATTCATTCATTTGTTCCTCCTGTTTTTTATGTATCACTATCCTATACCTATATTAACACATCAATAGGTTAGCGATATTTTACCTGCCTATTAGATGAGCTCGTCCGCGAGAGTCTACAACATATTTTCGCAGTCTAAATCGATCATGGTCTATTTCTGTATTTTCTTCGAACAAACTATCCTCCTGTAGCTTTTCAGATGATACATCAATAGCCTGAATTTTAATTACAAAACTCTCCTGTCCAAACAAAAGAGGCTTCTAGATCATTGATAGGCTCCCCAACGAGCAGCGGTTTATTTTAATTTAACCTGTCTACTCAAAGCGGAGCATATCAGTCCATAGGCAGCCTCTGTTATCGTCTATTTCACTAACGATACCTGTTATCGTAACAAATGTTCTCTCATGTGTTTTCGAATATCTGCTGCAACACTTGATGGGCCATCCACTTGAAAAATAACGTACTTGTATTTCTCGTGCCCATCTAAATTAATAATTACCAAAGGCTCTCTTTTCTCGTACGACAGGAAGTACCATTCATCAGCGTATTTAAAACTACCTTCATAAACGTTAGGAGGGAAAGATGTGCCAGGCATTCTTAACATCCATTGTGGAGCATCGAAATAATCAACATAAACGCTTTGAATGTTCTGGTAAGGAATTTTTAGATTAAATTTAAGTGCAAAGAATCCAGTTGAACCCTTTAGTTTTAAAACCATCATGCTCTCTAGAAACTGTATCTCTCTGGACATGAACCGACCTCCTTTACCAATAAATTAATACGGTTTTCAAAAATGAAAGTTACATGATCCGCTATCCTACCCGTAGTTTCATGACTCTATGTTAGTCTAAATCTTTATTTTCAGCCAGACTCCCCAAAGGACAAGGCTAGCGGTGATTACCTATCAATCCAGCCTATGGGCTCCCTCTTTGCGCAGACACTCATCGTATTCTACGATGCCGTCATTTTACGATTGATGGAAATGCGCGGCATGGATTCAGACACGATGTATGGCATACACGCCAATTTAGCATAGACCCTTTGTGCTACGAGTCCTACATGAGAAAAACTCCGCCTTTGACGAGGCGGAGTTTTTTTGCTATACGTGATATCTTTCCATTAGAATCTTGCCATGATGGAGCTCATGACCCGCAATGATATACGCCAATGCCCTAGCCGAACATTCGCTGTTGTTAGCCATTCCCTTTCGAGTCCAAGCATCCGTTGGCACCCCCTTGATCAAGGCAAGAGTGGCTCCTCGCACCGCCTTGTACTCTTCCACCAGATCAGACAGTCGGCGAGAGTCAAAAGAACCCTCCGTCACATAGGCTTCATCTTCATAGCCGGATAAAGGAGTCTCGTCACCTCTCGCAAATCTCAGCAAGCGATAGGACATGATTCTCTCCGTATCGATGATATGTCCAAGCACTTCCTTCACCGACCATTTACCGGGGGCGTAGCGATGAGCTTCTTGCTCTTCCGTAAGGGCCGAAAACTTCTTGGTGGTTTCCTCCATGTGCAGAGATAACGATTGCAGCAGATCCCCTTCTGGAACCAGATCAATATAGGTCCCGTAGTACGCACTGTATTCGTCTTTCGTTGGACGGTTTGGCATCTCATTTTCCCCCTAATGATTTATGGCCATTCGAATTCTTCAGCTAATTCGAGTGGCAGGTGTCTCCTGTGCGTACTCAAGAAGCGGGATCGAAATCGTAAAACGCGTCCCTGCTCTTGGCTCACTTTGAACGGCGACTGAACCGCCCATGGCGCGAATCACTTGAAACGAGTAGGTCAACCCGAGACCCGTGCCGCTTGACTTCGTAGAGTAATAAATTGAGCCCAGTCGACTAATCTGGTCAGCACTCATACCAATTCCATTATCTTTGATGATCAGTAATACGTTTCGGTCCACTAGATTCAAACTGAGAGACACCTTAGCATGTGGCACTTCCACACAGGCTTCAATTGCATTCTTCATAAAATTCACGAGTACCTGTTTGACTTCATCCCCATTCGCGATGATCCATACGGGTACAACAGGCTTGTGCTCCAGCTCAATCTCTACGTTGCTCATGATCGCATAAGACGACATGACATCGATGATGACCTGCACTTGGTGCGAAAGGTTTGTTTTGCCCATTTGCTTGCTAGGCGGCTTAGCGATGGAGAGATATTCAGATAACACCGACTCGGTTCGATCAATTTCCATGAGGCTGATGTCGATGTACTGCTCTATTTTTCCTTGCTCCAAAGTGCTATACCGTATCAACTGCAGAAATCCCTTTACCGCGGTGAGCGGATTGCGTACCTCATGAGCAAGAGAAGCAGCGACGTGACTGATCGCTTCAAACTTTTCATTTTCAGAGTAGTTGATAAACAGGGCTTTGTCGGAAACAGCCTTGTGAAACAACGTCGTCAACAGCCATATCCCGATCAAATACTGTAGAGGAAAGACAATCAAATGTTCGAAGAGGTTATTAGTGACCTTCTCGGGATGGTTCAGATACAGAATAAGAGTAGGATGAATGGATAAAACGCCCCCTGCCAAACACGTGACGAGCGTTGTCCGGTGTGTACTTTTATAAATCTGATTAAAAAATAAAGACAAGAAAAACGTGCACAGAAAAATGCTGGAACCTACCCATATGCCGTCTCCCCCTTTGTACAATCGATACACGAAAAACTCGATCAGGAGAAAACAGCCTGTCTGCAAACCGCCAAAAATCACTCCAAAATACATGATGATATGGCGAACATCAAAATAATAACCGGGTCCCAGATTGCAAGAGAACGTCATAGCCAAAAACAGCGATAGCGAGCTCGTGATGATGATAAATTTTTTGCTGTAATTTCGAAGTTTATCTCGATAGTAGACGTTAAAAAGGATGAATGGCAAAAGAGCGAAGAAGAGCTGCAGCATCACGTGCTTGATAATCATTACCAGGATCGCCTCTTCGTCTTCATTTTGGCTAACTATGTTTCTAAATGGAATGATATGGATACGTTTTTCATTCGATACTTTTTTTAGGAATCCTTCAAAATGGAAAAGCAGCCTTCGTGCATATTTTTGCAGGATCAAAAAACACCTTTGCCTAATTGGTAAAAGTGTCTGATCAACTGGCCCGTATTACTGGATTCGTCAATTCTCGTGGTGAGAGCTATTCCGAGATTGTGACCCCATCAAACAGCAGGACTCTGGCAGGTGCAGCGTCTGTCCCGATCAGCTTTAAGGGAGCAGCCACCAAGAAGAATTCCCCTTGGGGTACATCCTTCAAGCGCAACCCCTCGATAATAATGACCTGGCCGGCAAATAATGCTTTGTGCGTGGGGTGCCCTTCCTGACTGCGCTCAATCCCCAGGGCGTCTGTTCCCACGCCACGCACACCCATGCTCGCCAAGTATTCGGCCCCGTCCTTTGCCAAATACACGAATTCAAAAGAAAACGCCTCATCCCACGAATTTTTCGTTTTGAACAACAGAAAATCATTAGGTGCAATATCAAATGACTCTAGGTCCCCTCGGGTGATTCGGTCCTCCACATGCGTGAGGTCGAGGACTTTGCAATTCCCCACCAGCTTGTCCAAAGCAATCGTTTCAAACGTTTCCCCATCTGTCACCATGTGAAGTGGGGCATCCACATGCGTACCCGTATGAACGTCCAGTTCAATCCGTGACTCTGTGACATAGCCATTCGTGACAGGCTTGATCTTGGGTTGTTTCTCCGGTTTGTTTTTGTACACCGTCATTCCTTCAAAAACAGCACCGGTTACATCGTACATTTTCATCGCATTTCGCCTCCTCTACTCGATGTATGATCCGACCAAAAGATTCATGGAGGTAGGATGACCTCCAGCTCCCCAAACGTATATTCATTCATCTCATCCATTTCGATAATGAGGTTGGGTACTCCTCCATCGACGTGTGCGAGCAAGGTTCCTTGAAAAGCTTTTTGATTTATGCGCTCTCTCGCTCCCTCTTTGCCATACTTTTTCTCTGTGTATTCCCTGAAGATTCGGAAAGCAATGGCCGGTTCCGTCGTCGTTCCGGATTTCGAAATGACGTTGACGGAAATATCTTTTCCCTCCAGCACCTCGAGCAGATGGTTCAGATAGGTGGAGCTCATATTTTGACCGGCAATGTTTACCTTCGTATACCCTTCCACCTGATTATGAAACGAATGGGACAAGGCTACGAGTCGGCACCTAATCGGTCTGCAGGATAAACGAGTCCGATCTGTTTTCTCGCCTCATCCATGATCTCCAGCGTGATCAACGAATTCACATGGGTGTTCGTGGCTGATTCCCGCGCCCCCTGCTTCACCAATTCCATAAATTCCCTGATTTCGTAATGCATCAGGTTGGGAGTCTGTGGTCTCGTTACATCTTCTACTCGTCCATCCCGGTACCGTATTTCTATCTTTTTCAAATGATTGATTTTATCAATGACCATCGTAGCGTTCTCGCCCTGAATTTCTGCTGGCAAATACGAGTCCGTAATTTTTGAGTAGATCACTACAGCTTCTTTGTCCTCGTACTTCATCAGGATACTTCCTTCTCCGTCGACGCCTGAATCGAGCATGATCGCCTCCGCCTTGACCGCGGAAGGCTTCCCGAACAAGACCACCAACGGGTACAAACAATAAATACCGATATCCATCATGGCGCCGTTTGAAAAAACAGGGTCAAACGCATTGAGGACTGTTCCTTCTTTATACGCATCATAGCGAGAAGAATATTGGCAGTTCCCTGCAAAATACCGCCGAATTTTCCCCAGCTTGTGAATGTTATCCTGAATCGCCTGGAAATTAGGTGCCAGCGTTGATTTCACAGCTTCCATGAGAAGCACACCGTTTTCCTTCGCTGCTTGTATCATGGCTTTTGCCTCCGCAGCATTGGACCCTACCGGCTTTTCACACAGTACGTGCAGCCCATGCTCCATGCATTGGATCGCTTGCTTGGCATGAAAAGAATTTGGACTGGCGATATACACGGCATCAAGTACCTTGCTTTTTGCCATCGTCTCGACGTCCGTAAAAACATAAGGTGCCTCATGCGTCTGCGCGAAAGATCTGGCGCGTTCTTCGGTGCGTGAATAAACAGCTGTCAAAGAAAACCCTTCTACTTCTTTTCCTGAACGAATGAACTCTTCCGTAATCCAATTCGTTCCAATTATGCCAAATCGCATCGCGGATCGCTCTCCTCTCGTTTTTTTCTGCCTTTTCCACTGCATTTCCCCCAAATTCATTTCGGAGCGCATACAAATAACCATTTGCTACCGCTGTGTTACCACTGTGTCGCGAAAAATCGGCTCGACCACTGCCCAAGCTTCGGGGTCTCCTCCCACCAAGTAGCAAGCCGTTCCTTCTTGTGTCTTTATGAATGACTCGGGATCGGTTCGCGTTCTGGCGCTTTGTCCAGCCACCATTGAAAACCATCTGCTCGCAACAATTCCTCCGATGCGTCGGGGCCGTTCGAACCTGCCGGATACGTGTGCAAAGGCACAAGATTTTCCCTAAAAGCCTCTAAAATTGGCTCGACCCACATCCATGAAAGCTCTACTTCTGTCCAGTGAGCGAAGTACGTGGAATCTCCTCTCAACGCATCGAACAGCAACAGCTCATATGCTTCTGGTACGTCTTTAGTCCCCGCCGAAAAGTCAACGGTGACGGGCTCAATCTTACCGCTATTGGATGGATTCTTACTATTCACCTGCAGGGCGATGCCCTCATCTGGATTCACGCTGATAATGAGTAAATTGGGTGCTGGTTTCTCTTGTTGATGATGGTACAGCTGTTCCAACGGATTTTTGAACTCAATTACGATTTTCGTCGATTTTTCCTTCATTCGCTTGCCTGTACGAATATAGAACGGGACGCCCTTCCAGTACGGATCATCAATCCAGACACGAGCCGCTACAAACGTATCCGTCATCGATTGAGGTTGAACCCCTGGCTCTGCACGGTAACCGACTACGTGCTTGTCCAACATTTCTCCTGCCCCGTACTGGCCACGGACCACATGCTGGCTTACTTCTTCCTTTTGCAAAGGTCGTACGGCTTCCATCACCTGGCGCTTCTGTGCTCGAATATCATTGGCCGTAATCCGTTTTGGCACGTGCATGGCCGTCATCATCAGCATTTGCAGCATATGATTTTGCACCATATCGCGAATCGCTCCTGCATGATCGTAATAGCCTGCCCTCTCTTCTACCCCGACGGTTTCACCTGCCGTGATTTGCACATTAGCGATATACTGGTTGTTCCAAAGTGCCTGGAAAACGGGATTGGCAAATTCCAGTGCCTCCAGATTTTGCACCATCGGTTTGCCCAAATAGTGATCGATCCGGTATATTTCTTCTTCCTCAAATGCAGCACTGAGTTTTTCATTTAGTAGTTGGGCTGATTTCAGATCATTCCCAAACGGTTTTTCGATAATCAGTCGCTTCCAGCCGTTCGTCGTGCCGAGTCCGCTCGTCTTTATATTCGAACTGATCACCTCGAAAAATTCGGGCGCCACTGACAAGTAAAACATCCGATTTTCAGGTATTTGCAAGGCAGCTTCACGTTCCTTCACACGTTCCAGCAAAGGAATGAAGGCTTGCGGATTCGTCACATCGACTGCGCAATAGCGAAATGCTTCGACAAACTCGTCCATCTGCTGTGACTCTACTTGGGTACGGCGAGAAAATGTACGCACTGATTTCACAATACTTGCTTGAAACTCTTCGTCTGACCAGTCTCTTCTGCCCACTCCAATGATGGAAAACGTGGAAGGCATTTTTTTGTCGAGATATAAATTGTACAAGGCAGGGTAAATTTTACGCTTTGCCAAATCTCCTGTAGCACCAAACAACACAAAGGTCATCGATTCCATGTGCGATCCCGCCCCCTTCCTCATTTTTTCTGAGATGTCTATTCATGTTCACATCGTTATTATTAGAGAAAACATGCACGTAATCAAGTACTCACTTTGATCAAACTTAGTGTGAATAAGGTAAATCTTTCACGATTAAGATCCTGTCTCTTCTTGATTCAGGACGGTATCCATATAGTTTCTCCCCCACTGATACATCGAATCCAGAATGGGCATCAGACGATTCACCAATATTTTTTGCGTACTGTCTGGGATGAGCGCTATCAGCTCGCCAAACCGTTTCGTCCCTTCCTTACCTAAATCGGATCCGCATGAATCATGCTTGTCTCCTCTCCATTCTCCATCGTAGATTTCTTTTAATTGAGTTGTTTTTCAACAACTTATCATCACGGGGGATAGCGTCATTATGTAGCATAACAGCACGAGCGGGAAGTACGTACTTTTCATTTAGATCGTTACCTTTTCGTTAGATAGTTACTTCCTCCATTCCCCCTCCCGAAAAAGCAGACCTTTTCACCAACTCGGCGCATGGGACTTCCGAGGTGTCTCATATACATGTACGAGTGGAGCTTTTTAGCCACTCAAATCACCCCGTTTGCAACTGACCATAAGGAGGAGTTTGGAATGCGATTAAGGCTGCGTCCCCGGGAGCCGATCGACAATGTCGCAGAAGTACAGGTTTACCCTGCGACCATTGATTTGTTTTTGCAAAAATGGCTCTTTCGAATGCGAAGAACGTGCAATCCAAATTAGGAGGAGGACTCTATGCGAGTCGCAATATTGGGTGTTGGCGGTGTAGGACAAGTAAGTGCGTGCGAACTCATTAAAACGTCATATGTGAAAAAACTGGTTCTGGCGGATATTTCCATCGGGCCTGCCGAAGAACTGGCCGTTGAGCTGCGTCGCGAAACCGATGTGGAGATCGAAGTAAAACGGGTGGATGCCCGCGATGTTTCCAGTGTGCAAGCCATTTTGGACGATATTGACCTTTTACTCCATATTGGATTACCGGAAAATAATTTTGACGTCATGAAGGCATGCCTGAATACCCGAACGCATTATATCGACACCGCTTCCTCTGGACCGCAGTGGCTGCGGAAGCAATTGGCTTGGAATGATCAGTTTCGTGCTGCAGGTATTCTCGGCATCATGGGGTTGGGTTGCGATCCCGGCTTTTCCAATATCGCTGCTCGGTACGCCGTGGATCAATTGGATGAAGTGGACGCCATTCTCATTCGGGATGGAGATAATTCTGTCGTGGACTATGACGGCTTTTGCTCCTACTTTAGTCCGCAGACTGCCATCCAGGAATGTCTGGCCAAACCGAACTATTGGACAGCGGCTAAGGGTGAGCAGTATCTACCGACTCCTTTTGCCAACAAGGAAGAATTTGAATTTCCTGAGCCCATCGGCTGGCTCGACTGCTATCATGTGGAGCACGAAGAAGCCACCACACTCGGTGAGACCATCGGCCGTGCCAAGGGCTGCAAATATGTTGATTTCAAGTACGCCCTGCATCCTGATTTTGTGAATACCTTGCAGGTCCTTCGTTATTTGGGCCTAGATAGTGACGAGGAAATTGAAGTCAAAGGCGTGAGGGTGGCCCCACGAGATGTCGTGGTGACTTCGATGCCCAAGCCAGCAGATCTGGCGGGCAAAATCCACGGGTATTCCAGCGTTGGCGCTCTCGTCAAAGGAAAAAAGGATAACAAGCGAAAAGAAGTTTACGTCTACACGATCGCCAATCATGACGAGGTTTTCTACAAAACGGAATTCCAGGCAACGATCTGGCAAACCGGCATCCCTCCAGTTGTTGCTGTGGACATGATTGCGGAGGGGTTACTGACGACGACAGGCTGCATACCACCCGAACTGATTGACCCGATCCCATTTCTCGATAAACTGAAAGTACGAGGCATGGTCTGGGATGTCATCGAGAAGACCTCTCCTCTCCTGCAGATCACGTAGAACGTAAGTTAACATACAAAAACCGTTCGCACGACTCTTGTGCACGAACGGTTTTTTAGTTTGTATAGCACGTCCATTCGATTAAATAGAACAAGAAATAGAGCGTCCATATTTGATCCATTGTGGTAGTCAGATTCGCTTATGCTTTGCCAGGAAGTGTTCGACTCCATCGTAGAGACCTTCGTCATTCGCGTATTTGACATAATTTTTCGCCGTACGGAGCCACTCTATCGTCGTTGGACGTGTCGCCGCAATCGATTCGCGAAGGTCACTCATCATGATCGGACGCTCCACTCCTGTGGTTAGGAAGTCGTGCAAAACCTGCTCAGTCGCCAATTCGACGACGTACTCGATATCAGCCCCAGAATAGAGATCCGTCCATCCTGCCAATTGGGCAAAGTCAATCGGCTCAGAGGGTCTCCCTTCCAGCTTGAGCCGAAAGATAATTTCACGTGCCTCCGCATCTGGAGGACCGACAAAAATCAGCTGATCAAAGCAACCAGGGCGATGAAAGCCAGGATCTACATCCCATGGCATATTGGTCGCACCCATGATCAAAAGCTTGTCCGCTCGTGAGGCTTCTCCTTCCAATTCCATAAAGAAAAAATCGTTTATTCCCCTCTTCCATGCAGAAGAATTCTTCTCACGAGCATAACCGAGGGCATCTAGCTCGTCGAAGAACAAGATGGCCGGTTTTTGCGTACGAGCGGTACGAAACAAGGTGCGAATGTTTTGCTCGCTAGCCCCCACACGTGAATCCAATATGTCAGTTGCTTTCACGTGCAATAAGGTTGCGTTGCATTCTCCAGCAGTCGCTTTCGCGAAGAATGTTTTGCCGCAGCCCGGAGGTCCATATAGTAAAACCCCACTGCCTGGCTTTTGACGAATAGGCTTACATAACCCGGTTGCCAGAAACGGTTGGACAATTTTCATCCGTACCGCCTCTTTTACATCTTGGAGACCTCCTACCTCGGCAAAGCTGACGTTTTTATCAAGCGTGGATATTCGCACCTCTCCCTTATTCTTTCTGAGGTGTTTGCCTCCCTCAATAACGCGTAAGGTGACAGGAGTATGAATATCTCTGGTTTGGAACGTTCCGGCCTCGTGTACACTCCCTCCATTTCGAAGCGGTTTCACTTGGCTAAGTTTGTTTAGCTCACCCACGATGTTGTTCTTCAGTTCCTCGTCCCCATACGCGAGTGCTTGTGTAAAAGCTAGCAATGCTTCTCCTCTATCTCCTAGCTCCGAATATTCTAGACCCAGTAGAAACCACGCTGACGCATTTTTTTGATCGGTGTGAACCATGGTTTTCAAGATCTCTATCTTCGTCATGTGCTTCATCCTCTGCAATCCAGTTTGCATGATCATTTGTATAGGGATGGCTAGAATCAGTTGTACCCATAAATCTGGAATGCGAGAATCGCTGCACAAATTCATTGGTTTCATCTGATATGCCATTGATTGATCGTTGTCTTTCAGCTTTTTTCCATCAACCCTTTCATTATAAATCATTCGAGTAACAAGAAGAATATGGAAATGATTCGATTAGGAAGAGAATTACAGTGGAACCGCTCAATACGAATAACAGATTATCCAGAAAATGGAGAAGAATAGCAGTTTCGAAAGCGTGAGTGGTGTTGAATGAATGCCCCTCCATCGAATCGTAATAGAAAAACGCTTCATTCCCTGTACGAGAAGAAGCGTTTTTCCACATGAGCTTTTCATCGTTGCCGAAAAAAAGAAGCGGCCAGCACCGCTTTCTCTTCTTCTTTTATTCTTCAATCTGTACCCGACCGATAAATCCATCCAATTCGATTCTCGTTCCATATGGTGCACTTAATCGCTGTAAATGCTCGATAATCTTGGGTTGCTGCGAAAGACTTGGCCACCCTCTCTGGTAACGGGGGGTGCCAAAGCCCAACTCTATAGGGTAAAGGAACAGTTCCCTCAGCTGCCCCTCTTCCATTCTCCAATACGGTATGACCGATTCCCACACATACGGATTGACCCCCAGCCCTTTTTGGTTATGGTCCGTACGGGTATCAAACGCGTCCGCGACGGTCGATTCGTGCCCCAGGCTGTATTTCTCATAAAAGTCTGCTGGCAAACGGCTAACGGTCTCATTCTGGAAGATAAAATTACCCAAGCTATAGAAGATCGGACGATTGCGGTAGATCTCGATTCCTCTTAGAATATGAGGTCCATGGCCAATGACAGCGTCTGCGCCTCCATCGATGCAAGCGCGCGCCATTGACTCAAAAAAAGAGGCTGCCCTTGCCTTGTTCTCACCTTCCATCTCGTGAGAATGGATACTCACGATCACATAATCCGCCTGGCGTCGCGCCTCCGCAATCGAACGAAGTATCCGCCTTTTATCTGCCTCGATTGGTGTGGTCGTGCAGGTAGCTTCCGTTCCCACGGCAAAGCGATGAGTTCCAAAGCGAATAGTCGTACCATCTCCTGGGACTGCGAAGCCTTCTTTGACATCCAGATTAAAGGTGGCGTTAATCGGGATCGTCTGGCTGATTCGATCCAGATGGGCGAAATCATCCTGTGGCAAGTAGTAAGTGGTATCATATCGTAATGGATTCACTCCGGGTCGCCCCGGCATATCCGGTCTCTGTTCTCCTGCTATCCACGATTCATGAAAGGTGGAAGTAGCCGCTATTAGTGCGACACGACCCGACGGACAATCCAGATAGACAGGTTGACTAGCCTCGGCGAGATTCGACCCGACCCCGGCATGGGCGATACCGTATTGATCCAGGTATTTTCGCGTCGCTTCCAGCCCACCGTAGGCGTAATCCATCGTGTGATTATTGGCCCACGCTGTAATGTTAAAGCCGTATGCCTGTAAATCCGCCAATACTTCTGGCTTCGCCATCGCCCATGTGCCTCCACTAAAAGCAAATGGAAATCCTTCTTGACGATGTGTCGTCACTTCCAAATTCGTAAAGCGAAATTCTGCTTGTCCAATCAGCTTGGTTAGCGAGCGAAATGATTCTGACGATGCGCTTGGCAAACGTCGGGTAATAAAGCTGTCACCAGTCGCGACGAACGTCATCTTGTTCCCCATCCGCGGCCCCTCCTGCTCTTCTTCTCCTCGTTAGATCTTTCTAAGTTAAACGCATCCCTTGGTCTTTGATAAATTGCGTGACATGTGCTCTTCGTGGTTTGTTGACGTAATCCGCCATTTGCTTGGTCCACCCTTCTGTGCGCTGTCCATTACTTCGCTCGCTGTAGTATTCAGAAGAGGTCCGTTCATACTCTTCCAACGCTTCCGGTATAATCTCAGTCTGATAGCGCTCATGATGGATGACTGCCCGTTGTGGCAAGCGAGGTTTCTGTTGGACATCCTGTGCAGGGTAACCGAGGCACATGCCCATGATCGGGATGGTCAGTGCGGGAAGACCCAGAACGTCCGCTACGTCCCGAGGATTGTTGCGAATGCCTCCGATCATGACGCCTCCCAGCCCATGGGAGCGTGCGGCGAGCAAGACGTTTTCAGCAGCTAATGCCGTATCCACTGCCCCTACCAGCAAGCTTTCTATTTCATCGGCCGCCAGTGTCTGTCTATGCATCTCGCATGCTTGCTTCAGACGGTAGTAATCCGCACAAAAGACGAGAAACACCGGGCAGTCCACGACCCATTTCTGGTTGCCGCACAGGGCAGACAATTTTTCCTTCGTTTCACTCGAACGTACGATGATTACGCTGTACGCTTGCACGTTGTGCGAGGATGGTGCCCACTGTGCGCAGCTTACTATTTCCTGAAGCAGCTCCTCAGAGATGGGCTGATCCTTATACTTGCGAATCGAGCGATGAGACTGGATTAATTGGGTGACTTCTGTTGGCATGTCGTGCCTCCTTCATCGTAGTTGTTCTTACTCAGCATGCCCTGTTCTTCCCTCATTTTTGACAGGCTTGATCCATTGACCGATAGGACCGCTAACAATCTGACCATTCTTCATCACCGTCTGACCACGGACGATTGTTGCAATCGGACTGCCCACACCTGTCCAACCGTCATAGGCGGTTACTTTGCTCTTGCTATGCAAGTTCTCCCTCTTGATGACAAAAGGACGTTTCATATCCACGATAGTCAAATCAGCGTCTGTACCGACTTGCAGAGAGCCTTTTTGCGGGAAGATCCCGAATTGCTTTGCAGGATTCTCCGACAGGACGGCAGCCACCTGTTGAAGGGTGAGCCTGTTTTGGGTGACCGCATTCAACAGGAGAGGTGCCAATGTTTCCACCCCGCACATCCCAGCCGGAATCGACCAGAGATCGCCATCCTTCTCCTGCTCGGTATGCGGTGCATGATCCGAGCATACGATCGAGATGACGCCTTCTGAGATGCCTTTCCACAGGCGTTCCTGGTCTTTTTTATACTTCACTGGCGGGTACACCTTCATCGCAGGACCGACTGTAGCGAAGTCTTCATTGCTCAGGAAAAGGTAGTGCGGGCACGTCTCGGCCGTAATCGGATAGCCTTCCGCCTGCGCTTGCTGGATCAGGTCTACAGCCTCCCCCGTACTGACGTGCAAAATATGCAGTCGAGCTCCCGTTTCTTTCGCAAAGGCAATTCCTGTCTGCACAGTCACAATCTCCGCCAGATTTGGCCGTCCTTCGAGCAGAGCCTCGTAATCTCTTCGTCCACTTTCCTCCACTTTTTTGGTCAAATGCTGGATCAGATCATTGCTCTCGGCGTGGATGGCAAATACTTGACCCGTTTTTGCCACCTCTCGGAACATATCGAGCACTTCGCCGTCTTTAAACGGAGGAATGACATTTTCTTCCCCGTCCTTGTAGTTGTACATGAGCTGGAACGTCTGACGATGTACGGCATAGCCCCAGAAAAACTTGAAGCCGATCACACCTGCTTCATGTAGGGAAGACAATTCAGCCAAATTAAGATTTCCCAGACAGATCGCCCAGATGCCGTAGTCGACGTGAGCTTTTTGCTGCAAGTTTTGTACCTGTTTTTGCAAGTTTTCCACGTTGTTGATCGGAGGATTGGTGTTCGGCATTTCAAAAATAGAAGTGATGCCCCCTGCTGCAGCTGCCATGCTGGAGTGAGCAAAATCCTCCTTGTAAGTCGCTCCGGGGTCCCGTGAGTGAACGTGCACGTCCATTAAACCAGGGAGAATATGACAACCAGCCGCATCCGTTTCCTCCCGTGCCTCACCTGGCAATGGATCTTTGGAGATCGCAGCGATTTTTCCATCTTGAATGTAAATATCCGCTTCATAAAACTCATGCGGTGTAACAATTTGCCCATTGCGAATTACGTGATCCCATGTCATTTAGCATCCCTCCGTGTTGTGCTTTCCCGTAACAACCTGCCCTACGAGCGATTTGATGTCTGTAATCTCATACTGAAGCATGTACTGCTTGATTTCCTCCAAAATGTCCAGCATCGCCGTTGGTTGTACAAAGCTCGCCGTCCCCACCTGCACGGCGCTCGCTCCCGCCAGAATCATCTCAATCGCATCTTCTCCATTCATCACGCCTCCACACCCGATGATGGGTAATGAACTGACTTGGTGGACCTGATAAATCATGCGCACAATGATCGGCTTGACGGCAGGACCAGATAAACCTCCGAGGACATTTCCGATCCGCGGTTTTCGGGTATGGACGTCGATGGCCATTGCTAGCATGGTATTGGCCACGTTCAGGCCATCCGCTCCCCCCTCTTCCGCTGCCAAAGCGATCTCCTGGATGCTGGTTACATTGGGCGTCAGCTTGGCGATCAGCGGTTTGTCAGTCACTTGCCGAACCTCTCTGATCAGCTCCCGTGTCAGCTGGGCATCCATTCCGAACGCAGCTCCATTTCCCTTTAGATTCGGGCAAGAAATATTCAGCTCGAGCGCTGCTACGCCATCCGTTCCCGCAATGATCCCGGCCATTTCGACGAACTCTTCGATCGAATCTGCGGAAATGCTGGATATCAAAGGAGTCTGGTAACGACCATAGTACGGGATGACGTTCTCCATGTAGTAGTGGATGCCTTTGCTTTGAATCCCGATCGAGTTGATCATTCCGGCAGGTGTCTCGCATACACGGGGCGTAGCGTTGCCTTTTCGCGGATGCTTGGTAATGCTTTTGGGAACGACGGCACCGAGCAGATTGAAATCGATGATGTCTGCCATGTCTTCCCCGAAAGCTCCCGAGGCCGGCATGATGGGATTGGGGAGTGTAAGACTACCGATTTTTACGCATAGATCTAGCTCACTCGTCATCCCAGCACCACCTTTTCTAACGGGAACACAGGACCTTCCTTGCATACCCGAACGGTCTTCAATATCTCTCCTTCTCGTACATCGCAGACACATGCAAAGCAGACTCCCATCGCGCAGCCCATATGCTCCTCAAGGGCAATTTGAGCAGGGATACCGTGCTCAGTGGTAAAATCCTGCAATAGTTGAGATAGACGCTTGGAACCGCATGTAAAGGCAGCATCGATCTGATTTTCCTGCAAAAGAGTATTTACCAAGGCTCGCACCGCTGCAACATCACTTGTCTGTTCCTCATCCGTGACATGAAAGACCTTTGCCCCAAATCCTTGCAACGTCTCCGCAGCCAACAAATCATTACGGGAGCGAGCACTGAGGATCGCCACTGCCTGTACACCTTTTTCCGCAGCATCCTGAGCCAGCGCTGCCAAAGTCGCTATTCCTACCCCTCTGGCGAGCAGCAAGATCGTTTTCCAGCCGTCCTGAAGCACAAATGGGGTGCCCAATGGTCCAAATACATCGACGTGCTCCCCTGCCTGCATCTGCGTTAGTCGCTGCGTCCCTGCCCCTTTGACCAGATACAAAAACTCCAGCGTTCCCTCTCGTCTGTTAATCCGATAAATGCTGAATGGACGCCGTAAAAACGGATTCAGATCATGTCCGCAGCGCAACTGAAAAAACTGTCCCGGCAATACTTCTAAATCTAGCTCACTCGCATCGACGGTCATGTGCCAGTAGCGTTCGCTCACCTGCTGGTTCGTGCAAATTTTCATGTAAATCGACTTCATGCACTCTCCCCCATTTGTTCCGGCTGGGTTCTCTCGTTGTCTTCGTATTTTGGACGTCCATCGGCCTCCAGGACGACTGCCCATTTCTTGATTTCTGCTTCCAACAGGGACGCTCCAACACCGATTTGCTCCCAAGATGTGTACTCTTCGCGATGGTGACTGACACCGTCTCTGGATGGGACAAAGATTAGCCCCGTCGGCCATCGACGTGCCATATTCATCGCATCATGACCTGCACCACTCGCCATTTTCAGGTACGAAACCCCCAAAGCCTGACAGCTCTCCTCCAGTGATTGAGTCACCTCTTCACTCAAAAGAACGGGTTGCTCGGCACTCAGCATCGTCCATTCGACCTTTACCCCACGTTTTGCTTCCACCTGTCGAAAGCCTGCATACAGCTTGTTTAGGACAGTCGTCTTGGACGATACATGGGTCCCGCGAATATCAATTTTCAGCTCAGCTGTGTCCGGCACGACATTCATAGCTCCCGGCTTGACGACACAAACCCCAACTGTGCCGACCGTCCCGTGCTCTTTCTCCGCGAGTGCCGCTGCTTCTAGGATCAAACCGATTTCTGCTGCTGCTAAAAATGCATCCTGACGCTGATCCATCGGGGTCGTGCCTGTGTGGGATGCTTTTCCCTGAATGCGTACTTGCAGTCGCGTCGGTGCCGCAATTCCATGGACAATCCCCACCTGGATGTCGGCGTTTTCCAAAACGGGTCCCTGTTCGATGTGCATTTCCAAAAACACCTTCAGATCGTCGGCAGCACGAGCGGCTTCTGTCAAAGGCCAGCCATTCAATGAACATTCCGACAACGCATCTCGAAAAGTCTTGCCGTCACGGTCCGTAAGACCTGCAACTCCGTCTATGTCTAACTCACCGATCATCGCTTTACTACCCACCGTCGAAACTCCAAAGCGGGATGATTCCTCACATGCAAAGCAGATGATCTCAATCGGGTGCTTGGTCACAATCCCTTGGTCATCCAGTGAGCAGATCGCTTCGAAAGCAGCCACAACTCCGATGATGCCATCGTAAGAGCCGCCCTCAAACACCGCATCCAGATGGGAGCCGCTAGCTACCGCTGGCAGATGGGGCTGTTGCCCTTCCCTTCTCGCAATGAGATTTCCGCTGGCATCCATGCGGACACTCATACCTCTCGCCTCACACATCGCAGCCAAGCGACGGACTGCCTGACGTTCTTGGGGCGTATAGGCGAGCCTCATGACTCCTTTGTCCGAGTAGCCAATTTGATTTAATTCACGCCATGTCTGTTCCAATCGCTCCAGATTCATCGCAACCCCCACACTTCCTAACATTCACTAAAGATGTAGTATGAGGATTCTTGGATCATGAGTAGAAAACCTTTGTCTAACTGGACAAAAAAAAGAGCAATGCATTATCGATAACGATAATCATCACCCATCAGATCAGCCAGTTTCAGCCCGATATGAAGCATCATTTTCCCCTCTGACTTCTGCAAGCTGTAGCCCGTCAGCTTTTCAATTCGCCTCAAGCGATACTTCAGCGTGTTTACATGTAAAAATAGTGCCGCTGATGTCTCTGTCAGCTTTTCGTCATGTTGAAAATAAAGACGAAGCGTTTTGACCAGCTGCAAGTCACTGCTTTGGTCGTGGGCGAACAGCTTCCCAACTGTTTCCTCGAAAAAGCTGTTCCGCTCAGCCGTATCCTTACATTGTGCAAGCAATCGATAAATACCCAAATCGTTGTAATGGATAACCGTCCTCCGCTTGTGCATGACACTGCCCAACAGGATCGATTGCTGTGCTTCCCGAAAACTTTCACGAAGCCCACTCATACCTGCCCCATGATTACGGCCGATACCGATACGCAAGCCCCCCGTCAAAGCCATCTGCTTTTTCAGCTTCTCGGCTAGCGTCTCGGCTCGCCGCTTGATATCTTCAACCGCATCGCTATTCTTTGCGGGCAATAAGCAAACGACTGCTTGCCGAAAGAACCCTGTAATGACCTGAGGGGATGATAATCGCAGTAGCTGCTCCGTTCGATCTGCCAAATCCAGTGGGTTGACTCGTTTTTCCTCCCCCTCTGTCTGAACCACCAAGCACAGGTAAGGCTCGTCCAAGGAAAACCCGTACGGAAGCCCTCTCTCCCGCACATCCTCCAGATTGAGATGCTCATTGACAAATACGTCCCGCAAAAACTCATTCTTGTACTGCTGCTCGGTATCAAAACGAACTTTCAATCGAAGAAATTCTAGTGCCAAGAGCGTGGAAGCCTTCTCCAATATCGCCAAATCCATCTCGAGATGATCCATTTCAAACGCCCAACAAGTGATGTTACCGAACACCTTTCCGTCGAGAAGAATGGGAGCAACTATACATTCGATCTCTCCTCGTTCACACGGCCTGGTCAATTGAATCGGACGCTTGATGATCGCCAGCTCGTGAATCTGCTCTGTAGAGAGTGGTTCACACGCGAATGGCAATGAGGGCACTTCCATGTAGGAGAGCATGCTTTCTACCGTGATCGTATTTTTCGTTAACATCCCTAATGTCTGGATCAAAGACTCCATGCCTTGTTCATTCAGTGAAATCTCGTTCAGAACTTTATTCGCTTGCTCCAAGTCCTCCTGCAAGACCACTTTCCGGTCGAATATCGCATGGCTCACAGGTGGAAGAATCTCCAAATAACTGATTTCTTCCGGGATTTCGATGACTGGAAAATCAAACGCATCCGCTTCATCGAGCAAGGACTGGGGAATCTCATCGATGAACCGATGAGGCTTGATTGCCAACGCCGCCGTTCCTCGTTCATGCAATTGGCGTATCAACTGTTTTTGTGCCTCGTCATCGTCCTTGATCGGAAACAGGCTGGAGAGGATCAACTCGTCCCCTTTCAGCCATTTGACAATGTCAGGTACCTCCATGATGGTGACATACCTGACCAGCCGTTCCAGTCCTTTATGCCCCGCCACGACCCGGCAATCTCTCAATCCGCCTACTCGCATAAGCTGTCGAACAGAAATAGGCAATGTCCTCCCCCGCTTTCTCATGTTGTGTGTATTATCGTCATTGTACAGGTTCGCGAATGAGCTGCCCACCTTGTTTTGAGCAAAAAAGACCGCGGATGAACTCCGCAGTCTTTGCCATTTTCGCTATTCCAATTCTACATCTTTTGTTTCCGGCACCATCGCCAGCATGACCAATAGTCCAATCGGGTAGACGAGGAAGATCAAAGACATGGCTCCCATAATGTTTCCACCTACACTGAGCATCCCGATGATGGCTGGACCAAATCCAGCAAGTCCACGCCCTGTACCAAAAATGAAGTTTTCAGCGGTAGAACGCGCTTCTGATGGATAGTTTTCCGCCAGCACGGCACCAAATCCACCCATCATGCCATTTACAAAGAACCCGAGCATCGCGCTTCCCCAGAGAAGCACCGTTTGATCGGTGAAAACAAAGAAGTACAGGATACACGCAATCGTACCGCCGATGTAGTAAATCGAGAACGTCTTTTTGCGCCCAATTCGGTCCGCCAAAATTCCGAATACCATGATCCCGATCAGCATCCCGACCGTCGAGATCAGCATCCAGCCGCTTGCTTTTGCCAGGCTATATCCGTACTTTTCCGAGAGAACAGTAGGCATCCAGGAGAAAATCCCGTAATATCCGAAGTTCTGAATAAAGGACATGATCGTCAGACCAATGGTCGCGATCGTCAGCTTTTTCGTCGCGAACAGCTTGCGCAGAGGGAAACCGGTCATCTGTTTTAATGCTTTATGTTCGTCCTCAGTCAGAGTCCCTTGTCTTTGTTTCTCTTGCAAATGCTTTTTGTATTCATTTTTACTTTTCCAAATCTCCGGCTCTTTCAAGCCAAAACGGACGTACGCTGCCAGCAGCGCAGGGAGCAAACCGAATAGGAAAACAGTGCGCCAGCCCATTGTCGGAACGACCAAGGCTGCGAGTACAGAAGCACCTAGTACACCCAACTGCCACCCGAGTGCTACACCGGAAGTCGCTTTAGCCCGCTTGCGTTTCGACCAGGTCTCTGTCACGACGGCCATCCCGATCCCGAACTCTCCGCCCACGCCAAGACCGACGATAAAACGCAAAATCGCCAGATGAGAATAATCACTCGCAAAATAGATAAGTGCAGTACCTACTGAATAAAGCAAAATTGTCAGTGTAAAAATCTTGATGCGTCCATACATATCGGCCAAAAACCCAAACAGATAAGACCCGACTAATGTTCCGATGGTCGTAACCAGCGTCAGATTCCCTGCTTCAGCGGGAGACAGTCCAAACTCTTTGATGATAAAGACAAGCACGAACGACAGGAGCAGCATGTCCAATCCGTCTGCCGCGTACCCCAGAATCGAGCCTATGAGTGTCTTGATCTGTGTTGATTTGCTCTCTTCTACTTTTCCATGTGGCGCCACTGTTTGTTGCACGAAAGCATTCCCCCTTGATCATTTAGTAGGAAAATTTGAATTATTCCATAACGATAGATTTATGTGAATGTTGGGTGAATACCTTTGTCCTTACAGACTATTATGATATTCTTGATTTGTTTCTACCGACAAAGACCGCATAAGAGAGCCTTTAACCCGTCCAATCTTTGGGCAGATGACAAAAAATTCATGTAAGGTTTTCTTACATAATATAGGAGGAGAGAACGCAATCAGCTACGTTCACTCCTCCTATTTTTACTACGAACCACTCTTATTCAAAGAATGTCCGAGGAGCTTTGCGCCATTCGCTCAAAAATTTCTCCTGATCAGCCGAAATGACACCTTGTTCGGCGGCTGCTTCAAGAAGAGCGGTATATTGCGAAAGAGTCGTGCACGGAATGCCTGCTTCTGCAAAGAGAGCTTCCGCATCCGGGAACTGGTAGCTAAAGATGGCTACAACGCCTAGTACTTCTCCGCCTTCCGCCTGCACGGCTTGAGCGGCTTTGAGCGAGCTTCCTCCTGTAGAGATCAGATCTTCGATAACGACTACTTTTTGTCCGGCAGTCAGCGAGCCTTCGATCTGATTTTGGCGGCCATGCCCTTTTGCCTTGTCACGAACATAGATCATTGGCAAATCCAGCACTTCTGCTACCCACGCCGCGTGCGGAATTCCCGCCGTCGCCGTTCCTGCTACGACTTGAACATCTGGATATTGAGCCTTGATTGTCTCAGCAAAGGAGCGAGCGATCTGGCGGCGCACTTGTGGATGAGACATCGTAATCCGGTTGTCGCAATAGATCGGCGACTTAATACCCGAAGTCCATGTAAATGGCTGCTCTGGTCTCAGGTGAACAGCACCAATCTCAAGCAAGCTTGCAGCAATTTCTTTGGCAGTTGTCATCGTCATCATTTCCATTCCCTCCAGATTCGTATATTACCGACGATCGGCTTCCACAGCAGAAACGATATTTTCCCAGGTAGCAGCTGGATCTTTCGCCGCAGTAATGGCGCGTCCGATCACGAGATAATCGCTTCCCAGCTGGAATGCCTGCTCTGGTGTGGTGATACGCGTTTGGTCCCCTTTATCCGAGCCTAGAGGACGAATGCCTGGCGTGACTGTCAGGAAAGATTCTCCTACCGCTTTCTTGATCATCGGGACTTCAAGCGGAGAAGCAACCACTCCATCCAGTCCCGCCTGCTTCGTCATTTTCGCGTAGTGTACGACCACGTCTTCTACCGTACCTGGAATGGCGATCTGTTCGTTCATCGTCTGCAAGCTTGTAGAAGTGAGCATGGTGACTCCGATCAGAATCGGGCGGGGAGAGCCTGCCGCTGTCCCCTGCTCCAATCCTTCTCGCGCTGCTTCCATCATGGCTACCCCACCTGCAGCGTGAACGTTCACCATATCCGCTCCCAATCGAGCCAGACTCTTCATCGCACCTCTGGCCGTATTCGGGATATCGTGTACCTTCAGGTCAAGAAATACCTTCAGGCCTCTCTCCTTCAAATAGTGAACGATTGCCGGCCCTTCCGCGTAGGAAAGCTCCATCCCGACCTTTACATAACGGATCCGACCTTCCAGCGGTGCCAGGCACTGCTTGATTTCTTCCAGTGTGGAAAAGTCGAGCGCAACGATCATGCGCTCTCTAACATCAATGGATTGTGGTTGCACACTACTCTCCTCTTTTCTATCCCGATCTCTTTTTTTCGATGAAATTCTATACCGTCACAGCCACTTTCGCTCCAGAGCGTTGCGCTGGCATCGCTTCCGTGGAGAATGTGATGGTCTCCAGCACATGCAGCAGAGCCGATGCAGTATCCAGTGAAGTCAGGCATACTGCGCCGTTTTCCACTGCTTCACGGCGGATGCGGAAGCCGTCACGCTGCGGTGTTTTGCCTTTTGTCAGGGTATTGAGCACGATGTTCGCTTCGCCTTTGTGGATCATGTCCAAAAGGTTTGGCGTCCCTTCCGACAGCTTGTTTACACGGGTCACTGGCAAGCCTGCTTGCTCCAGATAATCAGCGGTGCCGGATGTAGCCAGTAGCTTGAAGCCCAAGTGGCGGAAGCGTTTGACGATCCCCAGCGCTTCTTCCTTGTCTTTGTCTGCTACAGTTACGAGAAGCGCACCCTTGGTCGGGATATTCATACCAGCAGCGACCAGCCCTTTGTACAAGGCTTTTGCCAGTGTGCTCTCGCGTCCCATGACTTCACCAGTCGATTTCATTTCCGGTCCGAGCGTGATGTCTACTCGACGCAGCTTGGCAAAGGAGAACACTGGTACTTTGACAGAAACCATTTTTTCTTCTGGGTGATAACCCGGAGTGAATCCTTGGTCAACGATCGAGTGTCCGAGAATCGCTTTGGTCGCGATGTTTGCCATCGGAATGCCCGTCACTTTGGAGAGGAACGGCACCGTCCGGGAAGAACGCGGATTGACCTCGATCACGTACGGACGGTCTTTATAGATGACAAACTGGATGTTCAGCAGACCTTTGATTTGCAGGGCGAGCGCCAGCTTCGTCGTCATTTCGATCAGTTCGTCTTTGATCGCTTGCGTGAGAGATTGCGGCGGATATACCGCGATCGAGTCGCCGGAGTGAACCCCTGCGCGTTCGATATGCTCCATGATTCCTGGAATCAGGACGTTTTCTCCATCGCAGATCGCATCCACCTCTGCCTCGACCCCTACCATGTAGCGGTCTACGAGAACAGGATGATCAGGATTTACTTTGACTGCCTTCTCCATGTACTCCAAGAGCTCCGGCTCGTTGTAGACAATCTCCATCGCACGTCCACCGAGTACGTAGGAAGGGCGCACTAGCACCGGGAAGCCCAGTCCTTCTGCTGCCACAACCGCTTGGTCTACAGATGTTACCGTTTTTCCAGGAGGCTGAGCGATGTTCAGTTCGCGTAGCAAGGCTTCGAACTTCTCACGATTCTCTGCCGCATCAATGTTTTCCAAGCTGGTTCCGAGGATTTTTATTCCACGTGCCGACAGTTTGTCCGCCAGATTGATTGCGGTTTGTCCACCGAACTGCACGATGACGCCTTCCGGTTTTTCGGCATCCAGAATGTTCATCACGTCTTCGATGTACAGTGGTTCGAAGTACAGACGGTCCGAGGTGTTAAAGTCCGTCGAGACTGTTTCCGGGTTGTTGTTGACAATGATCGCTTCGTAACCGGCTTCTTTCAGCGCCCAGACTGCATGAACGGTCGCGTAGTCAAATTCGATCCCTTGACCGATGCGGATTGGACCAGAGCCGAGTACAACTACACGCTTTTTGCCCGTTTCGATGCGCTCATCTTCTGTTTCATAGCTGGAGTAGTAGTACGGCGTCTGCGCCTCGAATTCAGCTGCGCAGGTGTCTACCATTTTATAGACAGGAACGAATCCGTGCTGTTTGCGCTGTTCGCGAACCGCTTCCTCTGTTTGCCCGGAGAGATCAGCAATTTTTCTGTCCGTAAAGCCCATGCGTTTGGCTTCATACAGTTTTTCCGTCGTCAAGCCTTTTGCCAGTTCCGCTTCAAAAGCAACCATCTTGTGGAATTTGTGTAGGAAGAACAGGTCGATTTTGGTCAGCTCATGCAGCTCGTCGATGGTCCAACCGCGTCGCAGCGCTTCTGCCAAGAGGAACAATCGCTCGTCATCTGCTGCCACCAGGCGTGCTTTCAACTCATCCACACCAATTTCGGAAGCTCCTTTGATCTCCATATGGTAGCTTCCGATCTCCAGGGAACGGATCGCTTTCATGATCGACTCTTCAAAGGTACGACCGATCGCCATGACTTCACCCGTTGCCTTCATTTGCGTGCCCAGCTTGCGATTCGCAGACTGGAACTTGTCAAATGGCCAGCGCGGAATTTTGCTCACTACATAGTCGAGGGTTGGTTCGAAGCAAGCGTAGGTTTGACCGGTTACCGGGTTTTTCAATTCATCCAGCGTGTAGCCGATTGCGATTTTCGCCGCCATTTTTGCGATTGGGTAGCCCGTCGCTTTGGAAGCAAGCGCAGAGGAACGGCTCACACGCGGGTTTACTTCAATCACGTAGTATTGGAAGCTATAAGGGTCGAGTGCGTACTGCACGTTGCAACCACCCTCGATGCCCAGCGCACGGATGATGTTCAGTGCAGAGGAGCGAAGCATTTGGTATTCGCGATCCGAAAGCGTTTGGCTTGGTGCCACTACGATCGAGTCACCTGTATGCACGCCAACCGGGTCGATGTTTTCCATGTTACATACGACGATGCAGTTGTCGTTGGCATCGCGCATCACTTCATATTCGATTTCTTTCATGCCCGCGATACTCTTCTCGATCAGGCACTGGGTAATCGGGGAATATTTCAAACCACTCGCCACAATCTCGCGGAGCGTTTCTTCGTCGTCACAAATCCCGCCGCCTGTACCACCCAACGTGTAGGCAGGGCGAACAATGATCGGGTAGCCGATTTCATTGGCGAAATCAACCGCTTCTCCTACTGTGCTGACAATGACAGATTCCGGTACGGGCTCGCCCAGCTCGTTCATCAAGGATCGGAACAGCTCACGGTCTTCTGCTTGCTTGATCGACGCAAGCTTGGTTCCGAGCAGCTTTACGTTTTCTTGTTCCAGCACGCCTAACTCTGCCAAGGCAACTGCCATGTTCAGTCCCGTTTGTCCACCGAGCGTCGGCAGCAGGCCGTCTGGTTTTTCCTGACGAATAACGCGGGCAACGAATTCGGGCGTAATTGGCTCGATGTACACTTTGTCCGCCATGTTTGTGTCTGTCATGATTGTCGCCGGGTTGGAGTTGATCAGGACTACTTCCATGCCTTCTTCTTTCAATGCTTCGCAAGCTTGTGTACCTGCATAGTCAAATTCTGCAGCTTGCCCGATCACGATAGGACCGGAACCAATCACGAGGATTTTTTTCAAGTTATCTTGTTTTGGCATAGTTTTTCTCCTCCTTGGCGGTTTCGAGCATATCTAGGAATTGGTCGAACAAGTATCCGGAGTCGTACGGTCCAGGAGCCGCTTCCGGGTGATATTGCACAGAGAATGCCTTCTTCGCGACGTTGCGTAGACCCTCTACCGTACCGTCGTTCAAGGCGATATGGGTAATTTCCAGTTCCGTTCCGTTGAGTGATTCTTCTTTTACCGCATAGCTGTGGTTTTGCGAAGTGATATAAGTGCGCCCAGTCGGCAGCTCTTTCACAGGGTGATTGCCGCCGCGATGGCCGAATTTCATCTTCATAGTGTCCGCTCCAGAAGCCAGCGCGAACAGTTGATGACCCAGGCAAATTCCGAAGACTGGATACTCTCCCAGGATGCCTTTGATCATATCGATTGCTTCTGGTACGTCTTTTGGATCCCCAGGGCCGTTGGACAACAGGATGCCGTCCGGTTGGATCCGACGAATCTCTTCTGCAGTCACATTGTACGGAACAACCACTACGTCGCATTGACGCTTGGTCAGCTCGCGCAAAATGCCGTGCTTGGAGCCGAAATCGACCAGTACTACACGATGTCCATTTCCAGGGCAGCTGAATACGCTCTTCGTGGAGACACGTGATACTTGATCGGTCATCAGAGAGGTAGATTGGAGCGCTGCCACCAGCTCTGCGAGTGGCGCTTCATTGGTGGTGATCATGCCTTTCATCGTGCCGTGGTAGCGGATCTTTCTCGTCAGCATCCGCGTATCCACGCCGCTGATTCCAGGGATGTCGTACGTTTTCAGTAGCTCATCTAGCGTGTTGGTATTGCGCCAGTTGCTTGGCATGTCGCAGTGTTCACGTACTACGAAGCCGTGGATGTATGGACGGACTGCCTCAAAATCGTCGCGGTTGATACCGTAATTCCCGATCAATGGGTATGTCATGGTTACGATCTGGCCGCAATAGGAAGGGTCAGACAGCACCTCTTGATAACCAGTCAGTCCGGTATTAAACACCACTTCGCCGAACGTCTCTTTCGTTGCACCAAACGCCGTTCCGATAAACTCTGTTCCGTCTTCCAAGATCAGTCTTGCTCGCATCTATGTTCCTCCTTCATTGTCCGCGCACGATACCATTCATGACCCTTTTCTCAGGTCGAGCTCTTACACGTCTTGATGTACAATCTTGCCATCTACCAAGGTTAGGATCGGCCATCCTTTGCATGCCCATCCAGTAAATGGTGTATTCGTTCCTTTGCTGGCAAAGGTGGTTGGGTCAATTGTCCGCTCTGTCTCCAGATCAATGATAGTCAGATCAGCTACCGCGCCGACTTCCAGGCGACCGTATGGCAGTCCGAATGCCGCTGCTGGTTTGATGGTCAACAGCTCGACCAGTTCTTTTAGCGTCAGCTCACCCGTTTGCACAAAGTGAGTATAGAGCAGTGGGAACGCTGTTTCTGAGCCAACGATTCCGAATGGAGCTCGGTTGATGCCGTTTGCTTTTTCTTCTGCCGTGTGTGGTGCGTGGTCCGTCGCAATCATATCGATTGTTCCATCCTTGAGACCCGCGATCAGTGCGGCACGATCTTCACGAGAGCGCAGTGGTGGATTCATTTTCCAGTTCGTATCCAGGTTTTCTGGAATATCTTCGTCACACAGGAGCAAATGGTGAGGAGTAACCTCGCAAGTAACATTGATTCCTGCCCGTTTTCCGTCGCGTACCAGCCTTACGGATTCCTTCGCACTGATGTGGCAGACGTGGTAGTGAACACCTGTCTGCTCAGCCAGCAAGATATCACGTCCAACATGGATGGATTCGGACTCTGACGGGATGCCAGGAAGTCCGTGGCGTTTTGCTACTTCACCATCGTGCAAGGCCGCTCCCGGAATCAATAAATCGTCATCCTCGCAGTGCGCTACGATGGAGATGCCCAGCTCTTGCGCTGCCTGCATCGCTTTTTTCATCATGGCTGTGGACTGCACTCCCACACCATCGTCTGTCAGTGCGAAGATGCCTGCCTCTTTCAATCCTGCGAAGTTAGTCAGTTCTTTACCCAGCTGTCTTACTGTAATCGCACCGTAGGGAATCACGCGCGCCATTCCGGCTTCACGTGCTTTGTCCAAAATGTAAGTTACTGTCTCGACACTGTCGATGGATGGGCGAGTGTTTGGCATGCAGCAGATGGTTGTAAAGCCACCGCGTGCTGCTGCCTTCGCTCCTGTTTCGATCGTTTCTTTATGTTCAAAGCCTGGCTCGCGCAAATGTACGTGTACATCGATGAGACCAGCACTGATCAGTCCGCCTTTGCAATCTACCCAGTCGTGACCGTCGCGCTGGATAGACTCTCCCATCGCCACGATACGCCCCTCTTCTACCAATACTTCGACTGGGATCAAGTCTCCCGTATGATTTAATAGTTTGCCGTTACCAAGGATGGTTCCCATTTCAAATCGCTCCCTTTCAGCAGAGTTTCTAGTACCGCCATTCTTGCTGCTACTCCATTCGTTACTTGTTTTTGGATCAAGGAGGTTGCAGATTCAACCAGATCCGTATGAATTTCTACTCCTCGGTTGACTGGAGCTGGATGCATGATGACCGCATTTGGTTTCATGGCTTTTGCTCTCTCCAGTGTCAATCCGTGTGCCTGATGATATTCTTCCTTGGAAATGTACAGCGACTCTGAGTGGCGCTCCAGTTGTACACGCAGCATCATGACCACATCCGCAGTCTGGATGGCTTCATCCATCCCAACGATTTTGACTCCATTCGGGATTTGCGCAGGCTGTGGCATCATGCTCGTCGGTCCGGAGAGAAGCAGGTTCACTCCCAGCTTGGGCATCGCATGCAGATGCGAGCCAAGTACCCGGCTGTGCCGCAGGTCGCCGATGATCGCGACTGTGAGTCCATCCAGTCGTCCAAACTGTTGCTTCATCGTCAGCAGATCGAGCAAGCATTGAGTTGGATGCTCATTTGTTCCATCACCTGCGTTGATCAGTTGCAGACCCACACTTCCCGCCAGCTCTTGCAGCAGTCCTTCTTTTTTTGTTCGGATGACGGCCGCTTCCACACCCATTGCTTCTAGCGTGCGGATCGTGTCATGGACCGTCTCGCCCTTCACAGCTGAGGAGGTTTCAGGAATGAAGTTCAACACGTGTGCCCCTAGGCGCTTTTGGGCTACTTCAAAGGAAAAGCGCGTCCGAGTGCTGGCCTCAAAGAACAAGTTGGCTACAAACCGTCCTCGAAGGACTTCCGCCTGCTCTCCTGGGCGATTTGCCCAGTAGGCTGCTCGGTCCAACAACCGTACAATCTGCTCTTTTGTCATATCTTTCAAGCCAATCAGGTGACCCGTGTTGTTCATTGTGAATCCCTCCGTTTATCTGATGTCTCTAAAGAAAAAGCTTCTTGCCTTCGCGCGGCCGTTGTGGCTGGCGAGACAAGAAGCTGCTGAAGTCTTCTCCCTTTTTGAGCAGGGGAAACAGCGTTCTATGCCTTGCCAGCCTCTCAGGACTGGATTTAAAGGAATCGGGAACGTCTTTCTTAGTTTTGTGGTTGTTCGTCTTGCACTTCGCCCATCGCGGATTCCTTGCCTGGCAAAACCACGTGCAGGATAATTCCGAGGAAGGTAGCAAATGCGATATTGTCGATGGTTAGGTCATTCAGGAAAGGAATGCCTGTTCCTGCAAAGCTAATTTTGTATCCGCCGATACCGGTTACGAGAATGGCTGCAGCGATTACCATGTTGCGCTTGTTGGCGAAATCCACTTTATTCTCTACGTACATCCGCAACCCTTGTGCTGCGATGATCCCGAACAGAATGATGGACACACCGCCCAAAACCGGGGTAGGAATACTCATTAAGAGCGTGCTGATTTTACCGATGAAGGCGAACAGGATGGCCATTACAGCCGCCAAGCCGATGACGACTTTACTGAACACTCGTGTGATCGCGAGTACGCCGATGTTTTCACCGTACGTTGTCGCTGGAGGACCACCGATGATTGCCGCGAGCGATGTTGCAATACCGTCACCGAGCAGGCTGCGGTGTAGACCCGGGTCTTTCATCAGGTCGCGGTCCATTACTTTACTTGTTACCAGTAGATGACCCAAATGCTCTGCCAGTGTGACAAAAGCAACTGGTGCGATAACCAGTGCAGCAATCCATGCTGATGGATTTCCCATCGCGGTGACAACCTCACCAAACTTGAAGTGTGTGGCAAACATGTCTCCGATGCCTACTACCCAAGGTGCTTCTGCTACTTTTTGAAAGTCGATCAAGTCAGGGTGACGCAGAAGCGTGTATACATACCCTACGATAATACCGATCAAGATCGGGATGAGACCCAAGAATCCACGCAAGAGTACGGCTGCCAAGACGGTGACTACCATGGTGACTAATGAAATTTCGATGGAGGTCAAAGACATTTGCGACTGTCCATCTACGGTTACCTTCGTTGCCATATCGACGGCTACACCTGCGAGGCTCAAACCGATGACGACGATGACTGACGCGATGACGACTGGCGGCAGTACTTTATCAATCCATTTCACACCGGCCTTCTTCACGATAGCTGCTACGATCATGTACACCAGACCAGAGAGGAAACATCCGAGCAAAGCCGTCCCTACTCCGTAAGACGCTGTGACCGCAATGATCGGTCCGATAAAGGCAAAGGAGGAACCCAGATAGTTAGGAATTCTTCCTTTGGTAATCCACAGGAAGAGCAGCGTGCCGATCCCACTCGTAAACAGTGCAGTGGCTGGATCCAGTCCAGTCAGAATCGGTACGAGAACCGTTGAGCCAAACATGGCGAATAAGTGCTGGATGGAAAGTGGCAATAATTTTTTCAGTTCTGGCGTTTCGTGCACATCGATATAATTTTTCTGGCTCATGTCTATAGGTTCCCCCTGTGTTTCTTTTTCTTCCCTGTCTCTCTCACAACTTATTCTGCAATAGAAAAACCTCTTTGTGCGGGCACAAAGAGGCTAACTTCTCCATTCACATGGGAAGATATGGCCTCTTGCCGACCTCACGGGATCGCTGTTAAAGAGGTTTCATTTAGTTGTGTTACAGAAGCTGTCTGATGGATACAATGTCCATCATGTCTACTTCAGCCAGTTGCACATCGACAATCTCGGTCCGAGCGGTCGGAACGTTTTTGCCGACAAAGTCAGGGCGAATCGGAAGCTCACGATGTCCGCGGTCTACAAGTACAGCCAGCTGAATCATGTGTGGTCGTCCGTTGTCAATCAGAGCATCGAGAGCCGCTCGTACTGTACGTCCGGTGTAGAGTACGTCGTCTACCAGAATGACCGTTTTACCTGTAATTTGATCTGGCAACTGTGAACCTTGCAAAACGGCGTCTTCTGACTTGTGCTGCAGATCATCCCGATAGAACGTAATGTCCAGCTCACCGACTGGCACCTTTACATTCTCGATCATTTCGATCCGTTCCACCAAACGCTGTGCGAGGTAAATCCCTCTCGTCTTGATTCCGACGATGATGCAATCTTCCACCCCTTTGTTTCGCTCAATGATTTCGTGAGCGATCCGTGTGAGTGCGCGGCGGATTGCCGCTTCGTCCATGATGACACTTTTGCTAATCATCTGATTACCCCCCTCGACGGGAACTGTGGACTCAAGAAAAAAGGCTTCTTGTCAGGAGACAAGAAGCCACTGGACATGACAACAGAAGGGAGCATGAAGCTTGCCCATCTTGCTGCCGTGTCAATTCCGTGCCCTTGCCAGCCTCACTGGACTGGATTTAAAGGTTCCATTCGTCAAGTAGGATTATGTCACGAATCGAGGAAACTGTCAACGCAATACGGGACAATTTTTATTAATAATTTTATTTAACTCCATCCAAAAGTTTATTTATACTAAAAAACTCGAATGTGAGCGATCAGATCAAGACCTTATTTCGACAAGCTCGCTGCGGTTGGTTTGCTCTCCCAATACACGTTGATCCATTGCGGAAGATAGTTGGCATAGTAGCCGATATCGCCAGTCACATCGCGTAGTATTTCCGTTTCTTTTCCTTGCACCGACAAGTACAGGGAACCTTTCTGTGCTTGGTCGACCCGCACAAAGAAAAGCTGCTTTCCGTCAGGCGATGGATACGGAAAATAATCGGCTGTAAGCATCGTACCATGAGTAACCTGTTTGGCTGGCTCTCCAGCTTCCTGCTGCCAGATCCGCTGACTGGGGACCATCACTTTTTGCGGATCATAGTGATATTCCGTTCCCTTTCCCCGAGTGAAGAACAGGGAATACGGGGCTGCCGTCGTCCATGTAGGCATCGTGTCCACGCTGTCCTTTGGGCTATCGGAGACGACCTTGCCGCTGGGATCAGCCAGATTCAAATGCTTGTTGTAAGTCGCCATCCGATCGGTCCCATCGATAAAGGCGAGCTGTCTGCCATCCGGCGACCAGCGGAGCCATTGCGGATGTATCAGCCCCGTCCCCAGCTCTACCGGTTTCTTGTTGGGCTGACTCAAATCAAATAGCTCTATGGGAACACCATCCGCTGACAAGGAAGCAGAGTTGTACTGCAAATAATAGCCGACGTGAGCACCATCCGGGGAGATGGACATCGCTCTCGCTGCCCAAGCGTAGATACCTTCCTCTACATTTGGTGGTGCAGCAATGGGATAGGTGGCGACTGTTTTCCCCGTCAACTCTCGAAGAACCAAATTCATGGCGCTATCCTTTGCAGCAGATGTCGATACCAGAAGCTGCTTCCCATCCGGCATCCAGGAAAAATCTACAAAGTCGACTTCCTTTGTTGCATGCACCTCAACCGCCTGATTGTCCTTGATTTCCTTGATCACGAAGAAAGGCTTGGGATCTTCTGCACTCCCTGTCTGGACGAAATACGCAATTTTTTTGTCCACAGGAGACCATTTTGGCTGGTCCATGACAGGTCGATCATCGATCTGGAAAGCCCCGCTTCCGTCTGTCTTGACTGCCCACAAGTAGCCTGGTGCCGAATAGGTATCGCTCCCTTTATATTTCAAGAACAACAGCCATTCCCCGTCCTTTGACCACCCGACAATTTGATCCAAGCCATCCTTCTCGACTTGCTTCGGCTTGGCACCTGGTATCCGGGCATCCAACAGCCATAGATGATCTTGGCGAGTAAAGGCAATCTTCGCAGGAACGGCTTCCTGACTTACTCGTAAAGGCTGTTCGGACTGTTCCTTCGCATACACTTGTCCTCCCCCTGCCGCAAGCACGCTAACGATGCTGGCGATACTCGCCCACGCTTTCCATCTTTTGCGCATACGAACCTCCTCCTCCTCGACTTAACAGATTCCCCATCTTCATCAGGCAAAAGAAAAAACGCCAAGGATGATAGTAATCAATCTTCCCTAGCGTTTTCCAATCCCCCGTCGTTTATGTAGCTACGCGAAGGATACGGCCTGCAGCAACAAATATTGATTTCCATAAAGGTCTGTAAAAACAGCCTCGGTCCCGTACATGACGTCACGTGGCTCACCTAGAAAGGTCACGCCTTTTTGACGAAAGGTTTCGTAGGTGGCATAGAAGTCGTCAGTCTCCCACACCCACATGGGGTTTTTCCCCACTTGGGCCAGCATCTGCTCCGCTACCTCTTCACTGTGCCAGTGAGTTGGATCGTGCAAAACGATTTCCAGCTCCTGATCAGGCAACCCAATGGTGAGCCAACGGGAACCATTGTCCATTCGAGAGTCCATGCGTTTTTCAAAGCCGAGCTTTTCCGTATAAAAACACAGCGCTTCTTCGCAGTCACGCACATACAGCGTCACATGCGCCAGTTTTTTCAACATCCGAACACCCCGTCCTTACGCTTGTTTGAGGAATGAAATGATGTCTGTCAGATCCCCGGGCAGTGGGGCTTCGAATTCCAGGTGCTCGCCCGTCCTCGGATGCGTGAAGCCCAGTGTCTTGGCATGCAACGCTTGACCATCCAGCTCCAGTGTATTCTTCATACCGTATTTAGGGTCGCCCGCCAACGGGTACCCGATGTATTTCATGTGAACGCGAATCTGATGCGTCCGTCCCGTTTCCAGCTTGAGCTCAACCATCGTATACTCTTTGAACCTCTCCAGTACGATAAAATGCGTAACGGCCGGCTTGCTGTTCTCAAATACGACAGCCATTTGCTGACGATTCTTAGGATCGCGTCCAATGGGAGCATCGATGGTACCCATTTCGTGTGGAATCACGCCGTGCACAATCGCTACGTACGTACGATTGACGGTATGCTCCTTTAGCTGTTCCGCAAGACCCATATGAGCCTTGTCATTTTTGGCGACCATCAAGATGCCGGACGTATCTTTGTCAATGCGATGCACGATCCCCGGACGCAATACACCGTTGATACCAGACAAATCCTTGCAGTGCGCGAGAAGTCCATTTACCAGTGTCCCACTGTAATGTCCAGGCGCAGGGTGCACCACCAGACCACGGGGTTTGTTGACGACCACGACATCCGAGTCTTCATACACGATGTCCAAAGACATGGCCTCTGGCTTGATCGCCATTTCCTTTGGTGGTGGGACTCGCAAGGTGATTTCGTCGTCCTCTTGCAGCTTGTAGTTGTTTTTTACGGCTTCTCCATTGACTGTGACGCGACCTTCCTTGATCCACGCCTGTACCTGCGAGCGGGACCAATCCTCATTTTGCTGAGTAATATATTTGTCGATCCGTTCGCTGTTGTCCGTTGAATCTGCCGCCCAATCGTAACGTTCAAATAATTGCGTGTCGTTCATGTAAGTCTCCTCATCAAATTACTGTTAAAACTAACGCTAGTATCATCGAAAATGGTGGTTTCCATTACCGAGAGTTCTTTCTTCCTTCGAGCAATACGTCTAACAGCAAAATCGCAACACCAATCGTAATGGCCATGTCAGCCACGTTGAAAATCGGAAAATTGATCAGCGTAAAGTCGAGGAAATCTACGACCTGACCTGTTGCCACACGGTCGATGAAATTACCGACTGCTCCACCCAATACGAGCGACAGAGCCAGCGACACGCGTGGTTGTTTCTTTCCGATCCGAATGAGGGAATAGACGATCCCGATCACAACCGCAAGCGTGATGACGATAAATAACCAACGTTGATTTTGCAAAATACCAAATGCAGCTCCCATATTCCGATGGGACGTAAGATGAAAAACGTCTGCAATGAGAGGAATCGATTCTCCTCGTTCCATATGTTTGACAACCAGCTGCTTGGTCCACTGATCAAGCGCGATAATGACTGCAGCAATGAGATAATACAATGGGATGTCCTCCTTCGTCTGACTCGATCAGCCTAGCGACACAATGTCAAATGTACATTTTACCACAGTGGTATTACTTGAACAAGCGCCTTCCCTTTTTATACCATCGGTAGCCTTTACGTACGGCATCCAGCACCCAAAGCGGGATTTTCCACCCTCGATCCTTCAAGAATGGGAGGTAAATGCGGTAATACGCCTTACGTAAATCCTTCCATTTGCTGTCTGGAATATTTTTGTAATAATCCGAGACATCAATCAAATATCCCCGTCCTTGATCCATCAGCACGTTTTTCCCGTGAACATCATGGGGAAACAGCCCTTTCCTCCTGGCCTCCGAGAGTGCTTCCTCTACGTCCTCTATGACTTGAGGTAAGATCGGAATCCCAAAACGGATACAGTCAAACAAAGAGATGCCATTGATCCGTTTGAGCACCAGGTAGCCTTCCTCTGAATGATAGCAGATCGGAAAGGAACGGGTCTCTCCCAGTTTGTGATACACCTCTACTTCTTGTTCCCAGCCTGGGCGACCTGGCGCGTACAGCTTGATCACGAGGCTCGGATAGTCAGGATGGGCAAAAACGGCGGCATAATTGCCCGTTCCGACTAATTCCCACGGGTATGGTGTATGCAAGACGACGACAGGATCATCAGGTGATTGGCTTTCGACCTTGACCTCTTGTAAAAAACTTTGCAGTACGTGTTGATCAATACGCATAGGACCTCATCTCTTCTTCGTCAGCGACTTCTACTCTTTTGATTCTAGCAAAAGGCAATTTTAAAAAAAAGAAAGAACCACGCAAATTCAGCGGGTTCTTCTCCATTTCTTACACATTAACCTCTAAAAACCAATCGCGGATGGAGTCTTTCAGCTTTTCTAGGGCGGTTGCACTGGTCGCTTCACAATAAATGCGAATGAGCGGCTCCGTACCGGATGGACGAATCAACACCCACTGCCCGCCGTCTAGTATGAGCTTGATCCCGTCTACTCGATTGACCTCCCGAACTTGGAAAGGTCCAATGTTCGCTGGAGGGTATGTTAGCATCTCGTTCATCCATCGATCCTTTTCCGGAAGCTGAATATCCAGACGTGTATGGAACAACTCGCCAAACAGATCGTACACATCCCGCAAAATCTCGTCAATCCCCTTCTCTTCGACCGCACACATTTCGGCCAGCAGCAAGTTGATCAGGACGCCATCCTTTTCCGGTATGTGACCGAGAATACTCGCGCCCCCACTCTCCTCGCCCCCAATCAAGACGTTCCCTTCCAGCATGTGCTCCCCGATGTATTTAAAGCCTACTGGCGTCTCTACCAATTCCAGTCCATACTCATCGGCCATCCGATCCAACAGATGCGTCGTGGCCACGGTGCGGACGATTCTTCCTGTTAGCTTGCGGTTTTTGATGAGGTGATAGGTCAGGAGCACCAGAACGTCATTGGGAGGAATGTACTGACCGAGGCGGTCTACGACACCGAAGCGATCAGCATCCCCGTCATTTGCTAGCCCGAGTGAAGCGCCACGGCTGATTACTTCATTCTTTAATAGAGTCAGGTGCTTGTCATTCGGCTCAGGCAACCCACCCCCAAACGCTGCATCCGGTGTCTCTCGAATGCCGACGTTTTTAACTCCTGCTTCTGTCAGCAGTCTGCTCACGTATCCCAAGCCCGCTCCGTGCATCGCGTCCACTACGACCTCGAGAGAAGAATGACGCAGCGCCTCCATGTTGACGAGTCTTCGTAAATGAGCTTCGTAGTGGGGACGCAGTACGATTACCTGGAGCATTTTGCGAGCTGTCGCCTCTGCTAGCGACATCGTCCGCACTTCTCCTGACTGCTGAATTCTTGCAATCCATTCTTCTAGCCGTTTCGTAATCGTAGGTGTAGCGGGGCCTGCGTAATGTGGAATGTACTTCATCCCGTTGTATTCGGGCGGATTGTGGCTGGCCGTGATCATGACGGCACCGCTTGCGGCAAAATGTTTGACGCCAAAGGCTACGGCAGGGGTTGGCGCCGCTTCATTTACAAGGTAGGTACGGATTTGATTCGCTGTGAACACACGGACGACTTCCTCGGCGAATCGCCGCCCCAAAAAGCGGGTGTCATGACCGACTAGGATCGCTTGCTCCTGCTGCCCCATTTCTATCGTATAGCAAGCAATCGCCTGTGCGACAACCCGCACGTTTTCCATTGTAAATTCGTCAGCCACAATAGCGCGCCAACCATCCGTGCCGAAACGGATCGCTCCCATCTTCTTCTCCCCTCTCTTTACCGTAGCTCGTTCACTTTCTCCAAATAACGCAATACAGTCGCGACATACGTAGCATGCGACCATGTAAGTGGTGCGACAGATACGGGAGCACCCGTGTACGGATCGAGCTGTTCGGACAGCACCCCGCTTTGCAGCGAATGGCGAACGACCCAGGACAGCCTGCTTTTCGGCTCCTGCAGCTCCTCCAGCGAACGCGCCTTGGCAATCTCCCAATCCGCGACCCACAACGTGCAAATGATCCACGGATTGCCCGGTACCTTAGCTGTGTCGTGCGATTTCTTGAAATAATAGTCTCCCTGGTAACGCGCAAAGCCTCCAACCTCGGTCTCCACGCGCAAACTACGCTTCACGGCTTCCATCGTGCTCGTCACACGAGGATCTTCCACAGGGAGAACGCCCATGGCAAAAACAGAGAACAAACTGCTTTCCACCGTAAAATCCTTTTCCACACGACCATCTTGACGGATGTAGATCCCGCGTAAAAACCTGCCGATTTCCGGATCGTATAGATGGGCAAGCATTGCTTCCCGGATACGCTCAGCACCTTCGTCATAGCGCTTGTAGCGACGATCGTCCCCGAACAACTGAGCGAAACGAGCCGCTGCCTTCAGACCAGCAAAAACAGTCGCACTGGTAAAGGTGAAGATTCCTCTGCGCTCCTCCCACAAGTCATAGCTCGGCTTAGGAAGCTGATAGACGGGGTCTACATATTGGAGTAAAAAGCGTGCAGCTGGACGAACGAGAGTCGGGTACAACGCCTGGCAATCCTCGAGCTGCTTTCCGCTCTTGTACTGCTCCCACAAAGCGTGGAGCACGAGCGCTGTTTCATCCTCTTGAATAGGAAGCTGAACTTCACCATCAACCACGTACGGATGCCAGCTAGAGCCCACGGAACCATCCGGATTGTACTTGTGCAGCAGATACCCTTCTTCGTTTAGTGCATCGGCACAGAAACGGAAAAAGGGAGCGACTGTACCTGTGTAGCCAGCCTTAGCCATCGCGCAGGCGATCAAAGCTCCATCTCGTGGCCACATGTAGCTATAATGATCGCGATTGAACTGGAGGATGTCAGAATCGTTGGCGGCCAAAATCGCCCCATTGTGGTCAATCTGGGTCCGCACTAGCAGCAAGCTGGTCTTGTAAAGTTCAATGACCTCCGCAGGCAAATCAGCAAAATCCCGTTCTTCCTTGTTCACCCAGCGTTGCCAGTATACTCCGACGCGGTTCAGCAATCGTTCCGGGTCACTTTCCAGAACGTATTGATTCAATCCTTTGACGGCATCATAGGAATCGCCTATACACATCCAGTAATCAAGGGACTTTTCCCCTTGTGGTTCGAGCATTAAACGAAAAGAGATCGTGCTATCAACAGACCCCTGCGCGATTGGATTCCCTGAAAGAATGCCATCCTCCGCATCTCGCCAGGTCCCTTCGGCATAGTTGAATCGCTTGATGCCGACACTGTACTGATCGATGCCACCCTCTGGCGTCTTGCCGTTGACCATGATGTACACATTGCGTTTATAGTGGTACACCGTACGCAGCATCGGATCGTAGACGGCGGTATCTCCCACTTCTGTTTCATTGATGCTCAGATCGTGGTTAAAAAACAACCGGACTTCTCGCGCTTCACTGGTAAGGTTACGCACCCGAATTTTCTTCAAATAAATCGGATCTCGCTGATGCACACCGTCTGATATCCGCACAGAGAGGCCCAAGCCTTCATGCTGAGCATGGACGTCTGTCACGAGAGATTCCTTGCTATAACCGAGTGTACGCTTCCACCCGTCCTCATCCAGCCAGGAATATCGCCCCTGTACCCACACGCCCAGCTTGCTGAAGTGTCCACCTACATGATTGAGTTGCCCCACATATGGATAATAGAGATCGCGCATGTGAAGCCTGTCGTCAAAATTGATCAGCAGTCTTCCGTTTCCGACCACGAGCGGTCTCGGCATGCTTTCACGTCCTTTATTGATATTCCGCTATGCGTTTCGCATACGAAGAGGCGAGCGTTACTGCCGTCTCTGCTGTAGCTCCTTGGGAAATGACTTTCACGTGTGAATCTTCCGTATCTGGCAAGATCAGTACCCAGCCATTGGCGTCATACACCTTGATCCCGTCTACCAGCTCTAGCAGTTTCCCTTTGTTTTCTTCCATCATTTTTCGCATCACTTTTCCTTTGGATGCCCACGGGCAAAACACGATCTTTTTCTCCATATGGCAGGCGGGCAAAAGCTCGAGCAGAACACTCAGCGGCTTTTCTTCTCTCGACAGATAGGAAAGAATCCGCAGCAGACTATAGACAGCATCAAACATCGGATGGAAACGTTCTTCTGCGGCTACTTCCATCATCGCTCGTGGGGCTACCTTCGTCCGGACTACTTCCAGCTGCAACAGCTGCGCGAGATGCTCCAGCTCCATAGGGGCACTGACCGGAAGCCCGATTTTGCTGTGGATGCCGCTGCAAGCCAATAGTTGGAGGGCGATAAGCTGCTCAGCTGACAATTTCTCTCCATGGTCTGAGAATAGTGCCAGTTGCTCGCCATTTTTGTCCAGTCGAACTCCGAGGTCCGCGCCGTGCTTGCTGACACCTTCCTGGATTGCACCATAATGTACAGTCACTCCCAGGGAATGAAAGAGGGGCTCCAAAAATGTCGGCATGAACCGCGGCTCGCACTCCACTAGCAATTGGAAGCGCTGGCGTTGAATGCTCGCCACATCGACTCGGTCTGCTAACGCACGCAAATACGCCTCTTGCACTTGGTGCTCCACATGAAGTTCTCCCAAGTGGTGCAACGTACGCACATAGGTCTCCTGCCAATACGCATTTTCAATTTTCCGCTCCATATCCCGCGATACTGGCAAACCATCATGATCGACAAACTGAATGACGATCTCTTTTTCCTCCACCGGCTCTGCCATATAAATATGGATGCCTCCTACGCACTGCAAGCCGCGCACACCATATCGCATCAGTGGCGAATTGCCGATGCCAAAGTCGACCGTATTAATCCCGGACGAGCAGAGACTCGTCATGATGCTGTGCTTGAGCAGCTGGGCAAACGGATGCGAGCATGCCGAGAGTGCAATCCGACTGCCTGCTTGTAGTAAATATGCATAGGAAGCAGCGAGTCTAGTGACGAATTCCGGCGTAATTTCCACATTGCCGATGCCTTTGATCCCATGAGTGCCAAACAAATTTTTCGACTGCTTCGTTCCGTAAATGAGGGAAGTCGTTACGGTAGCACTCTCCCCGATCTCTTTGTCTGGCCATATTTTGACGCCAGCTTTCACTATCGACTTGGACGATAGTCGACAATTGTCACCGATGACGGCCCCTTCCCCCAGCATCACGGACTCACCAATGCGCACATTGCGGCAAAGCGTGGTCCCTGTAATTTCCGTCTTTTTCCCCACCATCGTGTTCTCCCAAATGATCGCCTGAGAGAGCTTCGTACCCGAGGATACAACCGTATTCGTACCGAGAACCGAATAGGCACCTATACCGACACCAGCCTGCAAATGTACATTTTCCCCGATGTAAACGGGCCCTTCCAGCCTCACGGAAGAATCAATCCGCACATGACTCTCCAAGAAGATACGGGGAGCGATTTCTTGCGCTTTGATCTCCAATTGAACTTTGCCGTCCAGCAAATCAAATTGGGCTTGGCGATAGACTTCCAGCGATCCAATATCGGACCAATACCCCTCGGCTTTATACCCGTACATCGGTTTGCCTTCGCGTAGGAAGAAAGGAAACACTTCCTTGCTGAAATCTACTTCCCGATCACTTTCTATATAAGAGAGCACCTCTGGCTCACATACGTACATCCCCGTGTTAACGGTGTCACTGAACACCTCTGCCCAGGTCGGCTTTTCCAAAAAGCGATTAATAAGTCCGTTTTCGTCGGTCATCACTACCCCGAATTCCAAAGGCGTCTCGACTTGTGTCAAAATCAGCGTAGCGAGTGCTTTCCTTTCTTCGTGAAAGCGAATGGCCGCTGATAGATCAATGTCTGTCAACGTGTCGCCGCTGATGACGATAAAGCGCTCGTCGAGAAAATCAGCGCAGTTTTTTACACTGCCTGCCGTTCCGAGGGGAGTCGTCTCATCAAAGTAGACCAGTGACACCCCATATCGCGAGCCATCACCAAATTCATTGCGAATGGCTTCCGGCAAATACTGCAGGGTTACGGCAATTTCCGTAATACCATGCTTTTTTAACAGATCGATTGTGTACTCCATGCAAGGCCGATTTAACAGCGGCACCATCGGTTTTGGAGTGTGGGATGTCAAGGGGCGCAGACGGGTTCCTTTACCGCCAGCCATGATCACTGCCTTCATCTATACTTCCTCCTTCTTGGTTGCTCTTTTATGTGGCAGCCCACATTGTAGCGGTATTCAAAAGTCGATACTGATCAGCCGTCTGCACGGCCAGTTTGGCCCAATCGTAACGGTGTCTTACGTCTTCTTGCGCCTGCTGTGCCAGCTGATGCCGGATCTCTGGATTTTCCAGCAGCCAGCGCAATTGATTCACTAACGATTCCACATCTCCGGTATACATCATTGCTCCATTTTTTCCGTGCCTAACGATTTCTCTCAGCCCTCCGGTATCCGCGACTAGTAGTGGGGTTCCGTATGCCATCGCCTCCAGGGCAACAATCCCGAACGGCTCATACAGACTTGGAAACACGGCCACATCCGCCAAGCGGAACAATTCATTTCTGCGCTTATCATCGACAAAGCCGAGGAACCGCACTTTATCCGAGATCCACATACGCCCTGCCAAGTCTTTTAGCTCATCTGCATGCGGACCCTTTCCCGCCACAACCAATCTCACATCGGGAAACGCCCCGCTTAGACGGGACACTGCCTCAAGCAATAAATGCACGCCTTTTTCTCGTACCAGCCTTCCTACGAAAAAGAGGATCGGACCACTTCCCAAGGCCAGCTCCTGACGAAGATCCACACGTTGGCTCCCCGCTTCCTCAGGCATTTCGACACCATTAAAGATCACACTGATTTTTTCATGAGGTACTCCAAAAAGCCTCCTAACTTCCTCACCCATATAATGACTGCACACGATTACGTGATCGGAGGTGGCCGTCAGCGCACGTTCACATTCGTGAATCCGCTGCTGTAACGGTGTATGGATCCCTTGATTCCGCCCGTGCTCCAAAGCGTGTATCGTGGTGATTAGCGGAGTGGACATACGTTCCTTAAGCTCCATAGCGGCCCATCCAACCAACCAATCATGTGCATGTAGGACATCGACCGTAAGACCGTCCCTTCGCAATTGCTCAGCTGCATCAACCATTGCAAGGTTCAGTTGAAATACCCATTGTAAAAAGTCGCCTTGATCTGTCCGGGCATAGCTGTTCAACCGATGGACATGGATCCCATCGATCATCTCCTGTCTCGCTCCTGAATCTGCTGCCCCTGTGAGGACGTGTACTTCCATCCCTTGTCGAACGAGCTGCCGAGCCAAATCATACACAGCCCGCCCCAGACCACCTACGACATGCGGGGGAAATTCCCAGCTGAGCATCAGCACTTTTCGCTCTGATGGCTCAGACTTGCTCGCCGCTACCATTTGATGCGATACGTTCACTTTATGCGAACGAAATGGCAAATAGTACGACTCATCCATGGTGGGAAAGAGAGGGTATGACGCCTCCATTTCTGCCAATCTTGCATCGTGTAATTGCCCACTCTTCGCCATTCCCAGAAGTTCACGGAAACGAACCAAATGGTCATGAAACCTCCGGACGGCATATTCCACGACCGTCTGACCGTCGAGGATAAAGGCCCAGTCACTGCTCTGCGCCAGCATCAGCTCACGTGCCGCTTGCTTCAAGCAACGGCTGACCCACCTATCCTTGCTTTCCTCTTGCCCTTTTGCGATCTCGCATTGATGGACAGCTGCCACCATTTCGCGCTCCGCCTGGTGCAAATGACGGTACATCCAGCCATTTCGCTCGTTGAGCCAGACTTCGCCATAGCCATTTCGTCCCCATGTGGACATCGGCAGACGAGCACGGTCCTGGTCCGGATATTGCTCCAAGTATTCAGAAGGGGTGATCAATTCCATTTGTTTGGAATCACAAACGGTTTTACGTAACAAAAATTCGAGAAACTGCGGACCTTCATACCACCAGTGTCCAAAGAGCTCCGCGTCATAGGTCGCAACCACGAGCGGCTTACGATCCAGCCATCCAGAAGCCTCTTCGATCTGCTTCTCCCGGTGGTGCAGGAAGTGTCCTGCATGCGAAGCTGCCTTTTCCCTCGCCCATTCAGGTACGTAATAGTCCTTTTGCCCTTCCTTGCCTGTGATACGGTAATACTTCAACCCCGTATTGACGCGAATACCCTCTGGATGAATATAAGGAGCAATATAATCCATTTCTCGATCAAAGCCGATATCCCGATAATATTCGCGATAGTCATAATCGCCTGGATATCCATCAAATGAGCTCCATACTTGTCGGGAAGCCTGATCATCCCGGGCAAATGCTGCTACATCATGAGGGGTATGTAACGGCGCATACAACCCGCGCATCGGAGTGGGAGTCGCATGCCGAATGGTATGGGTGTCGACGAAAAAGTAACGAATGCCCGCTTCCTTCAGCAAACGATCCAGGCCCGGGGTATACCCACACTCGGGCAGCCAAATACCCTGAGGACGTCGACCGAGAATGCGCTCGTGCGTATCGATACCGACCTGCAGCTGTGCGCGTATAGCCTCCTCCGTTTCCACGAAAGGTAGAAACGAATGAGTCGCGGCGCATGTAATCAGCTCCACGCATCCACTCTCCTGCACCTGCTTGAGGGCAGAAATGAGCTGAAAATCGAGCTTGCGGCAGTAGGATGTGATGTCCCGGAAGCGTTCGAGATACATCTTGGCGACGCGATGCTCACGCGGCTCATGCATCGTTCGTTTTACTTCTTTTCCTGCCAGTTCTACAGTCTTGGCGAGGTGTGTTTGAAAACGGGATAAAATGAGTTCATCTTCCAGCATGGATAATAACGTAGGGGAAACAGCAAGGGTCATGCGAAATGCGATGCCGTCCGAAAGAAGCCTGTCGAAGACCATAAGCAATGGAAGATAGGATTCCAGCATGGCTTCGTATACCCAGCGCTCTTCTAGGCAATCGTCCCGATCCCCGTGCCGTACATAAGGCAAATGGGCATGCAACACGAGGGAGAGATAACCGTTATGCACCGTTGACACCTCACTTATTTTTTTGATTTCATGTAGAGGGAATACGAGGAAAAGTTCTCAAACCACGTAGGGGACGTCGAATCTTTCGCTGGCTCAACCAGCGGCTCCCCCCAACTGGCATTTGTATTTCGCGGTGTTTCCACCGGTTCTGAACGAAGAATCGGACAATAACGACCTTGCTCATACAATCCAAAATCGACCAAATACGTGCGGCCAGGCCGTACATCTCGAACATACCAGGACGGAGCGTCTTCCTGCACGAGCACATCCTGGACGCTATGGGCATTATGACCATCAAAGATTCGATCAGTCACATCATAGATACGTAGACATTTTTGAATGTGGCGGTAATCCGCTTGCATATAGGAGGCAACCATCCTCATGCGCGGCCACGTAATCTCCCAGTATACGAACAGAACAGAAGGGCCTTGAGCCATTACCTTGACGAGATCCCTTCCGTAGAACGCCGGCAGCCGCCATTCTCTTTCCTGTCCTCGCTGGGCTTGATTTGGCGTGGAGCTGCGATCACGGTCTTCTGCCAGCTTGGCTTTGTCCTTTTGCAGCTGGTACTTGACCTGCCCGACAGTTAACCCGCATTCTTTTGCAATTTGTGCAATGGACTTCGATTGCGACCGAAGCTCAAGTATTTTTTCCAGCATCGTTGAACGCTCCTTTCCGCCCAATTATCCAGCCATTCGGTGCTGGTAATTCATTTTTGGATTAACACAATGACATCATAGCCAATGCCTAGAACAAAGACTGTCGAATGCTGGATGCACATCCCTTCTTCTTTTGTCGATAAACGATCATGTTTTCGTCACTGAAAAACAAAACTCGAGGTCGTACGAATGGAAATCGCTTTCACAAGTCGAACAACCGTCTATTTTTATCTTACAAACGGGTCATGACCGACATTCATTCCTTTATGAAATATGCGTTACCGATTTTCAAAAAGAGGATGAATGCAAGCGCTGTCTATTTTTCGATCACACCAAAAAGCCGATGCCATTTTCAGATGGGCATCGACTTCTCGTTTATTCTCTATTCGCTTACCTGCTCTCGACTTAGTTCACCAGCTTGCCTTTTTCTTCCCAAAATGGCTGACGCAGCTCAACTTTGCGAATCTTTCCGGAGGCCGTCTTTGGCAGCTCTCTCACGATAGTAAATCCTTTCGGGCATTTGAATGCAGCCATTTTCCCCCGGCAAAAGTTCTCCAGCTCAACTTGATCCAATGCTGTTCCTGGACGAGGGACAACGATGGCATGCGGCACTTCTCCCCACTTCTCATGTGGAACAGAGATTACCGCAGCCTCCAATATTCCGGGATGCTCATACAGCAAGCCTTCGACCTCAATGGAGGAAATATTTTCGCCACCGCTGATAATGATGTCCTTTTTGCGGTCCACGATGTCGATATACCCTTCCACATCGATCGTCGCCATATCGCCTGTATGATACCAGCCGTTCACGATGGCGGCAGCGGTCGCTTCCGGCTGCTTCCAGTATCCTTCCATGACCATGTTGCCGCGAGCGACGACCTCCCCGATGCTCTTGCCGTCTTTTGGCACCTCGTTTTCCTCATCGTCGACGACGCGGATCTCTACATTGTGCATGGGGATGCCCGCCTTTGCTTTCATCCGGAATCGTGTTTCCTCCGTCTCATTCATCAGATGGTGTTTGATAGGAGATACCGTAATCAGTGGCGCGCATTCTGTCATCCCATAGACCTGCAAGAACTCCCACCCCAATTGTTGCTCCACCGCCCGAACAAAAGCGGTTGGCGGTGCCGAGCCTGCAATCACGATTCGTACCGGCGCCGTTGTTTTCTCCTCGTGAAAACGCGGCTCGTTGATGAGCAAGTTCAGGACAGTCGGCGCCATGCAGGCTACCGTCACCCCTTCATTTTTGATCAGAGAATGAATCAGCAGTGGATCAATCTTGCGCAGCATGACGTGCTTGGCACCCACTGCGGTAAAGGAAAACGGGGTCCCCCAGCCATTCACATGAAAGATCGGCAAGGTATGCAACAAGACGTCGCTATCTGTAGCACGTAAATGAAACATCGTGTTTTGCATGTTGAAATACAACGTCCGGTGCGAATGCATGACTCCTTTGGGTTTACCCGTCGTCCCACTTGTATACAAGATCGTGGCCAGATCCGTTTCTTCGATCTCGGTGATGCACGGCTCTGTGCTCTCGTTCGCCAGTAAATTCGAATAAGAGTCCCAGCCTTCCCGCTCGCTTGCCACTCCGTTCACTGGCATCGAGACAAAGCGGGAAACCGTCGTAAGCGACTGCACAATAGACTCTACTAAGTGGATGAGCTCATCATCAGCAAAAAACAGCTTTGCTTCTGCGTGCTCGATGATATATAAATAGTCGTGCGGCAAAAGCCTCGTGTTCAATGGTACGACCACCGCCCCCAATTGAAAGCAGGCGTAAAATAACTGCAGCATCGCAGTGGTATTCGGAGAAAGGACGGCTACGCGATCCCCTTTCTCTACGCCCAGACGCGTCATTGCATGGGCCAATTGATGCACTTCCTCTTGAAACTCGCGATACGTCCAGCGGCGCTCCCCTTCGATGACCGATTCTACATCCGGATAGAGCAAGGCGGCACGACGTAAGGTATCATCCATCCGCAAAGCAACATGCATAGCTATCGTTCCCTTCATCTGGTACTTTACCCATAGACTAGCAAGTTGCTAAGGTGCAGTCAATTCACTTTTCTGAATTAACAGATAAATACCCTTCTTCCCACACATACCCTTGCTTAAAAAGACATGGCAGTCTGTTTGGCTTTCTGCAGCCCTTCGGCAATGATCCTTTCACTCTGCTCCCGATATTGGTGGTGACCTTCTACCACTACTTCTGTAATATCGGTTATCCCGAAAAACTGCAGATGGTTGCGGACAAAACGAATGGCCATTTCAGCTGAATTCCCTTTCTCATAGATCCCACCCCGAGCGTTCAGCAGTGCCACTTTTTTCGTGGGGAGCAGACCTTTTGCTCCTTCTGCACTATATCGAAACGTCACTCCTGGCCGATGGAGATAGTCGAGATACGTATGCAAGATGCTAGGAACTGTCAAATTCCAGAACGGAAAGGCGATCACCACTTTGTCTGCGTCTACAAACTGTTTCAAGTGCCGATTGACGATCGCATGCTCAAATTTCTCCTGTTCCGTTAGCGGTAACCCTTGAGAAGCCTTGTAATTTCCACTGATCATCGCATTTCCCAGATAAGGCATGGGCTCAGTGTACAAATCCAGCTCAATCACCTGATCATTCGGATGGTGCACCCGATAACTGTTTAAGAATGCCTCATACAGCTTTACACTTACCGATTGCTCCACGGGTCGATTATTTGCTTTTACAAATAAAGTTGTTGTCATTTTCTTACCCTCCTGAATGTGTTTTGCCTTACTGGTTTGCCTGCACACTAGCCCCACTCATTTTCACAAACTGGACGTGGTAAAAGATCAATAGGGCTGCCTGTAAAATCGCGAGGACGAAAAAGATGTTGCTGTACATGATCCCGTCTCCATACCCATTAGCCAGATTGAGTTTCTTGACCGTCCCTAGATCCAACAGACTGCTGTACACGGCTGATGCCACGGCGAACATGATGAAATTGGTCATCTGCAAGATTCCGATGCCGATCCCGACCTGCTCCTTTGGCAAAATCGCTGAAATCGTATTGGACATCGCAATGGCCAAGCACATCTGGCCAACGTTCCCAAAGATCAAAAAGGCGGAAATGAACAAGGGTGATGTCCCAATGAAGGTAGAAAGCAATACGAAACTAATTAAAAGCAAGCCGGAAGCGATCGTGAAGATGTATGCACTTCCTCGTCGGTCCACAAGCTTTCCGGCCTTCCTCCCGAATAATGCCTGAGTCATAGCAGCTGGCACCATCACTAGACCGACCCAGCCTGGTGAGAGCTGCTGCACATGGGTTAACAGCAAAGGACTGAGAAAGCTGAGAGATACGACGCTTCCGCTAATCAGCAGCATGATCAAGATTCCGAACGTATAACTCTTGTTACGAAAAAGCCGAGGCTGGATAAACGGATCATCGACGTTACCGATCCATTTGATAAACACTCCCAAAATGCAAATGCCCACTGCAAACATCCATAGACTATGGCTGGTCAGACTGAGGACGAGCAAAACAACTGTTGCACTCAGCAGGCCTCCCCCCATCCAATCCACTTTCGCCGGGGTGCTCGGTTCATCTCCCAGATAGGTTCGGTAGAAAGGCAACAGGATCAACACGAACAGTGGGATGCTAAACAACCAGCGCCAATGAGCGAAGTTGAGAATGAAGGCAGATATAACAGGTCCGAGTACACCGCCCAATGCTAGGCCGACCATGACCGTCCCGATTGCAGAGCCTCTTCGATCAGGCGACATGTAACGGACGGGAATTAGCCCAGCTGTAGCAGGAATAGCGGCTGCCCCCATTGCCTGCAAGCTTCTCCCTACGAGCACCATCCAGAACGTTTGCGAAAATAAGCCAACAAGCGAGCCCGCTGCAAACAAAAATAAGCCGAAGGTCACCAGCGATTTGAGTCTGACACTGTCTGCCAGCTTCCCGTAAATGACGGTCCCGATTGCGTAGATAACCATGTAGAGAGATGATACCCAACTGGTTTGTGCCAACGTCAGGTCAAATTGCTCACGGATGGAAGGGAGAGCTAAATTGAACATCATGGCACTCATCGAAGAGACCGTCATGGTAAACATCAAGACGAGAATAAGTTTTTGTCCATTTGGCTGGGTACCTACACTTGTCGTAGCCACTTTCGACCACCCTCCTAAGACTGTGAAAACGTCTTGTAAAATGAATTCTACAATCGATTTTTCATAAACAAAAATATATTCTTCTACATCTATACATACACTGAAATGTATGAATCGGCGGACATGGTATGTCAGTACTGACTGACATACTGTTAGTAAAAAAACTAGGGAGTTAACGCCCTAGCAAAAATACCTACGCTCTCTTCCACAACTTCATTCAGTGTAATGTCCGGGAAGTTTCCCTCCGCTTCCAGGTTGTTCATAAAAATCCCGAAATTCAGCATCAGAAACGTGAATGCTTGCAGTTTTGGATTCGTTGGGAGCAGCTTTCCTTTCTCAGACATGACGGTGAAATAATTTGTTAAGATCTCCATCAATTGCTGAGGGTGCTTCTGTGTCCTTGTACGAAAGCCTGGCAGGTTCCTGTCTTCTTTAATACTGATCATAATCATTTTCCGGTTCCGGTTCATGATGTCGTGGTACATTCGACTGATTAGGAGCAAGTCTGCATGAAGCTCCCAGACCAGCTTTTCGCTAAACAGCTGTTTCATTTCTTCTGTATAGTGAAACCGGTCAAATGCTGACGCGAGCAGGTTTTGCTTGCTACCGAAATGACGGAATAGCGTCTTCTCACTCAATCCGGCCGCTGTAGCAATTTCCTGAGTCGTCACCCCGTTGTATCCTCTCTCGGCGACGAGATCGATCGCGGCTAGCAGGAGCCTGTCACTACTGCTTATCTTGTCGTTGCTGCTCATCACTTACTTCCCTCCTTTCCCATTGGACTGTCAGTACTTACTGACACTCATCTTATTCCAGATACTTCCTCCTGTCAATTCCCAATTTCTAAGGCTTGTCTACCCTATGGATGAATTGAGTGAGACTCGTTTTTTCCCTTTCCAATTGCATCCGAGCATCTTTATGATGAAGGAATCAAGGAGGCGAAGATCATGTCAACTGAATCCCCACAAGCCCAAATCCAACAATGGCTGGATGAGTGGTCTGCGAGCCGTGATGGCTGTGGACTACAAGTAGCTGCTTACTTGCGCGGTGTGCAGGTAATCAACGCTTGTTCGGGTACGGCCGATCCCTTTTCCAAAACGCCAGTTTCAGAGGACACGCTCTTTATCGCTCAGTCCTGCACAAAAGGAGTTACGGCGACGGTCATTCATCTGCTCGTCCAGCAAGGCAAGCTTTCCTACGACGACAAGGTGGCCCAATACTGGCCAGAATTTGCGGCAAATGGCAAAGACAGCATTACGATCCATCATGTGCTCTGTCATACGGCAGGTATCCCGCTCATGCCCGAACATACCGACATGGCTTTGATATGCGACTGGAACTCTATGATTCGCGAGATCGAACAATTGACCCCCATTTGGGAACCGGGTAGCAAATCGGGTTATCACGGTCTCACATTTGGATGGATCTTGGGGGAGACGGCAGCCCGCGCAGATGGCCGTCCTTTCGCTCGCATCGTCCAAGAGGAAATCTGCAAACCTTTAGGGATCGAAAACGAGCTTTACTTTGGAGCTCCCCCGGAAGCAGAATCCCGAATTGCCAAAATAAGCGGAAAGGAACTGCCTATTGCCCTACTACCGGATGATCATCTGATGAAAAAGGTACTGCCTTTGCGTGTCGTGCCCATCCGTAATCCCGAATGGAATGAACCAATGTTTCATCAAGCAGTTATTCCTGCGGTCAATGGCATTCTGACAGCAAATGCGCTTGCTCGTATGTATGCCTCTCTGTTCGGCGATGGGGTTGATGGCATGCGAATCCTGAATCCAACTCACCTACAAGAGGCAACCCATTTGCAAGTGGATCAACGGGATGAAATCATGCAGGCAAAAACTAGCCTTTCCCTCGGCTATGTTCTCGGAAACGCTGATAACGCAGATGCAATGGGAGGGAAGCCACATGCTTTTGGATATACCGGCATCGGGGGAATGATCGGTTTTGCTGATCCCGTGAATGAATTCTCCTTTGCCATCCTTACCAATCGCATGACGAATGCGCGCGATGCTCAGGCAACAGATACATGGTTTGCAAATAAGGTCAGAGAACTGCTGCATCTTCAATAAATGGACAATAGGAGGGGTACCGCCAACAATTCGGAAATTTTGTACGCTATGCGATTTTTTACAAAGAAAAAGCCGATTTCCTGTACGCTAAGGAAAAATCGGCTTTTCTCATTTATTCAGCTATTAACCCCTTTTTTGAAGTGTACTTCGTCCTATCAATTTTTCACGTACAAGCAGGAATTACATACTTACCAAATAAGTCTAAGGATGAAAGAACTTTATGATGTTCTAATCCACCAAAATTCATTACTGCCATACAGTTCGTAACACCTATTTCACGGTAGGACTGAATTTGTTTAATAACTTCATCAGGACTTCCAATTACCGGATTAAAATTCTGTTTAAGGACTTCATATGAGATATCTTTCCCATGCGGGGTATTCATAAATAATTGATAAGGCACTTTTGCATTTGATTCAGCTTCTGCAAATGTTTCACCAACATGAACATGGAAGGCAACGGGAATCTCTAATTGATCTGGATTACCGTGTCCTGATTTCTGATATACATTTTTGTATGTTTCAATCAGTTTTGCTAATTCATCTCGTGATTTGCTAAATCCAAGCCCCATGAAATTGCTTCCCATACTGGCAACATGTGTAGCACCAATTTCACTAAAGGCCGCAATCCAATGAGGGGGAAATGGGGCTTGGATTGGCTGGACGTTAATCTTAATTTCTTTGTATTGAAAAAAGTTCCCTTGATGAGAAAATGGCTTACCTGACCACGCTTTACGTAACACTTCTAGAGACTCGTTAAATCGTAGAGCTTTATCCTCCAATGAAATATTATAGCCATCAAATTCCCTATGATCATATCCACTACCTAACCCTAAATCTAACCTCCCATTCGATAAAAGATCGACAACTGCATAATCCTCAGCAATGCGCAAAGGATTGTGTAATGGAAGTACTGAGACACCCACGCCAAGACGAATTCTATCTGTCCTTTGAGATACCGCAGCGAGAATAACAGCTGGAGAGGGACTAATACCAAAATCTGAAAAATGATGCTCTGTAAACCATACCCCATCAAAATTCATTTCTTCAGCCCGAACGGCTTGTTCCAATACCTCGTTGTAGAATTGTCTGGGTGTTCGGGATGATTGATTTGGGTAATGGTCAAATATCGTTAATGTACTAAATTTCATTTAATCTCAACTCCAAGGCATTTTATTTATCTTTTTCTGAATCAATCCACCGATGACTTATTTCTAAACCATAATTCATGCCGTAAACTTCTTTTATAGTTTTAATCTTTTCAAGACTCTCCTGACTAAACACAGGTTGATTTTCAAAAGCACGAAGAACAATTATTTCAAGAAGATCGCCTAGTGAAATATCATGATATTCTGCCATCGCTTTCAAAACTTTTACCATTCTTTTCTCCATCCTAATGCCAGTTTGCACGCGCTCTACTTTAATTTTTTGATCTTCTCCACTAGTTTGATCCTTATGTTGTTCCATATTTCCTCATCCTCTTTTCTCAGAGTCATCAGCTTGTTATCTTTGTACCCATGTACCATTATAACAATATAACGTATGTTTTCGATATTATTTTTTTAGCTCCTTAACAGAATATATAATTTTGCGATATACGAATCTTATTTTGTTGGTTGTAATATACTTCTCAACTTTTATTAAACTACTCTACATCCTTAGTTCAACAAATCAGTTCTATTAACGGAACATTTTTGGGGCTTTGTGACTCGTAGTTAAAAACGATTCAAAATACAATGTTCTTCAGTCCCAAAACCCATACCCAAATACAAAGGTTATATATTTTCAGTAATGACCCTTTACGGTACTATTGTTGTAATTATTTTTCCACTTGGGGGGATAAAAGTGATATTCGGATATGCTCGTGTAAGTACAGAAGATCAAAATTTAGATATGCAGATAGATGCTCTCAATAGCTATGTTGGTATCACCATACTTTTTTAGTTCTATTGATAAAAGAAAATGGCTCCTCAATTTTTTTTGCATTCCGATTTACAAAAAGAAAAGACACGTCAAAGGCTCGTTCTCCTTTGTCGTGTCTTTTCTCATACGTATTATCTCCGCTTCGTAATTCGGCCATATCCACCCGTCTTCGTGCGAGGGGGTGAGTTGCTCTTCGGTGAAGAAAAGATCGAGGAGCGCTTCGGTGTGACTGAGCCACTAGAACTGGATGAATTACTGCTGGAATTTCGGATGATTTTTCCGGAACTGTTCTTGGACGGCTCCACCTGCTTTTTGAGGATATTACCGTCGGAGCCTACTGAGGAATCCGTGTTTTTCGAAGTGCTTCCTCGTTTGATAATGCTTCCTTTTCCCGCTGTCGTAATGGGCGGAGCAACTTTCTTCTCATCAGCGGAAGGTACATGGTACGTTCCTGTTGGCTTGTAGATATCCTTGTTCGAGTAGCCGCGATAGCTGCCTTTTTTGTGTCCATCGAACAAATCGTCGAGTACGCTAGCCAGGATATAGCCTTGCAAGAACGAGGAATCGTAGTTATTGCGCACGTATTCTTTGGTATCTACCTCGATGAGTGTATCTGTAGGCTTAGCGGTATCTTGCTGGATGTGATAGATCTCATTTGGATAGACGAGAAACATGTGCTCCGCGTCTTCTTTGGAAATCTCATCCGGCTGGTTTTGATCCGCGAGCTCTTTTGCTACTACTGGTACCGTCTTGTTTTCTGCACGATAGATCCGAGAGGTTTGGCCCTTATCCTTGGAAGAGACCGACTCTAACGGATACGTTTCCCCTACCGACGGACTGCCGCATCCAGCCAAGGTCAGCAGGAACAAGGCGGGAACCAGCAACAGCTTAATTGATTTGAACCATTGGTGTGGCATTCCACATCCTCCTTACGTCCCGCGTAAGACCTGCACGTCCGCCGGAAGAACGGTCTCTCCCTCGTACAGCATAAACCGGCCATCCTGCCATTCAATTCGCAGCAACTGTCGCTGATCCGATTGATAATGCCAGATATATTGCTCACCGGATGCCTGGAAAGGCGTTTTCCCCATCACATTGACCTTTCCCGTGTACTGTTCCTCCAAATGGTAAGTGATGTCTTCCATTTCAATGGTACTCGGTACTTCATCCACCGATTCCAGGCGGCCATCAATGGCACTGTACAGGTGATAAACCGTCTGCTCCCGTTCTTCGATATAGAAGTAACGCATGGTTCTCCCATCCTGGAGCGTGAGCATCGTAGCGTGTCGACTGTGATTGACCGCCTTTCCCGTCACCTGATAAGTCACGAGCGACACCTCGACGACATCTCCGGGTCCTACCGTCAGGATGCTTTTTTCCTGAACAGGGGGTTCAGGCTTGGCAAATATATTTTGAATCCGTTTGAACAAACTCATGGTCGTACTCCCCTCCTGCCTGAATCTACAGGCATGCAGCCAGGATCAGGGCACCAACGATATGGAAGGACCCTGCCAACAGTGCATGTGCGACTTTTCCTTGTTTGACCCCTTCCTCCAGATCGAATCCAGCTCCGACACGAAACACGATTTCCACGATTCTTTCCAGAAGGAACAAAATGATGAATGATACCACGGATGCCAGCAAGGCCGTCCACAAGTCATTGGCGTTCAGAATCGATTGAGAAAGGATGTATCCTTGCGCGAAAAGCTTCATCACAAAACGGGTCGTGACCGCCAAATTGCCGTTTTTCATTTCGGTCATATCCTTGTATTTCGTAAACAAGGAGTCTATCCACATCAGTACAAACAGCAATAGCGCCCCTGCACCGGCCCATACCAGCATGGCTAATACTTCTACCCATGTCACCGTCTAATTCCCCCTAAATAACAATCCGTATCGATAATTCGTACTCCACACGAACTCACGGTGGAGAAAAAAAGGGGAACCGCTTTTAGCGGTTTACCCCTCATATTTTTTCATCAACGCAGCGAGTTCGTCCTCGACCTGCTGATCTTTGTTCAGCTTGGAAATTTCTTCATCCAACGATTTTTCCTTTTTGTAGACTTCGCCGCTGGCCTCTGCTTCTGCCTCCATCTGGAGCGCTTTGTCTTCCATGCGTTTCAAGCCTGACATCGCCGAGTTGGAATCGAAACCTGCCATCGCCTGATTGATCGTTTTTTGAGCTTTGGCTGCATTTACGCGGGCAACCAAAGTCTCGCGTTTGTTTTTCAGCTCAGTCACCTGTTTTTTCATCTCGGCCAGCTTATCTCGCAAGCCGTCTGCAGCCGCTTTGTTTTTCTCGTAAGCGTCTTTGTATTCGTTCATTTTTTGCTCGGCTGCTTTCTTTTCTTCCAAAGCGCGACGTGCAAGATCGATATTTTTCGCTTGAGCAGCTACGTGAGCCTGTTCTTCCCGCTTTTTCACCAATGCTTCCTGCTCTTCATACAGGACTTTGAATTTCTTTTCCAGTGCGATCTGAGCAGCGACCGCTTTTTCCGCTTCTTCCAGGTCCTCTTGCATATCACGCAGGTATTGGTCGGTCATTTTAATTGGATCTTCTGCCTTTTCGATGAGGGCATACAGATTGGACATCGTCAAATCACGCAGTCTTTTAAAGATGGACATGGAATTTCCTCCTTGAGTACGTTAGGTAGATGAACGGCTGTTTTCATGAGCCGAACCTCTCTATACATGTATCTACGTTAGTTAATCAAGTAAGTTTCAAAGTTATGACGGTGATTTTTTAAAAACCATTGGTAACTTGACCATTGCTTGTCATTCACGGTGCACCTTTGCCTTTTTCTCCTGCTCATCCCAGAGAAGATAGGCATCGAATTTGTCTTTGCCCTTTTGGAATCCTTTGATTAAATTGCTCTTTCCGGTCTCCATCACTTTTTTGACCATCGCCGCTGAAATTTTCTTGCCCATGATCGTTTTGGATACCGTCACATTGCACTGGCCTGTCTTGTAATTGGCACAGCCATAAAACTCTCCCTTGTCGACCAGATCGCCGCCACATGCCTTGCAGATGGCTACTTTGGTTCCAAGCGAAAACTTGGATGTCTGCTTAGGTATAGATGACACATCGTAGCTTTCCAGCTTCCACTCGCGGGACTGTTCCACCGCATCCTCGACGATTTTGTGGGACAGCTTACGGACCTGCTCCATAAAAGCCTGTGCAGATGCTTCACCTTGGCCGATCTGACCCAGTCTCTGCTCCCAGCGCGCAGTCATCTCCGGTGACGCCAAAATCTTGTCCCCGATCACATCGATCAGGAGTGTTCCTTTTTGCGTAGCAAAGACTTGGTTTTTGCGTACCTCGATGTACTTACGCTCTTTTAACATATTGATGATTCCCGCTCGAGTCGCTTCGGTGCCGAGGCCCTCTGTCTTCATCAGGACTTTCTCCAGCTCCTGATTATCCAAATGCTTGCCGGCGGTCTTCATCAGCGTGATTAACTGGCCTTCGGTATAACGCTTGGGCGGCTGTGTTTTGCTTTCCTTTGCCTCCACCTTGCGCACTTTTCCTGTATCGCCTTTTGCCAGCGGTGGCAGAATGGACTCTTTGTCTTCCTTTTCTTCATCAAACAGCACTTCTCGCCAACCAGCCCGAATCTGTACTTTTCCTTTGCTGACAAAAACAGCGCGTCCATCGACCAGAGTCGTGAGTGTCGTGTAGTCAAACAAGGCACTTTCGTGATGAGCCGCGATGAGACGTCGAGCGACGAGATCGTAGATTTTCCGCTCGTCATCGGGTAGTCGAGAGAGGTTGGGTACCTGCTCCGTGGGAATAATCGCGTAGTGATCCGTTACCTTTTTCTGGTTGACGTACCGGCGATCCTGCGCGATCGAAGCTTTCGGAGTCGGAAAGCTCGACTGGTAGTCAGGCTGCTTGGACAGTTTGGCCAAAATCTCTGGAAAGGTCTTGGCTTCTTCTGCTGTGACAAAGGATGAATCCGAGCGCGGGTAGGACAAGATTCCCTTTACATATAGCTTTTGCGCGATCTCTAAAGTCTTTTGAGGCGAGTACTTAAACAGCTTGTTTGCCGTCGCCTGCAGGGATGAGAGGTTGAACAAATACGGCGGCAAAAACTCTTTGCGCTCCGTTTCGACCTCTTGTACTTGTGCCGGCTTGTCTTTGCAAAATGCGGCGATTCGCTCCGCCAATGCTGGATCGTTGATACGCGATTCCCCATCATTATGCCAGACACCATCGTAACGCTTCTTGTCCACCTCGAAGGTAGCCTTTACTTCCCAAAACGGCTCCGGCTTGAACGCCGCGATTTCCTTTTCCCGCTTCACCACGAGTGCCAATGTAGGGGTCTGCACTCGTCCCGCTGAAAACACGTCGCTAATCCCTTTTTGTTTTAGCAAAATCGTGTACACGCGTGAGGCATTCATCCCGATGAGCCAATCGGCACAGGAGCGACTGTACGCTTCAAAGTAAAGATTGCGGGTCTCGGTCTCATCAAGCATAGACTCAAAGCCTGCGGTCACAGATTTCTCCGTCAAAGACGAGATCCAGAGACGTTTCATCGGTTTGTGGACACCGCTTTGCTCTACGATTGTTCGAACGATCAACTCCCCCTCACGCCCCGCATCGCCTGCATGAATGATGCCTTTCACGTCCGAGCGCTTTAGCAATTGCTTGATGATCCCGAACTGCTTGGCTTTGGAGCGCATCACCTGATGGCGAAACGTTTCCGGAATGAGCGGCAGCGTCTGGATCGACCATTTCTTCCATGCGGGATTATACGCTTCAGGGGGGACCAGCTCACAAACGTGGCCGACTGCCCAGGTGAAGAAGGCACCTTTGGGAAACAAACGATTAGGATGCACTTCGAGATAGCCCTGCTGTTTTCTATGTGGAAACGGACTGGCCAACTTCATCGCCTGGTCCGGTTTTTCTGCAATGACGACTTTCATCCACTTTCTACTCCCTATCTGTTGCGAGTATTTCTGCGATTATGGGGAAACAAAACATTCGTTCCCTTCCCTATTTTACTACATCCTTAGCCGAAAGAAGAGGAAATCATTTCCTAATGGTTCTCAAGTCCCAAAGATTTTTCCGCGTGCGATGACAGCAAGCTCGATTTTTTCCAGCGTGCGACAGTAAACTTCTCCCATATGAGAAGGCGCACTCATTTCCCGAATCCGCAGGAATGACAGGACACTTCGATCTCGATACCAGTCACGCTCTATTGGCAAAGCCTGCTCGACCCGCTTCCATGCATGCTGCAATTCCGGGGAATAAATCCTCTTCGCGCCGGGCTTGAGCTGACAGCCCTCCACTCTTTTTTGATACGGCTTGCCTGGGACGCTTTCTTTTACGTCATGAAAAAGATGCGGCCAAAAATCTTTTCGCGAGCCGGTATGCGGTTGTCGTGATACCCAACCCAGAACACTCTCGAGAATGGACAAATCACGAAATAATAGAGCGTACAATCGTTTTCCCAAAGAAATTCGCTCTGTAAGCGAAGCAAAATGGGAGACGTTCTCTCCGACCAGTCGCAGCGGTTGCACGTCCCCCTCACAAGGAAACAAAATCTGGTTGAGCGAGAGCAACTCCTGAAACGTAAAGGGCAGAGTGCCGAGCACCGATTTTTGATAGATTTCATCCTTCATGACCTGCTCTTCCAGATGCTGCTGCTCGTTGATGATCAGTCCGACCGCCAGAAGCTCACGATCCCCCGCTTTCCAAAACTGGTTCCAGATCGCTTGCGTAAACACGGACACCTGAAAATGAGGAAGGAGGTGAAAAAGGTTGGTCTGCTGACGCGCACTTTCTTCATACAGTAGTAATTGAGGGTAGGCGTCTCGAAATATCAGCCAGTTGCCCCGCTCAAGAAACAGGAAATAGTCTTTTTGTACTTGAGGAGTAAGTAAGCGAGGGAGTAGCTCTCCTCGCAAATCCGTCATGCTCCAGCCCGCGTTTCTGGAAACCAGATGAGCCAACAGCGCCCAGTGAATATCGGTATGCTTCTGGTAATATTCCATATACGCACGGGTTCTTTCTACGTTGTCACCATTTCGCAGGTTTGTCTGTTCCCAGATGTGCTCCACGAGTTCTCGCTCGCCCGAAGATAGCGAAGTCGCTTTGGATACATCCTTTTCTCTGGCTATGACCTGCTTGATTTCTTTGGCAAGGGACTGAAGAGGCGGATCGATCATCCATGACAATCCCAAAACAGCCCCTCCTCTCTCATATCGTCCCCTAGCATCTGGAGGTGAATGAGTTGCGTGATGTAAGCAACGAGATTCGACGCATGCAAACGTCCCTGCAACAATTACAGGCAAAGGACGGATCCTGGCGTTTTTGTCTGGAAAGCGGTACCTTGACGGACACTCACATGATCATCCTATTGCGTACGTTAGGGATTCATGATGAGGAATTGATGCTTGGGCTGGCAAATCGGATTGCGAGCAAGCAGCAGTCAAACGGTGCATGGAAGCTGTATCATGACGAGCCAGACGGCAATCTCTCAGCTACAATCGATTCCTACTACGCCCTGCTGCTATCTGGCTACCTAAAAAAAACAGATCCTCGCATGGATGCAGCCCGGAACTTTATCCGGCATAATGGAGGGCTGACAGCAGCGAACATGTTGACCAAGATATCGACTGCCTTGACAGGTCAGTACCCATGGCCACATCATTTTATCGTTCCTGTCGAGCTGTCCCTGCTCCCAGCATTCTTTCCTCTCAGCTTTTATGATTTTGTTGGCTATGCGCGAGTCCATCTGGCACCGATGATGATCTTTGCCGACCGCAAATATGTCTATCACAATCCCGCTACCCCAGACTTGTCAGATTTGTACGTGGGTACATCGATTTCTCCGGGTGTATATCCCCACAAGCAAATCGAACAATTCTCCAAAGATGCGCAGGGCTTCCTCGCATCGATTCACGACTACGTCCGTTCTCTGCCGTTTCTCCCTCTACAGCTGCGTGAAGTAGCCTTACGTCGATTAGAAACGTACATGCTGGATCGAATTGAACCAGATGGAACGCTGTATACCTACTCCACTTCCACTTTTTTTATGATCTTCGCTCTGCTGGCTCAGGGCTATTCCCCCCAGCATCCCCATATTGCCCATGCCATGCAGGGTCTGAAATCGGCGGTATACCCGACAGAGGATGGACTTCATCTCCAGCTCGCTACGTCAGCCGTCTGGGATACAGCATTAATCACGTACGCCTTGCAACTATCGGGCATGGATTCGTCCCATCCCACTCTTCAAAACTCGACCCGCTATTTACTTGGCAAACAGCAGACCCTCTATGGCGATTGGAAGATACGCAATCCGCGAGCGAAACCTGGCGGATGGGGATTTTCTGATCAAAACACGATGAATCCTGATATCGATGATACGACTGCTGCCTTGCGAGCCATTCACGTCAAATCCAAAACAGACCCAACCACCGCAAGCGCATGGAAACGAGGCATGGATTGGCTCTTGTCCATGCAAAATGACGATGGCGGTTGGCCTGCCTTTGAAAAAAATACGGATTCCCCTATCATCCGTCAGTTGCCCATCGAAGGCTCTGATACCGTAAGCACAGACCCGTCCTCCGCCGATTTGACAGGGCGAACCTTAGAGTTTCTCGGCAATTATGCAGGAATGCGACAGACGGACCCGCATGTCCAAAAGGCAACGCATTGGCTCCGGAGTCAACAACGTGCAGATGGCTCCTGGTACGGAAGATGGGGCATCGCATACCTTTATGGCACGTGGGCAGCCCTCACCGGTATGATGGCAACCGGCGTACCCACTGACGATCCGAGTGTCCAGAAAGCGGTAAATTGGCTCATGAGACAACAAAATGCCGATGGTGGTTGGGGGGAGTCTTGCAAAAGTGATGAGAAGCAAGCGTATGTCCTTCTTGGCGCCAGTACTCCCTCCCAAACCGCATGGGCAGTTGATGCACTCGTGGCTGTCTTTCCCGAGCCTCCTCCATCTGTCGAGCGAGGTGTCCAGTACCTTCTCCAGTCCGGACAAATGCAGGATTGGACGACCACCTATCCTACTGGTGGCGGTCGTCCTGGTGGGATTTATTTTGCTTACCATAGCTACCGCTGGATTTGGCCGCTACTGGCAATCAGCCATTATCAGAATAAATATGGGTGAAATCGTCCTTAGCGGCGTGTAGTCCTGATGGGTACCTGCTTGCTAATGATGAGGGAATCAGCTGTAGTATCGAATACAGTGGAGCAAACAATTTCCTCTGCATCTCCGATCAATATGATGGATGATTTGGCAACGCCGTCACTTTCGATTTTTCCGATCTCCATTTTTTGATTATTCACGGTCATTTTCAGTTCCATCGCTTCTTTTCCCCTTTATTAGAGTCTACGTATGCCTTACAGCCCTTGGCTGATGTTTCATCCTATGCCTGTGCCCATCAAGAGGTCGCAAAAACAGATATGAACACCCACTGATCACTCACATACAATACAAAAAGGATTTCTCCAGAGGGGTGTAGATACCATGCCAGCCATCGTCGGAGTAATCAATGTCAACAGTGTCAGCGGTGTCTTCAACGTCGGGGATGTCCGTAAGATCTCGCCAGTGAGCTACACCAAGACCTTTGCTGGTGGGGGATCCTTTAATTCAGGCACCACTTTAAATGTGAAAGTTCCACGTAGCGTCGTCTACGTAAATGAAATCAACAACGATGATTTGCCTGTATTCGTCGAACAAATGCGCGAGCCATTTACCAAGGGACGGGATTGATCATGAACTTCTTTATCCATCAAAATATTGTCATCCACAACCTCAAAATTGATGGACTCACCAACTCGTCGGTCTGTCAAATTGGGAGTGCCGGCATGATCAAGCCATTATCCAATTTGTACAACACGGGTGGATTTACTGAACCAGCACCAGAAGCAGGACTGCAGCCGGGCAGGACCGAGCAGTTCGTCCCTCTCGTCCCGTTGGTTGAACCACGCTGAACACCTTGTCTTTTTGCCAGATGATAAGTAAGGATGATAGGTATGTACATGAGTCCCGAATTGATGCACTACTTTCAACAGCTGCATGAGTATTTGCATGCGCAAAACAAGAACATGGAAGCCCTGAAAAAGCTGATTGAGAAGCTGAATAAAGACATCGAAGAACTGAAGGAAAAACAGGTCCCCCCTGTGATCAAAAATGAATATAAATTTGATTTGTTAAAAGTCGAGCGGCTCGAAGGAACCTTGAATATCGGGTTAAATCCCAAAGGGGCCGATGCTGGTATGGGCGAATATTCAATTAACCAATCGACGGATAATAAACCCGCCCCAGACAGGACTGACTCTCCTGCCTTTGGTCGCGTTCAAAAAGAAATTTATGATTATCTCAATCATGACGCGTATGGTGCTCTCGAACGTATCGAGGAAGAAGTAGGATGCCCTCTGGACGACAACTACCGTGCGTTTATCATGGACGACATCAAAAAACAGATTGATCCGCGCATTCATTACTATTTAAAGCAAGCGGAGAGCGAGGGTTGGGAACCCGAACATTTCGATGCCTTGTGCCAAAGTACGATCCAAAAAGTAAAGAGAGACATCGACCGAACTTGCGAAACCTTCATTAAAAATTTGCCGCGTGGGGTGAATGAGAACGGATATGATCTATAAAGTCATTAACGGTGATGTACATGTAGGCTCCATCAACATTGTCAACCTTTCCGCAGCAGCCTCCTTGTTTATAGGTGACTGCAAATCGGTCATTCTCGGGTCCATATTTGAGACACCTCCCGAGTCATTCATCGTCGGTGTGGAGCAACCTGCACGGACACCCTAACCCACCCCGTAAAGGAAGGAGTCGTTCGATCATGTACTGCAGAACCAGTCACGTTCATACCTTCACGAATATTTCCACGGATGCTTCATCGGTTATCGAGATCGGGGATTCAGAGGAAATAAAAGCGATTGCCTACATCCTGGCCGTCCAACGGGATAAGGCAATCTTTTACGAAAATGAATTTCAGTTCGAGGATTACACTGCCTTTTGGGAACCACTTCCTCTCCCTGTCGATCAGGAACCCATCTGCCTCCTTACGTTTCATGAAACCCCCTCGATCCGGGTAGACAAAGTGAACGTATCCTTTTCTGCTGCTTCATCTGTCATTCACATCGGTTCGAGCGAATGCGTGCAATTGGAAACCCGCGTCAAAAATATTCGGCACCTAGTCCGTGACCAACGCTAGGCCGATGGTGGCGAATGTGAAGGGAGGAGATATCGTTGCCTTCAGTCATAGGAGCAGTCAATATCAACAGCAACTCGGGAACCGTCAATTTTGGAGACACACTAAACATATCTCCAAAAAGCGCGTCCAAAACGTTTACCGGCTCAGGTGGCGGTAATACAGGGAACCTCGTAAATACGATCAACGGTGCCAGCTCCACAAACACCCTTGATCCTAGTGTCGTGGATCAACCACTTGTCGGTAATGTTTGATGCAGTGTTAATGGGCCACATTAGCACTGCCTTTGTTTTTAAAATGGACATGCACTTGTGCGCAGCCAAAAAAAAGAGGAGGGATTCATCCTCCTCTACAAATTTGCCCGAAAGGTGGTCTTCCTCTCACGCGGCGTTCCATCCCTCGGTATATACAGCTCGAGTAATCCATCTTGATATTGGGCCTTCATGCCTTTTGTGCTGACGGCTACAGGGAGCTCGATCTGTCTGTAGAACGTCCCGGAAGATCGTTCTTCCTGAATACAGGAACGGGAATGCTCGTGCTTTTTGATCGTCCCTTTCAACTCTAGCGTCCGCTGCTCCGTCAGCGTGACCTCCAGACTCTCACGCGCAAAGCCTGGCAACTCACAGCAGACAATTATCAAATGCTCTGTCTGGAAAATGTCTGTCACAGGAAACTGATCGATGTCGCTTTTGTGCATGATGATCGGTGCTTTTTCTTTCTGTTTTTTCTTTGATTTTGAAACGGCTGGGACGACCTCACTCGCTTGACTCGTTGCCTGCGCTGCAGAGTGACCCGTCAAATTCACCAGATGATCCCAGAAATTCGTGTCTAGGATCTGGTTCATTTGGCTCAACGCCTTCCATGGATGCTCCTGATCCAGGCTTAATTTCGAAAGGCTCTCGGAAGTCTTCTGAAGTTGTTTCATTGTCTCCTGCAGGTTTTTCACGTACACGCCACTCCTTTCCTTTATTCAGGTCAGGAATCCAATGAAGCGATGTTTTCTCCTGCAGTATATGTACGAAAGCCTAGCAGAGGTGCTACACTCCGTTTTGTCCACTGTCGACACTTTCAACCGGTGCAGATGGAGCCAAGATGTCAGGAGGAGGCATATCCGGGGAATACGGCTGCTCTTCCTGGCCCGCTTGCCCATTCGCTGGATCAGTTTGAGCTGGATCGGTCGTTGTTTCTGATTGCTTCGGAGGGCTTGGAGTAGTCGTCCCTTTCGAAGGATTCGTATTCTTCGGTTGTTCCTTGGTCGACTGTGGCGTTGTCGTTTGCGGTTTCGTTGCCGGCTTTGGCTGCGTTTTGATCTCTGCCTTCGCCACTTCAGCGATCGCCGCGTCACTGAGGTCCGCATTGGCAATCACCTCTGTCACGCCCAGCTCAGTCTGAAGACTCGTACGAACGGCTTCCATCTTCTCTCTTGGCCAAAGCGAATACGGAGAACTCCAAACGGCTCCATTATCGAGGGAAATCATATTTCCTGACGAAATCGTACCAAAATCCATGGCTAATCCCTTGATCTGTTCCTTGGACAAGTCGGTCCGAATGTGCTTGCCTACCGTTTCTAAAACTGCGGTCAAACTGCCGATGCCGTCAACAGACGTTACCTTATCTGCTACTGCCTTGATCACTTGTTGCTGACGTCTGTTCCGGTCAAAGTCACTGGAATTATAGGCAGAACCACGCTTGTCCAACCGATGGCGAACAAATCCCAGCGCTTGCTCACCATTCAGTACTTGTGACCCTTTTTTCAAATTACGGTACACACCTTCTTGCGGCAATTCGTAGACCAAATCTTTGTCCACATCTACCTTCACGCCACCCAGCTTGTCGATGACTGCGGTAAAGCCCTCAAAATCCAGTTGGACGTAGTGCCCTACTGATACACCTAGCATGTGCTCAAGCGTTTTTTTCAACAAAGTCATCCCGTTTTCCGTCACAGGCTGCCCCTTGCTCTCCGCTCTTTTCTTGATATCTTCTCCCAGAGCAAAGACTTCGTTAATTTTGTGATAGCCGGGGTACCCTGGAATCTGTACGCGAGTATCCCTAGGTAAAGACACCATCGTCAGCTTTTGCGTCACCGGATTCGCTACGGCCACGACCAGAACATCCGTATTCAACATTCCAATATTTTTTCGCGTATCCAATCCCACGATCACGAAAGAAAGAGATTTCTTTTGTTCATAAGGCTGTTCTACTTTCGGCTGATCGGGGAGCTTGTACGGATCATCTGTAACGATATCCAACGTTTCATCCACTTCACTGAGTGCAAATCCAACTCCGACTGCCAGTAAACAGAGAAAAAGGCAACTGGCCAGGAGCACATACATTTTTTTGCTTCGCCGTCCACGCCGCTTCTTTTTGCTCGCCTGGTTCGAAGGAGCTTGAGGTTTTTCCATTTTTGCGGGCACGTTGGTCAACTCCTTTTTTCGTCGAATTTCCGCATCACCTTACTATTCTCTTAACATTCTGGAAAATCATGTCCCATTTTACCACATTCTCCCGACGATTTGTAGAATACTGGCGATCGTTAGGCAAAGCGAATCCACTGAACGTTCTTGCACTCTGGAAGCGAAACAGGTAGTCTAAAATTAAGAAAACCTCTATGGAGGTTATGGGAATCGGGGGGACTGAGAGTGGAACACGTACAGGTGCTGATCACAGGTGGCGGCATCGGGGGGCTGTCCGCGGCTATTTGGTGCCAACGATTAGGATTATCCTGTCTGCTCGTAGAAAAAGCGGATCATATAGGTGGACAATTGTTGCATATCCGCAATGAAATCGTGGATTTTCCTCCTCGCGTCTATCCCCATGGATATGACTTGCTAGAGGATTTGAAGCTGCATCCCGCTATCCAAACGCTCCATCCGCGTTTAGAAGAAGCCGTCATTTCCATCGATCCTCTCACACATATCGTTACCACAACCAAAAACAGCTATCAGGCCGATTTTGTCATCGTCGCAACCGGAGTGAGTGCAAACGTCATTCCTGCGTTGGAAGGCTGCTCGCGTGTCTTGTCAACCGAGTTTTCTACCACGGCTCAAGCGCCTTTAATTACTGGTCAGGATATCGCTGTCATCGGCGGTGGTGATCGCGCGTTGGAAAGCGCTGCTAATCTCAGCAAATTCGCAAACCGTGTTGATCTCCTTATTCGAAGTCATCATCTGCGTGCTCGTACCCAGTGGACTACACGACTGGATGAACTACCTAATCTGCGAGTTTTCTGGGAGACACAAATCGATACATATGAAGTTCGAGATGAAAAAATTGCCCTAAAGCTACGCTCCGTCGGTTCCGGACAGCCCTATGAAATCGTGGTGGATTGGATTCTGCCGCGGATTGGCGTCCACGGTAACAGCGATTCCTTTCCATCTTTGGCGACCTTTGGAGACGGATACCTGCAAACGGATGATTTCCAGCGAACCTCTCCCGAATGGATCTACGCCCTCGGTGACGTGAGCAATGGCGCATCTTACGCAAGCTTGTCGCTGGCTGTTGGGCAAGCAATGAAAGCCGTCAAACATATTTCGCTCCAGATTCAACACCCATGAGCCTTTAGGCGCACGTAAAGGAGAGCCAGTCATGCATGCTTTTCGAGATGATTTTGGCTTGCCTGTTGAACTGACGTTTGATCCCAGCGATTATCGTCAAAACGAGGCTCGCCATGTCCTAATCTTTCCTTTTTGGCAAGGCAAATTATTATTCACACGCCATCGCACGCGTGGGATTGAATTACCCGGTGGAAAAATTGAGCCAGGCGAAAGTAGTCTGGCTGCCGCTGTCCGTGAAGTGTACGAAGAAACGGGAGCCGTACTGGAAGGGATCGAGCGTATCGGTCAATACACCATCGACAACTACATGATAAAAGATATTTACGTGGCTCGCGTCTTGCATTACACCGAGATTCCTTCTGGAACCGATGTAGCCCAGACCATTCTTTTTGACACCATTCCTACGGAGGTAAAAGGAGATCCACAGTTTAGCAGGTTGCTCTACGATGATGTCTACCCACTGGCACTTGCTCACGCTTCCGGACATCGATTCGCTCAACCGGATTAAAGCGACAAACAGGCATTTCCCATATCGGCCCGTCCCTCTACGATTTCGTAGGAACGAGACTGACTGGGGAATGCCTGTTAGTTTTTTTCCTTTTCCTTTTTTCCGGACAACACCTGTTTGATCAACTCATTAGGATCAAACCCGAACTTCTCCACCGCATCTTCTTTTCTTTTCTCCTCCGTTGATTGAGGCTCTATCCCCAGTATTTCTGAGACCTGTCGCCAGGCTTTTGTCTCTTGATCTTTTGGACTCTGTGCACCCGCTGCCTGTGTCTGCTGCTGTGCTTGTTTTGGCTTCAGAAAAAAGATCGCAACGACTCCAAACACAAGTGACAGACCCGCAATTGAACTAAACATGACTGTGCGAGAGATGCCAAGTAACCATGTAAAGATCGGTGGACCTACCGCCACTCCGATAAAACGTACACCACTGTACAGCGACGTAATCATCCCTCGCTCCGCCTTCTGTACCGCTCCGACAATCATGCTATTCAAACAGGGCAAGATCAACCCCGTCCCCATACTGCCAATAACCAATATGCCGATAAGCGCATACGCTCCCTTGACAAAGCTGGCCAGTACATAAGAGGCACAGAGCATAAACATGCCTACGATGACAAACCAACGCATGAGTCCCAGCTTTTTCTTAATGATCAAGCCGGTCACGTAAGCCGCGATGCTCATGACGAGCAGTGGAATCGCCAGGAAGCCGCCTTTTATGACACCATCGATCTTATATTTTTCTTCCAGTAAATCAGACAGGTAAAACAGCACTCCGAACAGCGTGAACAGACAGATACTCCCAATAAAAAAGGCAGGTATGAGCCATTTCCCGTGCTGCTTGAACACTTGTCCGATGGAATGCAAATACTGTTTGATGGGCAAAGGCTGCTTTTCCTGCTTTTTTTCTTTCGTCAAAAACAAAAACAGTACAAGTACAACTCCGCAAATGATTGGAAATGCCAGAAACACCATGTACCAGGATATCAAAGCAAGCAGGGAGCCGAAAATGGGACTCAGTACTTTTCCCAAGCCATTTGAAGTCTCCATAAGACCGAGTGCCTTGCTCTCCGAAGCTCCCTTGAACAAATCCCCTGCCAAAGCCATGGCGATTGGTGCAGTTCCAGCAGCCCCTATCCCTTGCAGCACACGCCCTATCATGATGATGGAATACGGTTTGTCCCACCACAAGGCAGCTAGACCAGCTACAAGCCCTCCCAGTCCATATACGACGAGAGAAAGGATAATGACAATCTTGCGGCCAAACCTGTCTGATAAATACCCTGCAAACGGAATCACAATGCCTGCTGCGATGGAAAAGGCGGTGATGAGCAAACTAGTCTGCAAGGACGTGAGATGCATTTTGGCTTTCATAGTCGGCAAAACAGGAATCAGCATGGAATTGCCCAGTACCATGACGAGTGGTATCCCGGTCAAGCCAATGAGATTTTTCGCATTTTGTGCCATACGCGACTCCTTCTTTTATACGTATACGCTGCCATCCCAGCGCATCGCATTAATCAACTCCCAATTCGGTTCGATGCCGATTCCCACTCCATTTGGAATCGATACCTTTCCGTTCACGGGTTGTAAAAGAAACAAATGGGAAAAGGGGTTCTCCATCGCGTCCCATTCGACTGGCTCGATGGGGTCTGTGTCCATTTTTGACCATGCAGGTAAGCAAGCCTGCGCGAACAAGGTATACAGTCTCGCCAGGCTTCCATCAAATGAATGAGGAGAAACCCGATAGCCAAACTGTCGTGCGACTTGCAGATGAGTTCGGTAAGCGTCAATGCCGTCCGTATGCAGCAAATCAGGCTGTGCAATATCAAGCGCACCCGACTGATACAGCGGTAAAAATTGAGCACAGCGAACCAGATTCTCTCCCCCTGCAATTGGTACCTGGATAGCGGATCTCAGCTTCACGTACTCTTGTGGACGATCGAGCGGCATCGGCTCCTCCAGCCACATCCAGTTGGGATAACGAATAAAGATTCGTTCCCAAAATCGTGCATGGGATAAATCGTAGCTCTGATTCGCATCTACGGCCACCAGAACATCTGACGGTATTGTCTTCATGAGCTGATCGATGTGCTTCTGGTCTTCGGCAATCGCTCGACCACCGATCTTTACTTTAATCTGCTTGTGCCCGTCACTGATCTGTTCACTGACCAGTCGAATCGAGCGCTCCATCCAGTCCTCCTGCTCCCAGTAAGACTGAAAGGAGGCATATACAGGGATCTGCTGGTGGAATTTGCCCCCCCAAAGATCACATACGGACAATCCTGCATGTTTAGCGATGATTTCAGTCAACGCCATGCTGACTCCCGCAGCTGATCGCTGATGCCATTTACTGATCACGTCCACGAGATTCAGTCTGTCAGTCGCCTGCTTTCCGAGCAGATAGGGGGTGATCCGATCCTGAAAGCCTCGATCCAGCGTAGGAAGCCAATCGATGATCTCCCCCCACCCGTCGATGCCTGAGCTTGTGATCAAGCGGATCAAGTAGGACGTACGGTAACGCTTGTAACCATTCGCGTCCCCATAAGCTTTTGAAAGCCTATAGAGCATCGGATACGTTTCCACACGTTCGATTTGCATGCTTGCTGATCTCCCCCGGCTACATCAAATCATTTCGCCCTTCCCGCTCTGCTCTTTCGTCTTCATAATCATCGTAATTCAAGTAATTACCTTTCCCTTCGCCTTTACGCATGTATTCCTCGTAGGTCCCGCTTCGCATAAAATGGACACTATCCTGGCCACTATACCCTTCGATATCGGTATACCCGATTTCTTCCACAGACTCTACAAAACCATCTGGCTCATCACTTTCGATATACATTTCCTTGTAGTCGGTTTTGTCGTTGTCTACATAGGAAAATGGTGTGCTGGATGAACCCCAGGCTTCGACAATTTGCCATGCATCTTCCCCGTCAAATCCATTTTGCCCCTCTTTTTCATCTAGGGATGTGCGACCAAACGGAGGCATCATAAACTCTTCCTCAATCGGACGCGAATCGTTGATCGACGGTGCAGGTGCATGCTCCTTGCAGGTTTGGGTCTGTGGCAAAGCCTCTAGCCGCTCCACTGGAATTGCTTCTCCACATACCGTACACGTACCGTACGTTCCTTCATCCATGCGTGTCAGTGCCTGATCGATTTCTTTCAGCGTCTCTCTATCCAGGCTATCCAAAGCCAAATCTTTTTCCCGCTCGAACAATTCACTGCCTATATCGGCGGGATGGTTATCGTACATGGCAAACTCCTGCAAAGAAGTCGTCATCGGTTCTCTCATGCCGTAATGGTCCTGCACGCGATCTTCCAATTCTTTTTTTTGCTCCAGCAACTTCACTCGAAAAAGTGCCAGTTTGTCTTGGTCCACGCCAGACACCACCCTTCGTTTGGTTTCCTCACGAGGTAGTATGTCTTGGCGCGTGCTGAAATAACCGATTAACACTGTCCCCATGTGTTTCCTTTGCACGATGAAAACAGAAAAAACCTGCCATTCCCTTTTCGAAAATGGCAGGTCTTGATATCTTATGATTTATTCAGCTACGTGTGCGTAATGTTTTTCCACAATATCGGCACAACGACCGCATATGGTCGGCAAGGATGGGTGAGATCCTACATCGAGCTTCACGACGCGGCAACGTTCGCATTTAACACCATTGGCAGCGGATACGACTGCCGCGATGCCTTCCAGCTGTGTTGCTTCAGCCGGTGCTACCGTACCTAGCGCATGCAGCTCCACATCTGCCACGATGAACAGATCAGCCAGATCGTCCATAGCTGCCAACGTTTTCGCGACCTCCTCTGTTTGAGGATAGAGCGCCAGCTTCGCGTCTACGGAGTTGCCGAATACTTTGTTACGACGAGCTTCTTCCATCGCTTTCAGAACTTCATCGCGAACCGCGAGGAATGCATCCCACTTGCTCTCTTCTTCTTCCGAGATGCTCAAATGCTGTTCGTTGGCTTCTGGCATGTCGGTCAGTTGAACGCTCTTCGCATCCACACCTGGGATGAAGCCCCATACTTCGTCTGATGTATGTGGCAGCAGTGGTGCTACCAGCTTCACCAGATTCAGAAGGCAATCGTACATGACCGTTTGGGCAGCCCGACGTTTGAGACTATCAGGTGCTTCCACATACAGGCGGTCTTTACAAATATCCAGATAGAACGCAGACAGATCGATCACGCAGAAATTGCGAACGGAATGGAAAACGGTATGGAATTGGTATTCGTCATACGCCTTGCGAACACGTTTTACCATTTTCGCTGCTTTCGCGAGTACATAACGATCCAGCTCACCGAGCTCTTCGTACGCTACACGGTCTTTCGACGGATCAAATCCGTCCAGATTCCCCAGCAGGAAACGGAACGTATTGCGGATTTTTCGGTACACTTCAGCGATCTGGCTAAGGATGGCATCTGAGATCCTTTGGTCAGCTTGATAGTCCACAGAAGCTACCCACAGGCGCAAAATGTCTGCTCCCAGATTGTTAATGACCTCTTGTGGAACAATGGTGTTCCCCAGCGACTTGGACATTTTGCGGCCTTCGCCATCCAGTGTAAAGCCGTGGCTCAGGACTCCTTTATAAGGAGCGGTACCAAACACCGCTACGCTGGTAGACAGCGAAGAGTTAAACCAACCGCGATATTGGTCGGAGCCTTCCAGGTACAGGTCAGCTGGCCAGCTGATGCCGCGTTCTTTCAGCACTGCTACATGGCTGGAACCGGAATCGAACCATACGTCCATGATATCTGTCTCTTTACGGAAATCTTTGCAATCACATTTGGTGCAAGACAGGCCCTCTGGCACGAGCTCATTTGCTTCGCGAGCAAACCAGACAGAAGAACCTTCTTTACGGAACAAGTCCGCAATATGGTTGATTGTCGTATCGTTGATGATCGGTTCGTTACACGATTTGCAATAGAAGATTGGGATAGGAACACCCCATACGCGTTGACGGGAAATGCACCAGTCACCACGATCTGCAATCATGTTCGCGAGACGAGTTTCGCCCCAATGTGGAATCCATTTCACTTGTTTGATGGCTTCCAGCATTTGCTCACGGAATCCGTCGATGGACGCAAACCATTGCTCTGTCGCACGATAGATAACTGGTTTTTTGGTTCGCCAGTCGTGCGGATAAGAGTGAGTGAAGAAGCTGAGTTTGAGCAGCGCGTCATTTTCTTTCAGCTTTTCCGTAACGACTTTGTTCGCGTCTTCATAGAAGAGGCCTTCAAAGCCTGGAGCTTCACTCGTCATTTTTCCTTCATGGTCGACTGGGCACAGTACGCCCAGATTGTATTTTTGTCCAACGTTAAAGTCGTCTTCCCCGTGACCAGGTGCAGTATGAACGCAACCGGTACCAGCGTCGATAGTCACGTGCTCGCCCAAGATGATCGGGGATGTACGGTCGTAGATCGGGTGTTGCGTTACGACTCCCTCAAGGTCTTGACCTTTGTGAGTAGAGAGTACCTCTACGCCTTCCCAGCCGATTTCCTTGCTGGCTGCTTCCACCAAACCGCTCGCCACGAGGAATTTACGACCGTCTACTTTCACAACACTGTATTCCAATTCAGGATGCAGGGTAATCGCCAGGTTGGCAGGAATCGTCCAAGGTGTGGTTGTCCAGATGACTACACCTGTCTCGTTATCCAATTGGCCTTTCCCATCTACCACTTGGAAGCTCACATAGATGGAAGGAGAACGTTTGTCTTTGTACTCGATTTCCGCGTCAGCCAAGGCAGTCTCAGAAGATGGTGACCAGTACACACAGCGAAGACCTTTATAGATGTATCCTTTTTTCGCCATTTCTCCAAACACGCGGATTTGATTCGCTTCGTATTCAGGCAAAAGCGTTACGTACGGGTTTTCCCAATCGCCACGGATCCCCAGGCGTTTAAATTGGTCACGCTGCTTGTCGATGTAAGACCATGCATACTCTTCGCAACGCTTGCGGAAATCATTGACTTCAATACTGCGTCGATCCAATCCTTGCGCGTTGACAATCGCTTGTTCAATCGGAAGTCCGTGTGTATCCCAACCTGGAATGTACGGGGCATAGAAGCCAGCCATCGATTTATAGCGAACGATAAAGTCCTTGAGAATTTTATTCAGCGCATGTCCAATATGGATATCCCCGTTTGCATAGGGAGGACCATCATGCAAAACAAAGGAAGGACGACCTTCTGTACGTTCCAGAACGAGTTTGTAAATATCCATCTCTTCCCAGGAAGACTGCATTTGAGGCTCCCGGTTTGGCAAGTTGCCGCGCATCGGAAAATCCGTTTTTGGCAGCGATAAAGTTTTGCTGTAATCCATGGCTACATTCACTCCTAAATAAATATAAGCCTTCACTCATCCCTAGAAAGGGACGAGAGAAGGCTCCCGTGGTACCACCCAGATTGAACGAACGCTTATGCACGATAGCCATAAGTCACTTTTCGTTCCACTTGTCTCATTCGTAACGGGAATGACTCGCTCACTTACTCCCTCACCGTGTTCGTACACGATAAGATTTCGGCTATTGAACTCCCGGGTGATTTTCTGTGAATGCTACTCGCCGGGCTCTCACCTATCCCCGACTCGCTTGGCAGTGCTTGCTCACATACTCGTCCCGATCATCGTCTATTGGATGTATTTGTTTTTATGACAAAGTTGTTTTTCATTATAGTACCATCATCAACAGAACGTCAATGTTTTATTCAACAGCTACAGCCGAATCAGCTTGCTCGATATCGTCCCATGCACCGTTTTCCAGCATTTCCAGCTGGGCTTCCAACAGCGTCCGGAAACGCATGCGGTACACCGAAGCGCGTTTTTTCAATTCCTCAATTTCGATTGCGATCTTACGGGACTTGGCCAATGCTTCGTTGACGATTCTGTCTGCATTTTTCTCTGCTTCTTTCAAGATCAGCTGCGCTTCTTTGCGCGCGTTTGATTTGACATCTTCTGCAGTCTCTTGCGCAACCAAGATCGATTTACTCAAGTTTTCTTCCAAGCTCTTATAATGATCCACACGCTCATTGAGGATGGCAATGCGCTCTTCCATTTCCTTTTTTTCTTTTATCAGGAGTTCAAAATCTTTAATGACCTGATCCAGAAATTCATTTACTTCGTCAATGTTGTATCCGCGAAAGCCAGTACTAAATTCTTTATTGTGTATATCCAACGGCGTTAAAGGCACATGAACCCCCCACTTTTCCCGATAATCATTGTCATATAGTTTCGACAGGATTAGCTGTAGTTCCTGCCGTATTTTGCAAATTTTTGTGCTCTCCTACATCTTATGTAACCAGTCCCACAATCATGCGAATCCTGCCACTGCGAGTGGGTCCCGCTACTTCCAGCACTTTAAAGCGCCCAAATCCTGCCATCGAGACCATATCTCCTGCCTGTAACGATTGAGATGGGTCTTCAACGACTTTCCAGTTCACTTTTACTTTTCCACCACGGATGGGGACCAATGCTTTGGCGCGTGACATATTGTGAACCTCACCGATGATGGCATCGAGGCGCGGAGACGGCACAGTGATCGTTTTCTCGGTAAATCGCGGGGCAGGCGGGGAAAATTCCTCCCACGCTTTGCGCTCAAACTGGACGGATGTCCGATGGATCTGCGTCACCTGTGCACAAACAAAGTCCGCTACTTCCTCCGCCACAATTGCATAGCAGCCATCGGTATCTGTCAGCATGTCCCCGAACTTTTCCCGCTTCATTCCCACGTTTAGAACGGCTCCCATGACATCGCGGTGCTCTAGTACGTGGAAACGTTGATCCGCCTGAACATGCAGCAAAGCCAGTCGATAGTCATCCTGCTCTACTGTCATATAATCTGGATGCAGGATGACTCGCACGCGCTCTGCCCCGTCATAACCACCGTGGACCGATACGGACACATCCTGCACCTGGGAAGCCAGACTTTGAAAAATCATGACTTGCCTCGGATCCAGAAAATCAGTAAGGCGCATGGCCTGCTTCCGCTCTACCAGCGTCAGCATTTCCAGCGCCCGTTCGACAAAGGGACGTTCATCTTTTCCAAAATGATCAAAGATACTCATATACTCACTCGCCTAGAGAAGTTTATACAGGATGGAGAGCAACCCACTATAAGCCAAGCGCAAAACGATCAATGCGACAATCGGTGAAATGTCGATAAAACCGAGGGTCGGAATGAAACGTCGAAATGGAGCCAAATACGGCTCAACCAAACGCTCTAGCAGTTGGCCAATCCCGGTCTCGCGCATTTGCGGAACCCAAGACATCAGTATGTAAGCAATAATCATGTATTGATAAACCGTAAACAAAAAATCTAGCACCGTTAGCAGGTAACCCATTCCCTCACCCTTTTTTTCGTCGTTGATTCGTTACTCTTCCATCACACTGGAAATCGTACCTTGAATGTCCACGTGGTCAGGCGTGCAAACAAAGATGGTGTCTCCGACTTTCTGAATATCGCCGTTCAGTGCATAAACCGTCCCACTTAAAAAGTCGATGATCCGTTTCGCCTGATCCTTCTCCACTCGATGCAGATTCACCACAACCGGTCTGCGATGACGAAGGTTATCCGCAATGTCTTGCGCATCACTGTAGTGACGGGGTTCACAGAGGATCAAACGAATACCCTCCTTTTCCCGTGCTTGGAAAGGAACCACGTTATTCGCCCTGTTCGTCATTTGTCGTTTATTGGAGGACTCATGATCGTCGTGATCCTCTTCCACTGTCTCTTCGATGTACTCTTCGTTTTCCAATCCCAAAAACCCCATCAATTTGTTCATAACACCCATACTTTCTCCTCCTCTCTCACATCGCTGTGCAGCCAGCTAGGCTGGTTTTCGTATCAAGGCTTGACCAATACGGACCCCAGTCTGATATATGTTGCTCCTTCTTCTATCGCCACTTCAAAATCACTTGACATACCCATGGATAGTTCCTCTACATGTGCATGAGGAAATGCCCATTCATTGATGCGTTCTTTCCACTCATAGAGACCCTTGAATACTGGACGTGCCTCTTCCTCGTTTTCGACAACAGGCGCCATCGTCATTAATCCAACGATCTTTATATGTTTCATATTACTGGTTTCCTGCAAAAAAGCCAATACATCATTGGGACTAAGCCCAAATTTTGTCTCTTCTCCCGAAATATTCAGCTGTAAAAAACAAGATACGACTTGATTCAACGTTTCCCCGCGTTTGTTCAGCGCTTCCGCGAGGGACAAACGATCCAATGAATGAATGTACGGAAAACGTCCTACGACTTCTTTCGCCTTGTTGGTCTGCAAGTGGCCGATAAAATGCCAGGTGCCTCGATCCCCGTATTGCTCGTACTTCGGCAAGCCATCCTGCACGCGATTTTCCCCGATGTGCTCAATTCCGGCGTCCAATAAATCGCGGATTGCCTCAGCATCAACATATTTCGTCACCGCAATGATTTTCACGTCCTCGCGCTTACGATTAGATCGGTCACACGCTGCCTGTATTCTTTCCTCAATCGCCTGCATCCGTTCCTTTAACAGTTCCATGTCCATACTCATGACGCACTACCTTCTCCCTTCCTGTTTTTCCATCCGATAAACGAAGCCATACGCCCAGTGGTTCCCGTAGCACCTGCTTCTTTTCGGTGGGAAAAGAATATATCTGTACGGCAGCTTGTACACCAGTCCGTCGTGGCAATATTCGCTGGGGATATGCCTGCCTCAAGCAAGATTTCGGTATTCAGTTTGCGCAGGTCGAGCATGTACCGTCCATTCTCGGATGGCGTTACAGAGCCTTCCCACTTTTTTGCACTGACACGTACTTGGGCCATGATTCGCTCATCTACCTCGTAGCAACAACCACCAATGGAAGGGCCGATCGCGACGAGCAAGTTCTCCCTTTTCACCTGGTACTGACTCTCCAGTGCTATCACCATTTCCTCGGCAATACGTCCGACTGTGCCCTTCCACCCTGCGTGGGCGAGCCCTATAGCCCCTGATACAGGATCAAGGAAAAATAGCGGAACACAATCCGCGTAGAAAGAAGCCAAAAGAACTTCTGCTTTTTCTGTGAACAGTCCATCCGTTGCTCGAATGACATTCTCCAGACTCTCTCTGCCTGCTCCTGCTGCCACCACCTGGCACACCTGATTTCCATGTACCTGATCTGCACATGTCCACGCCTCGAAAGGAATCTGCAGCTGCTCTGCGAGCGCCTTTCGATTGGCTACGACATGTGCAGCGTCATCGCCAACGTGCAACCCCATATTAAAAGACCCGTACGGTACTACACTTACCCCTCCCGTGCGAATCGTAAACCCTGCTACTAAACCGGGAAAACGATCTTCCCATTCCTGCAGATGTAAAAATGGCTTCTCCTCTGCCATGACAAACGGCTCTCTCATGTTGTCACCTTCCTCTTATGGCTTATCATACCATAGCCGAAAAGATTAGAAAACTTGGCTCCGCCAAGCGAAAAAAAGGCGGATCCCCGCCTTTCTTTCCCTACTCTCTGTAATCCTCTCCACCGGAGGTTCTCGAATCTACCCGGAGCGCTTCTTCCATTCGCACAAGCACGACATCTTTTCCGATCTTTACAATATTGCGCCAAGGAATCACAAAATCGTTCCCAGATGAAAAAAAGCCCAGAAACTTTCCCGGTCCCGGTACGACAATGGCCTCTACCCGTCCGTGGCGCAAATCAATTTCCAAATCGGAAATTTGACCGAGCCGCTTCCCGTCCAAAATGTTCACTACTTCTTTGGTCTGGAAGTCAGAGATTTTCACCATTCTCCCTCACCTACTTTTCTCCGTTACTTGTAGTATATGAGTGGAGAAATGAATATGTCCTTTCTGTTCAAAAAACGTCTAAGGTGATCTTCATACAAAAAAACCCGAGCGGACAATGCCCTCGGGTCTTCCTATGTTAGATTTGCATTACGATTGCACGTGTTTTTGCATATGGGCAATTGCCGCTTTTTCTAGTCGTGAAACCTGAGCTTGTGAAATACCGATTTCCTCTGCGACTTCCATCTGGGTTTTCCCTTCGTAGAAGCGCATCGACAAAATCATTTTTTCCCTGTCACCCAGACGCTGCATGCCTTCACGCAAGGCGATCTCTTCTACCCATGTCACGTCCTTGTTTTTTTCGTCGCTGATTTGATCCATGACGTAGATCGGGTCTCCGCCGTCTTGATAGATCGGCTCGAACAAAGAAACGGGATCCTGAATCGCATCAAGAGCGAACACGACATCTTCCTTTGCCACGTTTAATTCTTGAGAGATCTCTGTAATGGTGGGTTCGCGCGAATGCTTGTTAGTCAGATTGTCACGTACCTGCAAGGCCTTGTAAGCAATATCTCGCAAGGATCTGGATACGCGAATGGGATTGTTGTCACGCAGATAGCGACGAATCTCACCGATGATCATCGGAACCGCATAGGTGGAAAACTTCACATTTTGGCCGAGATCAAAGTTATCAATCGCCTTCATCAATCCGATGCAGCCTACTTGAAACAGATCGTCCACGAACTCTCCACGATTGTTGAAGCGCTGGATGACGCTCAGGACCAATCGCAGATTTCCGTTGACCAGCTTTTCACGGGCTGCCAGTTCGCCGCTCTGCAAACGCTCGAACAGCTCTCTCATTTCTTTGTTGGTCAGCACAGGAAGCTTGGAGGTATCTACCCCGCATATCTCTACCTTATTGCGCGTCACGTCTTTCCCTCCTCGAAGCAAGAAAAAAGTCCCTAACCCGGTTGTCTTGAAAGGCCGCGTACTGACGCGTAGCCGACAAGAAAGTGGCAAAAGCCACCATCTGATTCGGTTTAGGAACAGTATCCCCCTCGACTGGGAAAATATGCGTTAGACCATCTTGTTGAATTCTTTTCGTAACCGTTTTATAATTCGCTTTTCCAAACGGGAAATGTACGACTGGGAGATGCCCAAGAGATCGGCGACATCCTTTTGCGTCTTCTCTTCTTCACCCGCCAGACCAAAGCGCAGCTCCATAATGATGCGTTCCCGCTCCGACAATTTATCCAGCGCTTTTTTCAAAAGCTTACGGTCTACCTGGTCCTCGATATTTTTATAAATCGTGTCATTCTCTGTACCCAACACATCCGAGAGCAACAGCTCGTTGCCGTCCCAGTCAATATTGAGCGGTTCGTCAAATGACACCTCCGAACGGATTTTGTTGTTGCGGCGCAAGTACATCAAAATCTCGTTTTCGATACAACGCGAAGCGTAAGTCGCTAGCTTGATGTTCTTATCAGGATCAAAGGTATTGACGGCCTTGATCAAACCGATGGTGCCGATGCTGACCAAATCCTCAATGTTGATTCCCGTATTCTCGAACTTGCGAGCGATGTAGACGACCAAGCGCAAATTGCGCTCGATCAGCATCCCACGAACGGCAGGGTCCCCAGAAGGCAGACGTCCAAGCAGGACCTCCTCCTCTTCCCTGGTCAGTGGTGGAGGTAAGGCTTCACTCCCGCCAATGTAATAGACTTCTTCAGCGCGTGCACCAATCCATAGCAGGAAACGGTACCAGGTCAATTGGAGTTGTAGGCGAAGTTTTACGTACATGATTAGCCCTCCTGTTCGAGAATAAAGGTCGATTCTTGAGAATAGGTCTCCATCATTGCTGGATGCACGATGGCCTGATATTGCCCGTCTGCGGCCAACGGAATAGGGTTGAGGCCGATCAGCACCTTGTGGGTCTCATATCGGGTACTGCCTTGCAAGACGATGACATGGTCCGGTTTAACTGCCAGCAAAAAGTCCATTCCGCGTGAAACACTTCTGTAAGGAATCAGCCTGACTCGAGACTGCCACTCTATGGGAAGCTCTCCCCAGTATCCGTCCAGCTTCTCCCACACTCCACCGTTTTCATCGGTTTGTCGGAGAAGCGGCGGCGGTAGCAGATGTGCCAACATGCGACTTTCCATGATCATGACAGGGATGCGCGTGATCGGTTCATGAAGCTGATTTCCTGTATCCACGAGCCCTCGACAGATTACCTTCTCTCCCGCCAGTGTCACGGCAACATCAACGAGAAAGGCATCCAATTTACGCGGCTCTTGAATGGCACGGTAGCTTTTTCTACCCAGGAAGTACACCATAGTGAACCCGGCGATGAGAATGAGCAGCGTCGGCTTAAAACCGACTCCGAATCCGTCGTTGTGCGTCACAACCAGTCCATTGACGATTTCATTTTGCGGGGCAAGGAAGTACTGGAGGCCAAAGACACCTCCGCCAAAAACAAAAGCGACGAAGTAGAAAATGATCAAGTTCTGGGTGAAAGTCAGCAGTCTTCTGTTCCCAAAGGCGATCCATAGCATGAGGATGGAAAAGAGCAGCTTGATCGACCACTGATACATCGAAGAAAACGCAGGGAAAAAGAAAAAGGCCAAATACGTGGAGCCAAACAAGGATGCGAGCAGCATTCTCCACCAAATCACGCGTTCTTTTCGAAAATAAGCGGTAAACCAGAGCAACAAGGTATCAATAGCCATGTTCAAGAGTAGAATGATATCAAGATACACAACCATCTGCTTTTCACCTCCCGACTCTTCCCTGCACGCCGGCCAAAATAACCTAGCTAACTGTAGACACGTGGGAGTTGCCGTGCTCATTTTCGCCTTTTTCATTAGACTTGCAGTTGCTAGTAAATGCAGTATATATCAATGTGTATGTAAAATCTGTCAATTCTTGACGGTGTATTTTTGGATTTTTTGTAGAAGTTTTTTTCCGTTTTGACTCTACTATTTTTCACTCAGTACAGAATGAAAACGAAAAAAAGACCTTGTTCCCTAAGAGGAACAAGGCCTTTGCTTGTTTTGACAGATTCTACTTTTTATTGCGGCGACGGTTGCGCAGGAACGCTGGAATATCCAGATTATCCAGATTGCTCATCGAGAAGAAGGACTTGTCGTCTTCCTCTTCTTTGGCACGACTGGAGTTCGTATTTGATACCGGCGTAGGTCTGTTGCTAGATGGATTTACTTGCTGTTGTTGTGGACGGCGTGGTGCCTCCGTTCTTTGTGATTGTTCAAAACCAGTCGCAATCACCGTTACAAGCAGCTCGTTTTTCAAATCCTCGTTGATCACTGCACCGAAAATCATATTCACATCAGGATCCGCTGCAGAGGACACGATGTCAGCTGCTTCGTTCACTTCGTACAGGCTCAGATTCGTACCGCCTGTAATGTTCAACAGAACACCACGTGCACCATCGATTGAGGTTTCCAATAGTGGGCTGGAAATGGCACGGCGAGCTGCTTCTGCTGCCCTGTTTTCCCCACTGCCAATACCGATCCCCATCAAAGCGGAGCCACGTTCGGTCATGATCGTTTTTACGTCAGCGAAGTCAAGGTTGATCAGACCTGGTACGGCGATCAGGTCGGAAATCCCTTGAACCCCTTGGCGCAAGATATTATCTGCTTCACGGAATGCTTCTAGCATCGGTGTATTTTTATCGACGATTTCCAGCAATCGATCATTCGGAATGACGATCAATGTGTCGACTTTTTCTTTCAAGCCAGCAATACCCGCTTCACCGTGCTGGGAACGTTTGCGTCCTTCGAATGAAAATGGACGAGTGACTACCCCTACTGTCAGTGCGCCCAATTCCTTAGCGATTTCAGCTACAACTGGCGCTGCTCCAGTACCCGTACCTCCGCCCATACCTGCTGTTACGAATACCATGTCTGCTCCACGCAGCGCGTTTTCAATCAGATCGCGGCTCTCTTCAGCAGCCTTTTTCCCAATTTCCGGATTGGCTCCTGCACCAAGACCACGAGTCAATTTTTCACCAATTTGCAGCTTGATGTCCGCGCTAGACAATTGGAGCGCTTGTGCATCTGTGTTCAGAGTAATAAATTCTACCCCTTTCACGCCACCTGCGATCATACGGTTTACGGCGTTGCTACCGCCGCCCCCGCATCCAATTACCTTAATTCGCGCAAAGGATCCCAAATCCATATCAAATTCCAGCATAGTGCTAGTCCTCCCCAATTCAACATAAGAAAGCTCCGTGTCTGCTTAAAGCCTCCAGTCAAACAAAGTAACATTTCGTTGATTCTTTCCACCTTTTGCAGAAAACGAAACATTCCATTATTCGCCATCGTCATGTAAAACAGCAGCAGCCGTTAAGAAAACCTCAATCGAGGCACGCTCAATGATGAGCGACCGCGTTCAACGGAAAGTTTTACCAAGTAATGCCAGTAGCAGACGCTGAGGCACTCCGCCATGCGCTACGGAATTTTCAAGCGATCTCGCTTAAAAATCCCTACACGTTAAATAAACTCACTGAACCAGTTTTTCACTTTTTCCATCAAACCGGAGCCATCTTTCGGCTTTGACACGGTTTGCTTCTGAGTGCCTTTGAATGAGGGGGTAACGCGTATACTGCGGCGCTCCATCAACTGCAAGGCATATTGAATCAAACCTACCCCAGTGGTGTAGGCAGGATCCCTGACTCCAATATAATCCGGAATAGCGATTCGTACTGGCGCATCCAGCTCTTCCTTGGCCAACTCTAACATGCCAGGCATAGCTACCGTACCACCTGTTAGAACATAGCCTCCCGCAATTTCATCACGGAAGCCCAATTTGTAGACTGCATCTTCCACTAGCTGGAATATTTCCGCAGCGCGCGGCTCAATAATATTGGCCAAATCCACTTGCGTAAACTGCTTTTCAACATCGCTACCAATTCGGTTTACCTTGAACTTCACGTCTTCTGACGCTTCGTCGATCAAAGCACAGCCATTTTTCGTCTTTACCCGATCCGCCACATCTGTATGTGTGCGCAACCCAAGCGAAATATCGCTGGTAATGTGGTCGCCACCGATGCCGATTACGGTGGTAGCTGCCAGTTTCCCCTGTTCAAATACACCGATCGTGGTAGAACCCGCACCGATGTCGACTAAAACGACACCCATGTTTTTGTCATCCTTGGAAAGAGCGACGGTACTGGCCGCAAGCGGTTGCAAGAAAATTCCAGCAACTCGCAGATTCGTCCTTTGGGCGCAACGAACAATGTTATGTACAACCGTTTTCAAACCGGTCACAATGGTTCCTTCCATTTCCAATCGGACACCGATCATTCCACGCGGGTCTTTTATACTACCTTGCCCATCGACAATATACTCCTTTGGAACGACCTCAATGATTTCCCTGTCCGGTGGGATGGCAACAACCTTTGCTGCTTGAATAACGCGTTGGATGTCTTCTTCTCGTATCTCACGGTCTTCGCTGGATACAGCGACAACCCCTTGTGTTTCATGCAGCTCAATATGATTCCCAGTGATACCGACATACACTTCTTCGATCGAAACGCCAACCATGCGCTCTGCATGGTCAACCGCTTCCCGGATGGCATGCACGGTTTGGTCGATGTCGACAATCACGCCCTTTTTAATGCCTTCTGAGTGCGATTGGCCGACGCCGATGATGTTGATGGAACCGTTGTTGATTTCGCCGATCATTACGCGTACTTTGGATGTTCCAATATCTAGGCTGACGATGAGTTCGTTGCTTACCAAACCTGTGACACCTCCCTTGCTACGACTTTTATTTTGCAAATGTGAGAACACCTGCATAAATTATTCCACACAGGACAACCATTCCCTTTTTTTCATCTTTATTTTTTGTAAAAATATGACCATCTTCCCATTTTTTATTCTAGTCTTGCTGGTTAATCCAGCGAGATAGAACAATCCTCCTAATGACTGCCAGATTATTGAACAAGCGCACGCCGAACGCGACGATGGCTGCCAGGTAGAGATCGATCCCCAAAAATCCGCCAATAAAAGCAAGACCGGCCGCGAAGAGCGTATTGAAGAAGAATCCGGACAGGAAAATCCGAACATTAAAAGTACGCTCTAGAAACGAACGAATCCCACCAAAGATTGTATCCAAACCGGCCAACAAGGCAATGGAAAGATAGCTGCTATATTCCTGGGGCACACGCCAATCCAGCAAGAAGCCGACAGCGAGACCGACAATCAGTCCGAAAAGCGGGAGCCACATGTTACGAATCTCCTTTTTCTTTTACAGGTTTCATATATTGGATAGCACGTGTTTCGTTATTGGCAGAAATCATGAGCTTGTCCTTTTTTTCCGCTAGCACCTTTTTATTCGCAAGTTGAAAGTTTTCTTCCACTCCTTCAAGCTTTAAAGCGGACAGCAAGACGTCTGGTTCCCCTAATGCTTTTAACTCGTAAGGAGGCTGGATCGTTCGGGTATCGATCTGGATGGTATCTCCCACATTGCGGATCGCAGTTGTGGAAATCAGCCTATGACCATTGATCGATACGGCTTGCGCACCATTCGCAAACAAGATGTTGACTAACCACCGTAAATCTTCATCGTCGATCGTATAATCACCGACGACAGGTGCCGTCATATTTTCGTCCAGGATGTGTTCATCAGGAATTTTTGCGTCGACTACTTCGAGCACGACACCTTCTCCCTCCACCGTGACCATCCCAGCCATCCTGCGGTTGCGGGCCAGCTCCTCTTTCATGACCGAAATACTCTCATCTTCGCTCAGTGAGGTTTCGTACTGGTAGTACAACTGATTGTACTTAGATATATCCGCCAACAAGTTCTTATGTTTCTCCAGTTCCTTTTGCAGAGTCGTCCGCAGCTCAGCAATACTGCGAGATTCCTTGTGTACGGGGTGCAAACTGCTTCGCAACTGGACTGTCAACATCACACCTATGATAGCACTAATAATGGCAAGAATAAATGTGATTTTACGGCTTTTTTGCAACATAGGTAAACGCATCCTTCAACTAGGAGTGTTTTGTTTTGGCGTCACCCACAAATGCAGGTAACTGAACATGGTCCTTTTTGGCTACATCGATCTGAACAAAGTCTTGCAAAGAGTGTAAAACGCCGCCCGGAAGGTTCAAGGCGCTCTCCATCGTCATGGGGTCTCCGATCGCAGTCACGACAAACGGTGCCGCTGACTTAATCCCATTCACAATGATTGTCGGCCCCACACAGCGGATTGAAGAATTGCTGACCAGCCGCTGACCGTTAATACTGATCGCTTCTGCACCTGCTGCTCGCAGTTCATTCACAACCAGTCGAACATCCTGCTCATGGACGATGTAATTGGCGATGTCGGCGTTGCTTGCAGCATTCTGGCTGTCTTGCATCGTAATGATGATCCCAGGCCCCTCAACCGCGACTACACCGGCCAGCATACGTGCCGCTTCGAGTTGGCTCAGTGCGTCAGCTGCTTCCGATTTACGTTCGGCCATCGCCTCTTCTACTTTACCCACCTGGCGCTGTAGATCAATCAGTTGATTTTCCAGATGTCTGTTCTGCTCTTTTTCTGACAGAATCCGGTCATTGAGCTGGGTTTCTTGTTGGAATAACTGGTCGTTGAAACGCTCTTTGCGTGTCAGTTTCGTGGTCTCAATCGATGTTGCGACCAGAAATCCGGTACAAAACGTCACGACAGTTAAATACAGATGAAATTTGCGACGTCGACTCATGGTCTGCTTTCCCCTTTATTTATTACTGCGGCTTTTGGGATTGATCCTCTGTCTGCTGGAGTGGAACAGCTTCACCTGCAGCCCCATATGGTACAAACCAAGGCTGTTCAAACAGGGATAGCACTCCTTTTGAGCCTTTTGGCAGCTCCTTTACAATCGCCGGGTACCAGTTCAACATCTTGTCCAGCTTGTAGACAACACTGCGCACTTCGTTGCCATCACGCATGAACAGGGTAACTCTTTGCTTATCATAAACGGTCGGTGTCAGTGTAATGTCCGATATTTCTCCAAGAACTGCAGGTGAGAGCTTTGACAACGATTTGGCCAAATTCGGGAGCAGCTCAGGCGATGCCCAGGAGCTGATTAGGGGCCTGTCCACCACACGATCAGCGAAATTGATCTGTTTGAGCACAAAACCGTTTTCTAACAGCGGGTAGCGCGTGCCGTCCTGACCGTTCCAGAAAGCGACCCTTCTCAGTTCCTCCACGTGCAGCTGGATGACACCCGGGAACGATCGGCTAATCGTTACCTCTTTGATGCCCTCTAGCGGAACCAGATTTTTTTGGACACTGCCCTCCCATACATTTAGAAACTGCATATCCTTCTTCAAGCCAGATTGATTGATAATCTGTTCCGCCGGATAGATGTCGTTACCAAACACCTGTATTTCTTGCACTTTGCTGTATGGAGAGCGAATGAATACGATAATGAGTACGATTAAAAAAAACAGCACGAGCAGAAAGACCAATTTGCGGTTTCCCCGTCGACGTGGGCGTTGTTGCTTGACTTGCGGAATGCGTTCCTCGTATACCGCCATGACCCTATCCTTCCTCATCCATGCTAGGCTGTCGCCCGCAAAATAATAATGAATAATAGAAATAAATGGATTGGATTGGAATATATGTAATGATACAAAACAGGGAAAGCGGCATAGCACTATGCCGCTTAGCTCTCCCCAGTTATATCGACGCCCGCGATATGTTAGCTCCCAGCTGACGTAATTGCTGCTCGAGCCGCTCATATCCCCTGTCGATATGATGGATCTGGTTTACTGTCGTCGTTCCTTCTGCAGCAAGGCCAGCGAGTACCAGAGCTGCTCCTGCTCTAAGATCTGTCGCTTCCACATTCGTCGCCGTCAATTTGCTGACACCGCGAATGATGGCTGATCCTAAATCCACGTATATGGAGGCGCCCATTCGCGCCAATTCATTCACATGTTTGAATCTTCCCTCAAAAATAGTCTCCTTGATAACGCTCGTTCCCCTAGCCTGAGACAAAAACACCATCAACTGCGCCTGTAAATCAGTCGGAAATCCCGGAAATGGCGAAGTGATGATCCGGTCGTAGGCGCGTGGACGCGATGTACTTTTGATTTCCATTATATCATGGCGGGTCTTGATTTCAACACCACAGCTACGAGCCACTTCAATCAATGCAGTGAGATGTTCTGGCAAGGTATTGGTCAATTCCACATGCCCTTGCGCCACCCCTACTGCTAATAGGAAGGTTCCGGTGACAATCCTGTCCGGAATGATTCGGTAGCTGACAGAACGCAATTTGGGAACACCCGTGATTTCAATCGTGTCCGTACCAGCACCCCGGATACGAGCTCCCATCGCGTTCAGGAAGTTTTGCAAATCAATGATTTCCGGTTCTCTCGCAGCATTGCAGATGCGAGTCGTCCCTTTTGCCAATACGGCTGCCATCATAATGTTTTCCGTCGCACCCACACTGGGGAAGGATAGAAAGATATTGGTTCCGCGCAATTGCTTGGCACGAAATGTAATGTAGCCTTCCGACTCTTCCATTTTGGCTCCCAACGCTGTCAGCCCAGATAAATGCAAATCAATTCTGCGCTCCCCGATGTCACAGCCACCTGGCCTCGATATCGTGACTTCACCCAATCTCGCCAATAGTGGGCCAGCCAGAAAAATGGAAGATCGCATCTGACTCATCAAATTATCTGGTACCAGCGGAACGGAGACAGACGATGTGTCCAGATCAACGCAACCGTCCTCGTATTTCGTTTTCGCCCCAAGAGAGTCCAAGATTTCCAACATCACCTTGATATCTTTCAGATGGGGGACATCATAGATATAGAATTGCCCTTCCGCCAATACTGCGGCAGCAAGTATGGGAAGAGCAGCGTTCTTAGCTCCTTGGATCCGAAGCGAACCGGACAGAGGTCTTCCGCCTTCGATCGCAAAAGTCTCCAAACTTTCACCTCCGTGTTACCCCTCGCCCACCACCAGGACTTCCGGATGCATATCAATCCCAAATTGACTCTGGATCGTACTCCGCACGTAGTTAATCAAGGTGAGGACGTCGGTAGCCGTGGCTCCTCCGCAATTGACAATGAAATTTGAGTGTTTTTCCGAAACTTGAGCTCCACCGATTTGATAGCCCTTCAGCCCAGCCGCTTCAATCAAGCGGCCTGCGTGATCACCTGGTGGATTACGAAACACGCTACCGGCACACGGCATTTGCAAAGGCTGCGTCAGACGTCGCCGTTCCTTGTTTGCCGCGAGCGTTGCCGCAATTTCCTTGCGATCACCCGTGCGCAATAGGAACCGCGCCTCTATCACGATGCCCTTTCTCTTTTGCAAGAGTGAAGTCCGATAACTGAAGCTCATTTCCTCGTTCGTCAACACTTTCCTTTCACCATTTTCAAAGAGGATCTCGGCATCAATAAGAATACGTGAAAGATCAGATCCGTGCGCACCTGCATTCATGTAGACGGCACCGCCTACCGTACCAGGAATACCTCCCGCGAACTCCATCCCTGTCAAACCCATCTTGCCCGTTTCCATCGCCAGGCGGATCATGGAATATCCGGCACCCACACACACCTCTTCGCCCCTGAACTCGCAGTGACTCAAACCCTCAGCCACCTTGAGCACGGCTCCGCGTATCCCTCCGTCCCTCACCAGAAGGTTGGAACCGCGCCCGATTACACTCCAAGGAATTTCATGACGATGGATAATTTGCAAGGCTGCCTGCAAGGAATCTTTATCCTTGGGCTGGATTAACAAGTCAGCAGGACCCCCGATCCGCCAAGTCGTATGATTGGCGAGAGGTTCATTGGTCCACACTTTTTCGATACCCGCTTGCCTCAACTCATCTGCGATTTGTTTCATCTGTGAACCTCCTGATACACATGCTAGGTCGGACCTAGTTCTTATCACGTGTTTGCTCCATACTATGCGACCGCCCAGATCGGCGTGACAATCGCCCATCTGATCATTTTTTACGAACCAGTGCACTCAGTTGTGCAACGATATCTGTAGCTGCTTGTGGCATCCCTAGTGACAGGGAGCTTTTGCGCATTTGCTCCCAACGCGCTTGATCTTGTAAGAGCTCTGTCAACGATTGCAGCAGGCTATCCCCGCTCAGCTCACGCTCGACTATCACCTGTGCGGCACCTGCCCGCTCCAGTCCGCGTGCATTTTTCTCCTGATGGTTGTTGGTCACGTACGGTGACGGAATCAGGATAGATGGAACGCCCAGCGCCGTTACTTCAGCGAGTGTTGAAGCTCCCGCACGTCCGACAAGCACATGCGTAGCAGCCAAAACATCCGGCATATTGTGGACGAATGAAAGGACGGAAAGGTTGCCGGGGACATTTTCCATTTCCCGCAAGGAAGCGGATATTTTCTCGTAATGTACGTCCCCCGTCACATAGACAAAATGAGTATCGGTGAGCGTGGACATGTGATCGACCATGGACAGCACGGCCTCATTGATTGCCCGTGCACCACGACTGCCCCCGAAAATCAGGACGATTTTCTTACTTGGGTCCACACCCAAAAAGCGGCGTCCAGCCTCTGCGTTTCCGTGCATGACCTCTGTCGCGCGTGGATTTCCCGTCAGTACCGTTTTAGCTGAAGGGAAAAAGGCGAGCGACTCGGCAAACGAAACGGCAACCTTGCTTGCGTATCGCGACAGAAACTTATTCGTCAGCCCCGGTACCACGTTCTGTTCGTGAACGAGCGTGGGAATCCCTAGCTTGGCTGCGGCGTACACGACTGGGCCACAAACGTACCCACCCGTCCCGATCACAACATCCGGTTTGAACTCACGAAGCATGCGCTTGGAATCCGACACGGCACGAATAAACTTCCAGATTGTTTTTACATTATCCAGACTGAGCTTTCTTTTCAACCCACTGATTTCGACAGATTGAAAAGGAATATCAGCCCGTGGAACGAGCCCTGCTTCTAATCCATGTTTACTGCCGATATACAAAAAGGCAGCCTGCGGATGTTGGCGAGAAACTTCCCTCGCCACCGCAAGCGCCGGATAAATATGACCACCTGTGCCACCGCCTGTTAGGACGACGCGCATATCCATTCACATCCTTATCTAGAAAAACGGGAAATGTTCAACAGGACTCCCACGCCTGTCAGCATCAACGTAAGAGATGAACCCCCGTAGCTTAAAAATGGTAATGTAATTCCCGTCACGGGAAACATCCCTGTGACCACGCCAATATTGATGATTACCTGGATGGCAATCATGCCGATGATTCCAAGTGCCAGCAAGCTTCCGAATAAATCTGGTGCCGTAATCGCCGTCCGCATTCCTCTCCATAAAAGCAAGAGGAACAAAAGCAAAATGAGCGTTCCGCCTATAAAGCCCAATTCTTCGGCCACGATGGAGAAGATGAAGTCATTGTACGGCTCGGGTAAGTACAAGTGCTTTTGTCGACTCTGTCCAAGCCCAAGTCCCAAAAGCCCGCCCGGCCCGATCGCGTAGAGCGACTGGATAATTTGATATCCCGTATTCAATGGATCAGACCACGGATCAAGGAACGATGTGATGCGTTTGATCCGGTAGGGTGCAGACAAGATCAATCCGATGAAACCAGCCACCCCGACCATCCCTAAAGCAGCGAAATGACTGATTCTCGCACCAGCCGCAAAGATCATCACGATCGCGGTACCTGTTAAAACCGTACCTGTCCCTAAATCCGGCTGCAGCATAATCAAACCAAAACATGCCATCGGAATGGCCAGTGCTGGAATGAGACCTTTTCGGAACAATACGATCTGCTTTTGATTGTCAGCGAGCCATCTCGCCAAGAAAGCTACAACTCCTAGCTTGGCAAACTCTCCGGGTTGAATCCCAAACGCACCAAAACCAAGCCAGCTCTTGGAGCCATTGACCTCAATCCCTACAATCAGTACGAGGATCAGCAATCCTATGCTTGCATAGAACCCCGGCTTGGCCCACTGCTTCCAGACCCAATAGTCGATATTCATCGTTACGTACATCGCTGTGATGCCGAGCAAAGCAAAGATCAACTGCCGCTTGGCAAAGAAATACGGGTCATTGAAGGGTGCCTTTTGCGCAACAATGGCACTTGCACTATACACCATCACGATGCCAATTCCTAATAAAAAAAGTGTTGCAAAAATAATCACGAAGTCGGGAGCTGAGCGAACCTTGCTCATAGTGCCAGGTCATCCTTTCTCACGCGTCCCGTTCGCAGGTGGATTCCAGTTTTGTACGGGGACGTTATGCTAGGCTTGTTTACAGTCTATGCACGCCGTCCTTAAACATGCTGCCCCGTACCTCAAATGAAGGAAACATGTCCCAGCTCGCACACGCCGGGCTGAGCAAAACCACATCACCCGAGTCGGCTAATTGAGAAGCAGCAAGAACGGCTTTCTCCACAGTATCGACACGGATGCCTTCATTAATCCCTGCTTCTCGCGCTCGTTCGAGCAAAATAGGTGCCGTCTCTCCGAGGGCAACAACCGCCTTTACGCGCCCCTGAATAATGGGTACCAGCTCCCGAAAATCGATTCCCCTGTCCAACCCCCCGCAGATCCATACGATTGGTTCCTTGCACGCCTGCAGTGCTCTGGATGCCGCTTCTGGATTGGTTGCCTTGGAATCGTTAAAGTACTTTACCCCATTTTTTTGCGCGACAAACTCCATTCGATGCTCGACTCCTGGAAAGGTGGTTAGAACTTGTGCAATGGATTGCTTGTCCGCACCCGCCAGCCTGGTCACGATGACAGCAGCCAAAGCATTGTCCACGTGTGGAACGGTAATGTCTTTGACAGCGATGATTTCATCCCGATTGCCCTCACCGTCCACAAACACGATCATGCCTTCTTCCACATACGCTCCTCGAGGCACTGCCTGAGTCTTGCTGAAGTAATAGGTACGGGCCGAAAGCTGGCTGCATTTCTCCCGTACTTCCGGTTGATCAAAAGGCAAAACCGCCGCATCGTCTGCTTTTTGATTGGCAAACAGTTTGCATTTCGCAGCGAGGTATTCATCCATAGTATGGTGGTAATCCAGATGCGCCGGATACAGGTTTAGCAACACCCCGATATGCGGGCGGAACTCTCTCGTCCCCATCAATTGAAAGCTGCTCAACTCAGCGACCAGCCATTGATCTGGTTCGGCTACCTCAGCCAATCCACACAAAACGGTACCGATATTTCCGCCTACCATTGCCCGGATCCCAGCTTCTTTCAGGATAAGTCCGACCAAAGTCGTTGTCGTCGTCTTTCCGTTTGAACCGGTGATACCGATGATCGGTGCCTTTGCAATCTGATAGGCAAGCTCGACCTCTGTCACGACCGGAATCCCGAGCTCTACCGCTTTTGCCACTGGTGGAGCCTCATAAGGAATCCCAGGGTTTTTGACGACCAATGACACACCGGAATGAATCAAATCATCCGGGTGATAGCCACATATAACGGGAATCCCCAGTGCCTCTAACTCCTCAGCGCCAGTTGCCTCTTCCCGCGGCTTTTTATCATTCACGACGACATTCGCACCAAAGCGGTGGAGCAGTTTTGCCACTGCCACACCGCTTTTAGCCATTCCTATAACAACAACGTGTTGATCATGATAGCGATTCATCGGATTGTCACCACCTCGAGGTATACACCCAGTCCAGCAAAGAACATCCCTACGAGCCAAAACGTCACTACCACGCGCCACTCCGACCATCCTGTCAATTCAAAGTGGTGGTGAAGCGGACTCATCCGGAAGATGCGCTTTCCTCTAGTTTTAAACGAAACCACCTGCAAGATGACAGAGATTGTCTCGACCACAAAGACTCCACCGATAATGGCGAGCAAAAGCTCTGTCTTCGTCATGATCGCGATTCCCGCCAATGCTCCTCCCAATCCCAGAGAACCTGTATCACCCATGAAAACCCGCGCAGGGTGTGCATTGAAGACGAGAAAGCCGAGTACAGCACCGACGACTGCCGCACTGAAAATCGCGGTGTCATAGTCTTGACCAAACCAAGCGATGATGGCGTACGCTCCAAATGCGATGGCTCCTGTACCTGCCAAGAGACCGTCGAGCCCATCAGTAAGATTGACAGCGTTGGTAGTTCCCACGAGTAGGAACAATAGAAACGGGAAGTAGAAGTAACCGAGCTCCAGCTTCCACGGAGTACCTGGCAAATGCAGGGACGTATCATGACCCATGAGGATCAGCAAAATATACGCTCCTACAGCCAGCAAGATTTGACCCGCAAACTTTTGTTTGGCAGTCAATCCCAGATTTCGTTTCTTTTTGATTTTAATAAAGTCATCCAAAAATCCAATCAGTCCGTATCCAAGCGTCACCAGTAAGAGGAAGTAAATCTCCATTTTTGCATTGGCAAACTTTAACACGGTAAAAATGAGTGCCAAAAGGATGATGGTTCCACCCATTGTAGGGGTACCAGCCTTCTTTTGATGAGAATCTGGACCCTCTTCCCGAATCGCCTGCCCAAATTTGAGGCGGCGAAGAACCGGGATAAACAGTGGACCAATGAGTACGGCAATGAGAAACGCGGCGACGATCGTGACGATGAGTACGTTGTCAGCGAACATGCCCGAACCTCCTTTCTCCGATGCTACTTTATCGCATCTGTCTCTATTGTTGGTTGTACGTGGCGATCGCTTCCCGCGCAACTTCACGGTCGTCAAACGGCAGTACTTGATCTTTGATGATTTGATACGTTTCGTGACCTTTACCTGCGATCAGAATCACATCGCCAGGCTGCGCTTGGGAAACCGCGAATTTAATAGCTTCTCGGCGGTCAGTAACGGCTGTGAAGCGCTCTTGCTCTACTCCACTTAGCCCGGCAAGCATGTCATCAATGATGGCCTGCGGCTCCTCAGATCGAGGGTTATCAGACGTTAAGACGGTCCGATCCGCATATTTCGTTGCAATCTGAGCCATAATCGGGCGTTTGGTCCGATCACGGTCACCCCCACAGCCTACGATGCAAAAAATACGCTGCTTCGCGAATTCCTTTATCGTCATCAACGCGTTTTCCAGACTGTCTGGCGTATGCGAATAGTCGACGAGGACGGCAAACGGCTGCCCTGCATCCACCGATTCAAAACGTCCATTTACGCCCGCGACTTCCTCCAGGCTGTTTTTTATTGTTTCTAGAGAAATGCCTTCCGCCAGCGCAACTGCAGTCGCAGCTAGAGCATTGTACACATTGAACTTGCCCATCAGCTTGAGGTTCATCCGTAAGTTCCCGACATGGGTCTGAACGGTAAAGGAGGTTCCTTTGCTCGTGATTTCAATGTCTGTCGCATGTACATCTGCCGCTCGATCAATCCCATACGTTATGACACGGGCGGGCGTCACTGTGGCGTATAGCTCGGAAGCCTCATCGTCTGCATTCAAAACGGCCGTTTTCAGCCGATCGGGGTCATAGCTATTCCCCAATTGGGAAAACAGCAGGGATTTGGCATAGCGATAGTTATCCATCGTCTTGTGATAGTCCAAGTGATCCTGCGTCAAATTGGTGAAAACTGCGGTGTGAACGTTGCAGCCTCGTACGCGCCCCATTTCCAGCGCGTGGGAAGATACCTCGATGATGGCGTACTCCGTTTCGACATCACGCATCCGGCGAAAGCTATGTTGCAGCTCCAGCGCATCTGGCGTCGTATTTTTGACGTCTTCTGTCACTTCACCGATCCGCATATGAATCGTGCCGATCAGTCCGGTCTGCTTTTGTTGGTCTCGTAAAATCTTGTCGATCAAATGTGTGGTGGTCGTCTTGCCATTGGTCCCTGTCACACCGATCAGCTTTAGTTCACGCGTGGGAGAGCCGTAAAAACGGTCAGCCAGCATGGCCATTGCCCTCCGGGTATCCGGCACTCTGACAATAGTCGCTGGCACGTCCAAATCTTTTTCGGATAGTACGGCTACGGCTCCTTTTTGAACCGCTTGGGCCGCATACGAATGTCCATCCACGGTATATCCAGTCAGACAAACAAACAAATAGCCGGGCTTCACCTGGCGCGAGTCTGCTGTCAGACCTGTAATCTCCATGCTGTCATCCCCTGTAATCGTTACCGGCAACAGAGGCATGAGCAGATCCCGTAGAAACATGAAACTGGCACCCCATTCTCCAACTAGTATAGACAAATATTTGGTGATTTGTACAAAGGCGGAGGTAGAGCGCTCGTAGAAAAGCCTACTCCCTCCGCCTTCGAAATCTCATTTTATAGCTAATTGGTCAATTTGTCACCAAGGTAGATACGAATTTTTCCGCCGTCATCAATTTTCACACCGGGTGCCGGAGACTGCTGGATGACGTACTTTCCTTTCCCTGAAACAACTAGTGGTAAAGTCTCATAGGTGGTCACGACATCTTTCATGGTTTGGCCGACCATGTTTGGAACTTCAATCGGACTTTTCTCCCCCAATGCTTTGTTGATTTCTTTGGAGATCCCATCTTTGCGCTTGGGAACACCCAGATGCTGCAAGGAAGATTCAATAATACTTTTGACGCTAGGCGCTGCAATCAATCCTCCGAATGCAAGAGCCTTGGGATTGTCAACTGCGAAGTATACGACGATTTGCGGATCATCTGCCGGTGCAAAACCGATGAAGGATACGATGTACTCCCCATCCATGTAACGTCCGTTTTTTACCTTTTGCGCCGTACCTGTCTTTCCGCCTACCCTGTATCCTTCAATGTACGCCTTGTTTCCTGTTCCTTGCGCGACGACACTCTCCAGCGCGTACCTTACTTTTGCGGATGTCTCCGGTGTAATGACTTGTCGGACCTCCGTCGGCAACGTCCTGCCCACCACATCATGGGTCACGCTGTCTCGCCATTCCTTTGCTACGTAGGGCTTCATTAGCTTGCCGCCGTTGATCGTCGCTGAGACCGCCGCCATTTGCTGGATAGGCGTGACGGATACCCCTTGGCCAAACGACGTCGTTCCCAGTTCGACGGGTCCTACCCGATTAAGGTTAAACAACAGACCGTTTTCTTCCCCGATCAAGTCTACGCCGGTTTTTTGCCCAAAACCGAATTTCTTGATGTAGTCAAACAGTCTTTCTTTTTGCAGCCTCTGTCCCATCGTTACAAATCCAGGGTTGCAGGAATTCTCTACGACTTCCAGCATCGTTTCCTGACCGTGCCCTTGGCGCTTCCAGCAGCGTAGGCGTTTCCCTGCGACGGTAATGTAGCCTGGATCATAGAAGCCTTCATTTAGGTTGATGACACCTTCATTGAGCGCCGCTGCCAGTGTAACGATCTTGAATGTGGAACCTGGCTCGTATGTCTTCCAGATCGGAAGGTTGCGGTTGTACACTTCCGACGGGTAGTCTCTGTACAGATCCGGTTGAAAGGTAGGTCTGCTGCCCATCCCCAATATTTCACCTGTTTTCGGGTTCATGGCGATAGCGAGGACGTCATCTGGCTGATAAGCAACGACCGCCTGGTCCAATTCACGCTCGATGAACGACTGAATGGCGCTGTCTAGCGTCAGATACATGTCCATCCCATTCATCGGCGCTACATATTCTTCAGAGCCGCCTGGCATGACACGGCCCTTTGCGTCCGACGGGAAGGAAATATGCCCTTCCGTCCCTTTCAAGAATGGATCATAGATCCGCTCCAGCCCCGTCAGTCCCTGGTTATCGATTCCGGTAAAGCCAAGGATGTGGGCAGCCATCGTACCGTTTGGATAAAAACGCTTCGTATCCCCCGCCAAGTATATGCCTGGAAGATTCAGCTCTTGAATTTTCTTTGCCTTTTCGACTGAAATCTTTTTGCCACCCGGGATTTGGTCGTTGCTCATCCCTTTTTTCGTAATCGCTTTAAAGACCGCTTCTTCGGGCTGCTCTAAAATGACAGCTAGCTGTCTGGCTGTCTCACGTGAATCTTTCAACTGCGCCGGCACTGCTACTATGGTGGGGACGCTAACATTGGTGACAAGTTCGTTTCCTTCCCGATCGAGAATTCTCCCCCGATTTGGCTTGAATTTGATTTCCCGATCCAGCAAATTGTCAGCCATCTGCGCCAGCTTGGGTCCTTCTATCAATTGTACGTACCCTAGACGGGTGATGAGCGCACAATACATCACAATACCAATAATCAGTGTCACAAAAATACGACGGCGTACGGTAGCATTGGATACCCGCAAAGCGAGTCCCCCCTCGAATAGGTTGTCTCTTTTACCCTATTCGTCGGGGGGACGACTTAGAACTATGGACTTGTACTCGTGCCTGTTTGACCTGTCTGACCCACTCTGTTATTGGGGGGTCCAGTCGGAGTGGAAGGAGTGTTTGTAGCTCCTGCTGCTCCCGTCGCCGCTCCTGTGCCCTCTCCAGCAGGTGGAGTAGTTGTAGCTGGCGGTGTCGTAGCACCCCCGGAACCGTCTGGAACGCCTGTCTGTCCAGCAGGTGGTGCTGGAGGCTCCGATTCAGAGCGCAAAGTAACTTGCAGCTTTTCAGTGCCTGTCAGGACTGTCCCCGCTGGGATGCTCTGTGAGGCAACGAAGCCGGAGCCTGTCGCTTTCACCGGAATATTCACTAGTGAGCTGAACTCCATCACATCACGCAGAGACTTCCCTGTGAAGTCCGGCATCTTGGATCCTTTGACTCGGTCAGTGACCAGGACGACCTGACTTCCCGACGCAACCTTTTCATAAGGAGCCGGATACTGCTCCACAATTTTGGTTCCTGTCCCGATAACAGATACAGTCAGCTTGTCTTGCTTCGCCCGAAGCTGCGCTGCTGTATTGGACATTCCCACAAACTTCGCCAACGTAACTTCCTGAACGGGCTGCTGTGCCACCGCTGCCATTTCTGTTTTCCCTTTTTTGGATGCTTTCGATTGAGCTGCTTGAAGATCTGGCTGCTGCTGTAAATACTGCAGGCTGCGCTCCATGATGGATTTGAAAATCGGAGCGATAATCATTCTTCCCCAGGTTCCATACCAAGCGTCCGTAGAGGGATCATCCACGACTACGTATACGAGGAGTCGCGGGTTGTCTTTTGGTGCGAAACCGATAAAGGAAGCGATGTAATGACCTTCCATGATCTTACCCGTATTCGGGTCGTATTTTTGTGCGGTACCCGTTTTCCCCGCTACATGATATCCGTCGATCTGATAGGCTTTCCCTGTACCTGCATCTGCTTCTACGACCGTTTCCAGAATGTCGCGCGTCTTCTTGGCTGTTGCTTCGCTCACGACACGACGGACTACTTCACGTTCCGAACGCTGTACAACAGCACCAGAATGGGGATCACGCAATTCTTTTACAATATGCGGCTTCAGTAGTTCACCACCGTTTGCGATGGCGCCTACCGCGGCGATCTGCTGGATAGCAGTAACCGTCACACCTTGTCCGAATGTGGTTACGGCCCAGTCACGCGGTGATTGCGGTTTTTCGAGGTTGATCAGGTTTCCTTTTTTCTCGTAAGGAAGCTCGATCCCCGTCAAAGCACCAATTCCAAACTTTGAGAAGTAAGACTTTAGCTTTTCTAGCTTTAATTTTTCGTAACCGAGAATTACGAAGATTACGTTACTGGAGCGCTGTACGCCTTCCAAGTAACTGATACGGCCCCAGCCTTGTCCATTATTATGGTCTCGAATGGGAATTTGCCCTTTGATCGTGTATGTACCGGAATTGTACGTATCGTTCGGATTAAACAAGCCCTCTTCGATTGCAGCTGCGAGCGTAATGATTTTGAACGTCGAACCCGGCTCGAACATCGTGGTGACGGCATGATTCGTATAGTTCGTGATCCCGTTGTAATAGGTGTTGGGATTGAACTGAGAGCGGTTGCCCATCGCCAAGATCTCACCCGTCTGCGGATCAGACACCACTACGGTCAGACCTTTTGGCTTGAAGTCGCGTTCCGCCTTGTCGAGTGCTTGCTCCACATAATCCTGGATTTGGCGGTCAATGGTCAGATAGACGTTATCGCCATCCTTTGCCGGCTTGTACTTTCTCTCGCCATCTGGCAGTTGGTAGCCCGCCCCGTCTGTCATGACCTCCATCTCACCCTTTTCGCCTCGCAGCTCCTTGTCCAATTGCAGCTCTATTCCCATTCTTGGCTGTTCATCGAAATCGAGATAACCGAGAACATGGGCCGCGAAGCTATTGTTAGGGTAAAAGCGCCGTGTCGTTTCCGTCAGGTAGATCCCAGGCAATTGATTATTCTCTACCTGCTCCCCACTCGGAAGCTTCGGAAATTGGGCATTCTGGATCAGCTTCTTTTGTTCTTCGGTAATCTTGTTACCATAGCGACCGAGAAGTACGACCTTGGAATCTGGCTTGGTCAATGGCTTCAGCAGCTGGTCGACTGGGGCATTTAATATTTTAGCTAGTGTCGTCGCCGTATAATACGGATCTTTGACAAAATCCTGATCCTTGTCATTTTGCGGCTTTAATCGTGCATTCACGGTATACGCCTTACCTTCGTAGGCGAGGATTTCCCCATTGCGGTCCATAATGGCCCCACGCTTTGGTTTGAGTGTCTTGGCCCAGTCCCATTGACCACTCGCATAATCCATGATCTTCGCAGCCTCTACGGTCTGGATCCACCAGACTCGAAAGCTCAATCCAGAGAAGACCATGATGATACACAGGGCGAAAATGAGGATTCGCCAGTTCACGCGTCGTTTCGCTTCCACTTTACCTCACTCCATCACGACTATGATCGTCGCCAATGCTCAGCGACTCCACTTCTCTACCTATCATCGGATAAAGTATCCCTCCCGATGAACCACTATGGATGAACGACCTTGCCGTAAGAAAAAATGTTACTGCGATTGACGCAAGTAACATTATGGTTATGGTTGCTTTGATTGTGTAGGAGGAAGGGAGCTCGCTTGTACTTGACCCTGCGACTTGGACTGACCGAGCACATGCACCGCATCCGGATTAAATACCATACCTTGTCGCTCCGCTTCACTCTGAATGCGATCGCGGTTGCTCATTTGTTCAATTTGCAACTTCACGGCTGCATTCTTTTCCGCCAGTAGGCGGTTCTCTTTTTTCGTGCTCTGAATGTCGTAGTTGTATTGAGAAATTTGTGAGTAACGCACCCCTACCAGGCCCAGACCAATGACCGTCAAGGAGATAAAGAGTAAATACAGCAGCTTCTCTCCCGTCGGTATCGTCGGTTTAATCCGAATGGTTCGTTTCGTTTTAGTTACGGTTCGCGACTTTTTTTCCAACTCCACAGCAAGATTACCGCGGTAGTAATAGCTCATCGCTTTTCTCTCCTTTTCCCGACGCTGTTTGCCGCTTATCGCTTTTCCGCTACACGGAGTTTCGCGGAGCGCGCACGCGGGTTGGCTTCTAGTTCTTCTGCTGAAGGTAATATCGGCTTGCGGGTAATGATTTTTACCGTTGCCTCATTCCCACACGCGCAGATCGGAAACGAAGGCGGACAAGTGCATCCTTTCGCGAACTCCTGGTAAACTTGCTTGCAAATACGATCCTCTAATGAATGGAAAGTGATGACACTGACTCTACCCTCCGGACGAAGGACATTGATGGCATCAGCAACAGCTTCCTTGAAAGCGCTCAGCTCATCATTCACAGCAATTCTAATTGCCTGAAAGGTGCGCTTTGCCGGATGTGGACCCGTGCGTCTTGCAGCAGCAGGAATCCCTTCCTTGATTAACTCCACCAGCTCGCCTGTGGTTTGGACAGGCTGCTTGGCACGATATTGAACGATTTGCCGGGCAATTCGCCGGGAAAATTTCTCTTCCCCGTATTCCCAGATGATCTTGGCGATCTCTTCTTCGTCCCACTCGTTGATAATATCGTAAGCGGATAGCGAAGCCTGCTGGTCCATTCGCATGTCCAGCGGTGCGTCAGCATTATAGCTAAATCCACGCTCTCCTTCATCGAGTTGTGGCGAAGAGACACCCAAATCAAACAGGATTCCGTCGACTCCATCCAATCCCAAGTCGCTCACTATATCCTTGATATGTCGAAAATTGCTTTTCACCAGCGTGACTCTATCCATTACAGAAGACAAGCGCTCGCGGGCATTGTCGAGTGCCCAATCGTCCTGATCGATAGCTATCAGTCGTCCGCCTTCCGTCAGTTGGGAAGCAATCAGGCTGCTGTGCCCCGCTCCACCCAACGTACAATCCACGTAAATACCGCCTGGCCGAATGTTCAGTCCGGCGACAGCTTCGTCCCGTAATACGGTTACATGATGAAACGACAAGATCGTCACTCCCGTTCTTCTAGCTGCTACAATTGAAAATCAACCAGCTTCTCGGCAATATCACCGAAAGAGCCTTCTGACTGGGCAAAGTAATCCTCCCAGCGCTCCTTGCTCCATACCTCTACGCGATTAGACACCCCGATGACGACGCATTCTTTTTGCATGCCAGCATGATCACGCAGGTTCTGTGGTATGTTTACCCTTCCCTGCTTGTCCCACTCACATTCGGTCGCACCAGAAAAGAAGAATCGTGTAAAAGCACGCGCATCTGCTTTTGTAAAGGGAAGTGTTTTGAGTCGTTCCTCGAGTTGCTTCCATTCTTCCATAGGGTAAGCAAACAAACATTGGTCCAAACCGCGGGTAATCACAAAGGTAGTACCTAGCCCTTCGCGGAACTTGGCTGGTATCGTAAGGCGGCCTTTTTCGTCGATGCTATGCTGGTATTCCCCCATGAACACGCCCTAGTCCCCCACTTTCCTACTGAGTGGCTCCACTTTCCCCCACTTTTCCCCACTTTGATGCCTACTTGTTATTATAAAAAAAAATCCTGCATTTGTATGCAGGATTTTTTCGTTTATTTTTTTGCCGGGAAAGGACGGTTTTCGCGGTCTATTCGACCCAGCTGTCCAGGTATGCTTTTTGTTCGTCGGTCAATTTGTCGATACCGAGTCCCAGAGCTTCCAGCTTGTACTGTGCTACCATCGCATCCAGCTCATATGGTACATTCAGTACTTGCTTCCCGATTGCTTTGTATTGTTCATTCACATAAGCCAGAGACACAGCTTGCAATGCGAATGTCATATCCATGATTTCAGCCGGGTGACCGTCACCAGCAGCCAGGTTTACCAAACGTCCTTCTGCCAGGAGATACACTTTTCGACCATCTTCCATGACAAATTCTTCGATGTCTTTGCGCACGATGCGGCGGGATGTCGACAATGCTTCCAGCTCCACTTTGTTCACTTCGACATCAAAGTGACCTGCGTTGGAGAGAATTGCACCATCTTTCATCACTTCGAAGTGTTCTTTGCGAATGACGTCGCGGTTTCCTGTTACGGTAACAAAGTAGTCGCCGCGTTTTGCCGCTTCGCTCATTGGCATGACTTCAAATCCATCCATGTACGCTTCTACTGCTTTGATCGCGTCGATCTCGGTTACGATCACTTTCGCGCCCAGACCTTTCGCACGCATCGCCACACCTTTACCGCACCAGCCGTATCCAACTACGACAACCGTTTTTCCTGCTACTACCAGGTTCGTTGTGCGATTGATACCATCCCATACAGATTGACCCGTACCATAACGGTTGTCAAACAAGTATTTGCAGAACGCATCGTTTACAGCAACCATCGGGAATTCCAGCTTGCCTTCTTTTTCCAAAGCTTTCAAGCGAAGAATACCTGTTGTGGTTTCTTCCGCACCACCGCGCACTTGGGAGAGTAGGTCGCGACGCTCGCTGTGGAGGATCGTTACCAGGTCGCCACCGTCGTCAATGATCAGGTCAGGACGCGTTTCCAATGTTTTAATCAGGTGTTCCTTGTACTCCACTGGATCCGGATTGTACTTGGCAAATACTCGGATACCATCTTCCACGAGTGCTGCGCAAACATCATCTTGCGTAGACAGTGGATTGGAGCCTGTAATGGTTACTTCAGCGCCGCCCGCTTGCACGACTTTCGCCAGATAAGCTGTCTTTGCTTCCAGGTGAAGGGAAATGGCCACTTTCAGACCTGCAAACGGCTGCTCTTTTTCAAAGCGCTCACGGATGCGGTTCAAAACGGGCATATGCTCTTTTACCCAGTCAATTTTCAGATGGCCGTTGTGTGCCAACGCCATATCTTTTACGATGCTTTCAGAAACCATGTTCATGTACGGATGGACCTCCTTCATCTCAAAAAACAACTTAGTCTTAATCATATCATACGCAAGTACAGCCATCATCTGTTTTTCCTTTTCAACCCATATTCTCTACATTTTTAGTCGGAAATTCATGATTATTCTTTTGATTTTCAATCGTCAGCAACTCCAAAAAGTACAGCAGTGCTTGCGACATCCACTTCTTCTTATGATAAATCAGCTGACGATAGACACGTACTTCGGGATGGGAAAAAGGCAAGATGGCCAGCGTTCCGTTCTTGGCCTCTTCGGCCACAGCGATGAATGGGACAAGAGCGATCCCAAGACCATAGGCGACACATTGTTTGATCGCTTCGAGGCTACCAAACTCTAACGTCATGTCGATCGTCGCCTCCGCATCTCGCAAGACAGCCTCCATGATCGATCGGTAGCTGCAACCAGCTTCGGTGAAAATCCAGCTCTCGCCTGAAAAATCCTTGGCCTCGACTCGCTCCTTTTTCGTCAAAGGATGATCGGGAGCTGCGACGACCACCAGCTTTTCTTCCCCAAGATTCATGTTTGTGAGTTCAGGATGGTCTTGCATCCAGTCGAGTACAAACGCAAAGTCGTACTTGCCCTCCTTTACACCTTGACGCAGATCATGACAAATACCCGGGTGAAGCTGCATCCGCATGCGCGGCTGTTCTTTGCGAAACTTTTGCAAAAAGGGCGGCAAATAAAAAGCAGCCAAGGATTCTACCGTTCCAATGCTTAGCGTGCCTGCCATTTGTGCCTGTTCGGACAGATTTCCTTTGGCCTCATCCAGAATAGCCAAGACTTGGTCACTGTATCCGAGGAGCGCCTCCCCAGCATGTGTAAGCCTGATTTTTCTTCCCCATCTCTCAAAAAGAGTGACGCCAAACTCCGTCTCCAGATTTTGAATTTGCGTCGTCACGCTGGATTGCGCATAGCCCAGCACTTCTGCTGCCCGTGTAAAGCTCTGACACTTGGCTACTTCTCGGAATGTTTGAAGATAGCGAGTATCCATCCTCTCGGTCCCCTTCCCATCGAAAAATCCGATTTTCTTTATCTGATATTATAGATAACTCCGATAGTAAAGTCTATGCTACACTACTTCTACAAAATCATTTGATCGAGTAAAGAGAGGGATTTTTTCATGGGGAAACTAACTGCACAGTCGCCCGGTCTTCACAAAACCTTGGGCTTACCGCAAATCGTCTCCTTGTACGTAGGTGCTGTGATCGGCTCAGGGGTTCTGCTCATTCCTGGTTTGGCTGCTGAAAAGGCTGGACCTGCTTCTATTCTTGCCTGGCTTCTGATGTCAATTCTCGTCGTTCCGATGGCCATTACCATGGGACTCCTATCCGCTCGCTTTCCCAGCGCAGGAGGTGTATCGACATTCGTTCGAACCGCGTACGGCGATCGGTTTGGCAACATGGTGGGCTGGTTTTTCCTATTATCCGTGCCTATGGGTGCTCCGATCTTGAGCGTAACCGGGGCGAACTACCTCGCTGTTCTGATGAAGTGGGGAGAAACACAGACGTATGCGACCGCTGCCCTCATCCTGATCGCTGTCCTGTCCATGAACGTATTGGGTATGCAGGTAGCGGCACGTGTGCAAACGATTGTCGTTTCCTTGATTATCACGATTTTGATTTTGGCGGTTGTCGCTGCCTTGCCGCATGCATCTACCGCAAACTTTGTCCCTTTCGTCCCAAGTGGCTGGCTCAGTGTCATTCAAACAGCCGGATTGTTATTTTGGTGCTTTATCGGTTGGGAAGCCGTCACTCATCTGTCCGAAGAGTTTGTAGACCCTGCTAAAAACGCCGTACGCGGAGTTATGTGGAGTGCAGGGATCGTCGCTCTCCTCTACTTTTCTGTAGCGTTCATGACGGTGGCTACACACAGCTACGGCAGCGGAATTTCAGCCGCTTCCCTGAGTGTCATGATTCAGCTATCGCTCGGCCCAATAGGCGGATGGATTGTCGCTGTGACCGCCCTGTTTATCTGTATTGCAGCAGCCAATGCATACGTCGGCGCCGCATCTCGAATCGCTTACTCGCTTGCTCAGGAAAACGTCGCGCCACGTTGGTTTGGAGTCTTGCACGCAAAATATCGAACACCTGTCGGAGGTCTTCTCTTTTTGGCACTTTGTTTTGTTGTAGTTCTCAGTGTCTTGTATTTCGGATGGGTCGATCTGGCCAAACTCATTGAGATTCCAAATGCTTCCTTTATCGCCACTTACATCGGTGGATGTCTGGCCGGTGTCCGTCTGTTACGTGACAGCAAAGTTGGACGTATCGCTTCCTGGACCTCACTTATTTTCACTGTCGGGCTATACCCTTTTCTCGGATGGTCCGCCCTCTACCCAGTCGTAATTGTCGGAATATCACTCATGTGGGAACGCCGTAAGAAAATCGCCACTACCAAAGCAGCTTAACGAATGAGCAGGTCATATCCCTTTCGCAAAAGGGGGTGACCTGCTCTTTGCTTTTTGACCTAACTTTTTCTCGACAGTTTGCTTCTTGTCATGTTTGCAGGACATCTGCTAAGATGCACTCAGTCCCAATCATCGGATGTTTGGAGGTATTGGAAATGAATCTACAAAAAACAGTACGCTCTTCCCTAGTTAAACAAGTCGTCGAGCAGTTGGCACAACGTATTGAAGCGGGAGACTGGAAGGTGGGCGAACGCATACCACCCGAGCCAGATCTCGTCGAGCAGCTTGGCGTTAGCCGCAACACACTACGAGAAGCCGTACAGGCATTGATTCATACAGGGATGTTGGAAGCACGCCAAGGAGATGGCACGTATGTCCGCTCCTCCAGTGAATTTGGAGCTGCCATGCACCGAAGACTGCAACGGTCCGCCGTGTTTGAAATTTTAGAAGTGCGGTATGGGCTCGAGCGTGAGATAGCTCGACTAGCGGCACAGCGCCGTACGACTCAAGATTTGGCAAATATTCGAGAAAAGCTGGAGCAAGCCTATCAGCTATTTCAAGATCCCAATGCTTACACGCAAGCAGATCTTGCGTTTCACAAGGCCATCGTGGAAGCCACCAAAAACAACGTCATGATCGATCTGTATAAGTACATGACGGAATCGATTTTGTACTCGGTAAATAGTACATTAGATATTTCTGGCCTCATGGAAACACAGTTCAAAACACATGCAGAGCTGGTCGAAGCCATTGCGGACCAAGATCAGGATGCGGCAGAAAAAGCCGTGTGCAATCTGATTGAGGCAAGCAAATCTGCCCTGTCTATAGTGATTCAGGAAGGAGGTACACATTGATGACACAACAAGCCCTCGCCTCAACAGAAACGAAAGCAAAGCCGAGTGTACCTCATCCCTTTCTGATCATTGCAGGGATCATTCTGATTACGTTTGCTATGCGCTCACCTTTGACCTCAGTCGGGCCTTTGGTCGGAGACATACGTGCAGATCTCGGGCTTTCCAATGGGATGTCGGGAATGCTGACAACTGTGCCACTGCTAGCATTTGCCCTGTTTTCTCCTATGGTCCCTTCCATCGGTCACCGCTTTGGAGTTGAACGCACCTTATTTGCTGGGCTCTTGATCTTGCTGATCGGAATCCCACTCCGTTCGACAGGAATGATTTTCACCTTATTTGCGGGTACGGCACTCATCGGGGCCGGTATTGCAATCTTCAACGTGTTGCTACCCGGCTTGGTCAAGCAACGCTTTCCCCAAAAAGCCGGACTAATGACTAGCGTGTATACGACCGCTATGTCGACCTGCGCAGCTCTTGCGTCGGGAGTAAGCATTCCGTTAACGCAAGGGGCTCATCTGGGATGGAAGGGCTCACTCGCTTTTTGGACGATCATGGTCGTCATCGCCCTCGTATGCTGGATTCCTCAACTACGTACAAAAGGAAATTCCACCACGACCGCAGCATCAGAGCCGGCGACAAACAAAGTGTGGAGCTCCATGCTTGCGTGGCACGTTACTTTGTTCATGGGTTTGCAATCCTTTATTTTTTACTGCACCATCTCTTGGCTCCCTGCAATTTTACAGGAGCACGGCATCAGTCTGAGCACCGCGGGATGGCTACTTTCTCTCGTCCAAGTAATCAGCCTGCCTGCCAGCTTCCTAGCTCCCGTGCTCGCAGGTCGCTTGACCGATCAACGACTAATGACCGTCTTCATCGGGATCATCTCCCTGCTCGGATTTTCCGGACTGCTCGTAGGAGGAAACCTCGTTCTGTTGTTTATCAGCCTGATCTTGCTGGGGATTGCGCAAGGTGCAAGTATTAGTCTCGCTCTCACGTTTATCGTGATCCGTGCTTCTCATGTCCGCGAAGCTGCGAAATTGTCGGGGATGGCACAGTCAGTAGGATACCTGCTCGCTGCCGTTGGTCCGATGTTCATCGGTTTTCTGTTTGATCTCACACACTCGTGGACGTACCCATTGTGGACGCTGATGATCGTGAGCGTATTGCTCATTTTTTCAGGTATCGGAGCTGGACGTAACCGAACCATTTGATTTGCTCCCTTTCCTCTGCTGTCCAACAAAAAAGGCGTGCCTATGCGGCTCGCCTCTTTCTTTTGCTTCTATTCGTCTTTTCCGATCAATCGAAACGTTTTGCCATCTGCAGACGACAGGTAGAACGTTTTGTCGACGCTTCCTCCCAGTTCTCCCGAGTAGTATTGAACGGTCATACGGTATTTGCCCATCCCTATTTTCGCATAATACATTAACTCGTTGAAACGCGGGAAGCGAATGTAATCATACACTTCATACTGCATGAACGAAAAATGCTCACGCAAAAACGACTCTGTCACTTGCAGCTTATTTTTCTTTACGTAAGCAACCAGATCATCGTAGCGACGGATTTTTTCCTTATCCATCACATTCCCGACGAATGTAGAAACCGCTTCGGTCATCGCTTTTTTTTCATTGTCTGTGACCATCCCGGGGTAGAGCTCCTCTATTTGATGGTCTAGACGATTCAATAGGACGACAGCCTGTGCTCGGCTGATTTTTTCATCAGGTCGGAATGTACCATCCGGAAACCCTGCCATAATCCCCATTTTGTAAGCGGGATAGGCTATCATGACTTGGGATTCATTATCCGTAGAAAGATCAGAGAAAAAGTGAGATTTCGTTCCTCGGTATTTTTCTCCCTCAGACTGATGCCCCAGCGCAGCTAGCAGGATACGTGTAGCCTCCAGACGATTCAAAGAATCTGTCGGTTTCCCCGTCGGCATGATCCCTGCTGCAGCCAAATGTGTATACGTTTTTTCAGACCAACGTCCCGCTGCGTGAGACAGATACGTTTCTCGCATAAAGGCATCGGGTTCATGACCCGCAAATGATGGAATGACGCGTTCGATCAAGGAAAGAAATTGCTCTTGTGTGACTGTTTGCTCCGGCTGAAAGCTTCCATCCGGAAAGCCTTGAATCAAGCCGCTTTTTGCCGCAGCCATAATCTCCTTTGATGCCCAATGACCAGTTGTGTCTGTAAACGAAACCGTAGTCGATACTCCCTCTTCTCGTGCATCTGCCTGCTGAACGCCTATACTGCTGGTGGCTACGCCCAATAAGACAAAAGACAGTACGAGCGCCATAACTGCAGATTTTTTTCCCAATTGTCGCATATAGTCCTGCATCTAAGTGACCACCTTTCTACAGAAGCACTTACCTTACTGGTATGACGCAAATTTTGTCGGAAATGTTTCGTCAAATCCAGGTGAAATGATTACCAGCAGTCCTGCTATTTCGGGGATAACACGCAAAAAAGCCAAACGATCGTTCACAACCCGACCATTTGGCTTTCGACATAGATTTCGCTTTTCCTGTCAAACGTAAAAGATTTGATGAGTACCATCATGGGTAAAAGGTGCTTCCACAAGACGATCCACAAGGCCCAAGCCATACTTGTTGGCAAAAGGCAGGAAGGACAGTTTTCTTTCCTGCAAGCCACCCTCTGGCAATAAAAAGGCCTCGATTCGCTGTAAACGCGTGTATGCCACATCGTCCTGTTGCTGCAATGATCGCACGAGTCGATCCTCGAGAAAAGCTACCTGGGCAAGCAATATCTCAGCATTTTTCTCCGCGAGATTACGCAAACCTCCGTCCAGACGAACTACTTCTTCGACCAGAGGAAGATAAGTCGATTGAATGGACTCACGCGCCTTGGTAAATTGCTCGTGTAGCGGATGTGGCTCCTGCTGCAGCGTCCACTCCTCTTTCCACTGCCCAAAGCGAGTCAAGACGTCTTCCACAGAAAGGCCAAACCCTTCTAGCAGCCTCTGCTTTGCCCCTTCCATCAAGGTGATGGACATACGAGTCAGCACGATCGGCATTCGCATGTCAAATAACTCAAAGATTTCCCGGTAGTACGCCCAATAGGCGACTTCACCAGGTCCCCCGATAAACGCAAGGGACGGGAAGAGATGCTCCTGCATCAATCCGCGTGTCACTACATTGGCACTGAAGCGCTCTGGATGCTCAGCTGCGAGCTTCAACAAATCCTCACGACTGTAGGACGCTCTCCGGTTCACGAAGCGGTCTCCGTGTCTCTCCAACAGCAGTCGGTCTGTTCCTTCGTACAAAAAGAGGTTGGCCTGATGCTCCTCTACTTGAAGCTGTAGCGGATAGTCTGCCGTGGCGATTCGATCTGCTGCCTTCAGTAATAGATCAGCGACTTGCTCATTTTTCTCAATTACTTGTTGGAAGACCGGACTTTCCAGCTCCCTTACAAATGGCAGAGAAGATTCCACCAAAATGAGTCCGTGCTTGCCAAATAACTGTGCCATCAGTCGAGCGAACCACTCCGCAACGTTCTCCGATGCAGCCGCTGTCGTTTCTACTAGCTCACGAATGGACGCCGTTTCTTCCGTCTCAATCTGCCCGTTGAAAAATTGAGCGAGAAACTGCTCACATGCCTCCTCATCCAAGGGGAGACTGCTGGCAGATACGCGTCCTTTTTTATTGAGGTTCATCCGTTCCTTGTGCAGACGGGTCTCTCTGTCAGCCAACCAATAGACGTGGTCGATCTCATCGATGTCATGGTCTTCCCCGGCAATCCAGAAGACAGGTACGACCGTTTGGTCAAGCTCCTGTGATAGCTTTTTTGCCGTTTGGATCAAATGAATGGCTTTATGGATCGTATACAGAGGACCGGTCAAAACTCCTGCCTGCTGGCCGCCGATCACGACGTACGTATCCGGACGTCTGAGCAACTCGATTTGACTCAGCGCCTCCTGTTTGTTTCCGATTTTCTTATTGTAGGTATATAAGCCTTCCGCCAACTGTTCCCGGTGGGGTATGGTACGACTGCGAAGCCACTCCAAACGTTCCTTGTACGCTTGCATCTCATGAGGATTGTAAGCAAAAAACTGTAGCGCGGAGTCATTCCCTTGTTGGTATTCTTGTGCCAGCCGATTAGCCAACGGAAGTGTCAGACATTCAACATTCATGCACGCTCACCTTTCTTAGGGCCATGGTCACTGCAAATTATACCACGCTACCCTCTTACAAAAAACAAGACAACCCACATTTATGGGTTGTCAAAGTGTAAGGACGAGAAATACCTAAAATTGCGGGGGGGTAACGGTCCAGATAAGGACAGCTTCTTCCTCCCCGGTGTTTTCGACCGAGTGATTCTTGCTGCTGTCAAAAGAAATGCTATCACCCAACTCCAGCAAGTGCTCTTCATCGTTAAAACGAGCAGTCACACTTCCAGCGATAACGGTAAAGCATTCTTCCCCTTCGGACTGAACAAACTTGTCCACCACCATTTCACCTGGCCCCAGACGTACCTCCAACATGCCAAGCTTTGCGCTTCCACCCATCGAGAGCAACGAATACGTGCCTGTCGATTCAGGAAAGACCAATTGACGACGTTTTTGCAAGCGAGTCACATGCACCTGTTTCTGATCAATGTCTTCAAAAAAATGAATGATGGGTGACTCCAGAGCTTTGGTAATTTTCCACAGGGAGTCCAGAGACGGCTGTGAAATACCTCGCTCGACTTGGCTGAGTAGCCCTTTGCTCAACCCTGTTTTACTAGCCATAATCTCCAGGGTAAAGCCTCGCTCTTTCCGAATCATTCGAATCTTGTGTCCGATGGTCTCGATGGGAAGTCGCATAGTTCCAACCTTCTTTCTTATCGGAATAAATACGATATGTATCAACAGCGCTCTATACGACACCCATCGTCTTGACTATACCGGTCGTAAATAGCACTATGTAGACAATTCCAAACCAGAGAAACGACAATCTCCATGCAGAAAATCCAACCTTTTTCAGGGAAAGCTTTCCTTTGAACTTTACTTGTACCCATCCGAGTAAAGCGATCGTTACAAGGAAGAAGCAAACCACCCACCACCACGCTGATAAAGCCTGTGGCCAGATGACACCGTAAGCGGCAACGACAGAACGAATCAACAAAAAATTCGTGATATTCACCGCCCAGCGGCCTGCCAACCGTTTGTCCCGCTTCCATCCATACACAATCAGAAAAGCAAGCGGAAAACCAAGAAATGGCACAACCGTCAGCGTACCCCAAAAATAGGACCAGACATTCGCCAACATGGTCATTTACTGTCGCCCCCCTCCTTCCCTATTCCCATGTCTGTTTTGAGAAGAATCAAGCGGAGCAACACCTCATGCATAGGAGTGGGAATCCCGGCTGCTTTTCCTCTTTTGACGAGGTAGCCGTTGATTGCTTCCACTTCCGTCCGCTTTTGCCGCCTCACATCTTGCAACATGGAGGAAAGATTTCGGGAAGTATTTCGGCATATGTTGACAATTTCCTGCCAATCCGACTCCTTCATTTCTTGTCCATTCACAGACGCAACTGCAGAAGCTTCTAAATAGAGCTCACGCATAAGCTGCAACGTTTGCGGATTCTCGAGGAGCGCACCATTGGGGATGTCAAACAGCGCCGTTAAAGGATTGATCAGAGCGTTGGCCATGAGTTTGCGCCAAGCATAAGGCTTGATTGATTCTTCGAGCCGAGCGTTCACGCCGGACCCCACCAGGACAGCCACGAATGACTGAATGAGAGGATCCATCTCGATTCCACTCTCCCAAGGACCAATCCGTAATAAGCCACTACCGGTATGCATCACTTCTGTAGCCGACAATCTTCTTGCGCCCTCTGTATTGATCGCAAAAAAGCATTGTCGTTCCGGCAGAATTTGCGCCAGTAGCTCCTGATGTCCCATACCGTTTTGCAGAGCGACAATACGTGCGCTCGCAGGCAGCTTTTGAAGCATAGGCAATAACTCAGGCAAATCAGTCTGTTTGACGCTCAGCAAGTACACATCAGCATGAGGTAACCCATATTCAATCGACTGAGCAAAAATCGATACGACTGACTTTTCTCCATCAAGTCGCTGATAGCTCAGCCCATTTTGCATCAGCTGATTTGATTGGAGTGAACTACGCGTAACAACCGTAACCGCCTGTCCACTTCGAGCGAGTCTAGCCGCATACAGCAACCCGACAGAGCCGCCGCCAACCACAACGATTTGCAAAGTGTCCTTTTCTACTTGCATTTGTTCACCTACATTAATCAATACTTATTTTAAAGAATAACAGAGTTTAGGAGATTGTTCAATTGATTGGGGCAAAAAAGATCGGAATTGTCGAAAAATTTTTTGGCAATGTCCGCTCGTTGAACAAAAAAAACTGCCTCCCACTGAGGGGGAGGTCAGTCCATGTGTGCAATCAGACAGGGTATACGGGATGCTTCCGGTCCGAAAATTGTTGTCGCTTCCCTTTATACACATCGTACCGCTGGATCAGCTCCTGACGCAGATCGCTTGGTGGAATAATGGCATCCACGATCAGGTTGGACGCCAGCAGATAGAGATCGATGTCTTCCTGGTATTCCTTACGCTTTGCCATGATAAAATCCTGGCGTTCCTGCGGGTCTTCAATCGCTTGAATTTTGTTGCTATACACTGCATTGACTGCAGCTTCTGGACCCATCACAGCGATTTGCGCTCCAGGCAGTGCCAAGCAAGCATCCGGTTCAAATGCTGAGCTCGCCATCGCGTAGAGGCCAGCTCCATACGCTTTGCGGACGATCACAGATATTTTGGGAACGGTAGCCTCTGCCATCGCTGATATCATTTTCGCACCGTGGCGGATGATTCCTGCTCTCTCTACCGCTGTACCAATCATAAAGCCTGGTACGTCGGCCAGGAATAAGAGCGGAATCTGATAAGCGTCGCACAAGGTAATGAATCGAGCCGCTTTGTCTGCAGAGTCTACGAACAGTACCCCACCTTTTACGCGTGGTTGGTTGGCAATAATCCCTACTGGTTTGCCGTCCAATCGCGCCAATCCGGTGATCAATTCCTGCGCAAAAAGCTTTTTGATTTCGTAAAAAGAGCCTTCGTCCACCAATGAGGTAATCAGATCGTGCATATTGAATGCAGCATTCTGATTTTCCGGTACAAGAGTAGATATGTCTTTGGCATTTGCGATCGGAGCCTTGGCTTCCACAACAGGCGGTTCACCCGTGTAGTTCGCCGGGAAGAAGCTAAGGTAACGACGAGCAGACTGGATCGCTTCCTCTTCATTGGCAGCGAGCACATCTCCGCATCCACTCACAGAGCAATGCATGCGTGCGCCACCCAATTCCTCCAGGGACACCTTTTCCCCGATTACCATTTCCGCCATGCGCGGCGAGCCCAAATACATGCTTGCGTTTTTTTCTACCATGATGACGATATCGCAAAACGCTGGAATGTATGCACCACCTGCTGCAGATGGACCAAAGAGAATGCAGATCTGTGGGATTTTTCCGGATAGCTTGACTTGGTTGTAAAAGATTCGTCCCGCGCCGCGACGCCCAGGGAACATCTCCAGCTGATCGGTAATGCGAGCCCCCGCTGAATCGACCAGGTACAATAGCGGCACGCGCATTTTTTCTGCGGTTTCTTGGATGCGAATGATCTTTTCTACCGTACGCGAACCCCAGGAGCCTGCTTTTACCGTCGAATCGTTCGCCATCACGCAAACCGTCTGCCCCTGTATTTTCCCGATTGCTGTCACGACGCCGTCAGCTGGCAAATCGCCTGCCATCACGTTGGCGAACAAGCCATCCTCGACCATGAATTCGCCGTCGAACAGCTGCTTGAGTCGATCCCGGACGAACAGCTTATTCTGCTCCTTCAATTTCTCATGGTATTTGGCGTCGCCCCCTATTTCCACCTGGGCGATTTTTTCACGCAGCGTTTCTTCCATATGTTTACTCATAGCCGTCCCCCTTGTCACTCTCCGCGATATACTGGTTTTCGTTTTTGTTGAAAAGCTTCCAGACCTTCCAAGCGGTCTTTCGTGGGAATCAACAGCTGATAGGCGTTGCTCTCTAGCTGTAAGCCAGAAGCTAGATCTACCTCAAGCCCGCAATCAATCGCGAATTTGGCCTGAGCCAGCGCGATTGGTGCATTGGCTGCGATCTCCCCCGCAAGCGCGAACGCAGTTGACATCAGCTGCTCGGCAGGAACGACTCGATTGACCAGCCCAATCGCCAAAGCTTCAGCAGGATGAACGCGGCGGGCGCTGAAAATCAGTTCCTTGGCGATCCCTTTTCCCACCAAGCGTGGAAGTCGCTGCGTCCCTCCTGCCCCTGGAATGATCCCCAGGGATGTCTCCGTCAAGCCCATCTGAGCTGTTTCGCTCATGATGCGCAAGTCGCAAGCCAGCGCGAGCTCGGTGCCCCCACCCAATGCCAAGCCATTGATAGCAGCAATGACCGGCTTCGGCAGTTTTTCCAGCTCGGTAAAAGCCTCTCGGATCGTACGGATATAGACCTCGACTTGTTGCTGAGGCATCGACCTCCGTTCTTTGAGATCCGCTCCTGAGCAAAAAGCCTTGTCACCCGAGCCTGTCACAATCACGGCGCGAATATCTCGATCGAGCGCGATGTCCGCAACCAAGCTTCGCAGAGTCACGAGCGTCTCCAGATTGAGGCAATTGAAAACCTCGGGTCGCTCTAGCGTAAGGACCCCAATCAGTCCTTCTTTCCGTAATGTAACGGTCATGATCCATCCTCCTGCAGTGATTGATTATTCAACGCACGTAGCAGCAAGGTGAGCCTTCAGCACCTTGGAGGACAGCTCTCGTCCCAGCTCCTGCTGAATAAAGGCGCCCGCCTCAAGTAGCCGCTCGAGATCCACTCCAGTTTCGTAGTCCATCCCGTTTAGCATGTATACCAGATCTTCTGTAGAGATATTACCTGCTGCACCTGGTGCGTACGGACAACCACCGAGACCGCCAATCGAGCTGTCAAACGTCCGCAGTCCTACGTCCAGGGCAGCTGCGACATTCGCCAAGCCCGTTCCTCGTGTGTCGTGAAAATGCCCGGCCAAGCGCTCGGTCGTAACGTCTTTCACAATCTCCTCGATCACTTCCCGTACCTGCTTTGGTGTAGCCACCCCGATCGTATCCCCTAGCGATACTTCAAAGACACCCATGTCGAGTAGCTCATTCGTCACCCGACGACTGTTGTCAATGGGAACTGCTCCCTCGTACGGGCACCCGAATACGGTCGAGACATACCCTCGCACACGCATTCCCAGAGTAAGTGCCTCACGTGCCACTTCTCGGAGGATCGGGAACGTGTCTTCCATGGTCTTATTAATATTTTTCAAATTGTGCGTCTCAGATGCTGACATGAAGAGTGCAATCTCAGTCAACCCGCTGGCACGTGCTCGTTCCAACCCGCGCACATTAGGTACGAGAGCACTAAAGGTAACATCACTGCTCCATGTGATGCCTTGCAGAACTTCTGTGGCATCTGCCAACTGAGGAATCCACTTTGGATTGACGAACGAACTCGCCTCAACCCGTTTTAATCCCGAAGCTACAAGTCGATCAATCAACTGGATTTTTGCCGCTGTCGAGACCATTTCCTTTTCATTTTGCAGTCCGTCTCGTGGGCCAACCTCTACAATTTGTACCTTCAACCTGTACGCCCCCTTCACCTAGCGGCCGCTCAGTTTAGAATCATTATAAAAGTTACTCCACTACGACGAGAACATCTCCATCGTTTACAAAATCTCCGATATTAGCCTTGATTTCTATTACTTTGCCGACAACCTCTGATTGAATGGGCACTTCCATTTTCATCGATTCCAGGACGAGTATATCTTGTCCTTCGCTCACTTCATCACCCAGTTGTACGAGTACGTTGATTACGGTACCTGCCATATTCGCTGCTATTTGTTTCATTTCGTATCGCTCCCTTTAGTTGTTCGATTTCGCGGCTCGTTCCTGTACAAACCAGGTCGTATAAACCCCTTCACAGAATCGTTCGTCCGACAGTACTTCCAGTAAAAACGGAATGTTTGTTTTAATTCCGGTAATCTGAAAGTTCTGCATGGCCTCACGCGCACGTTCCACCGCTTCTTCCCTCGTCGTGCCCGAGATGATCACTTTTGCAATCATAGGATCGTAAAACGGCGTCACCTGCGTACCGTTTTGGACACCGTCATCAATTCGGACATGTTCCATTGCTGGCGGCTGATAGAGGGTGATTGTCCCTGGAGACGGAAGGAAGGTCACAGGATCTTCGGCGTACACACGCAATTCAATAGCATGTCGCAGTACTTTCACATCTTCCTGCCCGATCGCCAGTGATTCGCCATTCGCTATCGCTAATTGCATGGAGACTAGATCCAACCCGGTCATTTCTTCCGTAACCGGATGTTCCACCTGCAGACGAGTGTTCATTTCTAAAAAGTAAAAGTTCTTGGAATCGTCTACGATGAATTCCACAGTCCCTACACCTGTGTATCCTACAGCCTGGGCAGCCTGGACAGCTGATTGGCAAAGCAGCTCTCTTGTAGCAGGATCTAAAAATGGAGAAGGGCTTTCCTCCAGCACTTTTTGATGACGACGCTGGATCGAGCATTCTCTTTCTAACAAGTGCAACACATTTCCGTGCTGATCACCTGCGATTTGCACTTCGATGTGGTGTGGACGCTCCACATATTTTTCCACGTACATCGCATCATTTCCAAAGTAGGCTTTTGCACGACCACGCAAGGATTGATATGCCTGTCGCAGACTTTCTTCGTCTCGACATATTTGCATTCCGATTCCTCCGCCACCAGCGCTAGCCTTTAGCATAACTGGATACCCGATGGTTGCTGCTACCTGCGCTGCTTCGTCTACCGTCTCCACAGGGTCTTCGCACCCCGGAACGACCGGTACACCTGCTTTTTGCATGATTTTACGGGCGGTCAGCTTGTCACCCATCTGTCCGATTACTTCTGGGCTCGGTCCGATAAAGACGATCCCTTCGTCTTGTACCCGACGGGCAAAGGCCTCGTTTTCCGAGAGCAAGCCGTAGCCTGGGTGGATTGCATCTGCTCCTGTGCTTTTCGCTGCACCGATGATCGCTTCCACATTTAAATAGCTGTGGGGTACTGGAGGTGGGCCTATATGAACGGCTTCATCTGCTTCTCTGACGAACGGCAGATCACGATCGGCATCCGAATAAACAGCAACCGTCGCTACACCTTCCGACTTGCACGTGCGGATAATACGCCTGGCTATTTCACCGCGGTTCGCAATTAATACCTTACGCATGGCAACGCTCCCCTCTTTCACCAATCCGAATCCACTTGAAAGCGTTTCCAACAAGGATTCCGAATTGTTTATGTGACGCTACCTTCTATTTTGCCATGAGAGTGGACATATATCTAGAACGAAATCTTAAAAATTTCCAAGGAAGCGAATTCATTTCCTGATAATCCCTTACTCAGTCAAAGAAAAATTCTTCGGTTTGCGATCATTTGGTGTATAATAGAGAGAAAGGCCATTGTGGCTGAAGGTAAAGAGCTGTGAGAGGAGTGGCTGACCAATGTTTGAAGTAAAACGTTTACAAATCAATTATAAGACACTGGAAGAATTCCAGCAGTTTCGCGAATTTGGCCTGGAGGAACTTTCGATGAAGGAAGACCTGGAGGCGAACATCGTGGAAAACGATTCGGAGTCTCCCTTCTATGGCATTTACGACAACGACCTTTTGGTAGCACGCATGAGCCTCTACAAAATCGACGGGAAATACGACCGCTATTTCCAACCTGCACAGGATTACTACGAGCTGTGGAAGCTCGAAGTCCTGCCAGATTACCGCGACAAAAATTACGGTACAGCTCTGGTTAACCATGCGAAAAGCTTTGGAGCACCAATCAAAACAAATTCCCGCTGCCGAGCTGATCAATTCTGGTTGAAAATGAATTTTACACCAGTAAAGTACAATCCTATGCGTGACCGTGGGGAAAATCCTTACGTATGGTTGCCTGAAAACGTTGATCTGCAAGACTAGCTCTACTTCATATGAAAAACAAAAAGAAGCGGTTACCTGCCGCTTCTTTTTTATACAGATAAGAACTTGTAAGTTTCTTATCCAGTATACGAGACTTGTACCCTTTGGGTACTAAGGCTCCGCCAAAGGCTTGGAGGAGCCAAGTTTTCTAATGTCTGTTTATTGCTTTACTTTTCTACTCGTTCCAGATTGCCATTCTCATCCATTTTGAAAATGGCCTTGTTCGAGTCTTCTTCTTGTAAAAAGGCAAGCTTGCGAGCACGCTCCATGATCTGTACAAGCGCACGGTAATCCTCATTTACTCCACTCACCTGATCGAGCTCTTTCCGTGCCCGTTCGTTGGCTTCTGTCAATTCTTTTATTTCTAATTCTTTTCCTTCTAATTCTCGTTCCAGCTGCTTGACACGACGAGACAACTCTTTCTGGTTCACCAACATGCGAATAACGGATTCGATTTGTTGCTCTTCGTCTTCATCGTGTTTGATTTGCTCAACTGGACTTGGCGTTTGTCGTTTTGGAGGGGCGATGACATTATCCACCTCTGCTACAACTGGCGGCGCTGTGATTCTTCCCATTTTCTTTAACTGCTGTCTTTGGCTTTTCGCAATGGAGATGGCGGCATCGTATCTTTTGCGGACGCAGCTATTCCAACGGAAGCCGCAAGCAGCAGCTGTCCTTCCCAACCTTTGACCCACTTCTTCAAATGCGGCTAATTGGGTGCCGCCTTCGCGAATGTGGCGCAAGGTGACTTCCGCCAACACCAGATCGTCATCTTCGGTCCATGCGTCTTGTCTGGAAGCTACCATATGAGTCCCTCCCGTTACCTTTAAAAAGGATGATGTGTAGTTCATCCTATGCTTTTCCCTACTCTTGTAGAATCGCTTTCTACTAGAAAAAGTATGTCCAAGCAAATAAATGTTTAAACGGAAGAAACACTCCCTATCGACGCCTACCTCTTAGCGCTTGCTCAAAAACTTTTGAACGACGGCTACATGCGCGTCGCTCCCCCATATTCCTGCGCATTGATCAACTTCACGCCGAATTCTTTCTGCTTGGCTGACCCCTTCTCGCTTCCACTGCAAGATACGCATGTACGCTTCGATGCCAACCAGTGGCTGGGCAGCAATCTTTCGAGCAAATCGCTCCACTTCTTCTTGTAGCTGGTCCGCTGGATATACTTCTTCCACGAAACCGTACGCCTTTGCTTCGTGAGCACTCATCCTCTCGCCTGTCAGCAACAGCGCAAGGGCCTTGGATTCTGGTAGCTTGTCCAATAATCGACTGCCGCCACCCCATCCTGTCGTAATGTGCATCCCGATTTGCACAAATCCGAAGAGCGCACGATCACTGGCGAATCGGAAATGACACGCGCCCGCAAATTCGCATCCCCCACCAACAGCTGCTCCATTAATCATCGCGATGACTGGCTTTGGAAAATGGTCGATGTCAGACAGCAGTCCCGCAACTTTATTCAACAGCGGATATGCCTGCTCATGTCCACGAGCTGCGATGAACTGATTCAAATCCCCTCCGGAAGCAAAGCTTTTTCCCGTACCGGTGATGATCAATACTTTGACGTGCTCATCTGTCTGACACTCTTGGAGTACGCCAGTCAGCTCGTCCACCAATTCCATACTGATCGCATTATGTACCTCTGGCCGATGTAACGTAATGGTCGCCACACCATCCCGTTTGACGATTTGTATCGTTTCCATTTTCGGTTCCCATCCTTTTCTGACCTTCCATTGCTTCTATTTTACCGCCTTCATGCACAAAATCCTACGGCGAAACAAAAAAAGGGGCGGCAAAATGCCTCCCCTTTCTTATGTGTAGATTGAGTTTACGACAGCAAATTTTTCATTGCAGAAGAGTTAAAGCCCACAATCAAATTTTCACCATCGGTCAAAATCGGACGTTTCAACAACTGAGGTTCTTCACTCAACATTTCCAAAAGCTCACTCACAGACATATCATTAATGTCCACATCGAGGTTTTTGAAACGTTGACTTCTGGTCGACAGAATCTCATCCAGCCCATTAGATGTCATTTTGATAATATCGAGTAGCTCTTCAGCTGTTGGTGGATTTTTAAACAAGTGACGCTCTTCGTAGTTGACACCATTCTCTGCCAGCCAAGCCTTGGCTTTGCGACAGGATGTGCAGCTCGGATACGTGAAAAACGTTAATTTATTTGTAAGTGTACGCTCAGCAACTGCCATCGGTTACCCCTCCATCTCATCTATGCGTTTTCTTGCCTTTATTACAGTTTTTGCCACTACCGTACCAATTAATGGATACGATCGCTTGCAAAAAGTAAGCTAATAAAAAAACCTTCCTTACTTCGGATTATAAATGCGTTATTAACACTATGTCAATAGTAGTTAATCTAAAAACTAGGCGAAAAACGAGTGTATGTGCGACTCTTGCACACTATAACCTTAACAATCCGCCTAAAATCGGATACACTTATGGTGATTTGCTTATGAAGGGGGTAACAGCATGGATTGCGATGCTCAAAGGTTAACCAGTGCTTTAGCTGACCCCACCCGTTTTTCCATATACCAATATGTCGCTTACAGCAAAGACCCGATTACTGTTCAGGACGTAGCCGACCAATTTTCCATTCATCCTAACGTGGCGCGGTTGCACTTAACGAAGTTGGAGGACGTCCATTTACTCTCTGCCGTGTCGGACAAAAGCGGTAAAGGAGGACGTCCCAGCCGATTGTACTCGCTGTCCGACCAAGTGGTAAGCCTGCAATTCCCGCCTCGTGACTATCAGTTACTGGCTGACATTGCTATCGAAACCTTGCTCTCACTCGGTGAAGCAGGTGAAGCTGCACTCGTCAAAATGGGATATCGCATTGGCACAGAGATGGCAAAACGGGCGGTAGCTAAAAGTGGCTTAAAACTTGCAACTGCTACTATGGAAGAAAAACTTGGCCACATACAGCGATTGGTTGTGGCGCAAGGCTTAAAACCGGATATTGAAACAATCGCAAATGGGGCTCTTCGTTTTCGTGTAAACAATTGCACGTTTTCGGATACCGCCAAGAAATTTCCCAGCTCCATATGCCAGATGCACAACGCACTTTTGATGGGGATATTTGAAACGTACTTGGGGAACATTGAATTACGTGAGGATGAATCCATGATTGATGGATGTAAATCGTGTAATTATACAGTGATACAATATTGATTAGAAAAACTAGGCTTATCGCCAACAATAGCTAAAGCCTTAGTTTTCCTTACACTTCCATCCTTTATCGTGTCAGCAAACCTAAACTTTTTGAAAGTAAAAATGACACCCTGTATTTTCCTATCTGCCAAAAAACCGTCATACCTTCCCGTTTACACGCCTTCGCCCGTCCTATATAATGGGGAAGGAATCTTGTAAATCTTACCGATCTATGCAAAAAGGGGGGACACAGATGGATCGTATGTATCGCGTTCTTGGTTTTTGGACTATCGTAATTGCGCTGATGTCTTTCTGGGGTGGTTTGTACCCAATGGCGCTCATTTTCTTCGGTCTGACCGCATTCTTCGTAGCGCTGAGCTACATGGCTTTGACAGAAAGAGTGTACCTGAACATCTTCTTTGGCTTTATGTTCTTGTCTTTCGTAGGATTCACGTACTACACTTTCTTCATCATGCCAGTAGGCGGCGGAGAACATGCAATGCTGCAAATGATGCTGTAATGAAAAAAGATGCTCATCTACGAGCATCTTTTTTATATTTACCATTCAATTACCTTACAACCGAAAAGAAGAATCAAGACAACGAAGATCACTGAGTTTGTCGATCCCTTTTGTCTGTATCATGACCCTGAATCGCCCACCGAGACCTGCTGGATCCATCAGCTGCTGGATGGCTCGATTTCGTTTCATTGCCACACTGGTAAAGGGGTCTCGATCCATGTGAGCCACTGCCTTTTGCAATAGGCCACTACGCATCAGGAACTTGTCCTGCCGCATGTAGGCTACCACACTCAGTCCCACTTGTTCCCCAAACTCCCTCCACGCTGTAAAGTTGACGTGTGCAGTTATATCTTCCTCCCCTGGATGCGCGAATGGATCGTCATGTGCTTGATGTCGGTAGTAGCACATCAGTGTTCCGTTTTTACGGCTGGGATGGTACAGCTCCTCTTCCAAGTCTCCGTAGTCAATCGTCAAGACGTAGCCTCTTTTTAAAAGCTGAGAAACGTCTGTTGCCGCCCGTTCCAATCCCATGTTCACTTCCAAGCGCATTCCGCTCGGTACTTTCCAATTACGCATGGACAGATAATCTGAAAGCTCCGGTGTAACTGCTCCCTTCTCCTCTCGAAAACCAGCCTCTCCTGCCGTCACCCACACCTCTTGCCAACCTGACGCTGTTCTTTCCACCAGATCGACAGGAAAAGCGTCCAGCCATTCATTTGACAAGATGACTCCTTCGATTTGCTCATGTCGAGCAGCTTCCTCTAAGGAGGCATACCATACCTTTTTGACATTATGGGAGTGAATCGCGTCTTGCTGGAGTTTTCGATGATACGGACTCGATTCGATGAGCATCACGGTCATGGATTGGTACAGCTCAGGTGCATCCTCCTGCAAACGGTCTAGCATGTTTTTGCAAAGAGTGCCTGTCCCCCCTCCGATTTCCACCAGAACGGGAGCCTCTATCTCCCCTGCCCGCCACATCTCCTCCACCACGTCCGCTAGCGTTTCTCCGAACACGGGATGTACGGAAGCACTCGTGAAAAAGTCTCCCGCTTTTCCTACTTTGGTCTTGTCTGACATGTAGTACCCGTAGTCGGGATGGTACAACGCTAGCTCCATATACCTCGAAAAGGGAATTGCCTTTTCCGATCGATTGTCTATTTCCTCGCAAATCACTGTGTATAGATTCATTGGGCTCTTCTCCTGCTATCCAAATTCATCCGTATAAGGCTATAATACGAAAAGAAGTCATACAATGTGGAGAGAAAAGGTGCGACAGCTGGTACACCGCTTCCCATCACGAAACAAAAGGTGAAATCATGCGCAAATTCCTGCTCATCCTGTTCCTTCTTGTATGTCCGCTGACGGTATTCGCCGAGGAAGAGAAGCCCGTTTCTTTGGAGCAGCTGATCTTGCAGCAGCATTTTACTCAAAAAGAATTGGAACGTACTCTCACCCTGATCAAGGCAGAGGAAACACGGACACAAGGGGATATCGCTCAACTCGAGCTTGATCTGAAACGTCAAAAGCTGGTCATCGAAGCCATGCATCGTCATGCAGGAGAAGTGGCGAGAGCATACTATACCGGAGAGCGAGCCAATCTTCTGACACTGCTGCTAAATGCAGAAAATTTTAATGAGTTCCTCTTAATGTTTGATTTTATTCAGATCTTGTACGATCGAGATATGCAGCGTTTAGAATCCTATCAAACGGAACGGACCAAACTGGTAGCCATGCAACAAGACGAACATAATCGCCTCGTCCAGCTAAAAGATTTGCGCAAGAAGTACGAAGCGCAGTTAGCTGAAATGCTTGCCATTCAAGAGGAAAAAGAGAAAAACGTACAAAAGCTGGACGACCCCACTACCGTCGAAGCTCTCATGGACCATCTCATTGCGGATTGGCAAAAACGAGGGCTGCCTGCATTCCAGACGTTTTTCGGTTTGCTTGCTGATGTAATGGTGCAAGTTCCTGAGCTGGCTACGCCCGATCGCATTCAGTCGGACGGTCTTTTTTCTCACACACTGACGATCAAGCAGGACGAATTTAATCAGTTTCTCATGAACAAAGACGAATTGTTCAAGCAGTCTCATTTTTCCTTTGAAGACAATAAACTGATTGTCGAAGGTACTTACGATCACATGCAGCTACGACTCGTCGGCACATACGAACTCGTATCCCCCGTCCAACTCAAGTTTCACATTGCTGAGCTGTATTTCGACGGGTTCGCTTTACCGCAATCAACGGTAGAGGAAATGGAGAAAATGTACGATCTCGGCTTCTATCCCGAACTCATTTCCCCAAACATTCAGGTAGAAGGCATCACGATGCAAAACAAGGAACTCAAGCTTCATCTGCGATTAAATATGCCATTCGGGTTTGGAAAGAAATAAGGCCAGCTCTTTCAGCTGGCTTTTTTCGTGGAAACAACCGTGTTTACATGAACAGGCATTTCATTTTCCAGACGCTTCATGTAGGCAATCGCGTCTTTGGTAAGAGTCGGATACTTTTCGCCCTTTTGTAGCTTGGCCAAGGTTTGAGGAACCGGATAAATCACATAATTTCGTTTGCCTGATTTGCGAAAGAAGTGTACGTAGGTAGGAATCATCTCTGCACTCTCGATACTGGCCACACCTGACTCCCCTTTATGCAGCGTCAGCTTGAGGATTGCCCCGACGTCTTTGTAATCCCATCGTTGCGCTGAAATGAAATTCCCCAACGAGTAGGTAATCAAGCCTTTATGCTCTCTTCCATCCTCCATAGTGACTGTTTTCCATTCATACGGCTGGACCACGTGAGGGTGAGCCCCCAGAATCAGGTCTGCTCCGAACTGAATGCACTGCTCTGCTGTCTTCTTTTGCGCTTCGTTTGGCAGTCGCTGGTATTCCACACCGAAGTGCAAGGCTACCGCTACCAGATCTGCCCCCTTTTCACGCGCACGGGCGACGTCCTTTTTGATTAACTCCGGATCAATCAGATTGATCATGTACGGTTTGCCTTCAGGAATAGGGATCCCGTTCGTGCCGTACGTATACGACAGCAACGCGAGCGTAAATCCGTCCTTTCTCAGTAGAAGTGGCTCATCACGCTCTTCTGGACTGGTAAAAGTCCCTGTATGCAGCAATCCTGCCTCGTCGAGATGTTTGATCGTTTGCAAGATACCTGTCTCTTTCCGATCCAGAGAATGATTGTTCGCTGTGGAGACGGCTGTAAAACCGACATCCTTTAGCGTATGACCGAGCTCTGCTGGAGAATTGAACATGGGATATCCCGAGTAACCGGTAGCACTGCCACTCATCGTCGTCTCTAAATTGCCGATCACCCAATCAGCCTCTTGGAACAGAGGCACTACATTCGTAAAGAACGGGTGAAAATCATACTTCTTCGTTGCTGAATTCCACGCCGCATCCAACTGCTCTTGGTGCATCATAATATCCCCAACCGCCATGAGTGAGAGGCGCTGCTCTGGAAAGCGCGACGTCGTTTGTTCAGGGACAGGGGATTCCTCATTGGTTTTCGCTTCCGATGTCTGCTCTGGCTTTTCTTCAGTAGGCGTGGCAGGAATGGGCGGGGACGCCGTATCGGCAGGAGCGGTGGAGGGGTTTTCTTGATTGGCGGCAGGCGGGACACACCCCGTGATACTCATGCAGCCAATGGCAAGGATCACGACCCAACGACACCATTTTTCTTTCATGATTCCTTCTCCTTTTTCCTTGTGACCCTTCCCAATTCGCCGCCTTTACCTAAAATCCTCCAAATATCGGGTCAGAAACCCGTCAAAATCATCCTACCGTAACAACCCCGTCACGAATGGGTTATAGGTCTTCTCCGAGTCAATCGTCGTTTTCGGGCCATGTCCTGGGTAGACAATCGTATCATCTTCGAGTTCGAACAATTTATCTTGAATACTAATCATCAGCGTCTCATAGTCACCGCCGGGTAAATCTGTACGTCCGATGCTCTGAGCGAACAGAACATCCCCGCCAAAGCAGTGTCTGCCAATCACAAACGAACAGCTACCTGGTGAATGTCCTGGGGTATGCAGTACCTGAATCGAAAATCCTGCGATCTCCAGTGTTTGTCCATCCGCCAGTTCGTACTCGGCCCGTTCACATACAATGGGTTGGGGGAGATTCCAACGACTGGAACCGTTCAGATCCGGATTAGCCAGCCATTCTTGTTCGAGTGGATGTATGTACACAGGTGCCTTGGTCAATGCCCGTACATCGTTCAATCCACCAATATGGTCCAGGTGTGCATGTGTCAAAAGAATGGCTACCACCTTTTTGTTTTGAATCGCCTGTAGCAGGACTTCTGGTTGCATGCCTGGATCAATGACAATCGTTTCGCCTGTGGCAGTATTCGTCAACACATAGGCATTGGTTTGAAAACCTCCAAGTGGAAACGATTGAATGGAGAGTTGTTGGTCGCTCATAGGAACCTCCTTGATTTTTTGGTACGATGGTACAGAACGCAAAGATGCGAGGTGAAAGATATGCGCCATATGTACGGCGTAGAAATTCAAGTGCCCGATGGCAAATTGCCAGGCTTCTATGCTCAAGTCATACATAAAATTGGAGATCATGTCAATGTCTTTGACCGTGACAAACTGCTTTTCATTGTAGAGGGCGAGGAGGAACGTGACAAGCTCAAAGCAGTGCTGACCAAGCCGAATATGCTTGGCGATGTGTTTACACTCCTGCTGCTTCCCGCTACCACTCAGATCGAGGCACTCGATGACGTAGGGTTCATCAGTCAAAACAGTCATCATTATTTGTACGCAGACCGTGTCGCATTGTTCACTTTTTCAGATTCTACAGGAAATGAAAAGGATCGCTGGGCAGCCCAGGAACAGCTGCGTGAACATTTGCTCGGTCTCATCCCTGAAGCTTCACCTGTTTTCATTATCGACAGCGCACTTACAGACCTCGCAGAAGGCATCGCACGTGCCTACCAGCTTTCGTTACAGTGGATTTATCGCAGCGAATAACATTACTCCACTTTAGAAATTTCACTCTTATTGCTTCATCGAGATTAATCTTTACGAAAATACAAAAAAGGAAGTGCGTTCACCCATCGAACTCACTTCCTTTTTTGTTTTTATGCTTTACATACTGTCAAAACGCATCCAGGCTACTTTATTGTCTACAATGCCAAAGCTCGCCTTAGAGTGGCTGCCTTGGTATGTAATCTCTTTGTCCCCTGTTCCTTCACCGTACAGCTTCTTCAGTTGTTCTGCCGAGTCGTACATAGACAACCCTCGCATTGTTTTAAACTTCTGGGCATCTTCCTGTGCGACTCCACCCAACATGATGGATTGCAGCTTCCCAGCCTTGACTTTGAGAATGAGCTGTGTCCGGTCAAGAAGTAGCATTCCCATAACCGCTTCACCCGCACCGGCGGACATCTGATCCACGGTGTAAGACTGCCTGGAGACCATGTCCATGAAATCTGCCTTGGTTGGCCCAAGGATGTCGATCGCTTCCTTGATGTTTTGTCCTACATAAACGCCGTTGATGCCGTACTCTTTTTTATTCTCAGCATCAAAACCATTCGAAGAGCAAGCCTGCAGCACGATGACCGTCAGCAAAAAAATAGCAACAATTCGGAAATATCTTGTGTGATTCATGGCGCCCACCTTTTCCAGCCGGTTTGTACATCGCTATCTTACCGTACCCGCTGGCAAGGAGCAAGCAGCAGCCTATTCCCGAGGTCCTGTCACTTTTCTGCGCGGGCGGTTCGGAGGCTGGTTGTTGTTAACCGTTTGCTTGAACCCTTCTACGATTTTTAGTACGGAAGCAAAAAACGGAGAGCCAAAGACGGCAACAATCCCCCATAGCCATGTCCCCAGCTCCCAGGAGTGCTCTACGTAAACAACTTCCGCCCCTGTGAGGATGAGCGCGGGGTCCAAGCCCATCACTCCAAAAATAACCCCTGCGGCAACTACTGAAATCAGCAGGTTAAAAAAACGTTTGTAATGATTGAGTCTAGCCGCTTGGTTATGATCCTCCCAGCAATCTTCCTTCGGTTCATAGTCAGTGGACAGAAACGGTATCACGGATTTGCACGCCTCTGTCACGCCCGCTGCTGCACTGGAAACCGCTGTGACATAAATAAGAAAAGCAATAGATGAATCCAAATTGACCATACGATTCCCCCCTTTACCTATTTGTATGGAGGAATGCGGACAACTTGCAAAATAAACATCACTGAGACCGTTTTCCTTTGCCCATTTTTAAGGTAACATGGACTCATACCACCGTTTTCCAGAAAGGGGTCATTTCTATGTCAAACAGTTCTTACATCTTGGATTCGTACGACCTGGTACGCAGCCTCACACTTGGCGCATTGAACAGCACATCTGAAGAGGTAGCAGACATCATCCCCGCAGGTTTAAACAATAACATCCGTTGGAATCTGGGTCACATTCTGGTCACGCAGGACTTCTTTATGTACGGCCCAAGCTGTCCTCACTTGCCAGCAAACTACCTAGCCCTGTTTGCTGCGGGAACCAATCCTGCAAACTGGGAAGGGGACGTTCCTTCGCTGGCCACGCTCGCTGCACAATTGGAAGAGCAAAAAGCTCGCATCAAAGAAACGTTTGGTGATCGTTTTGACGAAAAACTCCCTCAGCCGTTCCAACTCGGAAAAAAAGGGACCATGAACACCTTTGGCGAACTGTTCGCTTTTTCTTTGTTCCATGAAGGCATGCATATGAATGCATTTGCTACATTGAACAAAACCATCTCTGCTGCAAAGTAATGCCATAAATAAAGAGAAAGGCCCGGGTTCTGCACCGGGCTTTTTCTTATGCAACGTGAAAACCGCTTCCAAGAAGGAAGCGGTCGTTGTCGAGCCCAATTTGCTTATGGGGTTTTACCGATTATTCTCTTTGGCACTTCAACCTCCATGATAGAGTTTGCTTTACCTAAAGAATCTGGGTTCCACCAATCCGACTTTCGCCGACTGCTTGATCATGATTATCCACGGATCTTCGCCTCCTGCAAGGCTTTGCGCCGTCTTACCATGAATCATCGGGCTCGACAAACATTATTATGTTCCGCTACTCCCCACGATATACACTGCTTTATAAAATATCTGCCGCAAGCTGCGCGAGCACACTTCGCTCCCCTTTTTCCAATTTGATATGCCCCGCTAGCTTTTGATCCTTGAACAGCTCCACTACATACGTCAAACCGTTATTGCTCTCGTCCAAATAGGGATGGTCAATTTGCTCCGGATCACCCATGAGTACGATTTTTGATCCGTCCCCGACGCGGGTCAAGATCGTTTTTACTTCGTGCTTGGTGAGATTCTGTGCTTCATCGATGATGATAAATTGACCGGGAATGGAACGTCCACGAATATACGTCAAGGCCTCCACCTGCAAGCTCCCCATGCCGGCCAATATTTTGTCCAAATCTCCAGGCCGTTTTGTGTTGAACAAATATTCCAGATTATCGTAAATCGGCTGCATCCACGGCCTCAGCTTTTCTTCCTTTTCGCCGGGCAAATAGCCGATGTCTTTTCCTAATGGAACAATAGGTCTCGCCACCAATAACTTTTTGTATTTCTGTTGATCTTCAATTTGTAAAAGTCCTGCTGCAAGTGCCAGCAGGGTTTTTCCCGTTCCGGCTTTGCCAGTCATGGTGACCAGCGGGATATCGTCGCGAAGCAATAATTCTGTCGCCATCCGTTGCTGAACGTTCCGAGCCCGTATCCCCCACATCGGGTCATCATCCGATATGAGCATCTCTAATGTTTTTCCATCGGGATCTACCTTTCCGATCGCAGATATCGACGGATTGATCTCATCTTTTAACACCAGAAACTGATGAGGGTAAAATCGGTACTTAGGAAAACAGGAGGCCAAGTGCAGCTTCCGAGTCGCGTAGTACGACTTGATGATTTCAGAGGCGACCATCATTTTTTGATAGCCCGTGTATATGCTGGAGTATTCACCAACCACGCGATCTGAAAGAAAGTCTTCGGCTGTCAGATTCAGCGCATCTGCTTTCACACGCATCAGGGCATCTTTACTGACCAGAATGACTGGTCGAGGCTGCTGTGACAAATTTTCTTCTTCTTGCAAGTTGAGGGCGACAGCCAAAATTCGGTTGTCATTTGTCATTTCCGTAAATTGCTTCTGCAATTGATGCAGCGAAGAATGATTCAGCTCCACCCGGAACAAACCACCCGTTTCCAACGTGATTCCGGTATGCAAATGCCCCAGCTCTCGGAAGCTGTCAAATAGTCGCGATACGTACCGAGCATTGCGACCAATTTCATCCATGTACCGCTTTTTGGAATCAATTTCTTCCAACACCACTGCGGGTATGACAATTTCGTTGTCGGCGAAGGAAAACATCGCCCGTGGATCTTGCAGGAGTACGTTGGTGTCCAGTACGTAGATTTTCTTCAAAATCTCGCCTCCTATTACCCTTCTTATATACCCTATGCATTTTTTGGAAGGATGCTCTGGTGCGGCGACGTGATGTACTACAGTCTATGTTGAGCTAGACACAGATAGACGGACCTTTCCCAGAATGAAAACAAGCTCGCAGGACAAAATACTCGTAACTGCTGGGAAAGGGAGAATGCCTGTGAAACGGACAGCTATCGGATACCTCGGTATTTGCTTATTGCTCACTGCATGCATGTCAGGTAATAAACCGCCGGCCAATCAGGCTGCGCCACAGCCCAATCAACAAGCCCCTCATACGCAAAGTGTTCAGCAAACTGCTCCCCAGCCTACCTATAATCAATCTTCACAAGCGACAGCGGATCGTCTCGTCCAATTGGCGACTCGCGTGAAAAAGGTAAATGGAGCGACTGCCGTCGTGATCGGCAAATACGCGGTGGTAGGTATTGACGTCGATGCCACTCTGGATCGCCCTGAAGTGGGAGTCATCAAATACACAGTTGCCGAAGCATTAAAGGAAGACCCACAGGGGGCAACTGCCGTCGTTACTGCTGACGCTGATATTGTGCAGCGTCTAAGAGAGATGACTGCTGATATTCGCAGAGGCCACCCGGTTTCCGGATTTGCTCAAGAACTAGCGGATATCGTGGGACGGATCATTCCGCAATTGCCACGCGATGTACGCCAGAAGGAAGAAACCCCATCTCGTGAAAATGAGCAGCGAATCAATAAGAGCAACGGCTCTGTTCCACGTGGAAATGAGAAGATCAACGTCAACCGGACTGGTGCACCATAACAAGGGACAGTCGTAAAATAAAGAAAAAGGCATTCGCCCAGGAACTACACCCGGGAGAATGCCTCTTTTGTTTGTTGGAACGCTACCTCAAGTGGTGGCAAAGCGTCCAATGCCTGTTGCAAGTCTTGAATCAAATCATCGACATCTTCCAACCCTGCCGATAGACGAATCAGACCGTCCGTAATCCCGCGCACTTCTCTTTCAGATGCCGGCATAGACGCATGTGACATCGTTGCTGGATAGGAGAGGATCGTTTCAACAGCTCCGAGGCTTACTGCGACGATCGGCAGCTGTACTCGGTCAAACAGCGCTTTGGCTCGTTCCCGACTCCCCACATCAAAGGAAATGACCGCACCATGGCCACTCGCTTGCGCTTCCTGGGTGACGTGTCCAGGGTGATCAGCCAAACCAGTGTAATAGACACGGCTGACAGCAGGGTGCGCATCCAGCCAGTGGGCGATTTTATCTGCTGTCCTTGTGCTTACGTCCAACCTTGCCTTTAGTGTCTTCAGGCCACGCATTACCAGCCAGCAGTCTTGCACTCCCAGGATGGCTCCCATCCCGTTTTGAATAAAGTAGAGCTGCTCTCCTAATGCTGCGTCTCGCGTAACCGCCAACCCCGCCACTACGTCACTGTGTCCACCAATAAACTTTGTTGCACTATGGATCACGATATCGGCACCCAACTCCAAAGGACGCTGGTAGTACGGTGTCAAAAACGTATTGTCCACGATAACCAGCAAATCATGCTCTTTTCCAATCCGACAAACAGCAGCGAGATCCGTGACCTTAAGAGTAGGATTGGATGGCGTCTCCAGATAAATCCCTTTGGTGGTGGACTTGATTGCTGCTCTCACTTCTTCCGTCTGAGTAGCGTCTACAAACGTCACGGTGATCCCCATCCGCGACAACACTTTGGTCAAAAAGCGGAACGTCCCTCCGTACACATCTTCCGCTACGATCACATGGTCGCCAGCAGAAAACAGCATAAACACGCTGGAAATCGCAGCCATGCCCGAAGCAAAAGCAAAACCTCGTTCGCCACCCTCCAGACCTGCGATGGCGTCCTCCAAGGCTTGGCGAGTGGGATTGCCTGATCTGGCGTAATCAAACGTACCTGGACGATCCAGATCTGCCTGATGAAAGGTGGAAGCCTGATAAATGGGTACCGACGACGCGCCAGTGACCGGATCAAAGCACGATGTACCATGCAGCACTCTAGTCGCAAAATTCATCGTACGCTCCCTCCTACAGCCAGACTTGCATCCAATGCCTCGCACAAATCGGCAATCAGGTCATCCGGATGCTCAATGCCTACGGAGAGTCGGAGCAATCGGTCACATACCCCCACATACTCCCGAATTTCAATCGGGATATCTGCGTGCGTCTGCGTCGCCGGGTATGTACACAACGACTCAACACCACCCAAGCTTTCAGCAAACGAAACAATGCGCAAGTTTTTCAGGAAAGGCTTTACTTGATCGGCCGAACGGACACGGAAGGAAACCATACCGCTAAACCCGCTGGATTGCTTTTGTTGGATATCATGACCAGGGTGCTCTGGCAACCCAGGATAAAAGACTTCTGTCACTGCCGGATGTTCACGTAGTTTGTTTGCGACGGCAAACGCATTCGTCTGATGACGTTCCATGCGTAGCGCTAATGTTTTCATCCCGCGCAAGAGCAGCCAGCTGTCTTGCGGACCCAATACCGCACCGATTGAATTATGCAAAAACCCGATTTTTTCCGATAACTCTTGCCCTTTTGCCACGATCAGACCGGCAAGCACGTCATTATGTCCGCCCAAATACTTCGTCGCACTGTGCAAGACAATATCCGCTCCCAACTCTAGTGGGCGTTGACAATAAGGGGTCATGAACGTATTGTCTACAATCGTCAGCAGCCCATGTCGCTTTGCCAGCTGCGCGACTTCCTGTATATCTGTAATCTGGATGAGCGGATTGGTCGGAGTCTCCACGAAAACGGCTTTTGTCTGTGGTTTCACGGCCTTCTCCAACGATTCCAGATCACGCAAATCGACATAGCTGAATGTGAGTCCATACCGGGACAGCACTTGCTCGAAAAGTCGATATGTTCCTCCGTACAAGTCTAGGGAGACGATCAAATGATCTCCTTGGGAAAACAAGCCCATGACGGTATGAATTGCAGCCATGCCAGATGCACAGGCAAATCCTCCGTCACCCGATTCCGCGTTCGCGATCGTGTCCTCTAAAATCGAACGTGTGGGATTCGCTGTACGCGCGTAATCAAATCCTGTGCTTTCTCCCAAAGTAGGATGGCGATAGGCTGTTGAGTAGTATACGGGAAAATTGACCGCCCCCGTCTTTTCGTCTTTCCCTACGCCTGCCTGAACGAGTTTCGTCTCCAAATGCATGTGATTTCTCTCCCTCCAATAGTGTGCGAGGGGCATGAAAAAAAGCCCCCTTTCCTCTGAAAGAAGGCTTTGATTACGTCGCCGTAAGCAAGACCTTCTCATCTTTCAGAGTTTGATAACTCTGCAGGAATTAGCACCATTATCTCCCTGTACATTAACTCGTACAGGTGATTGGTTGCCGGGCATCATCGGGCCAGTCCCTCCGCCTCTCTGGATAAGAAGATTGCTATTCAATTTGATTGATCCTAATACTAACGGATGGATCGCTTACTTGTCAACAAGATTTTCCACCTGGCATATAGCTGTCCTAATTAGTGTTTCTCAAGGCTTCCATCACTTGATTGTCCAGCTTGGCTGCTGCATTCTTATCGTAAGTCTTTTCGTATTGCGGCTCTACAGAAATGCGAGATCCGTAGAACATGATATCTCTCACAGCCTCAATGGTAATTTCTACCATCGCAAGCTTCAAGGGAACCCCTTCCAGCCGCTCCGTTTTTAATGTAGCACGTCCGTTGATCGCGAAAGACGAACCTGCTCCAATCAGATGCAAAACGACCTGCGGTTCCTTTGCAATATTCGTCAAGATCCGCGACCGATTGTCCACTGCAAAACGGATCGAATCGACCGAAGACGCATACGTCCATGACAAGGAACTTAATGAAGGGGAACCAGATTCGTGATCAATCGTCCCCAGGGTAACAAAACGCTCTTTCTGCAAAAGCCCAAACAATTCTTCAGACAGCGATTGGGAAACGGTTTCTGCCATTCCGATGCCTCCTTGAGTACGTTTTGTACGTATATTGTACCCCCCGGTAAAGGGATAGGCAAACGTTTCTGGTTCCTTGCTTCTCTTTTCTTTTTTCCCTACACTGGGTAATAGAGATAAACTTGATCCCGAAGAGGAGGTTTGTCGATGTCGCCCACTGACCGTTTGCTTACACAGATGGAGCAATTGATGAAAGACATCCAGGAAGTCCGCAAACTTAATGAACGTATGGACAAGATCGCCATGTTCCTTGAAGATATTCGCTTAGCAGATATTCTTCAAAATTACACTGCCCCGCGCAAGCTGCTCTGGATTAATTTCCTCGCAGGTCTTGCCCGGGGTCTGGGTTTGACGATTGGTACAGCTATCGTATTAGCGTTGCTTGGTTCGCTCTTGACTCAATTTTTATCGATTCCGATCATCGGAGACTACATAAAAGATCTCGTAAATTACGTCCAGGCGTACAAGCAACCGTAACGACCTTACTTGTCGTCGTGATCGTCGTGATCATTGTGATCATCGTGATCATCGTGATCGTCGTGATCGTCGTGATCGTGGTCATCATCACGGTCATCATCGTGGCCGTGTTGATTCCACTCCCCCTGTTTTTTCCAATAGCCATAAGCATTGCCTTTTGGCTCATGCTTTTCTTTATCTTTTTTGTCTTTATCCTTTTTGTCTTTATCGCCGTCTTTGTCATCGTTATTCTTGTGGTCGATCTCTTCGATGATCTTGGTAATAGGCGTATCAATGTCAGACTGTTTCACCAGCTTGTCACCTACATACAGCTCGAGACGAATAACTGGTTGTTTAATAGAGCCTTTTTTCAATGACAGCTTCAGGGTATATTCCCCTTTGTCATTTGGCTTCACTTCTTGCTTTTTGCCATCCAGAGTGGTTACGATCAGCTTTACATTGCCATTCTTGGTCCAGCCGACAACGTTTCCTTTCAGCTGAATGCTTTTTGTTTTCGGATCAAATGCCGCTGTACCCGAAATGGCGTACGTTTTCGCCTCTTCTTTCGCAGGTGTGTTAATAACTTCTACCTCGATTGAGTCAGAGTCCTGTTTTTGTCCGTCCTCATATACCTCGATCGTTGCCTTACCTGTCGTTACCTTGACGTCTTTCAGTGTGATGCTGAAGCTCCCTACACCATCCCACAGCTTTTTCACTTTTGCCTCGCCTTTTACACCGTTGTACGACACTGTCACTTTGTCTACATCCAGCTTGACGATGCCTTTGACTTTCAGTTCACCTTTTTTCGCATCAAGAACAGCCAAGTTATGTATAATCATGTCGGCTTCTTCTTCGGCTTGCGGAATGACTTTCACTTTCTCGCTGTCCACTAACGTGCTGCCTGCATAAGCATTCACCGTTACATATTGATCAGTTGCTACATCCAAAGACCCAAAGCTCACTGTAAAGGAATGCTCACTCGTAGGAATCACTTCGATATTATCCCCATTTGGCTTCTTCACGACGATTTTCGTAACGTCCTCGGTTACAATTCCTTTAATGTACACCTTTTTGCTTTTCGTTTGAGCGCTCACACTCACAATTTCTTCGTTTTCATCCGTGAATCGGACTTCCAGCCAGATGTCACTGTAGTATTGGTTGTAGATCCGTTCCCACTCTTCCTTGTTCTCTTCCATATATGATTGCAATTTCGTGTTTAGCTTAATCTCATCCACGATGATGTACAGATGATCTGCTTGTGTCTTGAGCAGCATGTTCAATGTTTCTGGATCATTTTTGGCCAACTCTTTCAAATTATAGCGGGTGACTTGCTTGCCTTCCTCGTTCATGACCACTTTCGTTGCACTCGGTGATCCAAATGAACTGGCATTTGCGAAAATCGGTGTAAGTCCTCCAATAATACTTGCTGCAGCCACTACGGCTAGTACAGGCTTTTTCGTCCATATTTTTTTCATACTAGTTCCCCCTTCTTCATTGCCAATCATCCCCTGTTGACTAGGGCACAGTTACTGACGACATTTCTTGCGGATAGGTTGCATACAGAGAAAAAACCACGTCTTTTTACCTAGAAAATTCGCAAGTCATAGAAAAAACTCATCCAGTAGCCCGAAGGAAATCGGGAGATGGATGAGCCTTTTTCTTTATCCATTATATTTTGGTTCACTTTCGATGGCTTGCAGTAACGACTCTACTGCTTCGGCACCATATCGACCATGCCATTCCTCTCCGGATACTTGACCGTAGGCAATATACCAAGGACCTTCCTGACGATAACCGAGTCCACTCATTTGGTGGTCTTCTCGTAAAAGTTCTGAAAAAAATGACGCTGTCTCCTGTGCGGAATGATCGTGGGGTCGTGCATCTGCTACCACTTGAATCTGTATCCAGTTAAAGAGGGCGTCTTCACGCTTCACTAGGGAACCCTCACTTTCTTTGGGTCTGCTCTGGTTTTATTCTCAGCTTCACGATGACAAGAATCGAAATCGCGACCAACATGGCACTCTTTACAGGTAGCTGAACATCCAGAATGGCAAAAATCAACGCTCCAGCAAACAACAGTATGTACAATAAAATCGTCTTGAGAATAGGCATGCGAATACGGGTAGCAAAACCAAGATAGTAGACCAAAACCAGTTGAACGAATAAAATCCACGCTCGATTGTGATCGGCCCACATCCGGAAGCTGTCAAAAGCAGACAATTGGTCCGGGTTGGCGGGAACATAGGTTGAAGCTAATTGAATCCAATCCATGATGATAATTCCTCCTGTTTCGCACGCGACTTCTTGGTATCACGTGCAAGCCGTGGAGGTGAACGCTCTCCCCGGCGTATTTCATTTTCTTTTTACCTGCCTGCTGTTGGTTCACTCTTGTACCAAAATCTATCCATTTAACTTTATCAGGTGGCGTATTTCCTGTCAAAACTTGATATTCTGTCAACCTCTTGCACTCCGTTTGCTAGCTTGTATACGGACCTCCGTGCTATGATGAAAGCATGAAATTAGAAAAAGGTGGGAGAACGATGAGTGTCTACGACATTTCTGTAAAAACGATTTCGGGTGAAGAACAAACTCTTGCCGCTTACAAAGGTCACGTACTCTTGATCGTCAATACTGCCAGCAAATGCGGGCTGACACCTCAGTATAAAGGCTTGCAGGAACTGTATGAGCGTTACCAGGATCAAGGGTTGGTTGTATTAGGATTTCCGTGCAACCAGTTTGCGGGTCAAGAACCTGGGAGTGAAGAAGAAATTGCTCAATTCTGCGATCTGAATTATGGCGTTACCTTCCCGCTCTTTGCAAAGGTGGATGTTAACGGTCCTACTGCGCACCCCTTGTATCAATATTTGAAATCTCAAGCCCCAGAAGGTAACGGCGAAGAAATCGAATGGAACTTTGCCAAGTTTCTGGTCAACAAACAAGGACAAGTCGCCAAGCGAATTGGGGCACGTGTCCAACCCGAAGAATTGACCACCGACATCGAATCTCTTCTGAAAGCCTAATCTCATTTGTTCCAATCCCTCGCACATGACTGCGGGGGTTTTTTACTAACCTGAAAAGAAAAACATTTACGGTGTTGCACAAAAAAATGGTTTTGCGACATAACAAAAAAGCCGTTCCATCTTTGCAGAGGAACGACTCTTTTCGTTGTTTATGCTTGTGGTTGTGCTTCCCAACGTCTTTGTTTTTCATAACGCTCGCGATCCGATTTGTTCAGGTACTTTTTACGGAGGCGAACAGATTGAGGAGTTACTTCGCACAGCTCATCATCGTTCAAATACTCCAGTGCCTCTTCCAGCGTCAAGATGCGAGGGGTCTTCATTTTAACCGTCTCGTCTTTCGTTGCGGAACGAACGTTGGTCGCATGCTTTTCTTTACATACGTTTACAGTCAGGTCATTGTCGCGGTTATGTTCGCCAACAATCATACCTTCATATACTTCGGTACCCGCTTGGATGAACATGATACCACGGTCTTCTACGGACATCAGGCCATAGGTGGTAGCAGTACCTGTTTCATGAGAAATCAGTACCCCTGCGTGACGCCCGCCTACTGGACCTTGGACCAGAGGACGATAGCTATCAAAGGAATGGTTCAGGATTCCATAACCACGGGTAATGGTCATGAACTCGGTACGGTAGCCAATCAATCCACGGGATGGAATGATGAATTCCAGACGAACCTGTCCAAATCCGTTGTTAACCATGTTAACCATCTCAGCCTTACGTTGGCCAAGCGTCTCCATTACGGGACCTGTGTACTCTTCTGGTACGTCAATCACCAACATCTCAGCCGGCTCCATTTTTTGACCGTCAATCATACGAACGATAACTTCTGGTTTGGAAACACCCAGCTCAAAGCCTTCACGACGCATGTTTTCCACCAGAATGGACAGATGCAATTCACCGCGTCCAGATACAACGAAAGCATCTGGAGAATCCGTTTCATCAACACGAAGAGATACATCTGTCTCCAACTCAGACATCAAACGATCACGCAGCTTACGGGAAGTTACATGCTTACCTTCGCGACCAGCAAACGGGCTGTTGTTCACGAGGAACGTCATTTGCAGAGTTGGCTCATCAATTTTCAGGAAAGGCAATGGATCTGGACGATCGACATCGCAGACAGTCTCCCCAACGTTGATGTCATCCAAACCGGCAATCGCGACGATATCTCCCGCTTTCGCTGTTTTTTGCTCCACACGTTGCAAACCAGAGAAACCGAACAGCTTTTGGATGCGCATTTTTTTCAATACGCCTTCGCGTGTCGTCACGGATACCATGTCGTTCACGTTCATCGTACCACGGTAAATGCGTCCAATCCCGATACGACCCAAGAAGTCGTTATAATCGAGCATGGTCACTTGCATTTGCAATGGAGCGTTTTCGTCTGCATCTGGTGCAGGCATGTGCTCGATGATTGTATCAAACAGCGGACGCAGGTCCCCTTCGAGCTTGTCTGGTTCCATACCGGCGATTCCTTGCAAACCAGAAGCGTATACGATAGGGAAGTCCAACTGATCTTCTGTTGCATCCAAGTCAATGAACAGGTCGTAGACTTCATTGATCACTTCCTGAGGACGAGCATTGTCGCGGTCTACTTTGTTCACGACGACAATCGGAGTTACTTTTGCTTCCAGCGCTTTTTTCAAAACAAAGCGCGTTTGAGGCATACAGCCCTCGAATGCGTCCACGATCAAAAGAACACCGTCTACCATGCTCATGATCCGTTCAACCTCACCACCGAAGTCGGCGTGGCCAGGGGTATCCAAAATGTTGATCGTAAACTCATTGTATTTGACGGACGTTGTTTTTGCCAGGATCGTAATTCCGCGCTCCCGCTCCAGGTCATTGGAGTCCATCATTCTCTCCTCTACCTGCTGGTTACTACGGAATGTGCCCGATTGAATCAAAAGTTTGTCAACCAATGTCGTTTTACCATGGTCAACGTGGGCAATAATGGCGATGTTGCGTATGTCAAGACGCTTCATGTGAACCTCCTCTGTTATGCATACCTTCCATATTAGCAGTTCGTGAAACTCGGCACAATGGGGAGTTTTTTACGGAAATCCCTTCCTGAGTAGGGTACGTTCTTTTCGTCATACTAAGGAATGGAGGTGGGCTCCCCATGAATAAAAAATGGTCATTCGCTATCGCAGGCCTTCTCGCTCTGTCGTCTTTGACTGGTTGTGCAAGCTCTAGTGCTGGACAGAAAAATGCTCCTCACACACAAAACATCGCGAACCAAAAGCCTGCTGAAACGCGGAGCAGCATCGCTCACGATCACAAAGCCTACACGCAGGGAACGAATGCTTTTCATTACCGCAACGGCTACACCACGAATGGCTTTAACCAAAACATCGCCGAACAACTCACCCGAGTCGCGGATGATGTTCCTGGGGTCGAGCGAGCTACGGTTGTCGTAAACGGACAAGATGCTGTTATTGGTATTCGCATTCGCCAAAACTTGGCTCCTGAACAAGCAAAAGTCATCGAACAACAGGTTCACTCCGCAGCAAGAGCTGTCTCTCCCAGTATGAACATTCGCGTGACTTCTGAACCTGCCATGTTTACGCGTATTCGCGGCATTAACGATGCGATCTATAATGAAGCACAAAATCGTACGAACAATGTGCATAATGTTCCAAGCAACGTTGCCCACAATGTGAGCAATACCGTAAATGACTTTGGTATCTTGCTCAAAGACTTGGGCCGTACGGTAACAGCTCCCTTTCACAGATAGCTAACCATTTCCAACACTCTCACGTAAAAGAGGTGCGGACTTCAATCCGCACCTCTTGAATACTTACATTTGTTACTTGCTTACCAATTCAGCCGCTTTCATTTCAGGCTCAACTACTTGCAGTTCACCTGTACCGCGAACGAGTTTCTTCGCGTAGGTTTTCTCCGGCTTCAGCACGGATACCAAGTAATCGATAGCAACTTGCGGATCAACCGTCTCACCGCACGTGTAGCAATCCAAAGCCGCGAATCCACGCTCAGGATACGTATGAATGGACAGGTGGCTTTCCGAGAGAAGAACCAGAACGGTAGCACCTTGAGGAGAAAACTGCTTAGCTTGCACGCTTAGTACCGTAGCACCGCATGCCTCAGCAGCTTCAATCATTTCTTTTTTCAAAAATTCTGCGTCGTTCAACAAGTCAAACTGAACTCCCCATGTGTCAACAGCAACGTGTCTTCCGAAAGTCGAGTATTCCATCTTTCGGTTCCCCCTTCCTAGCAAGTGTAATGTTAAACATCGCTAGGACCTGCGTCATTCACTAACGGGGGCGGTTTCCCTCTTGTTATCCACCCTTTAAAGTGAATCCTGGTTCCTAATCCTGTTTCCAACGAAAACAACAATACCATGCTTCTGCCTAATTTGACAATACCTTTTTTGGGAAAAATACAGGAAATAAAAAAATGAGCGCATGCGCACCCATTTCTTGGTTATTATTCAATTATTAAACTTCCAGTTCAAACAGACGTTTCGACAAGTCGGCTAATCGGCTATCAATCGCTGTAAGCTTTTCCGGGGCATTACTTCTTGCCCAATTTCGCAGATCCAGCCATCGGTCCGTCTCTTGATATAGGGACTCAATCTCTCGCTCGCTGCCATCTTGTTGGAACAAAGACTCCAACTCATTGGCCACGCTCGGCGAGGTATTTTCAAAGATGGACATTTCCTCGTCACCGGACAGTTCATGAATACTCACGACTGAGCCTTGGTCGTAATGGTATACGACTGTAAAGCCATCATAAATCCGATGGACAATTCCATAGCCACGAAACGTTTTCATCGCTTTTCTCATAACATTCGCCAACTGTCGATCCCGGATGAGATACGAACTGTCGCACGAAAAACGATTGCCAGATCGCGCGAAACTCAGTTGAATTTCCCCGCTGTTATCTGTCAGAATAACGTCCCGGTCGCCATTGTCACAAACTTTGACATCGACTGAAATGTGTTCATTGGTGAAGAGCGAGACGAATTGGTTCAGCTCTTCTTCATTCACCGTAAAATAGGCCTTGGCGTAGTTAGTCGCTAAACGCTGTGCCATAATATCTCCTCAATTCTTTTGGTTTGCATGGGCCATAGTTCGACCGAACAATCATCCGAATATAAGGAGTTACGCTAAGTGTCAACGAAGGAACGCTGTAGAACCTGGCCTTGCCCCGCGAATCGAAAATCGATTTGGGTAATGAAGGCGGATCACCTACTTTTTGTATTTACGAAAAAAAACCATCCTTGACTTCTCTTATTATACAACAGGCGGTTTGAAAAGTCTTGACTAAAAAGGTGATGAATTTTCGCAAAAAAGCTGATTATTTGCGTTCAGCCGCTGAGAAACGAAAAGAACTCTCTGATTCATACATATGCTTACCATTTCTGAGAAATACGAAAAGGTTTACGCTCCCACTGGTGGATTCATTGCTTTTTTTATGACAGCTTGTTCTTCGTCAGATAACGAGTACGACGAGCTGCCCCCCTCCAATGGTTTTGCGTACACACGCGATTCTTCACGTCCAAAAATACTTGTAATCACAACGCCATTTTGAGCTTCATCGAGGATCGCGATCGAGAAACTGAGATCGCTCCCAACATCTCCAAAAGCATTGTACCGGATGACAGCCACGTTCCCACACTGCGAAGCAATTCTCTGTGACAGCCGATTGATCACGAATTGCTGATCACTGTTCATCTTTTTCACTTCGTCTACATGATCCAGCAGCCGATGCATCCCTTCCTCGAGATTCGCTCCGCCTACTCCGGTCATGAGCCTGTTGATTGATTTACGCATCCGACTCACTCGTACGGATTGCATTATACATACAACCAACAACACGACATTCAGAGCGATGACGGCCAGGAGCAGGATCCCTGCATTTGGGACTTGTGATAGGAATGGTTCCATGAAACGTTTTCTTCCTTTCTGGTGCATAGGGTGCCAAAATCCTTTTCTATTGTAACGCCGGATCGCCAGTCATTCAAACATAGTCTGCCGAAATTCACGAATTGCTAACACGTTTCTCCCTGCCTAGACCCATGGAAGGCGGAGGGAGTACAAAATGGAGCCAAAAAAAGCGACACCCTCGTTTGTCGAGATGCCGCTTTTTTATTCCCTATTCCTATGTGTCGAGCTCATCGTCCGTTGATTATCCTCCAGTCTACCTTACGCTTCCAAGAGCAGCATTTCCCGGCGGAGCTGTTTCAAGCGTTCCTTGGATTGTTTCACCTGTCCTTTGTCTTCTGCTTTCAACGCATCGTACAAAGTGGCAAGCTCATAATCCAGCTCCAGGCGCAGTACAGGAATGCGTTCTTCAGAATCACGTCGTTTCAGTGCGGCAATCACCTGATCCATCGTCACATTGCAAGATTTTTCGTAGATCACTTTTTTCTCAGCTCCTTTTATTTCCACTATTCTGACGGCTTCACCGTACCGGATGTGTTTCATCAGAACACGGTCTTCTAACTGAATTCTGATGATGGCATGCCCATTTGCTTTCTCCACAAAGTGGTATAGAACATTGGCCACCCGTGAATCTGAAACGGGAATACCTGCTAACTGCAGCTTGTAAGAACCATTCAACCGCTGCATTTTCCAGTCAGATTTTCCGTCTGTGGTGTTCACGAGGAGGTGAAACTGCTCGGGAGATTCTTTCCACGTGACGCTCACCCCTTCTTCCACAAGGGCCTGCACCATCGCGTGTAACGTCTTACGATCAAACCAGACAGCCAGATTGAAATACTCCAACTCAATGCCGAGACTCATCAAGGCCCCTCCCATTAACAGAATACTCAGACAACATTTGCGTTGTAAGGGAGTGAGTGGTATATCATATTATTCAGGCGACGGTTTTGCTATTCATATCCCGGCATGTATTTTTTTCCTACGTGGTATGATATCATATGGAGGATTCCAAGCTCCCTTGACAGGGACGTTCGCCCTTTTCTTACAGTGGCGCGCGATGATGTTTTGATAAAGAGGTGTTCGTTGCATGTCGACGTTTACAGGTTTTCAGCAAGAAGATTTTGATGTTTTTAACATTGATGGCCTCGATCAGCGCATGGAAGCGATCAAGGGTGTCATTCGGCCTAAATTAGAGGCGCTCGGTCAGCATTTTGCCCCTGCCCTTTCCGTCGCTACTGGATCTGAGATGTTTTTTCATGTGGCAAAGCACGCTCGAAGAACGGTGAATCCCCCCGTTGATACATGGGTAGCATGGGCTGCTGACAAGCGTGGATACAAAAAACACCCGCACTTTCAAATCGGTCTGTGGGGTACTCATCTTTTTGTCTGGTATGCAGTGATTTACGAAGCCCCGGCAAAAGGCGAAATCAGTCATGCATTGGGTGAACATCTGGATGAGGTTCTTTCGTTGGTTCCGGATGAATACCATTGGTCTCCCGATCATACACAACCCCAAAGCACACCGCAGGAAGTACTTGGAAAAGAGGGTGTCCAAAAGCTGGTGGACAGGCTCGGAGGGGTCAAAAAAGCGGAACTACTCTGCGGGATCACCATTGATCGTCACGATCCCGTACTTACTGATAAAGATGCATTGCTCTCACGGCTGGAGCAGACTTTTTCTGTATTGACCAAGCTGTACAATCTCAGTCGTACTGGTGCATAAACCGCCTCCTGATATGTTTGTTAAGTTATATATGCAAAAGAACAGGTCCGCTTTCTCTCGAAAAGCGTATGCCTGTTCTTTTGTTTTTTACGACCGACAAGGGAACAATAGACAAGTGTAACTACGACCCCTTGAAGCCTTGAAGGCGTTCCAGCGCAGCATCTATATCTTTAAACATCCGTTCAAACAATTCCTGAACAAAAGGAACATCCTGAATCAAGCCAATCACTTGCCCTGCCCAACCAAAACCTTGTTGTTCGTTTCCCTCATAAATAAAGGTGCGGTTGTTTTGGCCACTAATCCATGACTTTAATTGTTCGTATCCTGCGCCTTCTTTTTCCATCGCCAAAATCTGATCGGAGCCTGGCGTGCGAACGACGCGGGCAGGTGCCCCCAGAGTTCTCTTGATCACAGCCGTATCGTGCTCTGTTCCTTTGAGAAGGGCTTCCTTGTAAGCGGCATGAGCATGAACACATTCTTGGGTGGCAATGAAACGTGTACCCATTTCTACCCCGTCTGCTCCAAGTGCTAACGCTGCGAGGATTCCTCGACCATCGCCTATACCACCGCTGGCCAAGACAGGTATCTTCACAGAATCCACGACTCGAGGAATCAAAACGAATGTGCCGATATCGTCCCTTCCCAGATGTCCGCCGCCCTCTTGACCAACCGCCATGACTGCGTCTGCTCCGATGGATTCTGCCTTCTGTGCCTGTCGCACGGATGCCACCAACACCAGTTTTTTGATGTCATGTCCGTCCAGCTTGCGAATGAGTGGTTCAGGATTGCCGCCTGTAACCGAAATGACTTTGACGCCTTCTTCAATAGCAATATCCACATACGGTTCGTACGATTGATTGTATTGACCAATCGCAAAGTTTACACCGAACGGACGATCAGTTAACAAACGTACTTTGCGAATTTCTTCGCGCAGCGCTTCAGCTGATGGTAGCGACATTGCTGTAATTTGACCCAATCCTCCTGCATTTGACACTGATGCAGCCAGATCCGCGTATGCTAAATAGGCCAATCCACCTTGAACGACCGGATAGTTGATCTGTAGTAATTCTGTTACTCTCGTTTTCATCTCATCACCCCATTTTAAAAAAACTTCTCGGGTTATGGCCAAAACTCCTGCTGCTCGCTGAGATTATGAATAAAAATTCGCTTGCTTTCCCCCCCTATTTTGCTATACTCAATTTGTTTGTTTTTACCCCTTTAATTCTTTATCTGTAAAGTGAGGCGATCGTAGTGAGACAAATGAAAACTCCTTTGTTCAGCGGGTTGTTGGAGCACGCCAACCGGAACCCGATTCAATTTCACATTCCGGGCCATAAAAAGGGTATGGGCATGCATCCGGCATTTCGCGAGTTCATCGGGGAGAATGCTCTCTCGATAGACCTCATCAACATTGCGCCACTGGATGACTTGCATCACCCAAAAGCAATGATCAAAGAAGCGCAGGATTTAGCAGCCGAGGCGTTCGGCGCTGACCATACATTTTTTTCTGTGCAAGGGACGAGCGGTGCGATCATGGCTATGATCATGGCAACCTGCAGTCCTGGCGACAAGATTATCGTTCCACGGAACGTGCATAAATCTGTCATGTCTGCGATTATTTTTGCAGGAGCCGTCCCGATCTTCATTCATCCGTCGATGGACGAGCGGCTTGGCATATCTCACGGGATTACAGTGAAAGCCGTGCAAAAAGCACTGGAAGCCCACCCTGACGCAGCTGCCCTGCTCGTGATTAATCCAACTTATTTCGGGATTGCTGGTGATTTGCGCGAGATCGTGCGGACAGCGCATAATTATGAAATCCCTGTATTAGTGGACGAAGCGCATGGCGTGCATATCCATTTCCACGAAGAGCTCCCTATTTCCGCGATGCAAGCAGGCGCGGACATGGCCGCTACTAGCGTCCACAAGCTGGGTGGCTCCCTGACACAAACCTCCATTTTAAATGTGCGCGAAGGTCTTGTCGATGTAGATCGTGTGAAAACCGTCATGAGTATGCTGACGACGACTTCTACTTCCTACATTTTTTTGGCCTCGCTCGACATGGCGCGCCAGCACCTGGCTCTCAACGGACATTTGCTGACCGAGCAAGCCATGAAGCTGGCTGAAAAAGCAAGAAACATGATTAATGATATTCCACGCATTTACTGTGTAGGACGGGAAATTCTCGGAAAACCTGCTACCTTTGCCATGGACCCTACCAAGCTTCTGATTCATGTTCGTGACTTAGGAATCACTGGCTGGGAAGTAGAAAACTGGCTGCGTGATAAGTACAACATCGAAGTGGAAATGAGCGACTTGTACAACGTCCTCTGCTTTGTTACGGCAGGCGATTCGGACGAAACCATTCAAGTATTGGTGAACGCTCTGCGCGACTTGTCTGTCGAGTTTGCTCATGTACAGGCTGAAGAAAAACCAACGATTTCATTGCCGAACATCCCAATGCTTTCGACCACCCCTCGCAATGCGTTCTACGCGGAGACGGAGACGATTCCATTCGCCGAAGCTGCAGGAAGAGTTATCACGGAATTTATCATGGTCTATCCACCAGGTATTCCGATCTTCCTGCCAGGTGAAGTTATTACGGAAGAAAATCTTGCTTATATCCAAGAAAACATTCGCGTCGGCCTGCCTGTTCAAGGACCTGAAGATGAGACGCTCAAAACTATCAAGGTCGTGAAGCGTCAGACAGCGATTTCCGGCTAAGAATCGAGTACATGTAACATGCAAGAAAGCTGTTGCCTCTCTGAAGGCAGCAGCTTTTTTTATTCATAGCTTCGTAGTAGGACGTCCGAACTTTTTGATAAAATAGACATGAAAATCAAGGTTAGGGGTGAAGTTTCCGTGCCAGATTGGTCGTATCAAACCTTATTCCGTCCCCTACTCTTTCTCCTGTCTCCTGAACGAGCCAGGGATATAACATTAAGCGCTATTGGTACGCTTGCAAAATACCCGGGTGGACCCTTTATCATCGAGTTGATGGGCCATATGAAACCTCCTCACGAACTGTCCCGTTCTGTGGCCGGCATTACTTTTCCTACCTCTGTCGGATTAGGTGCGGGTCTGGATCCACATGCGACTGCTATCAAGGCACTCTCCCGCTTTGGGGTAGGGTTCATCGAACTTGGCCCCGTTACCATCGATCCCATACTGTCACGCAAAGAGCTGACGAGAAATACACAGGACCAAACCATTGTCTATCCAGAAATGGAGGAATTGGCAAATCCAGGGATACACAGCCTATTGAAACAATTACGGTCAATGGGCACACTCGCTGTTCCCATCGGGGCAAGACTTGCCTGTCGACCTGATGTTACCTGGAGAGAAGCAACTGACGAGATTCTATCCCTCGCGAACAGTCTAACCGATACCTGTTCCTTTTTTTCGATCGATACACGATGGTTTTCTTCCCTATCATGGAGCGAAACAGAGTGGCGGTTGCACCTACAGGAGATACGTGCTGCAACTGACCGTCCCCTCTTCCTTCTTCTTTCTCCGGATTGTAGAAAGCCGGAAGCAATGAAGCTTTTTCAGCCTGCTTGGGAAGAAGGGTACGAAGGTGTCCTGGTGGCTGGTGGCATCTGCAACGATCGAATCCTACAAAATCATGCTTCACGGACATGGCTCACGGGACCACCTACCCACGAAGAGAGTAGACGATTTGTCCAATGGTTGAGAGAGCACTGGCCAGCGTCGTTCATAATCGGCTCTGGAGGGATACACGAACCTGCAGACGCTTTGCACATGCTATCTGCCGGTGCTGATCTCGTCCAGCTACATAGCGGCCTTGTCTACTCCGGTCCAGGGCTGCCGAAGCGAATCAACGAAGCGATCTTGCAATCATCCTCGGAAGCTCATGCAGATTCACCTGGACTAGAGCTTGAGCACCCGAAAAAGCTGTTATTCCCTGCGTGGATTTGGGGAATGATCCTGGGTGTAGGGATGATGATCGGTGGGATCTTAGCTTGGCTCATAGCCGCAACAAGAGTCGTGCTCCCTTACGACGAGCGGTTCCTCGGTATGAGTGTTACTGAACTCATGGTACTCAATGATCGACTGCTTCCTTTTATGTCACACGATCGAATCAGCCTAGCAGGGACGATGATCTCGATCGGTGTCATCTATTACCAACTATCTCGATTTGGTCTCAGATACGGACAACACACTGCTAGGAAGATCCTCCTCATTTCCGGATCAATCGGGTTCTCCAGTTTCTTTTTGTTTTTAGGCTATGGTTATTTTGATTATTTACACGCTATTCTGGCTATCCTTTTGCTTCCTACTTTTTTACTGGCGCTACGTGCCTCTTGCCATATTCATCTTCCCATTCTTCCAGCACAGCTTCGGAACGATCGGGACTGGAGGCAAGCGCTGTGGGGACAGCTCTTGTTTGTCATCGTCGGCTTTGGTCTGACTGCAGCTGGTATCATGATTTCTCTCATCGGCGTGACAGGCGTTTTCGTTCCGTCTGATCTGATTTTTCTCTGTGCCGCTCCCGAAGTACTCCAAGCTTACAATGAGCGGTTAATCCCCCTCATCGCCCACGACCGCGCTGGATTCGGTGGAGCCCTTGTCTCAGACGGGATTGCTGTATTACTCCTAAGTCTATGGGGATTCAGAAAAGGAGAAAGCTGGCTCTGGTGGACGTTACTCCTCGCCGGCGTTCCTGGCTTCGCAGCTGGTATTGGTGTTCATTTTACCGTCGGCTATGTGGATTTTATTCATTTACTGCCTGCATTTGTGGCCATTGTTCTCTTTCTGCTTGGGCTAGTGTTGTCTCGTCCGTATTTGACTGCTCGTCATTAAAAAAGAAGCAGGTAGCAAGTGAGAAGTCCCACTACCTGCCTGCTTCATACAAAATTACTTATAAACGCGAACAACCACGTCTTCTAACATAACTTGATTAAAGTATTTAATCAGTTGGCTAGAATCCTCCAGCACATCGCTAATTGATATTTTAACTTCTTTATCAGTATTAACAAAAAATACATAGTAAAAATTTTCAAAGCCCGCATCTAACATTACTTTTGATAAGCTCTTGTCCATTACCAATTCCATAAAATTGTATTCCTTATAATCGCCTGGCTCTGGGTCTGGATCCGGATTAGGCTCATTGTCGTCATCATCATCTTTGGGTTGAGCAAATGCGAGCGTATACACGTATGGAGTATCTTCTCGATTGTCAATCCAAACAAGGCGATTGCCACCAATCGTTGCCTCTTCTACATCTGCGTCATCATCCCAAGCGTAATCGCTGTAGGTGCCATCCTCGACATCATACAACTCGAAGTAGAAATCCTTCTTGTTTGGGGAGAGACGATTATCTTCGAAGAACACCATCTCACGGGATGTTTGTGGATTGATCTGATCACGATCACTATAGCGCAGTAAAGAACTAGCCTTACCTCGTTTGATGTCGTAAGAATACAAATCCCAGCTCGGTTTAGTTGAATCTGTATATTCACTCCACACCACAAAATTTTCTCCGAGCTTTGCTTGTTTTACTTGAACATTTTTACGGATTTCTGTTTCGTCCTCTTCATCCATATCATACAGGAAAACACTCGCTTTGTTTGAGCTTTGCTCAAGGACCCAAGAAACGTAATTCTCATAAATATCGATGCTGAGTGGGTCTTTCTTCAAGGAAGCAATATCTGTAGATTTGTTAGTCGACAGATCGGTGACGACCAGTTCCGACTTTCTATCTACATTCACCCACAGCAAATTGTCCCCATCTAATTCATACAGCTTTTCAGCCGGCGCTTGGTCATCGTCTTCATCTGTCACTTGCTTCGTAACACCTTTTTTGATGTCGTAGGAGAAGAGTGCATCTTTCGAGAGATCATACCAGACGACGTAACGATTGCTGACCAGTGGACGAGACGGATCCGCGTCCGTCTTAGTAATGGCCTTATTCGTGCCATTTTCAATATCGTACAAGATCACGGAATCGCTCTTGTTACCTTCTGAAATATAGACAATATAACGGTCACTAGCAGCTGGCTGGCTTGGCTCACCTGCAATCGATCCGATCGGCACAGATTCCTTTTCATCTACATCATACAGATTCAGACGCAGCTTCTTGTCGCTGTCTGTTTTTGCATACAACACGTAGTCCCCGTATACACGAGGAGCCAGCTTATCATAGACGAAGCTCTTGATTTCTTTGCTCCCTGTCTTGTTCACATCACCATATGACAGATCGCCGTTATCAATGAATATATAGGTACTTTTGTAAATATGTGGAGATTGCTTATCGCTAGAATCGTCAGTCAGCTTTTTGGCGGCTCTAGATTTGCCGATGGTGTACAAGCTGATTTGGCTATACTCATCGCTTTGATCTTCAAAAATGATCTGATCACCGTAAATCGAAGGGTTTACTTGATCACCATGGGTAGTCACAGCAGCTTTTTCAGTTTCTGCTTTTAGGTCATAGTAGTAAATGTCTGCATTGCCGCTGCGCTCATCTTGCCACGCAATGTATGTATCTCCAGCAGTTGGATTGCTTGCCTTGCCACTTGAACTAATTTGTTCAACATCACCAGAGGTAATATTGTACAGGAAGATGTCAGAACCACCTTGGCTCTTGTCGTCCCACACTACATTCTTTCCGGCAATTTCCAAGTGGGACACTTTCGCAGAACCACTTGTCAGGAGAGTTTCTTTTTTCTTAGAGATATCGTACATGTACACGTCTGATCCGCCGTCACGTGAATCCATCCACACGACGTAATCACCGTCTACGCGAGGGCTTGTCTTTGTGGAACTTTTGCTCCCGATCTTCACTTCCGAATTGTTATCCAGGTCGTAAAGAGTGATGGTTTTGTCTCCCTCTACCATCCACACGGCATAGTCCGCAGAAATGTCGAAACCGGTTTTGGCAATCTCAGGTTGGCTCACATCAAGTTTGATTTCGTCGCCAATGCCTTTGGCAAATGCCGGTGTCCCGCTCCACAGAGAGGTGACCAATATTGCTGCGGCCAGCCAACCCTGCTTGGGTGTAAGCTTCATGAAACAATTCCTCCTCTTGCAACGATTTTCACTCTTCCCTATTATCCCCCATGATGGAAAGGTTGTCAAAAAAAACAGGCCTTGCGCAAAAGGCCTGTCATAGGTAAACTATTCTCTTTCTTGTTTTTCGCTCAGCTGGCAATCACAGCTACAAACCGCATAAAGCGTTTTCACCTGATTAGATTCAAAATGTTCAATAATCGTCCCGCAAGTCTGGCAGACAATCGTTCCCATATATATTCCCCTCCGTTTTCACATTGCCAATCGCAGTGTGAATGATGGTCATATCAACGTCAATGTGATGTTATATACATCTTAATATGCCACACCATTAGGAGTCAATACGGTAATTTAACTCATTTTCGATCAATTAGTATGTCACATTTGCTGATCTTGTCGATTCATCCACGTTTCTACCTGAAACATCACTTGTTCTTTCTCCGGTTCATTCAGTACTTCATGGCGCAATCCTTGCAACCGATGAAACTCTGCGTCCGAACGTATCCCCGCAGCGAACCGCTCGATGGCTTCTGCGTCAATCAGCGAATCATCTCCTGCCTGTAAAACAAGGACGGGGACCGAGATACGGTCGCGCTCTTTCCAGGCTAAATCCATTGCCCGGTGCAATTCCTGAAACCATCTTACACTTACTTTTGCATAATTGAGCGGGTCACTCTGATAGGCTGCTTGGACCTGCTCATCCCGTGACACCATATCCGGTGTAATGCCATTTGGCATCGTCAATGTCGGCCAAATGCTGTCCAACCATCCGGCAAGCTTCACTTTCCATGGTGGAACCGCCAATTTCAAGGCAAGACAAGGCGAAGTCAAAATGAGTCCCGCCAGCTCCTCCTCGCTCCGCTCGTGACACTGAACATATCGAGTGGCAACCAACCCACCCAAACTGTGCCCGAGTATGTATAGAGGCTGCTTTCCTCCTGAAGCTTCTCGTGCTGCACGCCTCCACTCATCTACAGCTTCCACATATTGCTGAAACGAGTCGATATGCCCCTTCCTCCCAGGAGACCGTCCCCAGCCTGGCAAATCACCTGTGAACACGCTCCAGCCTCGTGCATTCAGGAATGCTGCCACGTGCTCGTATCGACCATAGTGCTCTCCGGTACCATGGACAAGCACGATAGTACCTTTTGGATCAGCTGCAAGCCACTGATGCCTATTCATTTGCACTCCTCCATTTTGCTCGTCCGACTGCGCAAAGCTTTTCTATTATCTTTTGGCATATCCGATCGTACATGAAAAACGAGCAGAAGAAAATCTTCTGCTCGCCTGCTAGTACTGATTTTCTTCAAATGGGATAGTAGGCAAATAGTCTTGAAAGAATTGGGCGAGGGCTTCCGCTTCGCTTTCAGAATCCAGCCGGAAGATCTTTTGTAGATATCCCGGACTCACGGCATCCTCTGAACTGAGAAGGGTAGATTGCCCCGTTTGCATACAGATCACCAATGGTTTTCCGTAAAACTTGTGCGTAAAGACAATCCCAAAGTCGTGGCGAGTTCCCTCCGATACAAATCCCAGAAAACGTACATTGGCGTTCTCCGACTCCTCGTATAAGTGGTCGTAGTGCTCCATCAGCAATCCCTCCTCATCTGAAGTATGACTCCGATTAGTTGTTACGTAAATATTCGGAGTATTTACTAGTATACGCGAAAACCCACTTTTTTGCTACTGCTGGGACTTAACTGATTAAATGCCTAGAATTAGGAATTCGGTCTTCGCCTTCCTGAATCCACCGAACTTTCTCAGCACCGTGCAAAGATTGCGCGACAAAGGACAGGCATTCAAAAAATAATTCTACCACCGCTGTACTGTAGCGTTCCTCCATTTTCTCCAATGCATACGTCAATCGAAAAATAGATGGTACACTTCGACGGCTCGCTTCAATCACTTCTTTACCTTTTTCCGTTGGATATACATGTACGACACGCCCATCCAACTCCGACTTTTCGATGGTTACCATCCCTTTTTCCATCAACTTCTTGATATGAATCACGATTGATGAGGGGTGCCAGAAGGTCCAGTCGGCAATTTGTGTGACCCGCACACCTTCGTAGCAGTAAATAATCCAGAGAATGTTTAATTGAACGGAGGAATCCAGTTCGGCTTCCTTCGCTGCTCTCTCCCAATCCTCTTTATTCACCACATCGATGGCGCGCATTGTGTTTAGCGCTTCGAAAACGTTTCTTATTGAGACCTCCTGCATAGGATCTATTCCTCCATGTGATTCTGATCTTCTTTTATCCACTATATAAATAGTATCTATATTTTACACTTTTCAGAAAAGACACGCAATTATTTTTGCCTAGGAATTGATGCATTGTCAAAGAGTGGAAGCAATGCTACACTAAACGCAGATATTCTCGGTACTAGGAGTGAGTGCAATCGTGAAACTTCAATCAGCCTACATTTATTTCGTAGATGGCTCTACCGCCACACATGCAGACATTGAAGACGTGAAGGCAAAGTTTACTCGATATATCGATATGACTACCAAAACGGGTCAACAGCTCGGCTGGTCGTATGCAGAGGCCGCTTTTCCGTACACATTGGAGGAACGTGAGGAAGGCAAGGGCTCCTGGTTTCTGCTTAAAGGAAAAGACCCCAATATGTATAAGGCCATTGTGGTAGGTGTCGGCTCCACCGATGCGAATGGACAAGAAAAGCACTACATTCAGATTTCTTTGCCCGAATCGGCCACACATGGTGATAAAAACAAAGCGAATGAGTACTGTCGCTACTTGGCCCGTGATTACAAGGCGGAGCTGCACTTGTTTAACAAGCGAATTCAGTATTTTCAGCCTCGTAAGCCATAACGATAAACATGTTCGAAAACAAAACAGCCGACATTTGAAGTGACCCCTAAAAGTTAGACATGTAATGTAATTAAGCGACATGTAAGGTTTGAGTTCGGTATTGTACCGGACTCAAGCCTTTTAATTTTGTCTTAATTCGTTTGAAGTTATAATAGTCGATGTAGTTTGCTAACTCTTGCTTAAAATGTTCAATACTCTCAAATTCTTGTGTATATAAAAATTCCGATTTGAGGATACCAAAAAAGTTCTCCATTACGGCATTATCATAACAATTTCCTTTTCTCGACATACTCTGGGTGACGTTCTTTTCTTTTAAGGCGTGCTGGTACTTACTCATCTGGTAATGCCATCCTTGATCCGTATGGATCAAGAGGTGGTCTTGTTCGGTTAATCGTTTAAAGGCTTCTTCCAGCATCTTTGAAACAAGAGAATATCTTGGTCTTGAGTCGATTGTATAGGCAATGATCTCTCCGTTAAACAAATCGAGCATTGGTGATAAATAAAGCTTTTCACCAAATAGCTTAAATTCCGTAATATCCGTTACCCACTTTTCATTGGGTTTTTCTGCTCGGAAGTTACGATCCAAAACATTTGGAGCGATCTTACCAACATTCCCTTTATAGGAACGATACTTCTTCATACGAACAATACTTTTTAAGCCCAACTCTTTCATCAATCGCTGTACTTTTTTATGATTCACCTGGTGCCCAAGATTTCTGAGCTCGTCCTTAATCCGACGGTATCCATAGCGGCCTTTATGTTCATGGAAAATAGCCTGAATCAACGTCTTCATTTCAGCATGTTTGTCTGGGCGACTTATCGTACGAACGAAGTAATAATAGGAACTCCGTGGTATTCCCGCCAATTGGAGTAGCGCTTTAATGGGGAATTCAGTCCTTAGTTCAAACACTACTTGCGCTTTGTCTTGGTTTGTAATTTTTCCTTGCTTTGAACTAAGGCATTCAACTTTTTTAAATAAGCATTCTCCATACGTAAACGCTCTACTTCTTGCTGTAATGCCTCGACTGATCCTTCAACAGGTGTTACATTCTTGTTTCCCTTTTTCATCGTTGGACGCCCCTTTTTCTTTGGAATAAGGGCGTCTATTCCGCATGAATGAAATTGAATCCTCCATTTTCGGATTAAAGCGGGAGAGGGAATTTGAAAAATGGCGGCAGTTGCATTCGGAGACGTCCCGTGGGTATTCATATAATTGAGTACGTCCAGTTTAAACGGAGCTGTGTAGCTTGTATAGGACTTTCTAAACGCTTCCGCGCCATTTTGCTCGTATTGCATCACCCAAACTCCAATCATAGCTTTGGTTGCACCAATAGACGCAGCAATGGAAGCATGAGTTTCTTTGCCGTCTCTCCAACGAAAAACCGCGGATAATTTATCTTCTGGAGAAAATTTGGCCATATATAATGCACCTCCAATTGTTAGGTGTGTCTAACAATTGGGGTGCATTTCACATTCTCGGCTGTTTTTCTTTGTTTTTTGCTTTCCGATAAGCAGAGGCAAATGCCTTGAAAAACAACAAAAGACCCTCTAATCAGAGGGTCTCTCTTATACATGAGCACGTTGATCAAATCATTTGAGATCTCGATAGCGAGAAGAACCTTCCATCCACCATCCGAATGCCCAAATCGACACAATATTCCAATCCTTGCGTAACTCCGTAAAGAATCCACTCGGACGAACGGTGGTTGATATCAAAATCAGTGTAAAGGTCTGTGCCATCATCGCGGATCTCTTTGCGGTCAGTCACATCGAAAAGGCGTAGGACAAACGGTAGTTCTGCAAAAGGGATAGAAAATTTCTTCTCCACTTCCTGCTCGAACTCCTTTGTCATGTTCCACTCTGCCTGGATAGAATGATCATCCTTCCAGGCGATGCGTATACTCGGGCCTTCTACGTCTGTGGATGATCGCGGGGGATTTGTCTCCATTCGCTCCCATCGTTCCTTTCTTTCATGTACTCGCTTTTACCATGTATATCGACTTTTCCACCTATTATACCATGTGAACAAGCCACGTGGAAACGCAAACAAGCTATAATTTTATCGTCCAACTGTAAAGTTGTTCTCGCCTACTACCACATAAGACTTGAATTGCTCGGATTTCATGCGTGCCTGAATCTTGTAAGTTCCATAACTTTCTAGCTTAGTTGATACAAATGGCTCCGAGAAGTAAAAGCTGTTCGCGTTTTGGGTGGAGTATTTCCATTCCTTCCCTTTATCGACTTCTTTCCCTTCCGGTGAAATCAATACGAGCTGCATTCTCAGGTCTTTCGCTACAGGCGCTTCATCGACTTCAACAAACACATTAAAGGTACGAGGCACATTTTTGTCACTGTATCCTTTAATCGGGTTGCTAAACACAACCGTCTTATTTCGCGTTTGTTGAATGCCTTCTAAGACCAGAATATTCACATTCGGCTTAATAATTTCCAATTTTCCGGAGTTTTGATCAAAGTCTACAAAACCACCCATCTTGTTCACCAGATCCTCCACCGAATTCGCGTTGGACGATCCCATACTGTTTACGATCCGTTCACCACCTAAGAATACCCGCATCGCTCCTTCACCCAAGGCAGTACTCCCTACCCCAGCCACGACAGTTAACGCCAACAAGGCCGACAACCATGCTTTTTTCATGTCTTAATCCTCCTGTATGTGTGCGCGGCAGCGCTTGTTATTCCGATTTTGTTCTTACTAGTTTATACGCCTAAACAAGCAAATAGTTGTGGTCTCCAGCCAACTTTTTTCAACAATATCCACAATATCCACAACCCACAACAATCAGGAAGATAGACTTATTCACAGGTGCTGTTAATAAGCACGAAGTACCCTTGACGTGAGGGATAACAGGCATAACAAAAGGAGCAGCCTGTAATGCGCTGCTCCTATAACGTGAAACCCAGCCAATCAAAGTTGCGACAACTTCGTGAAGTAGCGAGATACGACCCCAATGGCTACCTCGATAGCCTCTTCATTCGGTTCGATTTTCGAATGATGTAACCCATATGGCGTGTTGACTCCGAGCCAAAACAAGAAACCTGGAATCTCACGCAGGAAATAGCCAAAATCTTCTCCCGTCATCGCTTCCTTGCAATGAATGAGGGTAACGTCCTTACATTCCTTCGCTACCCATTCCATGAACTCTTCTGTCAGGGCTTCTTCGTTGTAGACTTGGCAATACCCACAGCCGTAGTCGATGGTCGCCGAACATTCAAAGCCGGCTTCCACTCCTTTTACCAAGGCTTCAATGCGGCTCTTCACACGTGACATCGATTCCATAGAGAAGGTGCGAATCGTACCTTCAAGACGCGCTCTCTCCGCGATGATGTTTTGCTTGGTCCCGCCTTCGATCTTGCCCACTGTGATGACTGCAGAATCCAGTGGATCGATGTTTCGAGAGACGATGGATTGCAGTTGAGTCACCAAGTGGCTCATGGCAACGACCATATCATTCGATTTATGCGGAAAAGCTGCATGCCCACCTTTTCCCACTAGATCCACAAACAATTCCGAAGTATTGGCAAAAAGAATGCCCGGTTTTGTAGCGATGGTTCCTACAGGATACTCCGGTGCAATATGCAACGCGAAGATGCAATCCGGTTGCCAAGCTGCAAACTCTTCGCTCTGCATCATCGGCAAAGCCCCACCAGGTCCTTCTTCGGCCGGTTGAAAAAGAAACAGGAGATTGTCTGCAATTGGTTGCTCCACAAAGTGCGTCAAAAGTCCAAGCGCGATAGCCATGTGCATGTCGTGTCCGCACGCATGCATAAAGCCCTCATGCAAGGAACGGAAAGGATAGGAAGTCTCCTCTGAAATCGGGAGTCCATCCATATCCGTGCGCCAGGCGATGGTGCGCTTTGGATTGGAGCCAGGGATGCGTACAAGAATGCCCGTGCGCCACGGTTGGATCTGAACACGGTCTTGAGGAAGCCCCTTCAGATAACGAAGCAAGTACTGTTGCGTCTTCACTTCTTGAAAGCCCGGCTCCGGTATTTGATGAAGATCGCGACGAATCTGCACAAACGATGAAACGCTCATGGGTTACGCCTCCTTTGCCGAGCTGGCAGCTGTCAATTGACGAGTGAACACTTCGAGGAAGCGATCCACGTCGTCTTTTGTGAGCGTCAGTGGCGGCAAGAGTCGAACGATCGTCTTCTGCGTCACGTCCACGAGAATACCTTCCGCAAGCAAATCGCTTTGCAAACGACTCGCTTCCTCAGGCGTGACACTCAGCGGGATACCGACCATCATACCCTTTCCTCGCAAGGCTTGCAATTGCTGAGGAAGGCGACTCCGCAATGCCTCCAGCCCAGACCAGAGGTACTCGATCACTTCGTCCACACTTGCGACAAAGCTCGGATCCAGTAGCTCATCCAGCACCGCGTTTCCCAGTGCTGCTGACAGTGGAGATGGGGCAAAAGTCGTCCCGTGATCACCTGGTTTAAACTGGTTCATCAGTTGCGTTCCGGCAATCACCCCGCCTAGTGGCAAACCTCCACCTACCCCTTTTGCAAACAGAATCAGATCAGGCGTCACACCTGCATGCTGGTAAGCGAACAGCCTTCCGGTGCGTCCCATTCCCGTCTGTATTTCGTCCATGGCAAAGAGCATGCCCTCTTCTTGGCAAATGGCTTGTACGTCACGTAGGAATGATTCCGAGAGCGGTACCACTCCACCTGAACCAAGCACAGGTTCCATCAGCACAGCGGCTGGCTTGGCTTCCTGACAAAGTGCTCGCAGCCCCTCGGTGTCTTCTGCATCGAGCTCATAGACAGGGAAATCAGGCTGCGGAAAGTCCTGGTACACATGTGCTTGTCTCGTCAGACGAACAGCTCCAAGCGTCCTGCCGTGAAAGCTGTTGCGCAGGACCACAATCCCGTCTCGACCCGCTCCTTCTGCCTTTGTCCATTTGTGGATCAGCTTGATCGCCGCTTCTGTCGCCTCAGCTCCGGAATTGGTGAAAAAGACTTTTCCCGCAATGGTCTGCTCTATCAAGCGCTGCGCCAGACGGATAGCGGGCTGATTGAGAAACACATTTGAGATGTGCAAAAACTGCTCGCCTTGCTCATGTAGCGCCTTCAGGATACGTGGATGTGAATGTCCCAGTACATTCACTGCGAGACCGGTAAACAAATCTAGGTACCCTTTGCCATTGGTGTCGTACAAGTAGTTGCCTTCTCCTCTGGCGATAGCAATCGGCAATCGTTTGTACGTGGAGACGATGTATTGTTCATCAAGCGAACGCCAGTCCATGTTCCTACACCCCTTAGAGTTGACGTAGCTCCTGCTTGATTTCCGTCTTGGAACGAGTTTTTTCGTCAATTTGTTTGATAACGCGTGCTGGAGTACCCGCTACTACTGTGTATGGAGGTACATCCTCGATCACAATAGCGCCTGCAGCTACAACGGCACCTTTCCCTACGCGGATGCCTTCCAAAATAACAGCATTGGCACCGATCAATACGTCATCTTCTACGACAACTGGTTGTGCAGATGGTGGTTCGATTACACCGGCGATGACGGAGCCTGCACCGATATGGCAGTTTTTCCCGATCGTTCCACGGCCGCCCACTACCACGTTCATATCGATCATGGTGCCTTCGCCAATTACCGCTCCGATGTTAATGGACGCGCCCATCATGATCACAGCGTTGTTACCGATCGTTACTTGGTCACGGATAATTGCGCCTGGCTCAATACGCGCTTGAATTCCCTTTGTGTCCAAGAGTGGAATAGCCGAATTGCGACGATCGCTTTCAACAACGTAGTCTTCAATTTTGTCTGCATGTTGCGCCAAGACCGGTTCGATTTCTTTCCATTCGCCAAACACAACGCCTGTATTGCCGTTAATGAATGCTTTGGCGCTCGCACCAAAATCAATGCCTTCCAAATTGCCTTTCACGTATAGCTTCACTGGTGTTTTCTTTTCGCTTTTTTGAATAAACGAGATAATTTCATTGGCATCCATCATGTTCACAGGTAAATCCTCCTTTTAGTCAAAAGCATTCGGTGGTACTAAAAAAAGCAATGAGTGCATGCGCTAACTCATTGCTTTCGATAACTCGGCAGCAAATCGTAAATAGCGCTCCACAAGAAACTGGCATTTCTCGTGACAGGACGATCATTGTTCATGAGCACCCCAACCTCTACCATTCAGGGGATGGCAACCGGCTTCGGCGCTTTAGCCTTTCCCCCTTTTCCTGCCCCCCAGCAGATTTCGAAAAGATGTACTCATCCTCGGCGCACCTCTATTTAGACTTTCTTATAATAATTTCATTTAACTCTACCAAAATCAACTTCGTGTGGCAACAGCTTTCTTGAAAAGAAATAACCTCATTGACAAAGAGAATCATTTTCATTAAGTTGTTATCTGAGAATGATTTTCAATATCCGAATGGGGGACATCGAAAAAATGAGCAGCATTTTGATGGTTTACGCAAGCATGACAGGAAACACGCTAGAAATAGCAGAAGCAATCGCGGAAGGCATCCGATCTACAGGAGCTACGCTCGAAGTAAAAGAAATGATGGACGCCACAGCACAAGAGCTGGAATCGTACGACGCCATCTTGCTGGGAGCCTATACGTGGGGAGATGGTGAACTGCCCGATGAGTGCATGGACTTTTACGACGAGATGGATGCGATCAGCCTCGCAGGAAAGAAAGTAGCTGCTTTTGGCTCATGCGACTCAGCCTATGAGCATGTGGGAGCCGCTGTTGACATCTTGCTGGCAAAGTCCCGGGAACGCGGAGCAGATACGCCATTGGAGGGCTTGAAAATCGAGCTTGAGCCAAATGCAAAAGAAGTGGAGTCATGCAAAGCATTTGGTGTGTCCTTTGTCAAACTGGTTGGCTAAAAAAGAGAATTCATAAGCTTCTCACTAAAGGGCGCATATGATAAACTGTCTATCCCACTTTATTATTTCTAGGAGGATTAGGCGATGATACTACATACGGACAGCATTTATTTGCGCCCTCTACAAACGGAAGACGCAGCTGAGCTATTAGAGCTGAGGCTGCGTAATCAAGAATTTTTTCAACTTTTTGAACCGATTCGCCCCGCCTCGCACCTCACCCTTGTAGGTCAGCAGGAGCAAATTACTCTGGCCAAGCAAGATTTCACGAATCAGGCTGCCTTTGCATTCGGTGTCTTCTTGCAGGAGAACGACCAGATGATCGGGAGAATCGCTTTGTCTAATGTGGCTCGAGGCGCTTGGCAGAATGCTACCTTAGGATACTTTCTCGACCAGGCATTCAACGGAAAAGGATACACGACGAAAGCGGTAAAGCTTGCGTTGCAATTCGCTTTCACCGAAGCACAGCTCCATCGGGTTCAGGCCGGTGTCATGCCTCATAATCTCGGTTCCATCCGTGTGCTTGAAAAGAACGGCTTTCGTTATGAGGGGTGTTCCCTGCGTTACTTGCAAATAAACGGGGCGTGGGAAGACCACAACATGTACGCCATCACTGTTGAGGAGTGGACGAAATAGCATCACTCTGCTCTTTTGACTGTCGAAGCCGTTCTAGGATACGCCGTTTGCGGTACAGCATCATTCCCGCTTCGGCGACATCCTGCACGGTGGAGCGATTTAAATAGGCTCCGAACAGGATCCCTGCAATGGGAACCATCTGAAACAGCTTTTTCCAACCGAAGTTTTCCGTATAGGTCACGACTACTTCGCGCCAGCCCTGCAATTGAGCCATGACGTCCTTTTGCGATGCCGGGTTGTCAAACTGTGCGAGTTCCTCTAGGATCGCTTTCTTCCCCACGATATCAGACGACGCAAATTGCAAGCACTTCACCACAAACAGACGCTCTCTTTTTTCTTCAGGACGATAGCCATAGCAGAGCGCCATCTCCTGCAGGACTTTTAGCGAGGTTCCTAACAGTAATGGAATATCCAGCGCCAATGTAAATATTCCACCGATTCCCGTGGTTGCTCCCTGCACCGTCGCAAAGGTGGCTCTCGATTCTCTCATCTCACTCGCCACATCATTCATGATCGTCAGGGGTACACTGGATACCTCTTGGGCTCCCAAGGCTTGATTCGGTCCCATTCTGGTACGAAGCCTACTATACACCGCTTCGTCTTGCACCAGATAAGTCCCGCCCGTCTCCAAAAATGCTGCCATTTCATCGACCGCAGTTCCTAGCTTCTCTCTAACGAATTTGGGCGTGATACGATCCAGTAAAACAAAAGGGAGTCGTCCGAGTTTTTCCCAAAACCACAAATCATTCTGTTCCTTTTCCCATGCCTCCACTTCCTGTAATCTATGAAGCAAGGACTCCTTTGTCTCTATTGCCATCAGTTGCCTCCTTTGAGGGATGAATCGTATCGTTAGTTCTGGCGTTTCCATAGACATTGATTGCGGAGAAGTTGCTTTACATATTCCTGCAATTCTTCCCGAGAGGAAATACGTGCAAACTCCTCTTTTTCTCTTACGATTCCCATTTTGAAATGTTTCACTTGCTCCCCTTCTATTCGAAAGCCGAACTTCTCGAGTATGGCCATTTGCTCATCTGTCACGTTCATACCTCCTGCTCGAAAAAACCCCCTGCCAGGGCAGAGGGTTCATCTCGTTTTTTATTGTACTTCAATCGTCAGGGTCATGGTTTGTTGCTTTTCTTTCATGTCCGTATTTTTGGTATAGGATCTCGAACCGTACAGCACTTCGCACGTACGATAGCCCATAACACTTGTCACTTTAATCCTGTACACTCCCGGCTTGCCATCCTGAAAATCAATGAATTGCTTCGCATTCAAGGATTGGACACCGTTTTCCTCTGAAAAGTCTTCATCCTCGTCAGGATGTTTTTGCTTGATCGTCATGAGAACTTCATCATTGTAGCTGATTTTCACTTCATTGCTAGATTCAATCGTTCCGCCACCGTACTGTTGCTCAGATCCAAGCAGCGTTTTACCATCTTCCCAGACTAGATCTGGAACGTGAACGTATTGACGATTCTTTTTGACTGTTTTATCCAAAATGATGCGTTTTGTACCCTTGTTTTCCACGTGAGTAGACATGAGAACAAGCTCTTTCAGATCATCCAGATCGCTTTTGGAGTCTACTACGATCCGATCACCATCCCGATACTCCTTGCCCTTTTTGGTCACAAAACGCAGGGGAGTCGGATAAGGGACTGTCCCCACATCACCCCGATCACAGACGGGTGAGGAAGACACCGGTGGTATGTCCTCAATCACCTGAACATAGCCACACCACGACTGACGGGGCTCGCGCTTGCTATAGTAGTTGACTTTGTAGCGTCCTGGTTTGTAGCTGGACAGCTCCAGTGCTGTATGATCCCAATTGAGCTTCGAAGCATCCACTACGACGTTATCAACTGCCCACACACCTGGTCCCTCATCGTCATCCGCTTCGCTACCAAACTCGATATGATCAGCCGCTGTGGTCAGCCATATGAGATGGATCGGATTTTGATACAGCTTTACCGTTACATCGGAGGAGTAAAGATTGCGTCGCTCGACCATCATCGAAGACTTCTCATTGCTTTGCATCATGACATCCATGGTCGCGGTTGCGGTAGCAGGTCCGCACGCCTCCGGGGTACCAGGTACTTGAATCTGAATGGTGGAAGACGTGTCCATCCACGCTGTCGTCGAGTCCGGTGTCTGATCCGGTTCGAATGTCACGCTAATCGTCATACCCGCTAGTATTTCAGGAATGGCCACTTCGATGCTCTGCGAATCTGTCAGCGTCTGACCGGTACCATTTACCCACCATCGTCCTGGAAAAGGAGAATAGAGCTGTACCGTGCTCGGTGCTTTCGTAGCAGTAATAACTTGATTTTGGGAAAGCTTTTGACCTGTGGAATTTGTTCCCATATAGATCTCCGCTAACCCTACTTGTATCGTGACCATCCAGGGCGACAAGCTGCCGTCATCCGGAGAAAACATCAGGTCGTATTGACCCGTTTTTAAAGATCCCGACGAAAAGACAGTTCCAGACACGGATCTCATTTCCGTGTTTGTCGCTTTGTTCGTCAGCTTCCATGTACCAGGTACCTTACTGGAAAAGGTCTTCGAGCCAAACACACCAAAAATCGCGCTGGTGCCTCCGGATGGAATCGACTCCCCGACGGCCTTTTCACCCTCATATATGTACGGATAATTTTGTGCTTCTACCTGAAACCGTACATGAACCGTACTATTTTGGCCTTTCGCATCTGTCACAACGAAAGTCAGCGTATGTAATCCCGCAGACAGTTGAGAGGAAGGGATGCTGAACCGCGGCACCTGCCATTTCAATGCAGCTTGTGTCGCCTGCTTTTCGCCCTGCAAGGCTGTCAGCTCTACCCCATCGAGGAGGACCTTGTGGCGATTCACGTTCGTGCCGCTCCCGTATGTGGTTTGCGTGAGGTCAACATCTAGCGGAGTATCTGGCGGGAGAATAAACTCGTCATTTTTCACCCAGTTCCAGCCTCCAGATGTCAAGCCGGCCACTTGGTAATCATTAAATACAATCATGTCGTGAACCGGTTTCTGTACGGGCTGTGACACCTGACTATTCCGCTTCATCGTTGTAGTCGCCCCCATGGCTGGCGAAACAGTTAGACCTGACAGAAGGCTGCCAGTAGCCAGACACACTAAAAGCGCTGATACAACCCATTTTTTCACTTGATGTCCTCTCACTTTCTCTTCTTCATCGTTCACTTGTTCCTAATTCGACAAATTTAGCGTCTTCTCCTTTTTATTTCTTGACAGGAAAATGTTCCCTCGCCTCTCACCCATTCACGCTACCGAATTCATTTGCTTATAGGAATAAACTATACATTTTATAATTTATATAGATTTGACGAATAGCTGCCAAGCTGGTAAAACAAGGATAAGGAGGGATTGACATGAGTCAAACGAAACAGTGGGACGCGAGCCACTATGATGAAAAAATGAACTTTGTCTCCCATTATGGCAGAGGATTGATCGACTGGCTACAGCCTGTTTCAGGCGAACGCATATTGGATCTAGGTTGCGGCACTGGCGATCTCACCGCCAAGCTAGCTGAAAATGGTGCTCATGTCATGGGCTTTGATTTTTCGCCGGATATGATCGAAGCGGCTCGTAGCAAATATCCTCATTTATCTTTCGCGATTGCGGATGCTCATACATTTCGTTCGGATGAGCAGTTCGATGCGATTTTCTCGAATGCAGCCCTGCACTGGATGCAGCGACCGGAAAAAGTGGCAGAGTCTGTATGGCTCGCTCTCGCTCCAGGAGGTCGTTTTGTTGCAGAATTTGGAGGAAAAGGCAACTGTGAACAAGTCGTTGCCGCTCTGCGTGTCGCTCTTGGGCGGATAGGCATATCTGCGGACGAGAGAAACCCTTGGTACTTTCCGAGCATCGGAGAATATGCGTCCTTGTTGGAACGCCAAGGCTTTCGGGTCGTGCTGTCTTCTCATATCGATCGCCCTACTCTTATGCCTGACGGGGATGATGGCCTTCGACATTGGCTGAACTCGTTTTGCAGTCCCTTTTTCAGCGGATTATCCGAACGGGAAATTGATGAGATCTGCGCAGCTGTCAGTGAAATTGCGCGCCCTACACTATTTCGAGATGGCCAGTGGTTCGTCGACTACAAACGAATCCGTGTCATCGCCCAAAAAGAAGAACCAGCAACAAATGCAGGGAGACACATATGACACGGATCGCTTGCTTGCACGGCCATCACTCGAACATCCCCCTGCTGGATGATGCGTTTTCACCCTGGACTGTAGAGCTGGTACATTTTGTAGATCCAGGCCTGCTGATGCAAAATGGTGGGACGCGCCCGCCTATACAGGAGCAGGCGCATGAAAAACTGAGAAGCCAACTATCTTGGATGCAAGCTTGTTTGCCTGATGCAATCGTCATCACCTGCACACAGTATGCTGCCAGCTTGACCGCCGAAGATGAAGCTTCTATGAATATACCTGTCTTTACCATCGATGGACCTTTTTTTGACGAAGTGACGAAATGTACAGGCCCACAAGCCTTGCTGTTCTCCAATCCTGCTACGGTGACCCCAACGATGAATCGATTGTGGAAGCATGCATCTGCCCGTGGATTGGCGCCCCAGATCGAAATTCACTTGGCTGATGGAGCGTTTGATTTCATCATGGCAAATAAACAACAGGCCTATCATGATGCCATATGGGATGCCTTGCAGACCCTCTGCGACAATCATCTCTCCGTTTCTTTGGCGGTAGCCCAACTGTCTATGGTGCCTGTCGCCCACCATTTCACCCGAGAGAGCGGCATTCCCATTATCCATCCTCTGCAAAGTCTGACGGAACGCATGGTCCAAACGCTTCAACTTTCACAAAAATAATAGGTTGCCTGCAAAAAAGAATCCCCGGCTCTCATGTGTGTCATCACTCATGCAAACCGGGGATGTTTTTCATTTGTCTATGATTGGCCAGAACTAGGCGTTGGTCATCAGTACTTCTGCGCCTTCTTCTAAACCGCCTTTAATTTCAATAAACTCTGTGCCTTCTACGCCAATCTCCACTTCCTTTGGCGTCGGTTCGCCGGTACCCTGGGCTTTTATCATTACTGTACCTTTGCCTTCCTCCATGACTTCTACGGCATTCAACGGGAGTCGCTTCACATTGTCCTTTTGCTCCACGTAAATATCGCAGTCGCCTGTCATGCCGTGCTTCATTTCCGATGTTTCACTCAGTTCCACCTTCACGGCAAAACGAACCGCCTTGTCTTCTTTTGTACCCTCTTTTGGAATCTCAATGACCTTTCCTTTAAATGGTCGGTTACCAAAAGCAGTCACATACACATCCACACTTTGCCCCATCTTGATCGCAGGAATATCGATTTCGTCTACAGCTGCCATAAAGTAGACCGACGTGGCGTCCATAATCACGACTGCAGGCTCACCCGAGGAAGGTGTCTCCCCCTCTTTTACATTTAGCTTCGTGATCACACCGTTAATGGGTGCCTCCACTTGCTTTTTCGAGATTTCTCTTTTCTTTTGTTCCATTGTTAGCAACGATTCTTTGAGAGCCAGCTCTTTTTCCCGCAGCTCCAGATCGGATGCCGTCATATCCATTTTGAACAATTGCTGCCGTGTTTTGATCTCGTCATCTTTCTCGATTTCGACTTTTCCGATCTTCCCATGGGTACCGGCCAGAATTTCCATTTCATCCGGGAGCTCGAAAGGCGTTGCCATCTGACTCGCGTACAGCACACCCTTGGCATCCGTGAACTGGACTACCCCCATATCCCCAACGTAGAGAGCACCTGGCTTCTTCACGAGCACCTCGACGTTGTGAACACCCCCGACCCCTTTTTCCTTTTGTCCTATCAAGTCGATCTTCGTGATCGTACCATCGACGTAGTAGAGGGACGCCGTAATAAAAATCTTTACTTTTTGTCCGACGCGAAATTGCTCTGCTTCATAGGCGCTAAACTTACCTGTGATTTTCAAATAGTCCGTATTGGTCAGCTTTGCTACGACGGAATCAGGCGTAACTGTATCACCCTCCTTGACCATTACTTCCTTGATTTTCCCGATTTTATCTGACAGGATCCAATCCTTCTTATTCTTTAGCTCATCCAGTTCTTTTTTGGCACGCAGAATGCTTAATTCCTGTTTCTGCATTTCCAGTTGGGCGTCAGTGCTGTCAACCGTAAACAAGACGTCCCCCTTTTTCACCGACTGTCCTTCCTTCACCAGCAGACGCTCTACCTTTCCGCTGATTTCGGGCTTTACTTCTTCCCGAGCTTTTGCCTCGACGGAACCGGATGAAAAGATCGTCTTTTTTACTTCGCCCACATCGACAGTTGCCGTTGGAAACGATGGCTGCTCCGGAGGTTGTTCTTCGGCTGCAACGTCCTTTGCTTTCCAGGAAGTATAGCCGTAATATCCGCCTCCTCCCAAAACGACCACAACTGCCGCTAGAATGATCCATTTTTTCTTATTCATGTCTCGTTCCTCACATTTCCTTATTCAGATCGGATCGCCTGCAGGGCACTCAAGCGCGAAGCTCGAATTGCAGGGAAAATACCTGCCAATAAACCAATAACAAAGGAGAATCCGATGGCAAACAGGGCTAGCCAACCAGGGATGACCGCAAGCTTTGCTGCAGCCTCACCTTCTCCTCCCCTGCCATATCCCATATTCAAGCTGTCCATGAGTCCGCCTGCCGAACCGAAATAGTTCACGAGTTCGACTGCACCCCAGGCCATGCCGAGCCCGGTTAATCCACCGATGAGCCCAATAAAGCCAGATTCCATTAAAAATAGCCAGCGAATATTGAACACCGTAGCTCCGATTACTTTCATAATGCCGATTTCCTTTGTCCGCTCCAAAATGGACATGATCATCGTATTGACGATCCCGATCGTCGCAACCAGAAGGGAAATCGCCGCAATCCCGCCGAGTACGATTTGAATGACAAAGAAGAACTTGTTGATCGTCTCCAGCTCACGTGCAGGAGACCAGACTTCATAGCCTTTTTCTTTTAAAGCTTTGACCACACTTTCCACTTTTTCACGCGACTCAACTTTGACTGTCATTTGGTCGAATTCAAAGTGGTCCTGCTTTGCCTGTTCGCGTGTACGTCGCACAGAGCCGTCCGAGGAATCATCCCCTCTGCTCCGGTTGACCCACTCGTTTAGCTCCTTCACCACACTGATTGGTACATACACTGCCGTGGAATAGCGCTGGTTTTCCGATTTCTGCAATTGACCGACAACCCGTACACGCAATTCCTTTTTCTCGTACTTCGGTTCGTCGTCAACACGATACTCCCGAGTCAAAACAATCGTGGCAGCCTTATCCACGAGGCTTATGGGAGCCGGTCCCCCTCCTCCCATGTCTGGCGGCGGCATGGAGGCAGGCACTTTATTCCTGGCTTCGACGTTACTTCGTCGCGCCTCCCTCTTTTCTTTCTCCACGTCGCGCATCTGGCGCGGCACATCGTAGGCGATGACGACCTCTTGCGGAGAACCAGATAAATAGCTCCCTTTGTCCACATCATTTTTGCGATAGTCAGCAGATTCGTTGACATCGACCCCGATTAGCTCCACGTACCCTTCCCTGCGTCCTACCTTTAATTTAGCCTGCTCCTGGAGGCGCTTGACCGGCATGACAGCCGCGATTCCCGGGATTTTCTTCAGTTCCTGGACTGCCTCCATGTTCAGCTTTTTCCGTTCATCGTCCGGAATGACGCGGTCTTCTTCGGGAATGTAGTACATCGGTTCCACATCCATCTCCGTGAGATTCCCGAAGTTCTCCAAGCTTTTCACCGCATTTTCCTTCAAACCGAGACTCAATGCGATCATCGCAACAATCGCAGCCGTTCCAATCATGACCCCGACCGAAGTGAGTGCTGTACGCAGTTTCATGCGCCACAAGTTTCGCCAGACAATGCGAAAAGAATCCATTACTTTCACAAACGTTCACCTCATACCCTCTGCTACGCTGGTCTTGTCCTTTTTTGTACGACTCTTCCGTCCTGTAAATAAATGACCCGGTCCGATTGTTCGGCTACCTCTTGCTCATGGGTAACGATGATGAACGTAGTTCCGTTTTCCTTGTTCATTTGCCGCATGAGGTTCAGGATCTCTTGCTCTGTCTTACTGTCCAGATTGCCCGTCGGCTCATCCGCCAAAATGATGCCTGGTTGGTTGACCAAGGCGCGCGCAATACTGACGCGTTGCTGTTGTCCTCCGCTCAGCTCGTTTGGTTTGTGATCGAGCCGACCCGTAAGACCCACACGCTCGAGAATTTCTGTCGCTCTCGCCCGTCGCTTGCGAACACTCTCGCCAGCAAAAATTAATGGAAGCTCTACGTTTTCCAAGGCCGTCAAATTGGGTAGCAAATTGTAGGACTGAAAAATAAAGCCCATACTCTTACGGCGAAACAAACACAACTCATTTTCGCTGTAACGCGAAATTTCTTCACCGCTGACCATCACGCTACCTTCGTCCGGCTTGGTTAATCCTGCCAATAAGTTCAACAATGTCGATTTACCAGACCCTGATGACCCGCACAGAGCAACAAACTCTCCCTGATTAATGTGCAGATTAATGTCAAACAGTACGGGCACCTTTATCTTTCCAGTACCGTAACTGTGGTTGACCTGCGTCACCGTCAGCTCTCCTGTTGCATTTACCATCTCTACTACGCACCTCATCACTTGGTCAAAATGGAAATTTTGGGTACTCCTCATTCTAAAGACGTAGTTGATGGAAAAACGTAACAGGTCACTGGGAACATTTTTAACGTTCACACAGATGCAACATGTTCTTCAAAATAATGTAACAAACCGATAACCTTCTTCGTATGAATCATTGATACAATAACAGTGTAAGAAAACCTTTACCGAAGTCTTATTCAAGGAAGAGCGACCGCGTTTAAGAGGAATGTTTTCATGCGCTCCAGAATTTATAAGCGTTGAGCTTATAAATTCTTACACGTTGAAGAACACACGAGAGGGCAGATTAAAGATGACAATCTATCGTTTTTTATTCGAAACCGCCACAAAAAAATGGGTTGAGATCATCAAGGCACCCAGCATGTTTGAAGCCGCAAAGCAAGCCAAGCAGCTCGCATCCAAGCGCTCCAAGTCCATGTCTACGTCCATTCACTTCTCCTTTCATCACGCTGCTTCCCTCTAATAAATCCAGCTGCTGACAACCGCTCCTCCGCGATCCGGAGAGCGGTTTTTTTGTATTTACGGGGATATTATTGACACCGCCGTATTTTTCCTTTTCAATAGAGGTAGTGCATGACAGTGCAGTACAGTACGTGAAAGACGCATCCTATCGGGTGTTGTACATTCCTACACGACAACAAAGGGAGATAATGAACATGACCATTCGCAAAGCACTCACGATCGCCGGTTCAGATACAAGCGGCGGTGCTGGCCTCCAGGCTGACCTCAAAACCTTCCAGGAGCTCGGCGTCTTCGGTATGACCGCCCTCACCGTAATCGTGGCTCAAGATCCACACAACGGCTGGTTCCACGATGTATTTCCGATTGATGTAGCCGTCCTGGAAAAACAACTGGAAACTGTACTTACCGGCATTGGTGTAGACGCGACAAAAACAGGCATGCTCGGAACAACTGAGCTGGTTGAATTGGCTGCTCGTAAAATTGAGCAATTCCAACTGAAAAACGTCGTGGTTGACCCTGTAATGATTTGCAAGGGCGCAGACGAAGCTCTCCATCCGGAAATCGCGATCAGCCTGCGCGAAGTCCTGTTGCCACGTGCAACAGTAGCGACACCTAACCTGTTCGAAGCAGGTATTTTGAGCGGATTGGGTGCGCTGAAGAGCGTTGACGATATGAAAGAAGCGGCAAAACGCATTCACGATTTCGGAACGGCTTATGTAGTGGTGAAAGGCGGAAGCAAGCTGCAGCATGGCCACGCCGTTGACGTTTACTTCGACGGCCAATCTGTGGAAGTACTGGAATCAGAACGCTTTGACACGACATATACTCACGGCGCAGGCTGCACCTACTCTGCTGCGATCTGTGCGGAGCTGGCAAAAGGAAACTCTGTTCGTGATGCTGTTGCGGTAGCAAAAGATTTCATTACCGAAGCGATCCGTCACTCGTTTGCCCTCAATCAATACGTAGGGCCAACCAATCACGGTGCTTACCGCCGTTCCAAACAAGCCTAAGATCAGTTGACTACCACAGTTTAAAAAAACTCCTGATGGGACCGGCATTTCGCCTCGTCTCGTCAGGAGTTTTCTTTTGGGAAATTACGCTTGTTTTTTGATGGCTACCTCAGGATTCATTTGAACAGATCCAGTTTTCTTTCTCATCGAACTAATCGTAAATACCAGCAACGCTCCCCAGATGAGGGAGAAGCTGACCAAATGCGTCGTCGTAAACTTTTCACCGAACAAGAAGACGGCGCTCAATAATTGAATCGTCGGTGACAAATATTGAATGAATCCGAGCGTAGACAGTGGCAAACGCTTTGTCGCCTGCGCGAACCAATAAAGCGGCATGGCCGTCCCCACACCTGCCAGTGCCAGCATCGCGAGTTTCCAGCCCTCCAACTCTATAGCGGTCCCCGTACCATTCACCTGCAGCATGATCAGATAGATCAACGCAATTGGAGCCACAAAGATGGTCTCCCATGCCAATCCGATCATCGCTTCGAGGTTGACTACCTTTTTAGCTAATCCGTAAAAAGCAAAAGTCATAGCAAGCGACAAGGCGACCCATGGCATCTGCCCATACATTAAGGTGATATAGAGAACGCCGAGGGCTGCCATCCCTAAAGCGACCCACTGCCCCAAACGGAGCTTTTCCTTCAAAAACACGACACCCAAAAGAACGCTGATCAATGGGTTCATGTAGTAACCGAGACTCGTCTCCATCACCTGGTTGCTATTCACGGCCCAAATGTAGAGCAGCCAGTTCGCACTGATCAGCAGCGAGCAGAGCAATAAAGCCCCTTTCATTTTTAGTCCGGGAGCAGCCTCCCACAATTTGCGCCAACGCTTGGTAATGACAATCATGATAAGGACAAAAATAAGTGACCACACGATACGATGCGCAAGAATTTCCCACGCTCCCATGCTTTGAAAAAGCTTCCAATAGACAGGAAGCAAACCCCAAGCAAAATACGCGATAATCCCGTACAGGACCCCTTGTTTCATCTCTTTTGCCTCCAACATTTCCCCGTCTTATGGTAGTAGTGTAACGGAATTGTCACGGGTTCGCTATGTATTATCAGCAAGTATACGACAACCGCACATTTTAGCTCACTACTATGGTAACAAAGTAGCAGAGTAGCAAGGCATTCTACTACCATAGCAGTCCAATAAAGCGAAACACAAAATTTCATTGTAGCAAGTTTTCACCTATAGTACAATAGGCATTATTCGTCAAAGTTCACTATTTAGGAAAGGAATTTCACCTATGACATACTGGAAGTCAGTGCTATTGGTAGTAGTGGGAGCTTGCAGCTACGGCGTCCTCTCTTTATTTATGAAGCAATCATTCCAATATGGATTTACTCCCTATGAAATGAGCAGTAGTCAATTGATTTTCGGCGGACTGATCATGTCCATTATGGCTCTCTTCTTCTCCAAACAGAGATTCCGTCTGAAATACGTGCTGATATTGGTACCAGTCAGCCTAATGATGGCATCGTCTAGCTTCTTCTACCACCAAGCTGTCAGTCAAATGTCTGCGTCGTTGGCGATTGTCTTCTTCTTTCAGTTCACCTGGATCGGTGTCTTGTTGGAGTCCATTGCCCAGCGAACATGGCCATCCCCTGCAAAGTGGGTATCCATCGTCATGCTGGGATTAGGAACAGTCCTTGCGAGCGGTCTAGGAGAGTCAGGACTTCAAACGATTAGCTTGACAGGCTTGGCTTGCGGCCTTTTGTCTGGAGCAACGTTTGCCTTCGTCATCTTTTTTAGCGGACGTATTCTTGCGGATATGAATCCCTACTTACGAAGTGCGATCTCCATTAGCTTGGCGGCGATCATGATCTCGATTGTGTACCCACCAACCTTTCTAATCAATGGTCGTTTGTGGGAAGGATTGCTACCATTTGGCCTGCTCGTGGCGCTCTTCGGCTCAGTCATTCCCATTTTTTGCTTGTCCGTAGGTGTCCCTCGAATCGGGAATGGACTCGCCACCATTCTCAGTGCGGCAGAGCTGCCAGCAGTCGTTCTTTTATCCAGCTTTGTCCTGCATGAGACGGTTACATGGTCGCAATGGGGCGGCGTCCTGATGATTCTGGCAGCGATCGGTGTCCCGCAAATCAAGTGGAAGCAGCTGTTTATGCCCTCTCAATCCGTACACAAGAAAAGCGCATAATGGCCGACAGAAAAGGCGTGTGGAACGAAGTGTTCCTGCACGCCTTTTTAGCTCTTCTTGCCCCATGGTTCCATCACTGTTTGACGACAATCGGAATAAAAAGAGCAGGATGCTGTAGCTCCTGCTCTTTTGCAGCTTCACGATTTCTTCCACAACAGATACAAAAAATAGGGGGCTCCAATCAAGGCAACCATAATCCCTGCTGGAATTCCATCCGGGTCTGCGAGATTGCGTCCAATGGTATCAGCAACGAGTAATAGCCCACCCCCGAGAACGATAGCCACCGGGACACTTAACTGATGGCGTGGACCCACCAGCGCTTTGGCCAGATGCGGTGCCAACAGCCCGATGAACGCGATCCCTCCTGTCACCGAAACAGCTGCAGCGGCCAAGGCTACCGCGGCCAGTAACAAGACAAAGCGTTCCTTTTCAACTGCGAGACCTACACCAATCGCAACAGGCTCATTTAACGACAACAAGTTCAATCGACTGGCTTTGTAGAGCGCAAATGGAATGAGGATAAGTAGCCATGGCAGAATGGCCCAGATAAACGGCCAATCGGCACCCCAAATGTTTCCCGCGAGCCATTTGGCAATAAAGTCAACTTTTGCACGCTCGGCAGATGATATGAGTACGATCATCACCCCTGAGAGCGCCATGGAAAAGCCGACCCCAATCAGGACCACCTTTACCGGCTGAAGACCCGTGCTTCTACTGTAAGAGAAGAAATAAATGCACACTGCCGTAAGAGTGGCTCCTGCAAACGCTACAAGCGGCAGCAGGTAAGCAAAGGACCCGGCATCGATCGGGTAATACAAAAAGAACAGTGCAATTGCTACCCCGGCTCCTGAGTTGATACCGATCACTCCAGGTTCCGCCAGATCATTTCTCGTGACTCCTTGGAGGATTGCCCCAGACAGCGCCAATGCCATTCCTGCTAGCCACGTAATAATCAATCTTGGTAAACGAACCTCGAATAAGACAAACTCTTCCTTAAACGTCCCTTGTCCTATCAATGTGGGAATCAATCGGTTATAAGACAAAGAAGAGTAACCCATTCCCATCCCAATCACGATGACTGCCAGCGTGAAAGCTAGCAATCCCCAGAGCATTACTCGCTGTTTTTTGATGATGTCTGGATGAATCATAGGAATGATTTCCCCCTTTTGCGAACGATCAACAGGAAGAAAGGCAATCCCAGCATTGCCACAAGTGCTGCTACCGGAGTCTCATAGGGAGCATGGATGGTTCGACCCAGCGTATCTGCCAAAAGCATGAACGTAGCGCCCGTCACAGCTGACATCGGAATGATATAACGGTAGTCCGTTCCGACCATCGGACGAACTAAATGGGGGATCATGAGGCCAATAAAGGCCATGTTCCCGACGAGCGCGACTGCTGCCCCTGCAAGCAAAATCATGACGACGAACAGCACCGTTTTAACGAGCATCGTCTTTTGCCCAAGCCCTACAGCTACTTCTTCACTCAGACTGAGAATGGTCAGCTGTCTGGACAAAAACAGGGCAAGGATGATCCCTACCGTGATGAACGGAATAATGATTTGCAGCTGGCTCCATGACGTTCCAATCACACCACCAGCTGTCCACATAGAGACATCTTTTGATATTTTAAAGCTAAGAGCTACTCCTTCTGCAATCGCGTATAAAAACGCAGAAACCGCTGAACCAGCCAGCACCAAGCGAAGTGGTGAAAAACCTCCTTTTTTCAAGGAACCCATTCCAAAGACCAGCACGGCTCCTACAGCTGAACCGATAAAGCAAGCCACCATAATATCCAAGTAATTAGCGGATGGAATCAAGGCAATCGTCACGGCCAGAGCGGCATTTGCACCTGCCGTGAGTCCGAGCAATCCGGGATCGGCGAGAGGATTTCTCGTCATCCCTTGCATGATCGCCCCTGCAACCGACAGTGCCGCTCCCACAAATATCGCAGCTACTTCACGAGGCAATCGAATTTCACGAAGGACAGACATTTTTTCACCGACTGTTTGGGTAGTGAGTGCCAGCCACACATCCAATAACGTGGTATTCGCAGCTCCCAACACCATGGCAATGGCAAACATCGCCAAAAAGACTAGGAATGAAATTACCAGCTTAGGACCAAATAGAACAAAACGCTTTTTATCGTTTGTCATACGTCTTCTCACTTTTCTGTTCTAGAGTAAAGGAGAAGGAATTCTCTCTAGAAAGAATTCCTTCAGCACCCCTTATTTTTTTCCGAGGAAGTGTTCGATGAAGAACTCCAACTGAAACTCGAGTGTAAGTGGATCATTAAAGTAAAACTCATTCAAATTCGCTTCAAATACGTGATTATTTTTGACTGCTGGAATATTTTTGTACGTATCCGTCTCTTGGAAAGAATTATCCGTATCCTTGTTCTTGCTCAAGATTACGTAATCACCCGCAAATTGAGGCATAACCTCCAGCGACAATGCGTAATAGCCTTCTTTCAGCGCTGTTTCTTTTACTTTTTCAGGCATTTTCAGCTTCATTTCCTGATAGAGAATCTCTGTTCCTCGTCCCCAGTTGTCACCATATACATAGAGCTGCTTATCAAAGTTCTCAATAACGGATACCGTCGCGTTATCTCCGATTTTCGCATGAATCTCTTTTCCAGCCGCTTGAGCGCGCTTTTTAAAGTCATCCACCCAAACTTGGGCTTCCTTCTCTTTGTTTAACACCTTGCCGATCTCAATCTGTTGCGTCAGATAGTCCAGCTTTCCGTATGTAAAGGTAACGGTAGGCGCGATTTGCTTCAGCTTGTCGAGGTTCTTCGCATCAGACAACCCAAGGATGAGATCAGGGTCCAGCTCGATAATTTTTTCAATATTTTCTTCTGAAACCTCTGCTACATCTTTCAATGCATCTTGAAATCGTGGATTCTTCTTCGCCCAAGAGTCAACCCCTACCAGATTCACATGCAGCGCCATGACGTTGCCCGCATAAGACGACAAAACGACTACCCGTTTCGGGTCAGCAGGCACTTCAATCGGACCTGATTCAGCCTGATAGGTGATGGTACCTGTTTTCCCCTCCTGCGCTGGTGCCTTGTCTTCTGTTTTAGGAGCAGCAGTTGAGTTGGAGTTGTTCGTGCCCTCTGAAGGCTGACTCCCGCACGCGCTGAGGAAAAGTACGAAGACTAGAATAAATGGCAACCACATTTTTCTCATGATGTTTATTCTCCTTTAGCCAGATTGTATGTTATGCACATCGGTTTGTTGGTTCGGGGATCGCGCCCGATTTCTGCGTCGATCTGAAATACTTTTTTTAGCACTTCCGGCTTCATGACCTCTTCACAGTCTCCCGCTTTGACCACTTGCCCATCTTTTAAAGCAATCATGAAGTCGGCGAATCGCGCTGCCTGGTTCAAATCGTGCAGCACCATCAAGATAGTGCGATCTTGCTCGACATTCAGCTTTTGCAAAAGTTCCAGTACTTCCAGCTGGTGGGCCAAATCCAGGTACGTAGTCGGTTCGTCCAGGAAAATGATCTCCGTTTCTTGCGCAAGAGCCATAGCAATCCAGACGCGCTGGCGTTGACCACCTGACAAAGCATCTACTGGACGGTATTTGAAATCTTTTGTCCCAGTCACTTCGAGTGCCCAGTCGATGGCTTCATAATCTTTCTTGTTCAGTCGTCCCAAACCACTCTGGTAGGGAAATCGGCCATACGATACGAGCTCGCCAACGGTTAATCCGCTCGCACTCTCCGGAGTTTGCGGAAGGATCGCCATTTTTCTCGCGAGTATCTTCGTATTTTCTTTGGAAATGCTCTCGCCATCCAGAATGACAGCCCCCGATTGATGGGAGATAATTCGGGTCATCGCTTTAAGCAAGGTGGACTTCCCGCAACCGTTCGAACCAATGATAGCCGTAATTTTTTTATCGGGTATTTTTACGCTGAGCGCTTTTACAATTAGTCGTTCACCATAACCAATGTTTAGTTCTTCTGTATACAAGCGAACCATTATGTACCCTCCCATTACAAAATGAAAAACACAGAGCGCCAAATTGTGATAATGATTATCAATTTCACATTTACTATACGGGTGTCCTTTTTTTCTGTCAATAGCTGATTGAGGTTGCCTTTGGAAAGGAAAGACATTATAATTTGTTGAGAATGAGAATCAGTTACGTATACTTGTTCAGGAGTGAAGTGACATGGAACAACATGAATTGTTTGATGTGACCATCATTGGAGGAGGCCCAGCAGGTCTTTACTCTAGTTTTTATAGCGGGCTTCGCGAGATGAAAACGAAGCTGATTGAATTTCAACCTCGATTAGGCGGGAAAATTCACGTATATCCAGAGAAAATGATCTGGGACGTCGGAGGGCAAACGCCGATTACCGGAGCCAAGCTCATCGAGCAGGTGGTCGCTCAAGGATTGACCTTTCATCCAGAAGTCTTCTTGAACGAAAAAGTGGTATCGATTTCACGGAACGAAGATGGGATTTTTGTTTTGCGAGCTAAGTCTGGCAACCTTCACTATTCCAAAACAGTCATTGTAGCGGTCGGAGGCGGAATTCTCACCCCGCAAAAACTAGATTTGGAAGGTGCCGAGAAGTTTGAAGTATCCAATCTGCACTACACCGTGAAGTCCATTAACTATTTTCAGGACAAGACCGTCGTGATCTCCGGAGGTGGGAACTCTGCCATCGATTGGGCAAATGAATTGGAGCCCATTGCCAAGAAGGTTTATCTCACCTACCGGAAGGAATCGTTGTCTGCTCATGAAGCGCAAGTCACCCAGCTTTTGAACAGCTCGGCTAGTTGCTTTTTCCAGACCACGATTACACGCCTAGTCGCATCTGCTAATCGCGAGGTCGTCGAGCTTGTGGAATTGACGAATCATGAAACAGGTGAAGTCACTACCTTAGTGATCGATGATGTGATCATCAACCACGGATACGAGCGGGATTCCAGCCTTTTGAAAAATAGCGAGCTGGAAATTACATTAGCCGAGGATTTTTACGTGGATGCGACCGCAAGCGGTGAGTCATCGATTCCTGGCCTGTACGCTGCCGGTGATATCGTCAAATACGACGGCAAGCTGCACTTGATCGCTGGCGCTTTTCAGGATGCTGCCAATGCTGTCAACAAGGCGAAGCAATACATTTCACCAGACGCGAATTCCCACGGCATGGTCTCCTCGCACAACGAGATTTTCAAGCAGAGGAATCGCGAATTGATCAAGCAAATGCTGCAAAAATAGTCTACCGGAACAAATAAAATAACCCAGCCGAGAAGCCTGATCAGGCATTCTAGCTGGGTTATTTCTATGGAATTAAAAAAGCGCCGTCATTTTCTCTCCAACGGACACTCACCAGTTATTTGTTTATGGGGCGATCGATGGGACTTGAACCCACGAGTGCCGGAGCCACAATCCGGTGCGTTAACCCCTTCGCCACGACCGCCATAAAGGTAATTTAATTACTTTTGGTAGCGGCGGAGGGAATCGAACCCCCGACCTTTCGGGTATGAACCGAACGCTCTAACCAGCTGAGCTACACCGCCAAAAATCTATCAAATGACTTATGAAAGACCGTAAATCTTCATGGAGCGGACGTAGCTCCGCATAAAGGATATGGTGGAGGCTGACGGGATCGAACCGCCGACCCTCTGCTTGTAAGGCAGATGCTCTCCCAGCTGAGCTAAGCCTCCACTGTCCCCCAAACCAGTTGTTGGGGTCCCCGCAAAGTACTCGGCGTTACTACGAAGTGTTCGCTTCACTTTGTGGGGTGTTTTTAGGTGACCCGTAGGGGATTCGAACCCCTGTATGACAGCGTGAAAGGCTGCTGTGTTAAACCGCTTCACCAACGGGCCAGGATGGCGGATGGAGTGGGATTTGAACCCACGAGACGGGTCGACCCCGCCTACACGATTTCCAATCGTGCTCCTTCGGCCGCTCGGACATCCATCCATCTGTCATTAGCCGATAGACTCGGCAAGAAATAATCTACCATACCTCGCCTATGTTTTCAAGTACAGTTTCAAAAGTTTTTTACTGTTGAAATCTAGTAACAACGAAGTGTTTCCTTCCCTATTGTAACAAGCAAACGAAAGGCTCGGCAACCTCTGCTTAGCGGTCTCCGAGCCCTCTTGCTTCGCACACACATTTGCTACCTGCAGGATCGTCATCCTTCCCATATTCAGGCGCACTTGCCCTATTTCTCACATGAATTTAAGTAAAATAAGGGCATGCTACCTAAAGCATTCCTGCCCCCATGCCAATAATCTAGAAGTAAATCTAAATGGTGTGGTGATGACGAGTGGGCAAAAGTAAACGACGAGCAAGACAATTTCCATGTCTGTATGGAAACTGGTGTGGGCCAGGTTGCTCCGGTCCGGGAGCACCCATTGACGACATTGACCGATGCTGTAAACGGCACGATCTCTGCTATGAAAAACGAGGCTATTTTTCCTGCAGCTGCGATCGTGAATTACTGAGATGCCTTTCAAGCCGAAAGCACGATCCTTTAACCGATAAAGGACGGGTTTCCGCCATGATCTCCTCCTATTTCTCACGCAGTAAATGCATTCCGGACAACAAATAGAGCCTATTGACAGAATAGTTTTTTTAGTAAATTTTCATACAAAAATTGGTAACAACTTGGACATGATACCGCCACAAATTGTATACATTTCCCAGTATAAATTTGGTACTCTAGTCTATGTCCAAGGAGGGTACACACCGTGGAATTGCAAATACGTACGAACGCCAGTATGGCATTGGCGTTAAAGAGAGAAATCATATGTCATGGAATTTCTCAGTTCTATTTACTTCCGTTTGAAAATGATCAGGTAGAATTCATATTCCTTGCGCTTTCCGAGCACCAGAAGAAGCTGCTGTCATATACACTGAGAAGCTACAGCTACGCCCTAACATATCTAGCATAGTCCCATTCACGATCATTTTCTCCCCACCATAGGGGGATTTTTTTTGTTTCTCGATTGAGACTTTCCTATTCCATTACTTCAAGTACGCCTTTTCTACGAACATCATCAGGTGTTGCGATGGCCAGCTCGTTCAAAAACTGAAACTGAAAGCTACCCGGGCCTTCCTCTGCAGTCTTTTGTGCTGCTTGCTCGGCGGCAACACCATAGCACACCAGAGCAGCAGCACCAGCGAAGAGTACATCATCGTCTACCGCTGCAAAAGCTCCCATGACGGATGTGAGCAAGCAGCCAGTACCCGTTACTTTGGTCAGAATCGGATGACCGTTGCGAATCAAGTAGGTACGTTCTCCATCTGTGATGACGTCCACCTTTCCCGTGATCGCTACGATCGTCCCCAGCTTCTTCGCTGCCATCTTCGCCAGTGCGACGACGTCCCCTTTTCCTTCTCCTGCGTCGACCCCCTTGATCTCCCAAGACTCTCCTATTACATGGGAGATCTCCGCAGCATTCCCTCTTACAATCGCTGTTTTTACTTCCTGCACCATTGTCTGAGCGGTCTTCGTACGATAAGGAGTGGCACCCGCTCCAACCGGATCAAACAGGACGGGGACTCCGTGATCATTTGCAGATTTCCCTGCGATCAGCATGGCCTCTACTACCTGTTCGTCCAGCGTTCCCATGTTCAATACGAGCGCACCTGCAATTCCTGCCATGTCCGCCACTTCTTGTTTGGCATACGCCATTACAGGTGATGCTCCCAGTGCCAGAAGCCCGTTTGCCGTAAAATTGGTAACGACTACGTTGGTGATGTTATGTATTAACGGATTTGCTTCACGAACCTTCTCTAGTAGTTGACCGACTCTCTCCATATTCATAAAAAATGCCCCTTTCTCCAGCTGCTTTAGGACTCGGGTATCATTTTATGTATTTCCAAAACTTCTCCCAGCTCTGGATGATCCCGCTTCACCCCTATGATGATATAGGATCTGTTCACAGGAGGCAATTGTCGCGCACTTCCCATGACCGCGGATTTCCGACCGTCTGTCTCGACTACGTGACCATGAAAATACGGATGCCTCGTTCCCTCCTGAATGATTTCGTATTGTTCCAGGATTCCAGTTAGCTTCGTCCGCTCATCGTCGTATTCGATTTTGTTTTCTTCTACCCATTTCTCCTTGAGCTCGTCTACCGAAAGCTCCTTCCATCTATCCAGAAACGCCCAGTCATTGGAGTGTGGAAATAGATGTTTTGTTTCCTCTAAAAATTCATTGTATTCCGTATGTAATTGATCGACATAATCGTCTACCTCTTCGGAAATGACTCGGATGGAGTCCTCCCCGCAAGTATGAATATGATGGGCAAGGAATTTGAAAGACTCGATCATATCAAAGCTCCCCCACCCCCAAGCCTGTTCGCCGAATACTCCCCCCCGGGTTCGACATTTTTGGCATATGAAGTAATAGTATGTAGGCATATGTTCCCCTGTCTCCCTTTTTCGTCTCTATTCTGGTATCGGATGTTCCTGCGATGGGATTTATGTTACATTCGGACCTATTTTTACAAGGAGACGAGCTTTTCAGGCTTTCTTTTCTCCTTCTATTGCCTGATTCGCCCTCACTATGGAGTCTACCTGCATCAAATTCCCTATGTTTTTAATAAAATAATCAGGATGATGTGCCTAGTTCTCGTGCGAATCAGCAGAGCGAGGCTCGTATTTCTCCATCGTATAGGTAAATAGTCGACGCTCAAACTTTCCTTTGGCTCCGATCAACTGGTACCACGTTTCTCCAATTAGCAAGTCTGTTGAAAAATCCTTTTCTAAAAAAACTTGGATCCTGTCTCGCATGTTTTGTTCATTATTATTTCCTTCTTTCCAGGAGAGGGCCAAAACGAAATAAGTTATTTCATCATCTATTTCTAGCAATTCCAAACGAACTAGGCTTTTCTTTTTTGCGTTGAGCTCCGCCACCACCTTTTTCAAGCTGTTTTCTGCATTCACATGAAACTTGTCCGCTTCTTTCCAGCTCGAAATACAGGAATCATACAAAGAAAACGTGAGGATATAGTGACTCGCATAGTCCTCCGGGACGAACACTTCTTCCATCCCTTGCTCTTTTTCTTCCTTGGGGACGACCACAAATTCCTTGTAATGACCAAAGAAATTTTCGCTCATAGCAGTTCCTTTCCGTCACCTGTATCGACCAAGAATATGGCCTCATGGTTGGGCTTGTTAGGTATTATCTGCATGGCAAGCCGATTCTACGGTACCAATATTTGTACAAAAAAGACCTTACCCAGTTGTATCCGGCAAGGTCTTTCGCGTTCGTTTTCTATTTGCATGTTCTCCAACATTACTCTTCACGTTATCTGTGTGTCATGGATACGTTGCCATGTCCATGACCCTCTTCGTTTACCTCGACCGTTGCTCCCGATTCGACTGTCCACGTAATGACCCGACTGGAGATGATGACGGCCAAAATGGTAAAGATCATTTCTTTTACAGGTACATACCAGAACGAAAGGGTAAGTACCAAAGCATCAAGTAAAAGAAATATGGTACCGATCGACAGCCCGGTGTACTTACTGAGCAGAAGAGACAAAATATCGTCTCCCCCTGTTGCGGCGCCATACCGCAAAACCAATCCCGTACCCAATCCGGTCAATGCACCTGACACGATGGACGCGACTGGCATCATGCCACTCAAGTCGATCACAATCGGTGAGAATCGTTCAAACAGATCATAAAAAACGGTAAACGAAAGAGATGCGAAAATCGTATCCCAGATGAACTGACGTCCTCTCACAATCCACGCCACTAAAAACAGTGGAATATCAAGCAGTAGCATCATCATCGCTGGTGACAGGTCAAAAGCGTATTTTGCCAATAGCCCCAGGCCGACGAACCCACCCTCTGATAAGTGGTTCTGAAAATTAATGTGAAAATAAGTGAAAGCTAACAAACTCGCTCCAAACAAAATCAAACTGTAACGTCGGGTTACTTGCAGCGCTCTCCTCATCATGAATTCCTCGCATTTTTGTCGGTTTTGGCACAGACGGCCTACCGACTAAGGAGGAAATTCGTAAGTATAAGTCGCTACTCATACAAAAGACCTCGCTTCCGTAGTAGGTTGGTCGTCTTAGCGACGAGCGACTACTACGAAGCTAGATGTAGGAGAGGTCAAAACGTTTCCAGATCGTCCTATAGGGACGCATGGTATCCTGATCCCTTCCATTGCTTTTCTTTCATTATATCATAAAAAAGACACAAACGCGAACCGGTATCCCTCCCGATTCGCATTCTATATCGTGAATTCACGGCTTTTTAATTCAATCGGAATCCCTGCTGTGACGAGGAAAACACGGTCGCTCACAGCTGCCATCCTCTGATTCATAATGCCTGCCAGATCTCGAAAATTCCGCCCGAGCGGATAATCAGGTACGATGCCATAACCGACCTCATTTGAGACCAAGAGCAATGTCCCTGGGAAGTTACAGAGCGTTTGCTCCAGGAGAGTCAGTTGCTCATCGATTCGTTCCTCGGCACGGTCCTGTTCGTAACGCAGCAGCCAATTCGATAGCCACAAAATCAAGCAATCGACTAGCACGACGGTTCCCGTCTCCCACAGCTCTTTGTTCCCAGCCAGATCTCGCAGGACGGCATTCAGCTCGTACGATTCTTCAATTGTTTCCCATCCGATAGCAGACATTTCCCTTCGTTGCTGGTGAAGTCTTACCCTTTCCTGTAGCTCTTCATCGAATACAGGTGATGTCGCGATATAGATGCCTTTGGTACCGAGCTTGGCAGCGTACTTTTCAGCAAATGTACTCTTGCCGCTTTTGGCACCTCCCGTGATCAGCACAACCATTTGCGAGCCCTCCTTTGGACTATGAGCCAGATTGCAGGAAGATTTGAGGCAGTTGATGAATCGGGTGCTCCATCACGATCGGCCTAGTCCCGTACACTTGCTCAATCAGGCTGCTTTGCAGTATTTCACGGGGATCGCCTACACGCACCTGGTTTCCTTTATGTAGCATTAAAATACGATCGCAGTAGAGAGAAGCCAAATTTAAATCATGCAACACCGCAACGACCGTGACCTGTGTGTGCTTTTGCCAGCTCCGCACAATATCCATCAGTTGGATTTGATAACCGATATCCAAATAGGTCGTCGGTTCATCCAGGAGGAGGAGTTTGGGCTTTTGTACGAGAGATTTCCCCAGGGCGACTCGTTGCTTTTCTCCCCCGCTCAATTGGTCCAATGTCCGTTCTTCCAGTTCGACCAGACCTAGCATTCGGATAATCTCATCTATCAGAGCTGTAGGGTCCTCTGTTTCTTCCCCTAACCAGTTTTGATAAGGGAATCGTCCCATCTCCAAAACCTCGCGTACACGAAAACCAACCGGGGGCAGCGCCTCCTGCTCCAGAACCGCCAATTGGCGGGCTAGATCCTTACGGGAATAGGAGCGAATGGACTTTTCGCCTAATAAGATGTCTCCGCTATCGGGTGGAATCACACCTGAGATCATTTTTAGCAGAGTCGATTTGCCGCTTCCATTTGGACCAATGATGCCAAAGAACTCTCCTCGCGCAACAGAAAACGTCACATCTCGCAGGACCGATATCGAATGATAAGACTTTTTCAAAGCTTTGACCTCGATCACCTGATTACCTCCCCCCGGTGCGTTTGTTCTTTTTCAATAAGTAGGCAAAAAACGGAGCGCCCAGAAACGCTGTCACAACACCCAACGGAATTTCTGTCGGAACGAACAGCATTCTCGCTAATGTGTCAGCCCACAGTACATAAATCCCGCCAAAAATCGTCGCCATGGGTAAAAGAATGCGGTAGTCTGGCCCCACCATCATCCGAACCAAATGGGGTACGACCAGACCAACAAAGCCGATAATACCTGAAATGGATACGGAGGCTGCCGTCAGGAGAGTGGAGACGATCAATACAATCAGCTTGGTCCGATCCACATGCACACCCAAATGGGCAGCCTGTCTCTCTCCCAAAGCAAACAAATTGAGTGCACGTGAGTACGCAATCAAAATGATCAATCCGACGATCAAGTACGGAAATAGGACATAGGAAAAGTCCCACCCTCGAAAAGACAGGCTTCCCATCAGCCAGAAAACGATCTCGTTGACCGTCTGATCGGATAAGGACACCATGAAGGATACCAAGGAGCCGAGAAAAGCCTGAACGACTACCCCAGATAGAAGCAGTGTCTCCGTCTGCAGCTTGCCCTGCGTGTTTGCCAGCCGCATGACAATCCACAAGCTGAGAAATCCGGTGAGGAACGCCACGACTGGGGTGCTCCATTCACCAAGAAAGGAGATATGTAAACCAAACAAGATCAGGAAGGCAGCTCCCACAGCCGATCCAGAGGCAACCCCCATGGTGTACGGATCTGCCAAGGAATTGCGCAATACCCCCTGAAATCCTGCTCCAGCAAGGGAAAGACACGCCCCTACCAAAATAGCTAGAACAACGCGCGGAAAACGCACCTTCATGACGATCTGCTCTGCTGACTCCGGCCAACTCACCGGAACGATTCCCGAAAAACCTGGAAACTGATGCAGCAAGATCAACCATACCTGTGAAAGCGGCAGATTAGCTGCCCCTAGGGAAATGCTGATGATGACTGAAGCGAGCAACAGGAGCATACCCACTCCTACCCAGATAATCAGTCTTCCTTTCATCCTATTTCACCAGATCGGGATAAATGGCTTTGGCTACGTCGATCAGCCCTTGCGTAATTCGTGGACCGGGACGAGACAATATATTTTGATCCATCCCATAGATTTGCTGGTCGCGAATCGCTTTCATCTTGTCCCACCCGCTGCGATTTTTAATGATATCTTCTAGCTGCTTACCGGTTTTGTCATCTGTGATTCCTTTGGCATAAAGAATGACATCTGGATCATCCTTGACAATTTTCTCCTCACTGATCGGGTTCCAGCCTTCGGTTTCGGATGCAATGTTCGTCGCTCCTGCCAAGGTGATCAGTTCGTCCATGAATTCACCCTTGCCGACTGTCCAGCCCGGAGAAAATTCGAGATATACTTTTTTCTTCTCTTCCGGCTTTACGTTTTTCACGGCCTCCGTCACTCGTGCAATATCTTCTTTCATTTGCGCAACCATTTGTTCTGCTTGCTCTTGTCTATTCGTAATCGTCCCCATCACCAAAATGTTCGCCATAATATCGTCCAATTTCTTGGGCTGTGTCACATAGACAGGCATACCTAACGTTTTCAACTTATCTGCCACAGGCTTCTCCATGGAAATGCCACCGATCACCAGATCAGGGCTCTGGGACAGGATCGCCTCTTCATTTGGCTTTACGACTCCTCCGACTTTGGGTTTTGACTTTGCCGCTTCTGGATAGTCATCATAGTCGGACACTCCGACGATTTGTTGATCTAAGCCCAAAGCAAACAAAATCTCTGTCTCAGCTGGCGAGGTGGAGACAATCCGTGTAGGAGCTTTCGGGAAGGTTACTTCTTTTCCAGTAGCATCCGTGACCGTTAACGGATACGTCGTCTCTTTTGATGAAGCCTGTGCCAAATTGTCTTTGGCGACTTCTTGCTGCGCACCGGGTTGTGCAGGTTGCGCGGGTTGATTATTGCCACAACCAATCAGGCTCAAGGTTGCCAATACAGGTATGGCTAGCTTCCAAAATCGTTTCATTTTCATCAGTACTTCTTCCTTTCTTTTATTGTACGCCAATACAAAAACCCTTCGCTCCCACTACAGAAGCGAAGGGTCGGTTTTCAGGTCCCAAATGGCGTACGAACATGAAGCCCATTTGCCCTAGACAATCGATCCGGCCGATCCTTTCCGCGAAGGAACACAGCACACAAGCAAACAGGCAGGTCTCCTGGCTTACGGGCGTACCATTCATAGTGGTACACCTGTTTTACAGTGGCGGGACCGCGCCGGACTTGCACCGACTTCCCTTTTCACCTCGACCCATCTGGGGGTACGAAGGCACCTGTTCGCAAATACCGTTATGGAATTGTCCATCTGCTCTTACTCCTCCATCATGATAGCATTCCTCCGGTAAAAAAAGAAGAACCAATGCCCGCCCAGCGTGTATTGCACGCCTGCGTACCTCTGATTCTTCTTGCACTTCTACTGCTTTGTTACGCGATATTTCTTTTGCAAGTAATCGACAATTCCCATGGAACACACAGATAGGTCGAGCTTGATGACCTCGTACGCTTCATGATCATCCGCAACACCGAGCGCCCTCAAGCTATCGGTCACTCGCTGCAAAAGTCTTTTGGCCAGAGCCTCATGGGAAAGCCCTTGGGTCAGAACATCTTCTCCTTCTCGCACGAATACGGGAAGCCATTCAGTAATTTGGTTGTATACGTCCTCTACCCGTTCTGTCATTCCGAAATGACCGAAGTAAATGCGATCTAGCTTTCGTTCTCTGTATCGGTGGATAGAGCCGAGCATCTCATCAGGATCAAACTGATTAGGAGAAGTAGATGGCAGGACAAGATGAATTCCGTCCCTGTTCAACTGCGGGTAGTGCACGCCTGCAGTATCTCCTGTGAACATGCCGTTGCTGACAGGGTCGTAAATACTGAAATGATGCTTGGCGTGTCCGGGAGAATCCAAGAACTCCAGAACGCAATCCGATCCAATTTGGAGCGTCTCACCGTCCGCTTTTGTGATCAATCGATCCTCTGGAACCGATACAATCGGATCGAACAGCGATTCAAACTGTTCCCCATAAACCGCTCGTGCGCCATCGATGAGGCGGCTCGGCTCGACGAGATGACGCACTCCCTTTGGGTGTACGACGATCGTAGCATTGGGACATTCGCGTAAAAACAAGCCTGCACCGCCTGCGTGATCCAAATGAATGTGAGTCACGATGATGTATTTGACTTGATCTGTTGAATAGCCCAGCTTGGCTAATCCCTCTCTAATATATGAAACGGAAGGACTCGGTCCCGTTTCAATCAAGGTCAATTCCTGTTCTTCGATGACATAAGTGCCTGTGCGCTCTGGCCATCCCATGTCAAAACCGTCGATCAGATGAATGCGTTTTCCCAAGTGGAGTGGTTCTACGTGCTGCATGCCTGTCATGCCTCCTTATAGATAGGTCCTGCCTTGTCCGATTGCTTGAATATTTCCACTTTACCACAAGTGAGACAGGTTGGGAGCCTATACAAATGACAAAGATCACTTCACCGGACTAGTCTTGATCTTCAGGAAATGCGATTGGCCAAGCTGGTGGCGTACTCTTCCAATCGTTCAGCGATCAGATCGTCTGTCAAACCGGTAATGCCCAATGCCGTCCATCCAGCATAGACCTGAGGCTTTCCAAAAAGGATGTCGGTCAAGGACAAGACATCCCAATACGGATCGTAGCGAAACGATTGGCCAGCATAGCTCTGGTAAGCAGATAAAAAGGCATCGGCTGTTGCTACGTCAAACAACTGCGCGAGATTCACCCGACAGTGGCCAATATCGATCCCGGCTGGTCCACGACATGCATTTACCCAGTCAACCACCCCACTCACAGTGTGATCGGTCCACAATACATTGGTCGGATGGTAGTCTCTATGTATGAAGCACTCCTTGAATGGGGGAAATGGCTGTTTGACGTATTCAATCACTGTTTTCCAGACCTGAGGGTGTTTCACCCATTCCGGAGTTTGCAGCGTATGAATGTCATTGTAGGAAAAGTATGACCAAGGAAAGTCGTCTGCTTTCCTTTCATGGATCAGCACGAGAGCTTGTGCCAAGCCGTTCAATCAGCCTTGTTTATCCTGCGGGTTCAAAACGACGGTACCTTCCAGTCTGGTCATTAATACGGCAGGCACACCGCACTGCTCCCCATCATCGTCACTTGCAATGAGCTGTGGAGTCGGCAGGCCAGTCCCAGCTGCGAAACGAAGACTTTCTGCCTCGTGTATGGCCAGATCTGGTTCTTCGTGCAGCTACTCTCGATTGTCAAACTGACGCAGTACAACCTCCCGTTCACCACCTTTGACCTGAAAGGATATCCTGTGAATAATGGAGGAGATTCCTCCGTACAATCGCTGTACGGATAGCACCTCCGCTGTTGGATCTAGAGTATCTACTACCCAGTGCAGGACGCGCTCCGGAAGTTTTTTGTCAAAGAGGTCATTCATCAGATTTCATCCTTTCTGTTTTTTATCTGAAAAGGGATTAAACAAAGGCAGCTCGAATCTAACGGTTCATACGCGTTTGATGAACAGGAGTGTTTGAAATGGGGAAACTTTTTTCAGAGATATTACCTGAGCACGAAGCCTTCATTCAAAAGCAACGAATTTTTTTCGTAGGATCTGCTCCTTTAGATGAAGAGGGTCACGTCAATTTGTCGCCAAAGGGACATGATGTACTGCGAATCTTGTCCCCTACGGAGGTTGCCTACCTAGATCTGACAGGTAGCGGCAATGAAACAAGCGCTCATCTGGACGAAAATGGGCGCATCACCATTATGTTTACGGCATTTGAAGGGCCACCCATGATTTTACGATTGTACGGGAAGGGCCGTGTTATCTTACCCGAAACGCCCGAATGGGAGCAAATGGTGCGTCATTTTGAGCTTATTCTGGGTGCACGTCAGATCATTGCTGTCACCTTGCATGCGGTTAAGACTTCCTGCGGCTTTTCCGTTCCCTTCTTTTCCTATACCGGCGAGCGCGATACACTTAAAAAGTGGGCCGAGGTCAAATGCGACGATGGACTTCTCGCCTATCATCGGGAGAAAAACAGCGAAAGCATGGATGGACGAATGACCCCGATTGGGCGGCGATTTTCTGAGAGCGCTGACGCTATTGACTAATGTAGCGAACCATACGAGACAAAAACGGGCATGCGCCAATCACGCATGCCTTTCTTTTATTTTTTCTAGAGCCCTTTCCCAGAATCTGCAGCGTTCTCCTCACCCCAATTTGGAAGTCCGCCGTGGCAGTCTGTCCCACTACTTTTCGTTCCACGTTCTCTATCCCCTTCTCCCTTATACACTTTTCACTAAAGACCTACCTACGTAAAAAGCCGCCCTCTGAGTTGATGACTTGTCCCGTAATCCACTGACCTTCGTCGCTTGCCAAAAAAACCGCCAAGCGCGCAGCGTCTTCTGGCTGTCCCATTCGCCCCAATAAAAATTGGGACTTCAGCGACTTTTCGAGCTCGGGCGACATCCAGCCGGTATCGGTAGGGCCTGGGTTGATCGCATTCACAGTGATTCCCAGTGGTGCTACCTCCGCAGACAGAGTGAGGGTAAAAGCTGAAATGGCCCCTTTGCTCGCCACGTATGCCAGTTCACCGAGCATTGGTCCTTGGCCCTGGCCAGAGGTGAGGTTGATAATTCTTCCTTTCTTCTGGTTGGATTGTTGCAAGCGACGAGAGAATTCCACACTCAGTAAACAAGTCGCTCTCACATTAACTGTGTAGTGAGCGTCCAATGTTTGGGCATCCAAGAGCTCGAAACCATCCCGAGTGGAGTAAGCGGCGTTGTTTACCAGGATAGTTGGTGCACCTACTCGTTCCGTAGCACCATCGAGCACTTGTAGCGGAGCTGCCGGATCAGACAAATCAATTTCCATGTCCTCACAGCGAACTCCATATTCCCTTATTTCCTTTTGGAAGCTGCTCGCCCAATCTGCTTCAGCCTGCCAATGAGTAAAAAAAATATCCGCTCCCTCTTGTGCAAATGAACGGGCAATCGCTGCTCCTATGCCTTTTTTATGACTAACACCGGTTATGACCGCGATATCTCCTTTGAGTCTGGTCATGGTTTCACTCCTTGTTCGTCCTGAGATTACTACTAGTCTATTTAGCGCAACAATTGTTCTTTTCCTGTTTTTCCAAAAAATGATTTTCACACAAGTAGCGTTGTTTTACAATGGATAGAACTTTTCCTATGTATAACGAGGAGGATTCTCCATGGATGAAACCGTCGATCAGCCCCGCTCTCCCCTTTCACAGACTGCTTTAACCACCGCACAGGCTCAAGCACTGAACCATGTTCACTCGAATGCGAGACTCTCGCAAAATCGCATGCGCAAAATAGCAGAGACTATCCTTCTAAATGCCGGCGTGACCTTTGCGACCGTTGAGGATTTACTCGCAAGGATCAACCAACATGCTCGCGTCACTCTCAACTTTCATCCGGACCGCATCCTTCCCACAGGCATCACCGTCATAGAAGGTCTTCTTTCTAGCGGTATTTATCAGAGCCAGTTTGTGACCGGCGTTACAAATGGAAGCCGAACAGCCTTTCCTGGTGGAGATCGTGATTGCTGGGAGGAAAAATTGTTCGGTGGGGCGTATCAAGCTTCCAACGTACTGGAAAAGGAACGCCCCAAATACGGTGCTCTCAATCTTATGGATTATGCGGATGGCGCTTCTCCGCGTTTTGGTTCTTGCTATTTTCAACTGCGCCCTCATTTGTTGCGTCGTTGTACCTTCACTTTCGGAGACAGTCATACTGGACCGGAGTATATCGGAACAGGAGAATGCTTCGATAGTGTCCTCGCTGCGCTCCTTCAAGGCGTCGAAACGAACGGAGAGGCTCTCGGCTCACCGAATATGAATATACCAGCAGTAGTCAATCAGCTTATGGGGCTCCAGCCATTTGAATCTGCGTCTACGAGTCGCCGAGTCGGTCGTGCGTTGGACGACTATGTGGAAGCACAAGTGCATGGAGACATTGATTTGTCCACGGATGTCGAGGCACTAATTGCTGATCCTTCCTATCAAAATACGCTTACAGGTGCGCAGCTCCTGCAGTTATGTGACAGGTACGGTATCAAGCAAATCTGGCATCCGGGATTTCGTATCGCCGTACAGGACGTACCCGAAGACTTTCGCGGGCCCACTATGCCACCACTTGCCATGAGAATCAATCAACGATTCGGTTTGACCGCTGGTGTGCTCGATGCCGCTACAATCGGGAGAGCCGCAGCTGACTTTTACCACCAACCGGGCAACTGGAAAGATTGGGACGTGCCAGACGTGACATGGCAGCATCTGAAGCAGATCTGGCATGTGCTCGTCAGATATGGGCGACAAGATCCATAAAACGTATAGGAAAGATCGTATGGAAGAAGAGTTAATACCGCTGCGTGCGGAGAACGAATACTTAAAAAAGTTGTGGGAACCTGCAAAGGGGGCAAGCGAAAAACGAAACCCATCTGCGAAGACGTTGGAAGATGCAAATCTAAAGGAGAAGATCCTCGAATGTCATAAACAGCCTTAGCCCGGTACAATACCGAACTAAGGCTGTAGCGTAATGAGGCTTGTTTTCGTGCTGTCCACTTGACAGGGGTAAGTTCATCTTGATAGCAGCCTTTCTTTTTTATCAATCCTTCCCTACATAAACCGCGACAGCATCCCTTAAAAACGCAGCAACTCCCGGCTGATCCTTGTCGTAGTATGCGGTGAAACGCGGATCGTCCATGTACATTTGAGCAAGCCCCATATGAGCTTCCTTGCTATATTCGTCCCAGTAAAAGCTAAGCCACTGCCGATGAAGTGCAACCGCGCTCTGGGCTAGCTCGCCTGCAGGATCTCCCGTCTCAAATGCATTTGCCAACGCTTCATGGATGGTAGCAGCCAACTGCTCAAGATGCGCATGCTCTTCCTCGGTCATTCCTTTAATCTTCTGATTCGACTTGTTGATTGGTTCATCTCCGTACTTGGCTCGAATTTCTTCACCATACTGCTTTTCATTATCGTCTATCAGCTTTTGCTTGAAGCCTTCGAATTTTTGTTGGTCACTCACCGTTCCCGTCCCCTCTCTCTGGGCTAGCGTCCGATCGACATTTGCGATCAGCGCATCTAATTGTTCTCGTTTTTCCAGGAGCTTTATCCGATGCTCCCGTAATGCCTGGTCAGCGTCAAAGGTCGGTGACGTGATGATCTCGTTGATTTCCTCCAAGCTTACACCCAGCTCTCGGTAAAAAAGGATTTGCTGCAAGCGATCCACCTCTGGCTGTCCGTAGATGCGATACCCAGACGAATTGATTCTCGCCGGCTTGAGAATACCAATTTCATCGTAGTATCGGAGCGTCCGAGTGCTGACACCCGCCAGGAGCCCCAGTTTTTGCACCGTATATTCCATGGTCATCCCTCCCGACGAATTCATCGTACACATTTACGGACCGTCAATGTCAATGGCATTTCTCTAAAAAAAATGCTGGATAATTGTAAAAAAAAGATCGTCCTCTTCTACCTGTAGTGTTCGTCAGACAGAAAAAGACTCATACCCAGCGACGGGAATGAGTCTTACCTTTTCATGTTTAGGTTGTCGGCACCTTCAAGTCGATGCGCCGCTTTCGTCTTTCCCAGACATTTACAATGATCAGGATAGCGACTGGATATAGTCCCGACCAACCTAGGAAGGGATATAACCCTAACGAAACGACCAACGAAATCCAGGCGCATAGTTTGCCCAATCGCGAATCGCGCAACAGGCGAATTCCAGCAAAGCAACCCCCGATGTAAGTGGCAAAGAAAGTCGCATTTGGCAATTGAATCAGTTGAGAAAAGGAAATCATCCCGCTGGCAAGAACGTACAACACCACGATGAACGCAACCATGATGAACGCGAGTCCTCCGATAGGGGTACGGTACTTCGGATGCAAAATCCCAAACCATTTTGGAGCGACCCCTTCTTGTGACAAGGCATACGCGATACGAGAGGCGGCACTCACATAGGCATTGGCAGAAGCAATGCAAATAAACAGAGCTGTTACTGCGACGATCCAGCCGCCGATAGGTCCCAAACTGAGCTGTACCATTACGCTCAAGGATGCAGCGGACATCTGGTTTCCATAGCTATGAGTGCCCACGGTCAAAAAGGCAACTCCAAAGTAGAGCAGTGCTACGACCCCCGCACTCCACAAAACGCCGCGAATCGCATTCCTCTGTGGATTGACAAACTCCTGTGAAAGATGCGTAACAGCTTCCCATCCAATAAAGCACCAAAATAGCAAAACCGCAGTCTGCATGACGCTATACCATCCGTTTGGCATAAATGGTGTAAAGTTAGCCGCGTCGTAGTGCGGAATGGCTGTACAGATCGCGAGTACTAGGATCGCGATGATGAGTGAAACGACGATCGTCTGTACTTTCCCTGCCAGTTGCAAACCAAACACATTCATAACCAGTACGATGAAAAAGATCAGTGCCGCTACGCTATAGATCTGGACATCCCCCCAATTCATCAGGATGGCCAAGTATTTCGCGCCGGTTACTGCCAAAATCGGACCGCCGATCGGGACCGCCAAAAGAAAAAACCAACCAACTGCATTGCCAAAGCGATCCCCGAAAGCAAGGCGTACAAAATGCGATACTCCTCCCGAATGAGGATGCCTCGCAGATAATAGCCCCATTGTGATCGCCATAGGGACAACTAAAATGGACATCACCATCCACGCCAAAATGGATGCAGGTCCAGCCAACTCTGCCGTCAGACCGGGAATGAGCAGAATCCCTGACCCAACTACCGCCCCAATGTAGAGGGCCACAATTTGGGGTAACGATAACGTTTCTTGAAAGGCAGATTTCGTGGAAGCTTGAGCCATGGGTAGCCCTCCTTTTTATCGGATTACCGATTGATTTTTATTCTCTTTGGTCGTTTAACCAGCTCTCCACCACAATTCGGGCAAATGCCGTTTTGTCCCGCCGTACAAGTCGGACAAAATGTGCACTCGTAGCTACAGATATAAGCCTCCTGATCCATTTCGATCTGCTTTTCACAAAGTTCACAGCTTGCTCTCATTTCCAATGCCACCGATGATTCCCCCTATTTCATTGCGTACTCTCATCATAATAAAAAACTGCCCTTCTAAAAGGGGCAGTTTTTCCATTTTCTATAAGGTCAGTTACTTTCCATCCTCATTGCGTATTTTTCTAATCTTCTGCTAACATGTGTAGTGAATCAACCTAGAGGAGGAAGAACGATGACACCCGAAAAAATTGTACAGCTTCAGTTGGATTACTATAACAAGCAGGATGTCGAGGGCTTTGTTTCCACCTATACATCTGACGTGCAGATTGTGGAGCATCCGAGCGGGAATGTTCTAGTCAGTGGTGCAGATGAACTGAGAGCGCGCTACGCGAAAATGTTCCAAGCTAATCCGAACAACCGTGCCGAGATCAAAAACCGAATGACATACGGCAACTTTGTCATCGATTTGGAGGAAGTGAGCGGCAGAGACAATCGAGAACCCTTTCAAGCTGTCGCCATCTATGAAGTAAAAGAAAACCTCATTAGCAAGGTTACTTTTTTGGAAAAAGAGTAGAATGGATTCCCTCACACCTTGTTTTTACCGCATTGGTTGGCAGTCAGATTCCTGACATCGATGTACTTAGCAGGCTGTCCGAAACGGGTTTGCGTGGGAACAAGATTCAACCATCTCAAAAAAATAGAGCGGAGATCTCTCCGCTCTGTCCCTTCACAGCCATCTTCGCCCATTCTTTCAGCTGACTAGTCTATTAATACTTTCCAATGCTCATACGAATGTACCGCAATCCCACCGAAAGACGGATGGTCCGCCAGCAATACAGGAAGCTTGGATAGCTCTTGATTCAACTGTTGCGCCCCTTCTTCATAAAAAGAGACAAAATTGCCTTCGTTGCTTTCCTTGGTTTCTACGCCGAGCATGATTTTTTTCCCAAGGTCGTCAGCCCAGCCTAGTTCTTGCGGGACAAGCGCAGAAATGCTGTTTGGCCCTTCTGCACGATCTCGATAAGACATGATCGCCACTTGATCGTGTTGAGCGATGAGCGACTGGCTGAGAGTCATATTGGGAGCTTCCGGCAAGTAATATTTGTCCAACCAGAAGGGAATGTCACAACCGATTTCAAGCCCAGCGTCCTGACGGGCAAGGTCAACATACGTCTCCACATTTTCCATCCACTGTTGAATGACCGATTCCTGGTCGGTTTTCCATTCCGGTAGCAAATATGGCTCGATATCGAGGTGCAGCCCCGTGAATTTTTCCTCGTCAGACACACGCTGATTGTAAGCCAGTAGCCAGTTCGTCAGCGCCAGAATCTTCCCCTGATTTTCTCTCAATGCCCACTTCGGACTTCCGCTCAACGCATGTACATCTACCCCAGCACGATGAGCGTCTCGAATAAACGACTGATAGTAGGCTGGCTTTTTGGAAATGTCGACCTGCAGATAGATCAGGTTTACTCCCTGCTCCTTGCTAAACGAGAGAATCTCATTCGGCTCAGAAGCGATCAATTCCGTATGCCACAGCCATGTCGCTTTTCGATTCTCTGACGGAGAAGCGAATCCTGTCAAAACAAAGAACAATGATAACAGACATACGTATGCAACAGCACGTGATGCAACTTTCACTTTGCGTCCTCCAGATGTTTTTGAGGCTTGGCCCTCAAACATAGTAATATCCTTACCCTTTATTTCATATCGGCGCTTTTGCTGTTTTTCATAAGTGTAAGGAAGGAGTGAGTAGATGATACCCGCGCAAAGCAGTGTGGGATGCATTCGTGTCCGAATGAAAATGTGAAGAGTGTGAAACATCCATTCCCTTATATCGTCATACAAGGAAATGCTTGGGGGGATGTTATTTGAAGTCCGGTTTCAGTTCTTTGCTACTTACCTTTATGATCTTGACATTCCTCGTTTGTTCGGGTTGTAGTGATGGCCCCATCATGACGGAAGATCAAGCTATTCAGATCGTCAAAGACGAGTATGACGCCCCCTACTTCCCTATCAAAATAATATCGGTGAAACGAGCTGATGGTTACTACGAAATCATCTGGACACGAGATAGTAACTGCGAGGGTGGCACGATGAAAATAAATGCCCTTACAGGTGAATCGGAGGCCGAACACCGCATTTGTTAGTCGGTTATTGTGTGTGAGAGATCATTACCTTTTTGTAAGTCCCCTTCGGGAATACACTGGAAGTATTACAATAAGGTGTTTCGCGAGACAAAAAAACTGCCGGCAACTTCTGCACCGGCAGTTTTCTTATATTTGACCTTCCCTTACAGGCTCGCGAACGTGTCCGTCAATACAGGTACGATTTGTTTTTTGCGGGAAACAACGCCTTTGAGGACAGCCTTGTTATCAACCAGCGTCACATTGTACGCTTTCTCAACTGCGTTGGTTGCTTTTCCGATCGCTACCGCCACCGAATCGTTGTTCAAGATGTCTGTTACCGCAAACAGGAACAGATCCAGTCCTTTGTCGGCAACGATGGCAGAAATCGCAGCTTCCAGCTCAGCTTGGCGACCCAACACATCGTTTACATCTACTGCGTTTACTTGAGCGATTTCTACTTTTGCGTTGCCCATTTGGAATTCTTTCGCATCCAAGGACAGCAGCTGCGCAATGGATTTGTCGCTCAGATCTGCGCCCGCTTTCAGCATTTCCAGACCGTATTGCTCTAGGTTTACTCCAGCGATCTCAGCGAGCTCATGGGCTGCCGCTACATCTTGCTCGGTGCAAGTCGGAGATTTCAACAACAGGGTGTCGGAAATGATAGCGGACAGCATCAAACCCGCGATTTCTTTTGGAATCTCTACGCCGTTTTCTTTGTACAGCTTTTTCAGGATGGTCGTGGTGCAGCCAACCGGCTCTGCACGGAAGTAGAGTGGGTTGCTGGTCTCAAAGTTTGCAATGCGGTGGTGGTCAATGACTTCTACCACTTGCACTTGCTCGATGTCATTCGCGCTTTGTTGGCGCTCGTTGTGGTCGACCAAAATGACTTCGTTTACTTCATTCGCTACGGTATCCACCTGGCGAGGTGCTGCTACCTTGAAGTAGTCCAGTACGAATTGGGTTTCGCTGCTGACTACACCGAGGCGAACTGGCTCTACATTCGCTCCCAGTTTGGTTTTCAGATCCGCGTAGATCAGTGCAGAACAAATGGAATCCGTGTCAGGATTTTTATGACCGAAAATGAGTTTTTTTTCCATGATCCATACTCCTTAGACTTGTTTTGGCGACAAAATTATACCACAGGGTTTAGGATATTCCCAAGTAACATTATAGGTTCAAACGCCTTGATTGAAAATAAGAATAGCAGCCTGAACAGATAAATTGTTCAGACTGCTATCTCCTTGCCATTTTACGAATCTGAGGGTGGGGAGCAACGATTGAACCGTCACGCTCTCTCTGACCCCCTACTACCAGTTCTGCGCTCGCGAAGCTTCGTAATATGCGCAATATGGTGAAGATTGTACCACGCAAAAAACGAAAGGGCCGCGTCCAGCTTTTAAGGGATAATATAGTTTTAGACTAGAGAAGTTGATCTAACGTTGATTTTCGATTCAAAAAACTTCAGCCCTCTCCTTTGTTTGGCGACGCCCACACCAAATGAACGGTATTAAACTTGTAGCGCTCCATATGATGTATATGAATCGGGGAATGCTGAAAAATATTGATCATATTACGATCCAGATGACAACCGACAACGCGTTGGAATATCGGCTCGATGATCTTTTGGGTGCTGCCAATCAATCGGTTTGAACTGAGACCATGCTCCATTAACAAAATTTGACCGTCCGGCTTGCACCACCTGTTAAAAGATTCCAACACTCTAACAGGATATTCGTAACCGCAAAAGGATAATGTCGAGACAATGGTATCAAATGAGTTTTCAGGAAACGAAATAGATTCAATATCGGATTGAATGAATGTGGCCCGAACATTGCTAGCCGTGGCGGACTCTTTTGCCTTGGATAACATAGCACCGCTGAAATCGACAGCAGTCACATCCACATTTTTGGGGTAAAAGTAAAAATTCGCTCCGGCACCAACAGCTACCTCAAGAACCTTCCCCTTTGCACTCCCGATCAATTTTTCCCGCCATTTCCGTTCTGACTGCTTCTTCCTTCTCATTTCGTAAATTTTGGATTGATTATCGAATTTACGGATGAGTTTCTCTTTGTCCATAGTACCCTCCTCCAATAAGCGACGATCAGACCTTGAATAACTCAAGCAGATGTTCTGTTGGCGGTTGCGGTAATTGAGCAAGCATGATTTGTATAATGGAACTTTCGAACCCGTTAGTTGAATCACAACTAGCATATAGTGTTATACCCTATCCTCTCGATATGCCTGCCTTACCCGCTCGATCTGGGCGAGGTGGTAACGGACATGCTGGACACGCAATTCCAGCAGCTCTTTGAACGTGTACCGCGCTCCATCGGAATATTCCCCGACCCGCTTAAGCTGCTCGGGAGTCAGATTTTCCAGAAGCGGCAGCATACTGGCCCGCAGCATTTAGAACAGGAGCAGATGCTGCTCGCGGTCCAACCGTTCATATCCCAGTTTATTCGTCCCGGTGAACTGTAACCTTGCTCGCTGGCAGTTGTTCCGCTATATGGCGATTGACAGGTCCCCTGACTACTGCGATCCATACAAGTAGAAAAAGCATAATAACTGGAACGATCACATCGCCAGCCGTCCCTTTAGCAAGCGATGATATCGTTGCACCGATCATAATCAACGCCAATAATATCGAACCGTAACGCGAAGAAGACCGAATGAGCAGCGCAATCGCTCCGACAATTTCCAGGATCCCAATTGCAATACGAAACCATGCAGGATACCCTAGCTTGTTGAAGACTTCCACCATTGCTTGCACACCCATTAGTTTAAGGACCGCCGCTTGAATAAAGATCAGCGCTATCAGAGCGAGTCCTACCCAGCCTGCATATTTCCACAATTTTCCCATCTACACCTCACCTCGTCTTATTCCGTAGACAAGTCCGACGACTCCGGAACTAAACGTTTTGGCTTCCGCAAGTTTAAGATCGATTCTGTCCTTGATATTTTTAAAGAGCGGTCTTCCGCCGCCAACAACAATAGGATTAACATTAATTCGATATTCATCAATCAAGCCGAGCTGCATAAACGTTTGCGCAAGGCCAGAGCTGGCCATCATCACAATGTTCTTGCCGGGCTGCTGTTTCATTTTCGCAACTTCTTCCGTAATATGTTCTTTTACCAGTCTGGAATTGCTCCATTCCACTTTGTCCAAAGTCTTGGAGAATACAATTTTCTCTGTTTTCTCAATCCAGACAGCATGTTCGGCATGGTACTTCGATTTTGACCAGACGGGATGCGCGGGTACAGTCGGCCAGAAGCTTTCCATCATTTGATTAGTCACACGTCCAAATAAAACGGTGTCTACGGTGTTTAGCAAGTCGGTGACATAGTTCTGTTCTTCCTCTGTATGGATAATCCAATCCATTTCACCGTTGGGTCCTGTTACGAAGCCATCAAGCGATACGTGCATGAGTAAAATGATTTTTCTCATTGCTATAGTCTCCTTTAATTTACATGGAGAAAAAATCAGTCAAAACGGGAGCGAGGAGATCTGGAGCCACGTTATGATCCTGACCTTCCAGGATGCGGCGCTTTGCATTAGGGAGAACGTTCACGAGCGCTTTCACCGCATTTTGCTGGTACTCGGGACTTTTCCCTCCTCCCATCACGAGCGTCGGGATCGAGACGGAAGACCACCGCTCGGCTGGCAAAGGGTTGCCCGACATGGTGTCACCCATGATTGTGCCGTCATAGACCAACGTGTGCGCTACGTCTTCCATCGCCGGCCAGAATGGCGCGCTTCGCATCGAGGCAACGAAATCGGCAGGAACGTCGGCTGCCTTCGTTAAGAAGTACTCGACCGCGTCGCCTCGGTGGCCCGACGATATCAGTTCTTTGAGCTGCGGCAAGTAATTCTCCGGCAGCGGAGGGCGAGTGCTGTCAACGACGAACGGCGGCTCGTACAATGCCAGACTCTCGATAGCAAGCTTGCGAGCCGCTTCGAGGGCGAGGACTGCACCGGAAGACATGCCGAATACGGATGCCGATCCGCCGGCTTCGTTGATGAGAGCTTCGATATCTTCGACTTCGCGCTCAACCGCGTACGTCGCAGTATCGCCGCTGTCCCCACGCCCCCGGCGGTCGTAGTTAAATACGGTAAAGTGGGGCGACAGAAGCGAAGCAAGCTGCGGCATCATCGGATCCGAACGAGTTTGAAATGCAGCGCATATCAGGACGATCGCCGGTCCATTCCCGGTTTTATCGAACGCAATGGTGGTGCCGTCTTTCGAAATTACTTTTCTCATTTTTATTACCTCCTCATGATTTGATTTTACTTCTGAACAACCATCAGTCCGTTGCCATCCGGGTCCTGAAACGTGAAGCATTGAACGCCTTGTCTGGACTCAATCCCGTTGGCTACGATGGCTCCCTTGGAGCGGACATGGTCCAGTGCGGCGGCCAGTCGGGCGCTGATCATCCCCCTTCTTAGTTGCTAGCTTTTTCCAGTATCCTCACTTTACAGCATTACGTTACGTAAGGATCAAGACATCCTTCCAAAAAATTATGTTGATATTAATCAAAACGTCCGATGGTATTCGGAGGTTCGAAGGAATTAATGTAAGGATGGAAGAGGAAAGCAACTTCCTGCTACCACACTCTACTGCCCGTCCCTTTTTGCTTGTCAGCATAAACTATACCCAAGCCGTAGCTTTGCTCGGTGTCCCTGTTAGTGAACCGGAAGTGTTTGTAAAAGAGAATGACGTGGAGAATATGTCCACACGTGATTTGCAAAAGGCTATAAAGGAAATGCAGCAAGCGATCAAAGAGAAAGAGAAATTGGAAGAGCAACTGCGGAATAGCGAAGAAAAAGCAGAGAAAGAGCGCATCGAAAGAGAGAAGCTACACGCGCGGTACGCTGAACTAGAACAGAAAGAGGTAGAACACGATGCAATAAAAAAACGGCTGAACGCTCAGCTTGAGCAGGCGCAAGAGTCTGGAATTAACGATGAGGCCAGAAGCAAAATCAAGGACCTTGAAAAGCAACTGAATGAAAAACCATTCGATGTACCAGGAGTAGTCGAAAAGGTTCCTGACGAAATCCAACGTGAATTGGAGGAGTTTGAGGGAACAAGTATGAGTCAAAACAATAAACCAGTGGTTAAGCTCTCCTACTGCTTTGAGAAACTGGTTAGTGGATTCCAAGAACTCCTTACTGCATTAGAAGAAGTAAAAGAGACTGATAATGGTGAGCAGGTGTTCAGTGATAATAAACTTTTAGACCGGAAACCCTTATGGTACAAGGAGTCCCGGTCTTCTTAGTCACTAGGTATTTGAAAATTAGTTTTAGACTATACGTCAGAATGAAGCTATCCATGGATCTAAACTGGATTATAAAGTTATAGATTGCCTCATTGAACTATCGAACCCGTTAGTTAAACGAATCTGGTGCCCACGTAGAGATGTCTCCTCCAGGAGTCGCTACTATAAGCCATTCTTGACCAGTGTATCCAGGCCCATCTCCAGCTTGCCAACATTCATACTTATCATGGTATCCATTTACAAAAAGTGTTTTTCCTGATTCGAATCCAATATGTAGATGTGGATATAGGCTACCTAATCTAACGGAAGTTACTTTCTCCCTACGTAACAAAAATACTGATTGATACGCTTCTTCTTCGGAGAAATCTATCATCTCTGCTTCGGATTTAGGAAAAACTCGGGTTTCTTTAGGGAACACAGCCCATCTTGATTCAATGTTTAACCATAGTTGGTCTGGAGAATGATTTGTGTAATGCTCAAAACGTATTAAAAACGCTCCCGGACCTAGACCAAATTTAACACCATCTAATTGGCTGCCAACAAATATATGGTTTAACACCTTCTCTGTGTATTGTTTATGTTCACTTTCCAACACAGTCACCTCTTTCATACCAGCCAAACTACTATACTTACACACCTGGTATCCACTCTTCGTTATCCTGCACAATAGCTTATTAAGGCTTATGATCCTGCACTATCGATCCATTGTGTTTATGCTCCGAGATAAACTGCCCGTTTTCCTAGAAAAGGTATCCGATCGTTAAGGCTTCCTTTATGTTTGGATTTTTGAATTATCGAACCCGTAAATTTAATAGAGTTCCGATATCCTTTTGCAGTGATATCTCAGATCATCAAGCGAAAACAATTCGGTTTTAGGGTAATCTAATGAATTGCTTTCGGACCATGTTAAGTGGACAACAGCATATTATTTAATTCATTGATCCAAAAAATCACATCATCATTATCTATACGATTTGCCAGAGCAGTAGCTGTTTTTCCGAAAAGTATATGGGAATCCGATAATTCACGAATTAATTCTATCTTAAATACATTTGCCCTATCTCCTGTTATAGCTTCCCATGGTATTTCTAAAAAGTCTAATTCATCCATTAAAGATCATTCCCTAATTATAGAAGAATCTTTAAGATTCAACATACTGTTAAGCTATCGAACCCGATTGTTGAATAATAAACGTAGCTCTCTGCTTTACTTAATTTCTCTTTGTGTTAAATCCTCAACTTCCCAAGGCACTTGTATGTTCCTCTTAATGGATTCCTTGGCGTTTTCCGCACTTTATTTGCTCTTGTAAATGCATAGCACCAAGTGATAGAACATAGTTATAACAAATGGATACTTGGAACCGAAAGGAGAATTGTATGGATAAATTTGAAGAGTATTTAATTAAAACCAGAGAGCAGTTGTTAAATGAGTTTTCTTTTCTAAGTTTTGATGAATTCAATCGAAGATTTGAGATGGAAAAATGGAGTATAGCTCAGGTTTGTCATCATTTGTTTATTACGGAAACTTTGTTCGCAAAAGCAATTGTATTTGGGCTTGATCAAAAGAAACCAACCGACACAGAACACATACCGATTCAGTTTGTGTCAGATAGGTCCAATAAGATTCAAGCGCCTAAGATTTCAGAACCAAGTTCCGAACCTTTTCAAGTTCTGCAAATCATTCAATTATTAAACGATTCAAGAAATAAATTAATGTATGTTCTTAGTAAGATAGATGACAAGTCGGTTTTGAGGGCAATAGCAGTAAAGCATCCTGTTTTTGGTAACTTACCATTAGATCAATGGGTTGAACTATTGCATTTACACGAGCAACGACATATAGAGCAAATTAAAGATCTAAAAGCACTGTGCTAACAGAAAAGTTAGTCCAAAGAGGAAGCGGACCGAACGTTGTTTCTCCTGAAGAAGCGCAAACCTCCCGTTCTCACAGAATACGTGAGAGCGGGAGGTTTTTTCCTAGAACCATGCTCTACCATCTCTGCCCACAGGCGATGTCTATCTCGAACGCCTCCATAAAAGCACCAAGTAAAAATGCAGCCTCCTCTTCTCCGCCGCAATACTCCGGAGAAAGGGCAATGGTAATCACATCCCACTGGCAAAGGTTCCGTAGCGTATGCAAGGAAGCACGAATCTCCTCGATCGGTTGCAGCCTGGGCGTCACATCCTCAGACAGGTTGAAATAATCGAGATCAATATCTAGAATCTTGGTCTGCTGCGTGTCCCATTTCTTCTGGTCAACATCGCTGAGAAATGAAAGCACATCCCGAAACCGCTGATGCGTGTACGTACATCCTGCCGGCAGTTTGGTGATGATGTTCTGACAATTCTCGTTTCGTTTATGGATCGCATCATAACGGAGCATCTCGAGCGACAGTACCTCGTCATCTTGATGAGAGACAAATATGGTTTCTCCGATCGTATCTCGTGCTACACTGGCCCATATAAAATTGTCGATTTGCATGCAATCTGGTGGACAGGCCTGTCCGCTCGCATAATCATGCCCTTGTGCTACCGCCATGATCTGCTCTACACTTTTTGCCTCTAACAAGCCAGGGACAAACACTCCGTCCGGTGTATCATCCAAATGGGCGTCTACATGCACAAGCAATGATTGCTGGCGCAGATTCCCTTTCAACCGTTCAATCTCCCATGCCGCAAACGCCCAATTATGCTGCCGCATGATGTACATTTGCCGCTCTGGAAAAACGACTTTCCAATCAAAATTGTGAAACCACTCCACTCTGATAACCTCCGCTGAGCTCTCTTATATTTTTGTATACCCCGTCTTTTCCACCAGGAACTGCCCTTGCTCGGACAAATGGCCCCAGTCTAGAACTTTATTGTCCAGTCTAATTCTTAATTAATCAGTCTATATCTATGTTATCTCTGCACATCTGATACTTTTGTTATGCTATCGAACCCGTTAGCGTAGTCACCAACCTCGAATATAATTCCTCCAAGGTCCTGTTTCAGCTTTGTCTCGCTCTTTTAAATCGGTGAAATCCCAATCTATTTTACCGCAACCTTTACAAGGAATTGGGTAATGCTTAGTTTGATCATTTATTCCGATATGAGTTATGAACCATTTTGTATGATCATGAGGATCATAGTAGAGCCTTAAATGCTCGTCATCATGTAAATATTGTTCAGTACAACAAGAACAGACAACAACCACATAGTCAGCAAATTTATTATGGACTCCACTAATATCAAACTTCTCGTTATCCACTCTAATACTCAATGGCTCTCACCCGCAAGTTCAATGTCGCCTGGTCTTACAGCAAACAATGCCTTTGTAATTCCACCGTCACCCACAAACTCTAATTCGTAACCTTCCATTGGGTTTGTATAAACTTCTACAACAGTTGCAACCTCTCCCTTAAATACACCTTCTTCGGAGAAATCTTTTAGCAATCTCACCACATCATATAAACTAAATTTCACGAGAAATCCCATCACGTTTTGCTCGATTATTTTTATCCATATTTTAACATAATTTATTGAGGAAAACTGCCCGTTAGGTTAACAAAAGAAGCTGCCTCAGAAGGCAGCTCTTGTTCTTACTGTTATGCAACCATCGAACCCCGTTAACTCTTCCTCATTCTAATACTTTATTTTTCAATCTAGAACTTTATTTTCACAGAACAGCCGTTACTTATAGTACGGTTCCCCGCACTTGATCTTAAACTAATCTCCAGCTAGTTGAATAGCTGACCGCCAGTCTAACACTTTATTTCTCAGTCTATTACTTTAATTTGCGGCCAAATATTTTATTTTACAGTCTACAACTATATTTTTATGGAACAATTGCATTCATTCGCCACCGCCTTTGATAGCTGCGTTCTTCCAGTTCTCAGTGGTCCATAATTTTTCTATTACTATTTTACATAATTGCATAGTTTCCCGATATTCTTTACTTCCACGGTCACAACATCTCCTGACTTCATTGGACAACTACCAGAAGGTGAACCAGTAGCCAAAACATCACCTGGCTCCAGTGTCATAACCTGCGAAATCCAACTAATAAGAAAAGGAATTGAAAGTGACATCTGATTCGTATTACCATCTTGTACAACTTTACCGTTCAAAGTTGTAACAATTCGTAAATTCGATGGATCTATACCGGTCACAATCCACGGACCAATTGGACCAAATGTATCAAAACCTTTACCGCGTGTGAACTGGGGATCGGTTTTTGTAAGATCTCTAGCAGTCACATCATTAAATATAGTACAACCAAAAACATAATCTAATGCGTCCTCTTCTTTTATATTTTTACCCCGTTTCCCAATAATGAGTGCTACTTCCCCCTCCATTTCCACCTGCTTGGTTAATTCACTTGAAGGAAGAATGATATCCGCCCCATCTGGAATCAAAGAAGAAGGTGGTTTTAAGAGCAAAAACGGTTCCTTGAGATTGGCTTGTCCCCCAGTCTCTTTTGCATGTCCAGCGTATGTCCAGCCGAAGTTAACTACTTTTGTGGGTACAACAGGCTCTAAAATTTTCACATTGCCAAAAGCAACTATTACGCCATCAAATTTCAGTTCATTGCTTACAATTTCAGTAAAATCATTAGACAATTGTAAAATTTCGTCACCATCAACAATTCCATAGTATATTTCACCGTTATTATTCTGATAACGAACTATCGTTTGTGTTTTTTGTAGTACCAGCATTCCTATACCCTCCAACTAAAGATTAAATATTAGCATTTCAACAACATGGATTGGTGCATGCTTTCAACCGATTCAGCCAATCTTACCTTAGAAAATTAAGTATTAGACTTATCAAACCTTCCGTACAATAGGCCAGTCAAAACATGCATCTATTTCATCTGACTTCTCCATAATACCCAAGGAACTTTCCCTAAAATCCTTTACTTCCTTGTTCTTGACTTGGTATAGTGTGTACCCTATATCTATTAATGCCTTCATGATGATGTAGCCGTAATTCCCCCAGTAGGTTCTAACAGGATAAAAAAGTCCTTCGGAGAAATTCCGTTACGATCTGCCACTTCCCTTAAGAATTCTAAGCAACCTGCTATTCCATTATTCCATCACTATCTGCAATAGTTTCATTGTCTTCTTTTTCTTCCATGAACCCTTAGGATATTGGAGCTCTTCATAAGATATACAAGCAACTACATGAAATTTGCATCCTATATCAATTCCTACATAGAATGAATAAAATACAACGCCACATTTCTGTTTCAACCTCAATTTTTCTTAGACAATACTTTTAGCCCATTTGAGGTTCCAATGATCACAGTGTCGGCCATGGATATAAAAAGACCTGTATCAACAACACCGGGTAAAAGTTTAATTGTTCGATCAAGTTTAGCTGGATTTTCAATATATCCAAAAGAACAGTCCAAAATATAGTTACCATTGTCAGAAACGTATGGGCAACCATTCACCCTACGTAATGTTGGGACGCAGTTTAACCCCTCAATCCGTTTGGCTGTAACTTCCCATGCAAAGGGAACGACTTCAATAGGTAGTGGGAATTTTCCGATTTCCTCGACAGCCTTAGATTCATCTGCCACTATAATTAGACGATTAGAAGCAGCTGCGACTAACTTCTCGCGTACGAGTGCTCCCCCTCCCCCTTTAATCAGATCCAATGATGAATTAAACTCATCAGCACCATCAATTGTCAAATCTAATTCTGTTGATTGTGCAAAAGTTTCTAGTGGAATACCTAATTCACTAGCTAAATAACTTGTTTGTTGGGAAGTAGGGATGGCACGAATTTGTATTTCCCTCTGTTTTACTAATTCACCCAATTTACGTATTGTCCAATAAACGGTAGATCCGGTACCTAGCCCAATTGTCATTCCATCTCTAATATATTCCACTGCTTTCTCGCCTGCTAATTTTTTTAAATTCATACGAGTCCTCCACCAAAAAATTATCGTTAGAGCCAAACAATTTAAAGGAAAACCACAGTAAAAACTGTGGTTTTCCAACAATGTATAGAGATAATTTTTTATTGCATTCCTTTTTTAACCCATTCAGCTACCGTAACCACACGCTTGGCTTGATGTTCAACGGCATTTTGATAAGCTTCCTTATCTCCAACAATTTGATTGTTTTGATCGACAGATACACTTGTACCATATGGATTCCCTCCGGCAGCGAACAAGGAAGCATCAGTATATCCTGGAGCAACTACTATTGCCCCCCAGTGATACATGGAGGTGTATAAGTTAAGGATAGTCGCTTCTTGACCACCGTGAGCGTTTTGAGCGGAAGTCATTGCACTTACCACTTTATTAACCGTTTTTCCATGGAACCAGATTCCACCTGTGGTATCCAAAAATTGTTTCATTTGGGCGGCAATGTTTCCGAAACGTGTAGGTGTACTAAAAATAATGGCATCAGCCTCAACGATGTCATCCGGTGTAATAACCGGAATATCTTTGGTGGCTTCCACATGGGCTTTCCAAGCCGGATTTCTATCAATCACTTCTTGAGTTGCCAATTCTTGAACCTTAAAGATTTTCACTTCCGCGCCGGCTTCCTTTGCCCCTTCCGCAGCCCATTGAGCTAATTGATAGTTAGTTCCGGTGGAGCTGTAATACACAATAGCAAGTTTGACACTCATGCAAAAAACCTCCTTAAATGGTTCGTTATATAACACACTCTACGCTATCCATTTCGTTCAAGTGGTAAACCTGATTCGACATAATCAATAAATCAGTCCTCTTGGTAAGTTAGTCTAATTCTCTTACTTGAAATGGCAACAACACACGTTCAATTTGTTCTCGATGCGATTCATATTGTTCAGGTAACATCAGATTTTCTCCCATGGTCTCATGTGACTCGTCGTGAGCGAAGCCTGGCGGATCTGTTGCGATCTCAAAAAGAATTTCGCCGTGCTCTCTAAAGTAAATCGCATTAAAATAGTTTCGATCTTGTACAGGGGTAACACCATAACCATGTGCTTCAACATGCTTTTTCCAAACCAATTGATCTTGGTCATGTAAAGCCCGCCAAGCAATGTGATGTACTGTTCCAACGCCCATAGCTCCTCTAGCCATAGGTGATAATTTTAGATCAATCACATTTCCGATATCAGCTGTGGAACGAAACCGGATGAAATCGCCTTCTGTGCCAATCATCTGTAGGCCCATCACTTTTTCCAATAGTTCTCCTGTTTTTTCCGGATGTAAAGATAAAAGGGTGGCTCCGCCAAATCCTTTTATTGCGAACGCGGAAGTGATTTCACCAAAATTCCAGGTGTTAGCTTCCCCTTCTTCTCTCCCAACTATTTCTAAATGCAGGCCGTGGGGATCGTCAAATTGTAGATACTGCTCTCCAAACCGTTCCATTTTTACAAAAGGGATTTGAAATTTCTCCAGTCTTTTTTCCCAAAAGTCCATAGCACCTTTCGGGACAACGTATGAAGTTACTCCCACTTGACCGCCGCCGATTACTCCTTGGTGAGCACCTGGCCATGGGAAAAATGTGATAATGGTACCCGGTTTTCCACTTTCATTTCCAAAATACAAATGATATGTTCCTGGATCATCAAAATTAACCGTTTGTTTTACTAAGCGCAAACCTAATACTCCTGCATAAAAATCCACATTTTCCTGTGGATGTCCTACAATTGCAGTAATATGGTGAATACCCATCGTTTTCATATTCATTTTGTACACTCCTTTGTCCAATTGCTTTGCTCATTTTTGTTATTCAATCAGTAACCCGAAGCTTTTGTCCCCAATCGAAACCGTCTCCATGCCAATTTTTTTAACAAATTTGACCTCCGACACTATTACGTTTTCCTGCAATACATGATCAAAACGTTCCAACGCTACTTTCATCTGGTCATCGACATCAAGAGTAAGTATCACTCGTTTTTCAATAGGGAAATCCATTTTCTTACGGTAATCTTGAATCACACGGATGACTTCACGAACCATCCCTTCCTGTTCTAGTTCCTCTGTTATCGTCGTTTCCAAAGCAACATTGATTTGGTAACCCGAAGCAGTAGCGAAGCCCTGCTTACCATGCTTTTCTACAAGCAGTTCATCAAGCGTAATACGGACAGCTTCGTCTGAAAGAATGACATCCAGGAAACCCCTGTCCATAACTTGTTTGGCTTCGGTGATGGATAGTTGCTTCAAACGATCTTGAATCGTTCCAACGAGTTTCCCGTATTTTTTACCGGCAACTTTTAAATTAAGTTTAAAGTGGTAGGTAATAAAGCTGCTGTCACTTTGCTCTACTCGGATTTCTTTTACGTTTATCTCATCTTTGATGATGTTCGCGAACCTACTCATGTTGAACGGGCGGTCTATGGAGACGATAAGTTCGGACAGAGGCTGGCGTGTCTTGATTCCGCTTTCGTTTCTGATGTTCCGAGCTAGCTCAACGATTTGACGGGCGGTTTCCATTTCGCTTTCGAGAGTTTCATCGATAACTGCCGTATTCACCTGTGGATAATCTGTTAGGTGCACGCTTTCTTCGCCGCCAAGATTTCTATAGATGTCATCTGCAATGAGTGGTACATACGGCGCAATCATGCGGGCCACCGTCAATAACACCTTGTGTAGTGTTTGGTAGGCGGAGACCTTGTCCTCAGTAATCCCACTGCTCCAAAAACGGTTACGGGAGCGGCGGATGTACCAATTACTAAATTCGTCGATAAACGCTTCTATGTGCTTTGCCGGATTTAGAAAGTCGTATGTTTCAAGTCCTTTTACTACGTTTTGCTGGGTGGAGTTCAGCCTCGAAATCAGCCAGCGATCTAACTCGTTCTCAAACGCTTTCTGAGGGTAGTCCTCTGGCCTGTATTGATCGATCGTTGCATATAGCGAATAGAAAGCATGCGTGTTATGAATCGTATCGATCACTTTAGACTTCGCTTCGGCTACCATTCTTTTAGAAAAATGCTTGTTGCTCCACGGCGCACTGTCAGAAAGCAGGGCCCACCGGAACGCATCAGTCCCAAATTCTTCTATGACTTCCCATGGATCGATGCCATTCCCTTTACTTTTAGACATCTTTTGTCCGTTTTCATCAAGAACGTGCCCAGTTGAAATGACCGCTTTGTATGGTAATTTTCCGTTATACAGTGTGGATACCGCCAGCAAGCTAAAGAACCAGCCTCTTGTTTGGTCGATACCCTCGGAAATTATGTCAGCAGGATACTGCTCCTGGAACAGTTTCTCATCACCAAAGGGATGGTGGTATTGGGCAAATGGCATCGATCCGCTATCAAACCAAACATCGATGACTTCTGGTGTTCTTTTCATGGTTCCACCGCATGAGCAACGCAATTTGACATCATCTACGAAAGGTTTATGCAACTCCAGGTCTTCATTCACGACCTCGACTGACTTCTCGCGCAGGTTTTTCAGGCTGTCTGGAGCATACTCGGTCCCGCAATCCTGGCAAAGCCAGATGTTCAGAGGAGTTCCCCAGTACCGATTTCGGCTGATATTCCAATCGACGAGATCTTCCAGGAATTTACCGAAACGTCCTTCTCGTAAATGGGAAGGGTACCAATCAATTTTCCTGTTGTTTTCAATAAGCTGTTCTTTTATCGCGGTCGTTTTGATGAACCAGCTTTCAATAGCATAGTAAAGAAGAGGAGATTTACAGCGCCAGCAAAAAGGATAGCTGTGCTCATAACGTTCTTTAGAGAACAGAAGATTACGGAACGACAAGTCTTTTACGATATCGACGTCACAATCTTTGACGAAGCGTCCGGCGTAGTCGCTGATTTGATCTGTGTATCGTCCAGCCAGATTTACTACGTTAACGAAATCCAATCCGTGCTGAATGCATGTGCGATAATCGTCTTCCCCGTGCGCGGGTGCCGTATGAACGATACCAGTACCACTTGTATCGCTGACATAGTCAGCATCTACGACGATATGACCTTTATTTACATGAAAAAAACCAAACGGCGGCTCATAAGCTGTCCCTATGAATTCTGATCCTTTGTGCGTAGACAATACTTCATAGTTCTCTTTCATTACTTTCTCTACAAGATTTTTAGCAACTACGTATACCTCATCGTTCAGTTTTACCCGCGCGTATTCGATATCTTTGTTGATCGCTAAAGCCACATTAGACGGGAGGGTCCATGGCGTTGTTGTCCAAGCAAGAAAGATATCCTTCCCAGTTTTGCTTCTGAATTTCACCGTTGCACTCAAATCTTTGACGTTGTCATAGCCTTGCGCCACTTCGTGAGAGCTTAGTGTCGTTTGGCAGTCAGGACAATATGGACTCACGCGGTGTCCTTTATACAAAAGACCTTTTTTATGTATGACAGACAAGATGTGCCAGACGGATTCGATATAATCGTTAGTCAGAGTGACATAGGGGTCCTCCATGTCAGTCCAATAGGCTATGCCTTCTGTAAGTTCTCGCCACTGCTTTTCATATTCGAACACACTATTTTTGCACTCTTCCACAAATTTGGCGACTCCGTAATTTTCAATCTCCTGTTTTCCCGAGATGCCAAGCTGCTTTTCTACGCCAAGCTCTACTGGAAGGCCATGCGTGTCCCATCCGGCTTTTCGGATGACTCTGAATCCTGACATTGTTTTATAGCGGCCGATAAAATCTTTAATCACGCGACCGAGAACATGACCGATATGAGGCAGTCCATTGGCTGTAGGAGGCCCTTCATAAAACACAAAGTTCGGTTTGCCCGCCCGATTATCAATTGATTTTCTAAATGTATTCTCTTGTCTCCACTGATTCAAGACACGCAACTCTCGAACTTTGGCTTTTTCTTTCACATCCACTTTTCTCATGTCTTTCATCCTTCCTCCGTATATATTAAGATTGGGTAAAGCCCAGATAAAATTGCGGCTCCCCAAAGAATCAGCTCGCCAATGCTTATTGGAGGAATAATAGATTTATGAATAAATCATTATTGCAATTAATGGTTAAAATTGCTGATACAAAGAGTTTCACACAAGCTGGAAAAGAATTGAATATGACTCAGCCAGCTGTAAGTAAAGCAGTCAACGGTCTTGAGACAGAACTTGGGGTGACTCTTTTGATTCGAAATCGTCGTCATGGAGTCAAGCTTACACCTATAGGCGAACGCATCATACGTATTTTCAGAGCAATTTTATCCGATTATGAAAAGGTTGATCAGGAAATTGCTCATGAATTGGGACTTGAAAAAGGGCTAGTCAGAATAGGCGCATTTCCTGAGGCCTCCTCTTATTTCGTCCCTAAAATTATCAGCCACATAACTAAAAAATATCCTAATATCGAATTTACCATTTTAGAAGGAACTGTAACCGAAGTGAAAGGGTGGATCGATACCCAACGTATTGATATCGGATTTATCATTGCTAGTCCACCAGATAAGGAATTCAACACCTTTCCACTACACCAAGAAGAAATGTATGCTGTGCTAAACAAGGAACATCCTTTTACTACAAAGAATATGATTCAAGCAACAGATCTCTTGGATCAGCCTTTGATTTTTTGCAAATCAGGATTTGAAACTCCAGTTATAGATTGGTTTGAAAAATCCCGCGGGAAACCGAAAGTGAGATACGAAATCAATAACTATATGACAGGAATTAATTTGGTTCATGAGGGGCTCGGTATCGCAATCATGCCCGAATTAACCCTGTTACATTTACCTGAAAACGTCCTTATACGCAAACTTGATCCCCCAGTGTATCGTAATATTCATATGTCCGTTTTGTCGTTTGAGGATAGTGGGATTTCTGTAAAATTATTTATTGAAACAGCACTGCAATTATTTCCGCAATTCTTTGCTAGATTCAAATGACCTCTGTAAAAAAGTCGCGAAACAGCACAGTGCTGCGCGACTTTTTTACATAGTTCCTAGAATCATTTGAACCTATATTTTATTACAACAGTACATCAGCATAATCTTTATGGCGGTCAAATTGACTTTTGGCAAAAGGACATAATGGCATAATCTTGATTTCTTTCGTCCGAGCAAATTCGACTAATCTCTTCACTAACGCCTGTCCTACACCTTGACCTTTTAGACTATCGGAAACGATCGTGTGATCTACTATAATAATATGATTTCCATTTTGAACGTAATGAATTTCAGCTTCTTTATGATCCTCTTCTCCAACATAAAAACCGTTCGTACCTTCTTTAATTTCGAACATTTGTTTTCCCCCATTCAAAAGGTTTGATTTCCATACATATTCCAACGCACCACTTGGACAATTATTAATTTGAGATGCTATTTTATCAGCCGTTTCTCCATCGACATGAACCCATGGTTTCTTTTTAATATTGAATACTCCGGGTAACCCACTAACACATTTTGCCGAATGAACGCATCTTCCTGGGTGAAATATAACGTCGAGATCTTTCCCTACATATTGCTTAAAATCATCACTCAATATCTTTCACTCTCCCATATAATCCTCAAGTCGTTACTTTCGCATAAATGATAAAGAACATCATCATTTCTCCAATTACAACATAATTAGGTACGTAAAAAATGTTGTCCAACGCATATAAACATCCGAGCAGTCCTAATAATACCGCCAAAGAGCAGGCTCTCAACCTTGTATGTTTCTGTCTGTATCGGTGGAAAACAAATGATGTTGAAATAAAATAAAGCAGAACCGACCCGAAAATAAAACCCAACATAAGTGGATAATGTAGTTGCTGCTGAAATAGTAATTGGATCGAAGCAGCTATAAAACCCATGGATACATAAATGAATAAATGACCATAAATAATCGTTTGGCCGGCTGTTTGTATCTCCTTACTCACTTTCCTTTCCAGATTATTAAAATACTGCCACCACATTGCAATCACCAATACAAATGTAAATAAGGCGAACAAAATAGATGTCCAGGTCCAGCTACTAGACTGTAAGACCGTAAGGATACTAATAACCGACTCACCAATAAGAATAAGTGTAAATAATCCAAATCGCTCCAATAAGTGATGGGTATGTGTGGGTGTAATGATCAGGTACCGCCGGCTGAATAATGGCAGCATGATGTCTACAGCTATTCCAGCATACAGAATCGCATAACGGATCCATGAGTCAAAGAAAAGCGAGGAGGTAGATATGACTATCCCTATCCAAAAGTAAGTCCCCAAATATTTTGCGGTCATTCGCTGATGTGTTCGATTTGATTTGTGTACCGTAAGATATTGAATGGCTGTCAGTGCTCTCGAACCAATATAGCCTACAAAGAAGGGAATATAGTATCGATCAAAATTGACGGATAGGCTTGCTGTCATAATAAGAACAAAAAACAGTTGAAAGATCATGAAAATCCGATGAGTACCAATATCCTGGCCAAAGCGATTATTAAAGAGCGTTTGTCCCACCCAACTCCACCAGATTGGAATGAATATTAAAACAAATTTGATTAAATATTCAACGGAAATGGTCCCATAGCTAGAATGTAACAAGACATGGTTAGCTTTTGACACTGCCGCTACAAAAAGCAAATCATAAAAAAGTTCCAACCAAGTTACTTTTTTCTCGGCTACAACCTCAGCACTGCCTTTAATTGCTCTCATATAAAAGTATCATCACTCGTTATACTGTCCGCCCTCTTTTCATGATCAGACTGATTTTGAAATTTTTCCCTAAACCATATCGCAGCTGCTTTCGCTTCGTTATAGATTAATTGGTGACCGTTGTTTTCCCAATGAACTCTTACAACAGCTCCCGAATCACGCAGCAAGCTTTGGAGCTCCTCTGTCTCACGTGGGGAACAAATCGGATCATTTTTCCCGGCACCGATAAAAATAGGTACATCAGACAAGTCCGGCAATTGGATACCGCGCAATGGAATCATCGGATGATGAAGGATGGCCCCTCTGAACACATTTTGATAATGGAAAAGAAGGCTCGCAATGATATTCGCTCCGTTCGAATAGCCGATGGCAACCAAATTATCGCGATCAAACCCGTATTCCTTGGCGGACTGGTTCAAGAATTCATTCACTTCTTTGGTGCGGAATACTAAATCCTCTTCGTCAAACACGCCTTCCGAGATTCGTTTAAAGAAACGTGGCATTCCGTTTTCCAGCACATTTCCCCTTAAGGAGAGAATGGACGATTTTGGGGAAACGAGCGTTGCCAGTGGCAACAAATCTTGCTCCGTCCCGCCCGTCCCGTGAAAAAGGACAAGTGTGGGCGCGTGTAAATCGCTGCCCTTTTCAAAGATGTGTCTCATTTCTTGTCCCCTTCAAGCACTCTCACTTCAATTGAGGCCAAGTTAGCTTCAATTTTATCGCGTTCGGATTCGTACCACTCCGGGAGCATCAATTTTTCACCTAAAGAATCGGGAGCTTCATCGCGTGCGAAACCTGGAGGATCAGTTGCAATTTCAAATAAGATGCCGCCGTCCTCCCGGAAATAAATCGCATTGAAGTACTGCCGATCTATAATATGAGTTGGTTTATAACCTCTCTCAGTTACTTTTTGATGCCATTGCTCATGCTCCAGGAAGTCTTTCGCACGCCAGGCAATGTGATGAACCGTACCAGCTCCTCCATGCCCCCACTTCTGATTATCAAGAGGAATATCGATCAGATTCCCGATATCTCCGGAAGCTTGAAAACGTGAATATCCGGCGTCTTCTCCTACTTTTTTCAGACCCATGACATTTTCGAGCACATGCATCGTCTTCTCTGCGTTTACGCTGAGCAGAACGGCACCGCCGAATCCTTTAATCGTTTTGTCCGCAGGAATTCCGCCAAATGACCAACTGTTGCTTATTCCTTCTTCGCGCTCAACAAGTTCAAGATGAAGCCCATCGTTATCCCTAAACTGAAGATAAGTTTCTTGAAACCTGGTTGCTTTAATTGGGGTAATGTCAAAGCTGTTGAGTCGTTCTTCCCAGAAGTCAAGTGAGCCGTGCGGCACGACAAACGTAATTATACCGACTTGCCCCCCACCAATTTCTCCCCGCCGAGAGTTAGGCCAAGGAAAAAAAGTCATTATAGAGCCAGGACTTCCTGATTTATCACCGAAATAAAGGTGGTAAACCTCTGGAGCGTCAAAGTTGATGGTTTTCTTAACGAGCCTAAGACCGAGTATGCCTGCATAAAAATTGACGTTCTCCTGCGGATTACGTGAAAATGCTGTAATATGATGGATCCCTGCAGTTTCTAATGTCATATGAGTTCACTCCTTTTCCCACGTGTCTCTATCACGATTTCATAGGCCCATAATACACTATACTTATGAATAACTAAAATGAATATAAATCATAAGGGTCATATATATTTAGTTATGAATATCATGATTTAGTTTATTTAGTTTTTCCCAAGTGCGTGTTGTTCTTCCAATTGAATAAAAAAGGGCACAATCATGCTTAAGAACAATAATCCTGCCAAGATTTCAAAAGTGAATAAATAGCCCCTGACATCTATCAGATAAATGGAAATGATCGACCCAAGAGAAGCGCCTATGAACACCATAAACATATGAAACGAAACCGCAATCGCTCGGATTTCCCCAGCCATGTGACCGATTAGTGAGATTAATGATGGAAGAGCCATAGCTATTCCCAGTACAAATACAACACTCATCGATATTAAATAAATGATGTTAAGACTCAAACCTAACAATCCTAAGCCGCTTCCAGCTAAGATTAATCCACACCATAATACGTTCTTGACACCAATTTTTGTAACCAATCTTCCGGCAAACGGAGAAACTGCCATGCCCAAAATACCAATCGCACGAACCCATAGAATATCTTGATGACTTAACCCGAAGATCGGGCTGCTTAAGTAACTTCCAAGAGTCGCGAAAAATCCGACAAGCGAAATAAAGAGTGAAGCGGAAACGATGTAGCACAGAGGTAATCCTTTTCGTTTGAAAATATCGCCTACCCGCAAAAAAGAAGTAACAAAGCTGCCAGTTGTTTGCTGTATTTTGTCGTTTGGTATAAAAAAGGTAAGCAAGATAGAAGATATTCCATATACTGCGGAAAGTAGGTAGAATACATAGGACCAATTTACTAACTTCAAAACAACAAAGCTGCTATATATTTGTCCAACGATGGTGGCCATTAAAAAAGCCGTACTAATGAACCCGATAATGGTTGCTCTCCTTTCAACCGGAAACATTTCCATCGCATAAGCCAAAACAGACGGTGGGAACATCGATGCCGCTAAACCTTGCAAGGCCCGAAGAGCAACAAGCCAAGAAAAACTGTCGACATTACCTATTAGTGGTGTTATTACCGTAAGCAATAATAACCCCGATAGCATCATTTTTTTTCGTCCAAATCGATCTGATAAAACTCCAAACAGTAGACCCCCACCTGCAAAAGCAAACGAGAAGGCACTGCTACTCCAAGCAGCTTGCGAAGACGACACTTTGAATACATCTACAAACACTGCTATTAATGGAATAGTTAAATACACACACGATACTACAACTAAAGTACACCAGAAAAGGATTCCGGTAATGAATGCGATATTTGACGATCTAATAAATTGTTCGTTACCCAAAATGTTCCCCCCCTGCTTTTTTCATGGAAACATCATGATTACGCTTATTTTGAATGTCAGACGCCTTTACGTTAGAAAAGACATTGATAGCAAATATCAAGATACCGGTTCCAGCCACAGCTTCACCAATACGCTTTAACATGGTAATCCAATCCGGTGCATAGCCGTGGACCATTAAGGTTAGCGTAATAAGCATTACGGGTAAGCCGAGGCCATGTAACCAGAAGTGCCATTTTGCCAGTCGAGATTTTGATGCTTTTGGAAAAAGTAAATATGTAAACCCGCAAAGAGCCATTGTTGCCCACCCAAAAAGATTCGCATGAGCATGCACGCTAGTTAATGCAAAATTCAGTGTTGTACCCATGTAAATGCCAATACTAATGCCAACTAGAATATATATAACTGCCATTTTCAAAAAGCGTAAACCCATTAAAATGCCCTCCTGTTAATAATTAGGATGAAGTCAAGAAGCTGTTAGCGACCGCCTGACTTCAGTAAAGCACTCTTGCAAGTATACGGGGTCAATAATGACCCCGCCTCGATACCTTTTAGATTCATTAAGCCCGAGTAGTGCTTTCGAATTTACCTTTGTGTGTCAAGTCACAGAATGGCTTTTGGTTTGATAATCCGCAACGACAAAGAATGAAAGATTCTTTTGTCTCAAAGCGGTTCCCTTCTGCATCCACCAATTCTACATTACCCGTTACACGCAACGGACCGTTGTCCATCACTTTAATCGTTACATTGGACATTCGCTCATTCCCTTTCTAATTCGAATCTATTTTACTTTTGTGCAACCCCTCTGAAGTTCCATCAGAACACGAAGCAATCCAAGTCGCAAAAACCGTTGCCGTGATGATGATTGCATTTATGATGACTATGATGGCTATGGGGCATATGTAACGCGGCGCCACCACCGCCTCCATGATTTGAGTCCTTATAGTACCCACCAAAGTAATTGTGTGGTGCCCAGTCCGGACTGGCTTTAGGAGCCGGGGGTGATAGTCTTTGAAATTCAAGTGATCCATAAACAATCTTTCCGCCTACGACCGTAAACACCGATTCGATTCTCTTAATTTCTTCTTCCGGAACTTGGAAGAAGTTATCAGACAAGATCGACAGGTCCGCATATTGGCCTGCTTTAATTTTTCCCTTTACGTCCTCCTCCCTCGAGAACCAAGCATTACCGGATGTATACATACGAAGCGCTTGATGGCGGTCCAACCGATTAGAAGCAGGGTACAAGCTAAGCCCACCAAGCGTTTTTCCAGTAACCAGCCAATAGAGGGCAACCCACGGGTTATAACTGGCTACCCTTGTAGCGTCTGTACCTACACCTACTCTCAATCCTGCCGTAAGCATCTTTGTAATGGGAGGTGAGTTTTCCGCTGCTTCTGCTCCGTACCTATCGACGAAATATTCTCCTTGAAAAGCCATCCGGTTTTGAACGGCAATCGAACCACCTAAAGCGACGACACGTTCCAAATCCTTCTCACGAATCGTTTCAGCATGGTCTAAAATCCAGCGTAAATCTTTAAATGGAACTTCTTTATTTACACGTTCAAACACGTCGAGGAAGCGTGAGATCGACTCACCATACGTTGCGTGGAGCCGGAAAGGCCATCGTTGTTGCACCAGATGTCTGGTTACCCCGAATAAATCATTCTCCAACACAGCAGGCAATTCCGGACGGGGCTCAACGAAGTCTTCGAAATCAGCCGCACTGTAAACCAGCATTTCACCCGCGCCGTTGTGACGATAGTAAGGGCTGCCTGTATAAGGCTGCGAAGTGGCTGTCCATGATTGAAAATCGTCCAGTTCATGATTTGGGTGTTGGGTAAAAAGATTGTATGCCGTACGGACGGTAATCTCCCCACGTTTATCCAGTTCCTCATAAACTTGATAATCATCGGGGTAGTTCTGAAAACCGCCGCCAGCATCAATTACACTCGTAATTCCAAAGCGATTTAATTCCCGCATAAACAGCCGTGTGGAATTCAACTGATCTTCATAGGAAAGCTTTGGTCCCTTTGCAAGAGTGGCATACAATATCGTTGCATTCGGTCGTGCAATTAGCATTCCAGTCGGATTGCCTTTGCTATCCCGCTGAATTTCTCCGCCCGGCGGATTAGGAGTATCCTTCGTATACCCAACTACCCGCAAGGCTGCTTTGTTCAAAAAGGCTTGCCGGTATAAATTAAGAATGAATACCGGAGTCTCCGGAGCAATCAGATTGATTTCATCCAATGTCGGCATCCGGCGCTCCTTAAATTGAAACTCTGTCCATCCGCCTACAACCCGAACCCAATGCGGTGCAGGCGTGCGGTCCACTTGATTTTTTAACATACGCAAGGCGTCGGCAATCGATGGCACTCCATCCCAACGAAGTTCGAGGTTATAGTTCAATCCACCGCGTATGAGATGAATATGGGAATCATTTAATCCTGGAATCAGAATGCGTTTATTTCCATCCACGACTTCAGTTACAGGTCCTTTATACTGCATAATGTCGGAATCACTGCCTACGGCTAAAAAACGGTCTCCCTTAATCGCTACTGCCGTTGCCATGGGGTTAGATTCGTCCATCGTCACAATGTTAGCGTTGAAAATCAATAGGTCAGCCTCTATCATGTTAGTCTCAATCGACATCCCTTTATCCCCTCCTAAATTGAGTTATAAAGATGATTAATGATTCAGCAGCAATTTAATCCACGGGATAAGCCGTTGTCCTAGAAACATGCCAATGAGCCCTATCAACCCTAACATTGGAGGGGCCGGGGACGGTATACGCAGGGATTGAAAAACAACTCCAATCACAATCCCGGTACCTAGCGCTAATAATATAGACCACATAAATGTGCCTCCTCTCTCGGAAGACTCTGGACTAAAAGGTTCTTTCGCCCTTTCGCCCTGATTATAGTAGCGTCATAAAGTATCTATCAATATGGATATATCTATATAAACTATAAGGAGAGCCTATGTTTTGATAGACTTTCAAACCATAGGATCTATCTATATCTTCTATAAAGAAAACAGAATTGATTGAAGTATTTGGTTTACATACTATAAATACATGCGACGAAATGCTGTCGTAAATGAGGTAATGTCACTTTTATATAATGGAGTGTTCCTACATGAAAACTACCGCGGAAACTAAAACGATTCAAGAGATTCAGGAGATTTTGAACAAACAAGTTTCAAACTGGAGCGTGCTGTATGTAAAGCTGCACAACTTTCACTGGTATGTGAAAGGCTCTCAGTTCTTCACACTGCACACAAAATTCCAAGAGTTCTATGAAGCAGCGGCACTCTACATCGATGATCTTGCCGAGCGTGTGCTCGTTCTAGGAGGCAAACCAGAAGCAACCATGAAGCGCTACCTGGAGATCTCCAGCATTAAGGAGGCCAAGGGCGATGAGAGTGCCGAGCAGATGATCGATGCTTTGATTGAGGATTTCAACATTGTTGTCGAGGAGCTGAAGGTAGGGATGGAGAAGGCTGGGAAAGCGAATGATGAAACAACAGCCGACATGCTACTTGCGATCCACAGCACGGTTGAGAAAAATATATGGATGCTTAAAGCTTTCAACAACCGTTAAGATATGAAATAGTGAAAAGGGTTGAGAGAAACACTCTCAGCCCTTTTTTGATGGATAAACGGAATTATTTGTACGGATTCTTCTCACTTGCTTTATAGGTCTTTTGATATTTATAGTTTTCTCCTATGAAATATATAGAAAACTGAAGATTGTTTGCACAGTTGCATTTCAATAGACTGAGTACATGCAGCGGGAATCCCTGTTGTAATCATATATGGAAAAGGTTGGGATATTAGTATGTTTAACGGGAAGAGAGATTTACTTACGGCTGATAACTCTGCAATTATTCTTGTAGATCACCAGCCTCAAATGCTCTTTGGTGTTCAAAGTGCTGACCGCCAAACCATCATTAACAATACGGTTGGATTGGCCAAGACAGCCAAAGTTTTCAATGCACCCATCATTCTTACGACCGTAGCTGCGGAAACATTCTCAGGCCCGATTCATCCGCATATTCAAGAGGTATTTCCAGATCATAAACCGATTGACCGTACAACAATGAATTCTTGGGAAGACGAAAATTTCGTAGAAGCTGTGAAGAAAACAGGCCGTAAAAAGCTAATCATGGCAGCACTTTGGACGGAAGTTTGTCTTGCTTTCCCTGTAATTGCTGCCATCAAAGACGGATATGAAGTATACATTGTAACGGATGCTTCTGGTGGGAGTACTACGGAAGCGCATAACATGTCCATTCAACGCATGATACAAGCAGGAGCAATCCCCGTTACTTGGCAGGCTGTTCTGCTTGAGTACCAACGCGATTGGGCACGCGAAGAAACATATGACGCAGTTATGTCGATCGTTATGGAACACAGCGGGGCTTATGGTGCGGGTGTTGTTTATGCCCAAACGATGTTTGGCGGCCACGGGGGATAAACCTATTCATCCCAAAAACAGTTTGATTATGACTGTCTTAGCTTGTGGAATATGCCTAAAGTGAGTGTACTATACTAAAACCATTTCTATAGGAAGTGAAAAGGATGGCTAAATTAAAAGTCGGAACAGAAAACGGACAACCCATTGAATTGTACTTTGAGGATCTTGGCGCAGGCAAACCTGTGATTTTAATCCATGGCTGGCCACTGAGCGGGCGCTCCTGGGAGAGTCAAGTTCCAGCGCTTATCGAAGCAGGTTACCGCGTGATTACCTATGACCGCCGCGGATTCGGACAATCCTCCCAACCGTGGAACGGTTACGACTATGATACGTTTGCGATGGATCTCCATAAGCTAATTATACATCTAGACCTTAACGACGTAACACTGGTCGGATTTTCGATGGGTGGCGGAGAGGTTGCCCGTTATGTTGGCACATACGGATCAAGCCGTGTCAAAAAAGCAGTGTTGGCTGCTGCGGTTCCGCCGTTCTTTTATAAATCTGCCGAGCATCCAGAAGGCGGTCTGGATGAAGCTACCGTTCAGGGCTTCCAAGAGGGTTTGAAAAAAGACCGTATCGCCTTCCTTGACGGCTTCAGTCACAACTTCTTTAAAGCTGGGGATAGAACTGACCTGGTGAGCGAGTCCTTCCGTGCATACAACCTTGATATTGCTTCTTATGCTTCGCCAAAGGGGACGCTGGATTGCGTTGATGCCTTCGGCCGGACGGATTTCCGTGGCGATTTGGCGAAATTCAATATCCCATTGCTTGTTATCCATGGCGATTCTGATGCGATCGTGCCGCTTGAGGTAAGTGGTCAACTGTCCCACGAAGCTGTTGCAGGCAGTCAACTCGTCGTAATTGAAGGTGGACCACATGGTTTGAACGCGACTCACCCAGAAGAATTCAATACCGCTTTGATTCACTTCCTTAATACCAAATGAATGAACAGTCTCGGGAATCATCAGTTACTAAAAATTAACTAGTACCTATAGAATTGATGAAAAGGTGTGAACTGTGCCCCATAAGAAGGACACTTTGAAAAAAAATGACCCTCTTGTGGGTCATTTTTGTTTTAATCTAGGTATGGATGAGTCCGAGTCGGCCATCACGTACACACCTGCATTTAAGTTGGCAGCAGTAAGTTCAGTGCAATCTTTGCTCATACCTGGGTTTCAAACAGTCTTCGCTGGCTTCGGAATTCCAGCGCTGTGATGCCTTCGGTATCCTTGAATATTCTAGTAAAATGCTTCACATTTTCGAATCCAACCTGTTCACTGATTTCGTACACCTTCAAATCGGAGTGCACCAGCAGTTCCTTCGCCTTGTCCAACCTTAACCGGCGAAGATAGTTCGAGAAACTCTCACCGCTATATTCTTGGAAAGCATGGCTGAAATACGAGTAATTGAGTGAGAAATGGTTGGACACGACCGCCATGTTCAAAGCTTCGGCATAATGCGTCTGCAAGTAGGTGAGAACTTTGTGCATCGTATTTTGTTCCGTCGGCGCTTGCTCTCTCCGATCTTGGATGAAACGATCCAGACTATCGAGAAGCTGCTCGATGGCTATGTAATAATCTTCAAATCGATCGAAGTTCCCTATGTGACCAACATAGGCGTACGTACTTAATAGACAGAGTACCTTATACCCGTAGATGCGGAACAACTTGTCGAACAGCTCCTCATTGAGTAGCTGGCTAATACGTTCCAGATAGCCGATCTCACAGCTGCTAATAATGCGAACATCGAGGATTTGATCGAGAAGCTGTTTGATTTCATCCCCGCGTCCCATTCCAACGAGATTCAATATTCGTTGAATCAACTCAACTGGAACGACATGCCGCTCATCGCGTTCACTTATAATGGTGTAGTCCAGCACGTCGAGTTCTGGAAGCAGAATACCATATTTCAAGGTTTGCTTCGCTTGGCTGTATGCCCACCTTATCTGCTCTATCCCTTGAACAGAATCGCTAATCGCAATTCGCAGCTGCGACTCATATACACTCAACCTCCACCGTTCCGCCAACTGGTAGAACATAACCGGATCGCGTGCGATCATAATCGTTCCGCCTTTTCCATCACGCGTGAGCATCCAATCCATATGCCCTTGTAACAGCTCAGCGATTTGATTCCTGAAAGAAGCAGCATCCGTACTGCTAGCCTGTGATCCTCCACCGCGTCGCGTAAGCAAGCCCAGCGTGTATCCTGCATTCAACCAGCTTAAGCCGGCCTGCTTCACTTTGTTCTGTGTTATCCCATCACCCACATCCTTCTGGGTCAAATACATAGTAACTAGCTCGGCAGCAAAAAGGCTGGCATCTTCGCCCGCCTTGTCTGCTCGCTCTTCTCTCATCCTTATGTCCCGCATTAATCGCTCCAGGACGGCAAACAACTCCTCCCGTATCACAGGCTTTATGAGATAATCTTTCGCCGCACAGCGGATTCCTTTCTGCGCATATTCGAAGTCATTATAGCCAGACAGCAATACTACCTCGGGTTTAACCGGATGGTCTTGCAGCTGCTCGAGCAGTTCGATCCCATCCATAATTGGCATTCGGATATCTGTGAACATAATATCCGCAGGCTCCTGGCGAAGCAGCTCCAGCGCCTCTTGTCCATTCTCGGCAAATCGGTAGTTGAACAGATTAGGAAACTGCCTCTCAATTATCGATTGCAAGCCCCTCCGAATGATCTTCTCATCGTCGACGATAAGCAAGCTAATCATAGATGTCCATTCTCCCTCCCATGACCCGATACGGCAAAGTCATGATTATGCGTGTATAGCTTCCTTCCTGACTCTCGATCTGAATCCCATATTCCGCCCCATAGCTCATCACTAAGCGTTGGTCTACATTACGCAGACCGATTCCATTGCTTTCCTGGTTATCCTTACGAACGAATAATTGCCGGACCTCCTGGTAAGCGGACTCTTCCATTCGTAGCATTCGATTCACTAAGTCTAGCTTCTCTTCCGGTATGCCGCAGCCGCTGTCAGTGATCTCTATGACACAAGCTTGATCACGCCGGACGGCAGAGATCGTAATGACAAGCTTTCCATCGCTGGAATGCATGCGGCTCATCCCGTGCTTGATTGAATTCTCTACTGCGGGCTGCAGTGACATTTTGAGCGATTCCTGCTTGATGCATTCCGGTGCAATCAACAATCGGAGATCAAGTCTTCCATCATAACGGATGTTCATGACGGCTACATAATGCTGGACCTGCTGAATCTCATCGCTTAGCATCACGTAATCCCGCTTCCATTCCATCGAATATCGCATCATACCGCCTAGCGAGGTCATTATGTCCGATATAAGGTACTGCCCTTCAATCTCTGCCAGCATCTTGACGTTCTCCAGCGTATTAAAGAGGAAGTGGGAATCGATCTGGTTCTTCAGCGCCCGAAGCTCGGCTTCTTTGCCTGCAGCATGTCTAGCTGCTTGCTCTTGAATGAGCTCGTTAATCTTCAGAATGAGCATACGGTAATGAAAGGCCAGCTCTCCTACCTCATCGGTACCGGTAATCGGCGGCATCTCAACGTTGAAGTTACCGCTTCTTACCTGTTGCATCGATTCTCTTAACGCCTTAAGCCTGCGCAAAATCATCGCCTGCATCGAGTAAGATAGCAGTACGAGAAATGCCACTAGTAACAAAATGAGTACAATATAACGAACTCTTGAATGGTTAATGCCTTCCATCGTCTCCGCAAGACTAACCATATTGATCAGATGTACGTCGATCGACGGAATGTAGCTCTGAAAAGCCAAGTAGGACTGCCCATTAACCTTGAACCGTACCGTCTCGATATCTGTATTGCTCGTCAGCTTCACGCTGTTTATCAACTGCTCCGCGCTGTGCTGTTCGAACACAGGTGACTCCTTCAAGCTGAATACCCGTCCGCCCCTTGCTACTACGATCAGCTGAGAGTTCATGTCCTGCACGCTATCGAACGTTTGAGAGAAGAAATTCGACAACTTCATCGATATCTCTAGAATCCCGTTATGTGTTACGTTGTCCGCATATTTGAATTCCTGCAAGTACGTCATGAAGGGCTCATTCTGCGATGGTTCGGATGGCGCACCGGTGAGGGCGACGTTCTCCTGTATCTCCCACCAAGGCACACCGCTCTGCTTCATCACCTCATCATGCCAAGGCTTGTCCTGAATACGTGATTCCTGTAGGATGACGGGCCAAATCTCATTCACATAAATGTTGTCCGTGAACAACCGGACATTCGCAATTCGTGGATTGTTGAACAGAAAATATTGAAAGCTGTTGACCACATCTTTCTTAATATGAAGAACATATGCTGTATCCTGAAACTGTTCAATTTGCAGATAATTGTTCATTTCCCGATTGGATAACGCAAGCTGACCGGTCCATCTCATCAGTTCTATGTTATTATCAATGTTTATCTTCTCTACTTCCAGCACATTCTCGTTGGTCTCCGTCAATTCTTTCATTGCACTGGCGTACTCTTCATTGAGCGTATACCAGGAGAATAGAACAACCGGAATGAAGATAACGAACACAAATGACAGGATCAGTTTGACTTGAAGCGAAAGTTTAAACGTAAATGCACGTATCCCTAATAACCATCGGATTGCCGTGAATCGCATCTCCTGTTTCACATCCTGCTGCTTCCTCTATAGAACTATTGATTGAACGACGACTTCAGCTTCTGTACATTTCGTTCATAGGCTGCTTGGCGGCTATCTAGGATGAATTCATACTCGGGATCCTCGGTAGTGCTCTTCATGAATTTGGTGTACAGTTGATCGAATTCAGCATCTGACTTGGACATCAACAGCTTCGGCAGCGTCTCGGCCCAGAGCCGCGTGTTTTTTTCAAACGCAATACCTTCCTTCGTCGTCGGGTCCGGATCTAGATTTTCGAACTCGCTCATGCTGATCGTCTTGCCCCTCGTCCAATCCGTAATTTGTTTGGAAGGCTCAGCACCCATCCCCGTCATCCATGCTAGATTCATGTTCGTATCCATTAGCATCCAGTACATATAATCACCGCCATATTTTCTTTCGAACGCTTGACGGTCGGTGTTGAGCAGGTGCATGACCTCCGGCCGGAACTGATCTTTGCCGTCTATCGTATCGTAGGTAACGCCCTTCTCTCCTAAGAACAGATCCTTGTTTCCCTCTTCGCTGAGCAAATAGCTGAGGAAGGCAATTGCCCGCTTCTTATCCTTGACATTCTTCGAAATGAGCGTCACCGTCCAACCGGAGACGCCATTTCCTGCAAGTGTTGGCGCATCATGCGCATCATTCGCCGGACCATCTATCGCGATATACACCTTATTCGGGTCCTTCTGATACAACTTTTGGTTAATCTCTGAAAAATCAGACCACTGATACAACATGGCAAAATAGCGCCCTTGCGATATTTTTTCATCCTTCTCCCATCGTTTTTCATCAAGAAAGACATCTGTCGGCATCAGCCCATCCTCATTCGCTTGGCGGAACACCTTTAGCCATTTCAGATAGGTTGGATCGCTTCGACGGTCGTACAGTTTGCCGTTTTTCTGCTGCGGAATGGCTAGGAAGTCTTGAAGATATGATTCCAACGAATAGTTGCCGGTTTCCGTAAATTCATGCAGGCCGATCGGAATGAGCGGCTGACCGTCCACTTCCGGAAACTTCTCCTTCGCAGCCTTCAGCGCACCGAGAAACCCTTCCGGCGTGCTCATATCCGGCTTCCCAAGTGCTTCATATATGTCTTTCCGAACAACAAAGGTCTGATTAGACGTAAAAAGCTGACCATATTTTCGATAATCCGCAGGGGATGAAGATGCATTCGGGTAGCTATACACATTGCCGTCAGCCTGTGTAAACCAGCTAAGCTTCGTGGGGTCTGCGACTTTAAAGAAATAAGGATCATACTGATCCGCTAGCTCATTCAATGGAAGCACCATATCTCCATTAATCATCTTCTGCACGGCATCCTCGTACCAGCCTAACGTGATGAAGTCAGGGAGCGACCTTGCTGACATCAACGTGTTGAGCTTCTCGCCGGCGTCCCCAGTAGGCACGATAAAGTTCAAACTGACGCCCGTCTTCTTCGTTATATAATCGGAAACGACGTTTCCTCCCCACTTGCCGGTGAACCAATCGAAGTTGATATACCAGTCAAACGTGATCGGTGTCGTGTCCAGCTTCCAAGCAGGCTCATCCGAAGAAGGCTTTATTCGAGATGCATTTGCCTCCATAAGATTAGCTTTCGAGTCCGCACGCTCCTCAGCAGTGCCATTGCTCGACATGTTAGTGTTCCCGGAACAAGCCGCTAACGTCCAACACATCATCAGAGCTAGTAACAGCATTGCTGATTTACACATTCTATCCATTCATAATTCTCCTTTGTCTGTACAGTGGTAAAATTAATATCCTATTATTGTAATATATCTCTCTAGTATAAAAGTTACTGCAAGCAGAAGGAAAGAGCCCCCACTCACATTATATGCAGGCCATATTTCCTATGCTGACAACGAGAATAAGCGAGCATGACAAGGAAATATTCCTTCGTCTTGGCTCGCTTTCGTTAGCTATGATGTTCTAGTTATAATTCATAATCTCCAGCGTTATAAGACGCTCTTTCCAAATATCAAGTGCGCCTACCGGTACGATGTATGTGGTAATAATAGTTCCTGATAGAGCAAAATAAATTGGAAAACAATTTCTTCCTCTCTATACATTGTATAGCTAATATCTATATATCCAGCACGCTGGCATCCATCTATCTTCCCTGCCGCCCCTTTCTAAGGAAAAAGACCTGCAGGAAAGCTATCTTTTTGCCGTATTTGCGATGGCCGTAGCCTGCCAACTTTTTTGATTATTCTAGAAAAAAATCGATACATTTCTGAACAGAAGGATTATTGTAATGATACTTTTTAAAAATAAGCTTGATCTCACGAAGAGGCGTTGGACCTACGAGACGAATCATTTTCAATTGCTGACCAGAAAAGTTTTCAATTAAAGAAGTAGGTAAAATAGCTACCCCCATCTTATGTAGTACCATAGAAAGAAGAATTGCCGTGGAAGTTGACTCAAACTTTGATTGCAAGGATTTGGCGATTTTAGCGCTGAATGTATGAAGATGCTCGATTAAACTAATATCCCCAACAAATAAGGGAGATTCTAAATTTTCTAGCTCTTGAAAAGAAACAAAGGTTCGATCTGCCCATGGATGATCCGCATAAACGACCAATGCTTGTTCTTCTTTATATAGGTGCATCATATGAATTTCTTTATTTGGATTATAATTGTCGGTAATGCCAATATCGATATTACTATTCAATAATTGCTGTGATGTATTTTCTGCACTGGCAAATTTTAATGTAATGTCAGGATACTGTTCATGGAATTTCAAAAAACGGGGTACTAAACATAAAAAATCCGTGGGCGAAATGCCTATCGAAAGTTTATTTGCCCGAGCATTGCGTAACTCGTAAGTTTCTTTCTTCGATTCTTCAATGAGCCTCATCACGGAAAGAGCTTTTTCGTAAAGTATTTCCCCGTCAGCTGTAATCTTTACCCCTCTACCAACTCTCTCAAACAAAGGGGTTCCAACTTCTACCTCTAGAGAACGGATCTGTTGACTTAAAGTAGGTTGAGAAGTCATTAAAACTTCTGCAGCCTTAGTAAAGCTTCCTTCTTTGCAAATTTGAATGAAACATTCTAATTGCCTGAACATGAAAGATTCACCTCAAACTCTCTTACATACGAATTCATCTCTTGAATGAATATGCGTGCAGTGGACCTCATAGCAACGGAATTAAGATATACAAGAGATATTTCCCAATAAGGAACATGGCCTTCTAATTTGACAATACGCAAAGAATCGTCCCATAGACTTTCGAGCAAAGATGTTGGTATAAGAGCTGCTCCAAGTCCATGACGAACCCAATGAATCAATACTGAAGTGGAGGACGTTTCTATTATCGACTTCAAGGTAAAGCCACAAGAGAAACAATACATATCTATTAATGATTTGTTTTGCTCTCGGAACATGATCGAATTCATTTGCTTCAAAGATCGAAAAGGAATCGAAGTTTTATCGGCCAAAGGATGTCCTGAGTGAATCAACAGCGCCATTTCTTGTCTATACAAATAAGTCGAAATGACCGAAGCATCAGAAACCGGATATGTAGTGATTCCAATGTCTACCTTTTGTTCCAAAACTTTATTCTCAGCATCCTCTGCATCGATAATTTTCAATAAAATATTCGGGTACTTTTGGTGAAATCTCATAAAGTAAGGAGCAAGATATTCAAGTTCAGCAGGACAACATCCAATAGAAATTGTTTCTCTAGATTTATTGTTTCGGCCATTTATTTCATTTCGCGCCTCCTCAAGAAGATTCATAATAGCGTTGCCCTTATTCAAGAGAATTTTTCCCGCTTCCGTTACTTCAACTCCCCTACTTCCCCGATCGAACAATTGAATATTATACTCATCTTCCAAAACCCGCATTTGCTGACTTAGTGTAGGCTGAGTCACACCTAATTCTTCTTTAGCTTTGGTGAAACTTCCTGATTTGCAAATTTGAATAAAATATTCAAGCTGGCGCAATTCCACAGTGTATCCCCCCTTAGTTAATCCAAATTAGGAAAGGGAAGTTCAAACACAAACTTCCACCAGTTCATTCATTAATTGTTTGTCCGAACCGAGCGAGCGGTACGAAGGGAGTGATGGAGGGAGGGCGACGGTGCGATCGGACTGATACCGGTGCTTCAAGGCTATTTACCCGTCGAATCCGTCGTCGTTGTCTTTTCCGATATTACCCACCAAGGAGGCGCCTAGAATGGATTTTCAATTCCGCGATTTCCATTGGCGTGCCTTCGATCTCGATGCCGTATATTGTAGCTTTCATTGACTAATCCTCTCTTATGGTTTTTCACTTCCAGCCGCTTTTTCAGCCTACAAAATTCAGCGTATAGCCGCTTTACTTTTTCGTCCTGTAGACGATACGCCGCCAGAAGGTTGTCGTAGTCGTGGTTTGAGCTGATCGTCGCCGATATGTCCTTCGCATTGTGGAGCTTGATCCTCGGTCTTGGCATAGAAGTCCCCCCGTTCGCAATTCAGCAAAAAAATAAAGGTGGGAAAGCACCGACGCACTTATGCATTTGCTAGTTTGTTTTGTCCTTCGGTTTCTTTAACATGGCGATTACCAAGACACCTATATTCGCCTTGCTGGCCGGTACTTTTCTTGGTGCTTCCCGTACTGATGTTCACCCGCTGGTGGTGATGAGCGTGATCGTGGTAATTGCTGGACTTTGTAAACATTATATGAGGAACCTGTCATGTAATATATCCGCTAGATTTCAGGTGAAGGTTACTAGATTTTAGGGTTGGTGCGTTGGGAACACTGTGTGTGGTCTGAAAATATGAAGAGCCCACTTCTCGATTCGCGGAGCTGGATCACCAGTATGGCCCCTTCTCCCCTGCAGGTTGTGTTGTCCTGCAGTTCCTCAGTACAATGAGCCTCTCGGACTCCCTTCCTGCTAGTAATCATTTCATCTTTTGGACTTATAGATCACTTTGTTTACGGGTATAAAAAATTTTTTTCCGTGCAGGGGAGGGTCTCCCCAGTTCACATCATCCTTTCTTTCCATGCCGATCCCCTTACGCCGGAGGATTCTTCACTGCTGCTCCAAGTACTTAGCCGTTTCCGTAGCCTTCACCCATTGAAGCGAGGTTCGGCTTCCCCTTGTCCTAGCAAGAAAAATAAAAAACCGCTCAGAATAAGAGCGGTTTTTTTGTGTGTATACCTTCATTTTCAGGAACACAACGATCAGGCATTATTGGCTTTTGAGCATCTGCTTCAGAGCAGAACCATTCAATATTTGCTGTAGTTTTGTCGTAAGATTGTCCGCCATGGATATGGTATATCCTTGAATTTTTGTTCCCTTTTATTGTCGGTTTTTCACATACCTTTGACCGTTCTTTGGCTGGTGTCGGGCTGGCTGGTTTAACCGGTGCTTGAGCTGGCGTAGCGGGAGCTGGTTGAGCGATCGTATAGTTTACGGATTGAAAGTTCTTTGTGTCGTTCCACATTCTTTCGAACTGGCTCATAAAAGGATTTTGCTACCGACGCATCCCTCACTACCATTGAGCACTTCATCATTTACGGTACTTGCCCCTTGAGAATAATTGAAAGAACCCGTCGTCGCAATCTTTCGATCAGCAACCACCATCTTCAGGTGCATCAGGCCGCTGTGTGAGTATTTTGGTCGGTATACCAGCGCTTCCTAAAACTGATTCCCTCTGTCACCTTCTCTTGATAGAAAATCCTTCGACTCTATTATATTGTTTGGTTCCAAAACCTATTCCCTCCTCGCATGTTGGCGAACCAACAAAGGCCGCAGATTTCTACGCCGGCAGTCTTTATTTTTGTTTGTTCCGCTATCGAACCCGTTAGTTCAATAGAAATGATTGCTTCACTGCGGTCAGGAAATACCGAAAATTATGACTGTTAAGATACGCCGGTTGTTTGGCGCTGCCCAGAGCGCGCGGCGTCCGCAGCTGCCCACGTATTGTTCTTGTCCTGGACCAAAGACAAGAACATATATCGTTAAAACAAAACGAATGGATCGAAGATGAATCCGAGAATATCGAGCTAGACTGGGTAAAAGAACAGGTACAGCAAAGCTAGGATTTTCAAAAGCTAGATTCTTGTCCTCGCCACATACGGATAAATCGGATCTCTTAATTCGAAGTCATATGTTTTTACATTCACAATTCCAACAACTTTATCGCCATCGTAAAGATCTAACATAAATCCAGCCATTTCTTTTGCAGTATGAAATTTTGGAACTAATCCTTCATAATTAAACTCATCTAAATCCAGAGCACTTTTAATAAATTCAGTTTCAGTTGCAGCAGGAGCCAAGACTTTTACTTGTATAGAAGCTCCTTTTTCTTTCAATTCTTGTGCGAAACCTTCTGTAAAGGCACTTACATAGAACTTTGTGGCGCAGTAGGCCACAGAATTGCCAACAATTTGGTACCCTCCTCCTGAAGAAATATTGATTATTTGCGTTCCTTCAACATCTGCATAATCACGTACATAAAGAGACGACAGAACTGTTAAGGCTTCAATATTCAAGTGAAGCATTGTCGTAACTTTGTTTAAATTTTGTTCCCCAACAGAAGCAAAGCTTCCAGACCCAGCATTGTTGATCCAGGTCTCGATCTGATAATCCTGAAGACTTTCGTAGAATTCATAAACATTTGCAGTAACAGATAAGTCAACAGTTCGAATGACAACATCCAGGTCCGGGTTAATGTTAGCCACTTTTGATTTTAACTTTTCCAATTCCTCCGTTCTGCGAGCTGCTATAATTAAGTTTTTTCCACGAGCCGCAAAAGCAAGAGCCGTTTCATACCCAATTCCTGAGCTGGCCCCCGTAATAACCGTATATTTCATATAAATCCCTCCTAATTTTAATCAATCGCTTTGTTTAGAATCCTTCATTAAACTAATCTACAAAGAAACTCCGGATATAAAATTCCTGTTGTTTGAGCATATAATCCGAAGCTTTTCTCATCATCTCTGCAAAGAGCAGGCTTTCTTCCTCCCCTAGATGGTTAACGAGATCAACAAACATATTAAGGCGGGCCTCATTAATGCGTTGTATATACTTTTTACCTTTATCCGAAAGCTGGATCCTGACAACTCTCCGATCGGCAGGATCGGCATGACGCTCGACAAGTTCCTGTGCTTCCAGACTGTTGATATGCTGCGTTACCGTTGGTGAAGTGACGTTCAGTTTTCCGCTTATTTCCGAAACCATCAATCCCGGACCGACATCCTTGACATTCATGCTGATGAAATAGAGAACCATTATCTCGCCTGGCTTTTGATTGTATACCGTGCGATTCTGCATCATATTTCCACTAACTTGCGATTGGAAGTACGATTCCATTAATTGCTTTGCGATTTTCTTCTGCTCATCCGACAATCCATTCACTCCTCAAATACGTATATCGGTTCCAGATGCAATGACGCAATTGTGCTAAGACTCCATTACGGCTGCATGTCGCGCTGCTATGGTGTAAAATACTTCCTTAGGCTCCCAAGGCATGTCGGGGTAAGTCGTACCATGGCTATCTTTCAACACCCGCACGATTCCGTAAGACGCTCGATCAAAATCGTGATTGGGGTCTTCGTCGTACGACAGGTTGTGGCAAGCAAAGGTACACCAGAATGCTGTGTCGACTCCAGCTTCTTCAAATACGTTGATGCTATCGTTGAAGTATTGGCTCTGTTCGGACTCATCACGCTCGTAGCTGCCTGTCAGTCGAACGGCACGCGCACCGTCCCACTCGACGATGAACATTCCTCTTGCGCCCAAATTGAATGCGCCCTTGAAGGTCGTGCATCCGAACTCGGAGATTACCAGAGGCTTATTTGAGCTGGCCAGCTTCTTGATTGAATCCGCATAGAGATCCGCAATCTCAGCAGAGTTGTAGGCGTCGACAGCGATGAAGTCGAAAGGTTCCCAGTTCACAGGTTCGGTAGGCAGGGCCGCGTACGTAACACGACCCCCGAACCGGGCTCGCACGACGTTTACAGCACGTGTTAGGAAGCCGTTGAGCAGAGCCGGCAGTTTCGTGAACGCCGCACGGCTAACTGTCGGTTCGGACAAAGCCGCGAGGCGATCCTGCAGAGTCTCGCCGGGCAAGAAGCCGCGGGTAAAGAGCATCAGTTCGGCACCCGTGACCATGATCACCTCCGCCCCCGCAACCCGGAGGCGTTCAGCCCGCGAGGCACAGTCCGCAAGCAAGGCAAGCAGTTCCTCTTGGTCGAGTTCGTTCGTGAACGGCGAGAACCACACCTCGAGGCCCGCTGCCGCTGCCGCTTGCGCGGCGATCTCTAAGCGATTAGGCTCGCCGCCTGTCACGCGTACGGCAGTGCAATGCAGGTCGCGCCGTATAATTTCCATCTCCCTGTACACTCTCGCCGCATCGAAATCAGGGTATGTGCTGGTTCCTTCACTTAAAAAACCCGTGTCATAGGTCAATCCACGCATGCGCATAATGGACTACTTCCTTTCGTTTTTAAAATACATAGACAACCTAATACTTAGGTTACTAATTAAATAGGTAACCTAAGTATATGCAAATAAAAGTGGATAGTCAATTAAGTTGTTGCTTGATGCACTAAATTAAACTGCCCGTTAGGTTAACAAAAGAAGCTGCCTCGGAAGGCAGCTCTTGTTCTTACTGTTATGCAACTATCGAACCCGATAGTTCAATGATTAATGGTACTGACCGGTTATGTTTTCTTTAATATCTTTCAGTAATTTGGAGAGCAGTACAATTTGTCCCGCATGATAACCATAGTGAGTAGCAACCTGAATAAGCAGAATTCTAATGACTCTTACATCATAAGTTTCGCCTTCCGACGCGTTAACTCGATGCATCTTATTCCAATCCTCTAGAGTATACCGGATTATGACTTCTCTATTTAAATCCTTCTCAGATAGGATCGATAATGTACTTGTCGATTCGGATCGTGTTTTCAATAGAAGAATCTTCAATTCATCTCTAGTAATACTCCCTTCGGGGTCAAATTCTCGTCGAGAGCGTTCCCTTATGAACGGTTTGTTACCGATTGCACTTACGAAATTTTGATATTCATTTCCTGCTAAATGTAAGCAAAGATTTCCGATACTGTTTGTCGAAACCTTCAGCTTTTTCCAAATCAAATCATCATCGAGGTGATCCAAGCTCTTCATAATACGAGTAAGCTGTTTATCCATGTCTTCGAGCACGTTCTTTACTAGCTCCAGCATAGCTTTACTCCTCTACAATTTAATGTCACCGACATTCTAACATGGTTTAGGACTCCAAACTATCCTGCCCAATAGCTTAATGAGGCTGCTGGATCATCTCCAGCAGCCTCTGATGATTTTGTTAAGGTATCGAATCCCGTTAGTGTAATGAACTTTGTCGAATGCCCGATGCTATGTGGAGTCAGTCACTTCGTCGAATTGCATTTATAATTGTTGTTTATTCTCTTTAAAATAATATCTATAATTTCAGTTGTCTTTAAGTGATCCGTAATTAAATGCTCTTGATAAATATCCTTCCTAAAAGCTTCGACACATTTAGCTGTCCGTTGGAATGACCATCCTCCTACTGTGTCACCACGCTTGACTAATCTGTTATAAATGGTGTCCTCTGAAGCTATTAAACAAAAATGATAGAGTTCTTCATCTAATTCTTTAAGTCCATTGTAAATGTAATTGAAGTTTTCCTCTTTATATAAGGTCATGGGCACAATTAAGTGTTTTTGATACTTCTTTTTTACCTCTCCTGCCACCTTTACGGTCAAGATTTTCCAAAGTTCAATATCCTGGAAATCATCAGTTTGTTCATGGATGTGCCTTACTTCCTCAGGTATTATCTTTCTAATCATAAGTCCAATTTCTTCAGGATCAAATATCATGCTATTCGTAACTAATGGTTGTAGCATTTGGGCTGTGGAAGTCTTACCAGAACCAAAAGCCCCATTTATCATGATAATCACGTGATCACTCCCAGTATTATTATGTATTTTGAATAAGACTTTACTGATTCCCCTAATGTTGTATTAGCGAATTTCCGAGCACCGCAATACTTTAAACATTCGCGAATCGATTGAACTAACCTGCCAGTTAGCTTAATAAAAGCTGCTGATTAAGGCAGCCTCGTTATGTAACAGCCAGTGAAATGATAATTCTAGTGAAAAAAGTAAAAGACTGCCGGTTTACCCGACAGCCTTATTGTTTTGCTTCTTTTTCTCGCTTCTCTATGTCAGCTTCCAATAAGCTGACTGCACTTTTGCCACCTGCTCAATCTGCTCCTCCTGATGAGGCAACAGCTGGTTGATTCTCGGCATATTTTTCAGGGTGATCGCCCAAAACGGATCTTCTATACCGCTCTCGATCCCACGAAGTGCTTCAATGACGCGAAGTGTGCAGAATGGCACATACGCTGTGCTATAGCCGCCTTCATGGCAAGCAACCACGCGTCCGTCACAATGGCGCTCCGCCAACTGTTTAATCCGCTTCATCATCTCGCCGAAGCAATCGGCCGTTACCATCATGCGCGCTAGCGGGTCGTAGCAGTTGGGATCCTGACCAGCAGAAATCAAAATCAGCTCTGGCTTGAACTGCTCGGCAATCGGCAGGACCACCCGATCAAACGCATAGAGATATCCGGCATTCGATGTACCTACGGGCAGGGGAACATTTACGGTGTAGCCTTTTCCTGCCCCTTCACCGATGTGCTCTGCGTAGCCACGATCATTCGGGAAGTTGTTCTCCTGATGCAGCGAGATAAACAGCGTATTCGGATCGCTGTAGAACGCATCCTCCGTACCGTTTCCGTGATGGACGTCCCAGTCCAGAATCATAATCCGGGTGATACCATACTGTTTGCGGGCATAGTGAGAAGCAACCGCCACGTTGTTAAAGATGCAGTACCCTGCCCCGGAATCCGCCTCAGCGTGATGCCCTGGCGGACGGGTCAGTACATACGCATTTGTCACCTCTCCACGCATCACGGCATCAACCGCTGTGATTGCCCCCCCTGCTGACAGCATAGCGATCTCGTAGGACCCTCTGCCAAACGGAGTATAGCCGCCCGCATCCCCTCCGCCATTGTCACTCATCGTTTTGATCCGTTCTATATAAGCAGTCGTGTGGAATGCTCCTACTTCTTCCTTCGTCGCGGCACGAGGGTGCATAATCTCAAGATGCTTGATATAGCTGCTCATCTCCAGCAGATTTTTTACCCGGCGCTTGCTCTCCGGACTCTCTGCCGTTCCATCCGGTTGCAGGAACTCGCCAGGCGGAAAGAACAGAACACTAGATCCAGTATCATGCCAAAAATATCGTTCATCGTAGAGAAAAGCTGTTTTCGTTTTCGTTTCCATTTTCCTTTTCCTCCATTACGTAAGATTATTTCGCCAGGTTCAAAGCCTCTACTTGTACTTCTTCAACTGCATCATCACGATAGGATGCCAACTCGTCGAACAGCTGGTCAACGTGGCTCTGCTTTTTCGTTGCCAATGAAATCACAGCGAACAGGATCAGGTTGTAGAACAAGCCCACCATGCCTGCTGACCAGTCGCCAGCCCATGCGGTCAACCAAGGAAGCAAGTCGCGGAAAATAACCGTTGCCATCCCTACTGACGTTCCGACGAAGGCCCCGTACACATTGGCCCGTCGCCAGTACAGCCCGAGAAGAATCGGTACCGATACCTGCGCGATACAGTCATATACAAACAGGATCAGCGGAACGAGACGGGAAATCTCCATCGTCGCTACCAATGTCGCGAGAATCCCGACCCCCAGAGTCAGCCAGCGAGAAAATTTGAAAATGTTTCCCTCGGAAATCTTGAACAATCCAAGGAAATTGCGGCCGATCATCACAGCAGCCGTCATCGTTGCGGCACTGATCGTCGACATGCTGGCAGCGAGTGCGAAAATCCCCATCAGTCCAACCGCCACCGGACCGCCATATTGATCGGCAATCCAGAAAGCACCCGACTGGGCATCCTGCGGAAAGCCGTTTAACAATCTGCCGCCCATCCCCAGCCAAAGCGCAAGAATCGTAAAGGCCGAACCGATCAGCGGCACAAACAGAACCGCCTTCTTTGACTCCTTCACCCCTTTCGTCATATACAGGCGGATAAACATCCCCGGCATCATCATGCCACCGATGGATCCGGCAATGATCGCAGAGCTCCACCCGCCATAGCCCACCTGCTCGTTAATCACCAGCAGTTGTGGCGCCTTTTCCGCCAGCGCAGTGAACATCTCTCCAATGCCGCCATACGCCTTATTGATCAGAAAAATCATCGTGGCACTGCCGACGAAGGTAAAAAACAAGCCTTGCACCAGATCGCCGATGACTGTTGCTCGCGCTCCTCCAAGCCAGGAATAGACGATGACAAACAGGCTGACCACGATCATCCCAACGTTAAACGGAACAGCGCCATAGGTTGCGGCACTGAACAGGTAGCCAATCGTCTTGATTTCGACGATGAGCCACGGACTCCAGAACAAAAAGGTCGTAATCGCAATAAATAGGCCGAACTTCTTGCTGTTGTAGCGCAATGCCACCAAATCCGCATTGGTCTGCAAATTGTGCAGCTTCCCCCATACCCATACCGGTCGAACGAGGATGAACATCGTAATCATCGTCCCCAACGAGTAAACCGCAACGTATTGAGCGAATAAGCCAATGTTGGCAGAATCGCCAAACCAGCCTGTGTACATAGAACCGACATACCACGAACCAATAAAGCCGAACAGACTCAGGTACCATGGAAAGGAGCGGCCACCTACTGCATAATCCTCCATTGAATCCTGTCTCTTGTGGAATATCCGAATAATGATTGCATTCAACAAAATAAAGCCCGCAATAATACTGCTGGCAATGACAGCGTTCATCTACAGCTCCCCCCTTTTCTCCTCAACTTTGTACCACACGATCAAAAGGATCGAGATCACCAAGATGACAAACAGCATCCAAAACTGGACAAATGGCATTCCTAACACCCATGGTTCGATCCGGTTAAACAATCGAAAGATCGGCGGCACAACAAGCGTGCTCAAGAGCAACCAGCAAATGATAAAAAAGGTTATCGTCACTGCCCCTCTGCTCATAGCTCATCCCCCTTTTTTGTTGTTTCTGACAAGGTTTAAAATAAGCAAATAATATGCCAATTCAGAAAACACTATAAATACGGGCATTCTTACGTTATACTCTGTGGAAAAGATGATATTTCTCATCAAATCCTCCATCACTTTGCCAAAAACACTTGTTTTCTTGATAAAACAAAACATGAAAAAGATCAGGTTTGATGATTATTTTCATCTTTTGGGTCAAATGAAAGGAGGAGCCGCCAATTGCACCTCACTCCAATTCATCGAATCTGGTGGGTGAACGAAATTCCGCATGGTGCCGAGGAGATTTTCAACGATGCGCAAATGAGTGAATTGCAAACCGTGCTCGACCTGCCGCAAATCACCTTTGTGCGCGAATTGGTCAGACAGCAAATCAATGAACCCAGCTTTGAGCTGATGTCCGAATTCATTTGTCCGCCGTTTACCTTCATGCTGATCCGGACTGCCCCCACGATGCTTGTCACCTTTGCCAAGGACGGACCTCGCGACGCAATCACCGTGTCGGAACAAGTGACAGACGAAAATCATTTTATTGCCGTATCGGAAGAGATGAAGCACGTTATCGACATCATCCGCAAGGTCTCTTACGTTGACTCCACGGTCCTGCTTCTGGGGAAATCAGGCGTTGGGAAAAGCGCAATTGCCAAGCTTATCCACAAGAACAGCGAACGCGCCAACAGCTGCTTTATCTCGGTCAATTGCGGTGCCATTCCAGCTGCCTTGATGGAAGCGGAGCTGTTTGGCTATATGCATGGAAGCTTTACCGGTGGTCAAAAGGGCGGAAAGGAAGGACTGTTTGAGGCAGCTGAGGGAGGCACGATATTTCTCGATGAGATCAGCGAGCTACCATTCAATCTGCAAGTAAAGCTACTCGAGGTATTGCAGGAGAATTCGATTCGGCGGTTAGGCGCTACACAATCGATCCCAATCAACGTCCGCGTGATTGCGGCAACCAACGCCGACCTGTTTGAGCTGGTGGGAAAGAAGCTGTTTCGTGAAGATTTGTACTATCGTCTCAATGTCGTTCCGCTTGAAATACCACCGTTGAATAAACGACCTGAGGATATTCGCGAATTAACGGCCTATTTCCTGAAAAAATACACCCGCAAGCACCGTGTCCAAAAACAATTCCATCGCGATGTCGAGATTGCTTTCGAAAGCTACGAGTGGCCCGGCAATGTTCGCGAGCTGGAAAACATCGTAGAGCGGCTGGTCGTGACGGTAGCGGACCCAGTCATTCAAACCAGCCATCTGCCTGCCTCCTTTCAGCACTCTACGGGAAGCAGCATCTTGGACATGATGAACAAATCGGACTTCCTTCCCTTGAAGGAAGCGAAGAAGCTGTTTGAAAAGGAATTGATCCTCAAGGCGTACGATACGTTTCAAAACATGTACAAGGTAGCAGAAGCGCTTGAGGTTGACCAGTCGACCATCTCCAAAAAAATTAAAGAATACCGCTCCTAATAAGAAGGTGAAGTCATGTCTCTCGTCACAATCGCCATCGCCCAGATCAGAACCAAGCAGTATGACAAAAAGTCCAATACCCATCGCGCGTTAACCATCATGAGAGATTGCAAGGAAAAAGGCGTTGATTATTTGCTGTTTCCGGAAATGTATTTGACCGGATCCTATATTTATGACCAAGTCCCCGCATTGGCAGAGCCAAAGGACGGACCGCATATTCGCGTGATTCAGGAAGAGGCGTCCCGCTTGGGGATCGGTGTTATTTTCGGCTTTCCCGAACTTGCGGGCAACAAGTATTACAACTCCGCTGCTTTTATCGACAAGGACGGCCATTTGAACGGTGTCTATCGTAAGGTGCATCTGTTTGACAAGGAGGTTGGCATCTATTCGCCCGGTGAAGAATTTCCCGTGTTCCGCACCGACTTTGGCAATTTCGCGCTGAAAATGACCTTCGACACCGGATTTCCCGAGCTCACCCGCCTGTATGCTTTGCAAGGCGCACAGATCGTTATGGGGCTGCATGCCCATCATGTTCCCTATCAGACCTATCACGAGCTGATGCTGCGTGTCAGGGCGATGGAAAACCAGATTTTTATCGCCGTCGCAAACAAGGTCGGTCTGGAAAAAAACAATCTCTTCTTCGGTGTAAGCTCCATTATTACCCCCAATGGCGAGCATCTTTACAAGGGTGGAAACAACGAGGAGATTCGTATTGAAACGATTGATCTAGCGGAAGTAAACCGGGAGCGGGAACGGACCTTGATGAAGTATCTGGATAATCGTCAGCCACGACTCTATGCAAAGATCGATGGGTATTAAGACGATTGCAGCAGGAAAAATCAGTAAAAAAGCAGTCCTGCCATAACAACTGGTGATGGCGGGAATTTTTTAAGCATGCAGACCATCACATCCGGGAGTTCTTCAATTTTATCCTCAACTAACCCGATCTGGTTTATTATTTTCAGTTCCCTTTTTTTCAGAACCCGTTACCGTATACTTCAATGGACAGGAGTGCTCATCGGATTCATTGGCGTAGCTATAACACAAGGATCATTTGAACTGCAATTTCAAAAAGGGTTCTGGTATGCAATTGGGACTGGAATGGCGTGGGGATTTGCTACGCTTCTAACATCTCGTTAGGGCAGATCGTTTGATGCGTAACATTGAATATAATCGTTAAAAAGGCCGGAACACCTTCTAAAAGGAGTCCCGGTCTAAATTTTATATATGAGATTGTCCTGATGATAGTATTCCAATGCCACACTTATTACGAATAACTGCCCGTTAACTCAATAACCTTCTTCAGTCTAATCACAACTTAGCGAATACTGCCACATCAGTTTTGTCCATTTTACGCAACCCACACATGTGGAGTCGGTGGCGTTGCTAGTGAAATAGCATTTTTAGAGCAGCCTTGTAGTGAGGCTGCTCTTTAGCTTTGTGGATTCCTCCAGCTATGATACGATATTCAATAAGGTATATATAGCAGTGAGAAATCATTATCACGTATTTCCGCTACCGATTCGATGGCTCTCATCTTAAGGGTAAAATCTCCAAAAAAGAAGGGAGTATGAAACAATGAATGTAGAAACGGTTATGCAGGAGCTTGAAGCTCTGGGCAAGGAAAGATCAAAGAAAATGTACGTATCTAATGGTGCGCACGAACCGCTTTTTGGGGTGGCTACTGGCGAGATGAAGCCTATCGCAAAGAAAAATAAAATAAATCAACCTTTGGCTGAGCAGCTTTACGCCACAGGGAACTATGACGCCATGTACTTTGCCGGCATAATTGCAGACCCAAAAGCAATGACTGAGGCGGATTTTGAACGTTGGATGGATGCAGCTTATTTTTATATGCTGTCCGATTATGTGGTTGCCGTAACCTTGGCAGAAACAGATATTGCTCAAGAGGTTGCCGATAGATGGATCGCAAGCGACGAAGAGTTGAGAATGTCAGCGGGCTGGAGTTGTTACTGCTGGCTTTTGGGTAATCGCCAGGACGGTGAATTTTCAGAAAGTAAAATTGCCACTATGCTTGAAATGGTAAAAAATACGATTCACGAATCTCCCCAACGAGCTAAATACGCGATGAATAATTTTATTTACACTGTGGGGGTATCCTATTTGCCGCTCCATGATAAGGCTGTCGAGACCGCAAAGGCAGTAGGTCCAGTAGAAGTCAAACAAAACAAGGGAAAAAGCAGTTTTCTGCTCGCTTTTGAAAACATTCAAAAGGCAGTAGATAAAAACCAGCTTGGTTTCAAACGCAAACATGTAAGGTGTTAAACTATTGGTATTTGCGAATAACTCCCTCTCTTTGAGCCTGATTTCACTGTCTATACGGCGCATGTGGAGAGTGTGGCATTACTGGTGAGAAAAAAACGGTACAAAGGGAGAGCAAAAATCGATGATGAGAGATCGTTTGGCAGAAGCGATTCAGCTGCGAGAAGAGGGACGGGCCAAGCAAGACGAAGCCATCCTGAAGGAAGCCAGATCGCTCCTTTTAGAATTGGCTGCTGCTTTCCCTGATGACGCGGAGATTATCTTTCAGACGGGAGTGGCCCATGACAATTCTGGATTGGGATCACAGGCCATACCGTATTATGTACGTGCCCTCGAATTAGGACTATCCGGACCGGACCTTGAGAGATGCTTGCTCGGCCTGGGCAGCACGTATCGATATTTAGGATACTATCAGCAGGCGGAGGAAACACTGCGCCGAGGCGTGAAAGAGTTTCCTGATAACCGGGCGATCCAGGTCTTGCATGCAATTTCTCTGTACAACACGCAGAGTTATAAGGAAGCGATGGAAATCGTTTTGACCAATTTGATGGAGACAACGACTGACGAGAAACTTCAGTATTTTAAACGAGGTCTCATGTACTACGCTACCCATCTGGATGAAACTTCGAATTGATTCACTCCTTTTGTACTCCCTGTCACCTTCCGCACATGTGGAGTCGGCGGCATTGCTAGTAAACCAAAAGCCCGATCGATTGCTCCTGTAATCGCTCGGGTTTTTATTTCGTTCATCCGTCGCCTGTTTCGCTTCCACGTACCATTCATTCAATGCTCCACATTACCATGATACAGTCCGTTGGAATTAACAGGAATTAGCATGCGCATATATACATTCTGAGGATAAAGAATTTTTAAGGAGTCATTCTAAAAGTGCCAAAGCGAAAGTAACATTAAGTGAGTTAATAACTTTATTTCTGGAGGTATAGAGATGGCTAACGAAAAGCTGAACATAGGTATTATTCTGGGAAGTACTCGTCAGGGGCGCGTCAGCCCGCAAGTTGGGGAATGGGTCAAGCAAACGGCTGATGGACGCGGGGATGCCGAGTATGAAGTGGTTGATATTTCAGCATACAAATTGCCTTTCTTTGGCGAAGGAACTGGGCAAGAGTCGGGACTTGCAGCGTGGCAAGCGAAAATTGAAAGCCTGGACGGATTCGTATTTATTGTGCAGGAATATAATCACAGCATTACAGGAGCTTTGAAAAACGCCTTGGACTCGGCGCGTGATCCTTGGAATAACAAAGCTGCCGGAATTGTGAGCTACGGGTCTACAGGCGGAGCAAGAGCGGCTGAACATCTGCGGGGGATTCTGGGTGAGCTGTTAGTCGCGGACGTCCGAACTCATCCTACCTTATCTTTATTTACCGATTTCGAGAACTTTTCGGTATTCAAGCCATCTGATCTTCACCAGACAAACGTCCATGCCATGCTGGATCAATTGATTGCTTGGAGCGGTGCACTGAAAACGTTGAGATAATTGTACCTAATTGGGATAGGTTAGCCCCACGAGTAATAGGTGGGGCTATTTTTTATGGGAACGGAAAGATATGGGGTAAAACAGCGAGATAGGAGGCTTTTCCATCTTGCGTATACATTGCAATTGCTAACTAGTCTCTCTTCTCCTTATCATTCCACTAAGTGTCCTTATCTCTGCTCAAAGTAGATAAAAGAATGAACAGGGTAACCGCACTTTTATCCATGTCAGATTGTATTTAATGCCGTCCATGATGACAGAGGCTCTTACTTGACGTATTCAGCCATCACAATATTTCGATATACCCTTCTGTTCCATGCACGCGAATTCGTTGCCCGTCTTTTATCAGCTTGGTGGCATTCTCCACTCCGACAACTGCTGGTAAGCCATATTCACGCGCGATAACTGCTCCATGGGTCATCAGTCCACCAACTTCGGTGACTAGACCTTTTATGGATACAAACAATGGTGTCCATCCAGGGTCAGTAAAGGAGGTGACTAATATATCTCCATCTTCTAGATCAGCATCTTCCATGTTTAAGATGACACGTGCTCGGCCCTCTATAACTCCGGAAGAAACAGGTAGACCTACAATCGCTTTGGCTGGCAGATTTTCTCGTTTGTACTCACCTGCAATGATTTCACCATCAGACGTGATTACACGTGGGGGAGTTAGTTTTTCAAAAAATTTGTAATCGTCTTTTCGTTTGCTGATGATCTGATAATCAAATTCGTTTGTGCGTACGACTTCGTGAAGTTCTTCAAAAGTCAGATAGTAGATATCTTCTCTTTCATGAATAATGCTAGCTTGCACGAGTTGTTCGGCTTCTTTCAGTAAAGCCTGCTTATAAACGAAGTAGCGATGAACCATGCCGTATTTTGGATATTCACGATAGCCGATGAAATTCCGGATTAGGTCGATCATTCGTTTTGTTTCTTTAGCTTGTTGTTCACCATCCGGTAATTGCTTCAATCGATCTAATAACTCTTGTTCTTTTTCCAAAGCTTCCTGTCGCCCTTGCTCAAATTTCCAATTGCCAGCATTCGGCTCAAAGTTTTTGATGTTACCTATTATCAGTGGAACAAGTGTAATTGGTTTTTCGCTCCAACGAGTTCTCGTAATATCGATTTCTCCGGCACACCGCATTCCGTATTTATGGAGATAAGCATAGATAGCGTCTTGCGTTTCCTGTCCGCCTTCAAACGTAACCAGTTCATCCAAAAAGTTATCATCTTTTACATGCTGTAAATAAGAAATTACTTCTGGATAAGGACGAATCACATCTGCGACTTCCATTAGCGCCAGACCCATTTCCGAAGTAATATTGTTTGGTACAGATTGAGAAAGCGTATCTGCTGCGTTTTTTTCACCCAACCACTTGTTCATTTTTTCATTGATCCATGATGAAGCATCCATAGCAGCCATAAATACAGCTGAACTTTGTGGGTCAAATAAAATCTTCTTTAACTCCTGAATATCTTCTAGAATAAAATCAAATAAATCTATTCCTGTTTTCGTTTGGATGTTTTGTTTTAACTCTTCAATCGATGTTTGACTACGCTTAATCAAATCAGAAACGATTGATGGATTGTTTTCGATTTGTGCCAGCATATCTGTATTGCCTCTAGTGGGACTCGGTGCTTTATTATCATTTGGTAACGACTTTATATAATCTCCACGCCCAATGATGTTCATAAGTGCGTCTTTCATGAGCGGATCGTGTTGTCCCATAGCATTTAATAAAATGTTTCTACTGACAGGTGAAGCCAGTTGATGTGTAACATCAACAAACAACCTTCCACCAGCTTTACGCATGGGTGCAGGAGTCGTTAACAGGAAAAAAGACAATCCCAATGGTTTCATGGGGTCGGTCATCATTTGTTGATGGCCAACAGATACATAGACGTGATTTTCTTGATCATTCGCTTCAGGGATGGGATATAAAGTCGTGATTGGACGACTCTGGACAATATAAAAAGTATCATCAGCCAAGCACCATTCGATATCTTGTGGGCAACCAAAATAAGCTTCGATCTGTCTTCCGATGCTTGCTAATTGTAAAATTTGTTGTTCAGTAAGTGTTTGCGTCTTTTGCTGATCAGGATCGATCTGCTTTGTCTCTGTTCCGCCTTCTTTTCGTCCATAGATAGCCAATTTTTTGGTTGCTATCCTCTTATCGACGATTTGCCCCTCCTGTACTTTATAACAATCAGCAGATACCAAGCCAGAGACCAGTGCTTCTCCAAGTCCAAAACTGGCATCGATGGATAGCAACTTCCGGTTAGATGTAATTGGATCAGCGGTAAATAAAATCCCTGAAACCTGTGGGAAAACCATCCTTTGAACGATAACGGATAAATAAACTTGACTGTGGTCAAATCCATTTTGCATACGGTAGATTACCGCGCGATCCGTAAACAGGGAAGCCCAACATTTGCTGATATGCTGCAAGATGGAATCGACGCCGACGATATTTAAATAGGTGTCTTGTTGACCAGCAAAGGAGGCATGTGGTAAATCTTCAGCAGTCGCACTAGAACGCACTGCATAAGCATGTTCCTCTCCAAACTGGGAGAGATAGTGAGTAACTGCTTTCACAACATCGGAAGGAATTTCTACTTCCATAATGATTTGTCTAATCTTCCTGCTGATTTCACCTATTTGATCTCGATCTTCTACTTTTAGCATGGTTAGTCGATCCAACAAAGCATGATACGTTTCGATTTGTTCGATGGCTCTTTGATATCCCACTGTTGTAACACAAAATCCTTCTGGTACTTGTATTCCTTGAATTTTTGATAATTCCCCTAAATGTAACCCTTTTCCGCCCACGACCAACAACTGCGTTTTTTCCATTTCCTGAAAACCGAGAACTAAAGAACTCATTCAACATCTCTCCTAACCATTAAATTAAGAAAAAACATTTGACAAGGGTTTGCCGGCATGGTACATTTAAAGTGTAAGATGCGATAATTTTGACCATATAAATCGAAACAGTCGTGATCTGATTATATCATCGTGTCTGTTTATGTGCAATATAAAAGAACCTGGCAAAACTGCCCAGGTTCTTTTTTGATTTTCCACTACCATTTGTCACATCAAAAAACCTAGTTCAAGCCGACTCCGTTACTGCATAGTCAACTTGCGGTTCTATGCAGCATAAGGAAATCCTGAAGTTGCGTTGGGTTCTTATTGAACTAATGCTGCCCGTTAGTTTAACGTGGCCACCAGTCTACAACTTTATTATTTAGTCTAATACTTTATTAATCAGTCTAAATGATATTTGCGTCCGCCAAATGATGGACAACCTGCCCTTGTCTCCTCATCATACGAATCCTGCCGTTTGAACGGACCAATGGGATAACGCATCTCCTCCATGGCTATTCGCCTGCATCATTCATTGCTTCAGCGTCAACACTTCATCCGGATTCGCGACTTCCCTACCATAAAAGCGGTGGGATCGAAAATTATGAATTTCCTCGCAAGCTTTGGCCATTTTATCCAGGATTCTCTCTTGTGGCTCATCCTTTTCAGGGCTCCAGTAGTAGACCTTCATCTCATACGTTTCCCCTTGGTGATCTTCTCTGCGGTATTGAATCCGATCAGCTTTTACGAATCCATTTTTCAGGTAAAAATTGGCCCTTTTCACGGTATCTTCGTCCTCTCGATCGACAGGTTCTACTTCCAGCAAGATGGTTTTTCCTTTTTTCTTTAGCTGAGTCAATACTTGTGTCCCTACACCTTTTCCTCTCGTATCCGGGTGGATGAGCAAATAATCGATGAAGAGAAAGGTGGGAAATTCAGCATACAGCAAAAGATAATCCTCTGTTTCTTCTTTGTGATAAACATCTTTATCCTCAATCAAAGCATGAAACTGACCGATATCCTTCATCTCGTGCTCGGGAAAGTAATCGTTTAGACGTTCGTACCATTGCATGCTGCTTCCACTCCTATGCGGAATATCCCCATTTACGGATAGCATTTCCTAGCGAAAGCACTTCCACTCACCTCCTTTAAATGGAAAACGAAAAACCCACGGATCCATTCCATGGGCTACCTTCATGTTTTCATTATTTGTTTTTTTCGCGATAAATGGTTAATGCCTTTTCGATAAAATCAATCAACTCAGGGTCGATCGGATATTGAAAAGCGAGCTCTGGAGCATCTCTTTGAATGCGCCATACCTTTTCACGCAGCTCTTCCCTGCCTTTAAAAATGTGGTCGGATGCGATTACGATTTTTTCTGCCCAGACTTGGGCTTTGGCTGAAGCCGGATCTCGCTCATCGTCCGCTTTCATTTCTGAAAACAGCTCGATCAGCTCATTGGTTCGGGGGTCATCTTCTTTCATTTGAGGGAGTTGAGTACGTAAAAAATGGAGCTCATCTTCCGTAATAAAATGATGTAAAGTATGCTGCTGGGCAACCGTTTTATCCTCGTAGAGCAAGTACAAATAGCGGAACAAGTTTTCCCAGTCCATTTTCCCTTCCAGCTTGATCGAGCGCTGGACGATGAGTACTATCTCTTGCATGAGCTTGTACTTTTTTAACTGCTTGTCGATTTCGGACAATTGCTGGCGTAAAAGATCCTCCCACTCCAGCTTGGACTCTTCAAAGATTAGCTTTACTTGTTTCAGATTCAGCCCCAGCCCTTTGAGCAAGCGGATCTTGTACAGCTTTTCAATATCGTCACTCGTGTACAACCGATGCCCTCCGGAAGAAAACAGCGAAGGCGTCAGCAAGCCGATTTGGTCATAAAACCGCAACGTTCGCTTGGTGATTTGAAGCATCCCTGCTATTTCACTGATGGCGTATGTCTTGTTCTCCAATTGAAATCCACACCTTTTTCGAATTTCCAGCAAGACAGGTACGAAAAAAGCTGTCAGCCTGATGCCAACAGCCTTATCGTTACTATTCTTATTATGGTAATAGTTGCACCTGCTCGTCAACTAGCGTAGCATGACCCCGCCGCCATCGACCATAATGGTTTGGCCGGTGATGTAATCAGAATCTTGAGAAGCCAAGAAGACAGCTGTACGACAACGTAGCTGTTGCGCTGTGGATTCTGCGTTTTCTGCATTCATATCGACAACGGCGACATTCGCGCCTTCTTTTGCCATTGCCAGTGCTATACCTTGTCCGACTCCGCGTCCTGCGGAGGTTTTTTCGCGCAGCACACGAGTTCCATTTACTAGAAAAATTTGAAAACATTCGTTTTTCTATCTGTTCAGTACAACCTCGTCCTCTTATACTGTTTTTGAGGGTACATATCTCGGAAGGGTGGTTGTCCATTGAGTAAAAATACTGCACTCCTTATTGTAGATGTTCAAGAATTCCTGATCGAGCATGCTTTTGAGGGTCATGCATTAGTTGAACGGATTGAGAAGTTGATTACCCGAACCCGTGATTTACAGATCCCAGTCTTCTACATCCAGCATTGTGAGAGCGAAGGCGAGTTTGAAATTGGGACGCCAACCTGGCAAATCCACCACGCTATTACCCCAAAGGAACATGAACCTGTAATCCAAAAATTCGCATGTGACTCTTTTTTTGATACACCCCTACGAGATGAACTTGAGTCCAGAGAAATCTATCACCTTGTCATCGTTGGCTTACAAACCGAATACTGTATCGACACAACCAGCAGACGAGCCATTTCATTAGGGTACGATGTCACACTCGTTGAGGATTGCCATTCAACACTCGATAGTCATGTGTTAAAAGCGGAACAAATCATTGCTCACCATAATTCGGTACTGAACGGCTTTGGTACTGCAAATAACCAGATTGCGGTAACGAGTTCTGATACCCTTTTTGTTTGATTCGTACAGTACCCTTGTCGTTTGCAAGGGTACTTTTTACTTCCTGGAGAGACAGCAGCTTCCTTCCAGTGCGAGAAATGGTGCGTTACCAATTGTGATCCGCTTCCGTCATTCTAAAAGAGATTCTATGCAAGTGGGAGTACGTACCCACACGTAAACGAGGAGACGTTTAGATGATGGAAATGAAAATTCGGAAACCCCTATTTGCAGGGACCCTTTTCTATATCAGCTTGATTTTGTATTTTATGTTCTTTGCTTTTAACAGAGTAGAACATGCAACCGATGTATATGGATACGTATTTATGCTTGTTCCCGAGGCTGTTCCACTTTTATTTCCTGAATTCTCATTTTCATGGTTATACGATTTTGGAAACATTGCCGCTTTTATCCCTTTTGGCACCCTCTTTCCCTTGTTGTATCGTATTCGTTTTGTGAAATTCATCACGTTCTTTATATCGGCAATTCTCGTTCTGGAAACACTACAAGCCCTCACCCATCTCGGCTCCTTTGATGTGGATGATGTCATATCCAACACCTTGGGTGCAGCGATTGGATTTGTCGCCTATAAAGTTGGCTTTGCTTCCAAAATTTCTTATAAGAAGCTCCTGGCTTCGGCACTTTCTATTGGTGTCCTTCTCATAGGCATCATGGTGGTATCCGAAACGGTTCATTATGCTCTAGAGAAAAGAGAAGGACCGATACAAGCCTTACATGGTTGGAAAGAAAGAAATGGAAGATTACCGAGGACTACAAATCTATCGAGCTTCACTGTAAAAGGCAAGAAAATAGAGCCCAAAATGAACGTGTATAGCAGCCAAGGTGAAAAGAGCAAAACATACACCTATATCCTGGGGAACAAAAAAAACGTAAAGTTCTACTCTCATTATGGCATTCCCGACAATGGTGAAAGGAAAGGGGAAGTTACTGTTATCGCAGATGGACAACTGATCGCTCAGTTTAGTGAACTCTATATGCAAGATGCAGATACGTTTGAAATGCCTTTTGACCAGATAAACGAAATTACGATTACCGTTTCCGGGAATGCTGAGTTGTGGGACGCTGGACTCAGTGAAAGGAAGCATTGGTGGGAGTGAAGAATAACCACCCGATCATTCTGTATGTGACTACTCTCAAATAAAAAGGCAGTGGTAGGCTCGGACGTGAAAATAAAGTCCTAGACTACTACTGCCTTTATTCGGCTAGCATACGCAAAATAAGTCGGTGTAGGTTTCTAAGGTTTTGTTGGTTGAGCTGAAAGACCGACTATATCTTTGGAACCAAATAATAGTAATGCAACTAAAATAATGATTAATATGATTTCAGAGAAACCTTCTCCATCAAAATTTATCATTATGAGTTCACCCTTTTCTATGCTAAATAAACTCATCAACTATCCATTTTATTTTTAAGTCCCTGAATCATCTCATCTACGGTCATATTTCCATTATCGTTCAGCAATTTCAGCATGTTATCTACATTATTATTGCTCAAGTCGCCTAGTGTAATGTACTTTCCCGTTAAGCTGACAATCATCGTAGCTTGTCTAAACAATTGAACAGCATCTACTCGTAACTTACCAGTTAAAAGCAGAACAGCCACAATGAGTTCTAAATTATTCCCGTTCAGGCAATGTAAATTGGATGAACTATTTGTTGACTGTTTCTCTTTTGCATTACCTGATGATTTATTGTTTGATTGTTTCTTTTTTGCGTTACTTGATGAATTTTTAGTTGATTGTTTCTTTACTGCATTATTTTTTGATTGATTACTTGATTGTTTCTTTGCTGCATTATTTGATGAATTTTGTGATAGCATATGTTCATTTTGAAAGGAATCCATGTATTCTTCCTCCCACCTAACATAGTAATTGCTCGTATATATCGGTGTGAGGTGAGACTGTAAACGACAATTTCGAAAGTTTCACCCTTTAGGACAAAACAAATCCAACAAATGTACACACTGACTTTTTCATATAACAATCATATTCAAGAACCGATTTATTGTGCTTGGGATAATTTTATTCATGCGTGAAACTGCCCGTTAGCTGACCTAGAACAGCGCCTGCAAACTGCTACGGTGACCACAAAAGAAAAGAAGCTAAAAAAGCAGTTCCTTCAGGCTCTTTATCAACATAAAAATCCTTCCACTCGCTGAAAGCTCACATACATAAACTCCTCTTATTATGGGACAGTATCTAATAAAGAAATGATATTGATCAAGACTCATATGTCCTTAGGAAAGGCGTTGGCAAGTTTATGGAGGATCTTGGAATATTGATTATTCGTCTCGTTTTAGGGTTAAGCTTTGTCGGCCATGGGAGCCAAAAATTATTTGGTTGGTTTGGTGGGTATGGAATAAAGGGGACTGGGGGTTGGATGGAATCTGTCGGAATCAAACCCGGTGCCTTTATGGCTGCATTAGCTGGGATACTTGAGTTTGTCGGTGGTCTACTATTCACTACAGGGTTATTTTTCACCTTGGGTTCAGCGATGATCGTTATCGCAATGTTAGGAGCTATGAAAGTTCACTTGCCCAATGGTTATTGGGCGGATAAAGGCGGTATTGAATATCCTTTTGTAATCGTTGCAGTAGCTATTGGTCTTGCTCTGATCGGACCTGGCGCATATTCGATGTAGATCTTGACGATCCAGCCAAAAGAACTGCTAACGAATAGCCCACTTTTTTTCTCCGGCTTATTCAAGCTAGAGTTCCACTATCCCTTACCTAGTAAAAGAGAATGTCTTGATATTCTCTTTATATATCCTTTCTTTTCTCGAGGTCATGGAAAATTACCGTTTTCTATTTTGTTTTGAGTTTAGAAAGTGAACATTGATCAGTGTGTTTTCTCATCTATAAACCCCAGTTTTTGAAGGATTCCACTGTAGCTTTTGTCGAAGGTCGGGTAGGTAATTTGCCCGATAATCAGTGATATGGATTGTTTGGACAACTACCCGTTAGCTGAACAAAGGGCTGCCAAGTGGCAGCCCTTTCGGAATGAACTTTCGAATCCCATTCTTTTATCTATAATGAACGAATCATTATAACCTAGATTTTTCCTTTTGGCCTATCTCCTAATAAACCCAACAAAAACATTTGCGAAAAAGCGAAACCTTTGGTCGTTTTCGAAACAATGGAAGGAATTGTCAAGTTAAGATCCAAGTAGGTTGATATTATTAGATCTGTGAATTCCTTTTGATTCGTTAAGGAGTGCTCTTGCAATCGCTGTGCAAACTCCTTGCTCACCTTTTCTCTCCCCCCAAACGCTTGTTGAAGTTGGTATCCTGCTAGATACAAATCAGCTGCTAAATCTTCATCTGATTTTTGATGTTCAGCTACATAACTCGAAATCCAGTCTCTCACTAAAGATGAGCTATCTTTATTGTTATCCTTCGCGACCTGTTGAAATTGTTCTTTTAGTTCTTTTGGCAAGCGTATGTGCAAATTAGCATCCATCTACCTAATACCTCCTGACAATCCGAATAAGTTAATCATATATCGTTGTGTTTACATCGTCAACACATAGCGTTATCATCATTAACACAATTATTTAATTTTCCCTTTATACCCTTTGAATTCATACTGAGCTTATCGTGTTAAGCTGCTCGTCCGTATAACAAACAAAAACGGATGCCGCAGCACCCATTTTATTTTCCCTCGTCATCATCTTATAGCCTAGATCAATGAGACCTGTTAACTATGCTATGACTCAGATAATTTGATTGGACCCCAACTCAACATTTTAGATTTTCCCTGTTGATGGCTGACTATCTCTCTTCACTTTTCGAATGAATCGTCTATCAATATAAAAAGCTGTAAGTAATGCTGCTAAAGTAAGCAAAGCTGGTATACCGAAAGCTTCATAGGAAAACGGTTTGCCTTCGAAGTTTAGATTGGTGGCACGGTATTCCAATCGCTTGGCACCATATTGAGCGGTTAGGACGTCCTCCTGCTTGGCTAAATCTTCAAGCGGAGCATCAAAGATAAATCTTTCCGCGGTGCCACTGTGAATGAACTCAGGCACCACGTTGTTACCCTTTTCGTACCACTGCTTGATATCTTCCGCAGCTAAAGTCTCCGCCTTCACTCCCGGAACAAACATTCGATCTAGCTTCGGCGCATTCGACATTTGATATCGGGTGACTAGGTTAAGATGATACTTCGTGACGATAGGCTGCTTGGCGTCTGAGATAGTGTGCACCTTTGTTGTTCCAGAAGCAGCATAGGTATCAAAAATCGTCGTAAGTGCTCCGTCATCCATGCCGTTATACAACAACACCCCTGCGCTTTTTTTGTTCCATTGGAATGCTTGGTTGAACGCAAAAATCACTTCGGTGTGATCAAGATAATAAGGGTCTACCTTCGGATTTTTTACGAAATGATAAGAAGGGTAATTCATCTCTTTCGCTATTTTCTCCGCTGTAGGTTCGCCTAATTGCTGTGAGATCACATAGAGGACAGCATCGATTCCTGAAGTGAGCGCTGCTGAAGAGACGATGTTCCCGTCTGCAACATAACGCAGATCCCTTCTCCATTTTGTTTCAGGATATTTATTGATTTCATGATAATCAAAACTTTTCCAGTCCGTGGTTGCTTCTTTCCCTTTTAATAAACCTGTATCGGCGAGATTCACCCCTCCAGCGCAAATGCTTAACAACTTCGTATCAGCATGTTTTTGTATCCATTCCCGAACAGGTTTATACTTTGCTTCGTCAACCCTAGGCATGGCCGGTATCACAATAAGGTCGGGACTTTTTCCTAATAAGCGGTCCAGTTCATCAAAAGAATAGTGCGGCATCAGATCCAAACCACCCGAGAGTGTCTTCACATTTTTGTCCGGGGCAACTGCATAGACGTTATAAGCCCTAGTCATGGCGAACATTTCATACGGAACCATAAAATCAAATACTTCTGTCGTCGGATTGGATAACATAACCGCTACTGTAGGTTTTTCCGGATGGTGTTCAGGGACTCTCACGTCTTGAAAATCAGGCATCGGTGTTTGCCGAGTGGGGATCCAATATCCCTGATTGGAGCGAATATACCCAAACGCACCGACCCCTCCGAAAAGGATAACGAACGTCATTACATAGACAACGATACGTAATACTATCTTCATCTTTTATTCTCCTCTGAACGAAATTTTTACGCTAACATTCCCTTGAGTTAAGATAAACCAGCATTATGAACTCAATATGAACTGACATGTATTGTAAAAAAAAATACCGCCCACGCGGGGCGATATTAGTTGGCTGGTATTTCATTCGTTCAAGATCAAACTTTTACTCCAGCCTTTTGGTTCACGTAATAAACAAAATAACCCCTTCAGAGAGAAAGTAGGGGTTTCGTACCCCCCTTGGAAGATGCATCCTTTCAATTCTCATCCTCAGATACTTATTTATTCGGACAAAATGGGATCTTCCGCTACCATCTTTCGCACTGCACCTTTTTTCTTTCCTGATCTCTTAAGTGTAAGCCAAGTGTACCAACGAGTCCACGGACTCATACTCGTTTCAAACAGAGAGTACAGAACGGGCACTAATACCAAGGTAATCACCGTATGGAAAATTAATCCGAACACCACCACAGTAGCTAACGGGGCTTCCAAGACTGATCCTTCCGAATAGGCTAAGGCTAAAGGAGTCATGCCTAAAATCGCCGTTAGCTTTGTCATTAATACTGGTCGGATACGATTACGGGTACCTTCGATAATGGCTTGATGTAACGGCAAGTGTTCTCGTTCTCTCAAAAGATTGATCCTGTCAATTAAGAGTATCGCATTGGAAACGACAATTCCGATCAACATTATTATTCCAACCATCCCTAACTCATGCAATGCCCTTCCTGTTATCACAAGTCCAACAACAACACCTACAAGCGCCATGGGAATGGTCAGAAGAATAATAAACGGATGTTTAATACTATTAAACTGAGCAACCATCACCACGTATATTAGGCCTAAAGCACCGATAAAAATGATAGCCGCTGTTGACATGTTTTCGCTGCCCTTTTGAAGGTCTCCCGCGGTTTTAATTTGATAACCGTTTGGTATCGCGATATCCTGTCTCTTCTTCAACCACGCTTTTGCTACCGTACCTATATCCGTACCTAATAACTCTGCTCGCACGGTAACAACCCTTTCTCCATCTTTACGACTAATCGTATCTAAACTCTTACTGTAGCTCCAGTCAACCAAAGCATCTAATGCTATTTTTTGACCCTTAGGAGTTTCAATGACAATATTCTTTAGTTGTTCAGGGTGTTTTAAGTCGTTTCTATTTGAGCGTGCAGTTACGTCAAGTTCAATACCTTCAATATCCATCTTGGTTATCACTGATTCTGCTAAGTAACCTCCAAGTTCACGCTTTAGCCAATCTTCACTAACTCCATAATCCGCCAAAGTTTCCATGTTAGGTTTTAAGGTTAACTTCTCTGAGGAATGTCCGAAGTCACTACGAGGATTCTTAACCCCGTCGATGGACATGAGGGCTTTTGCCGTTTGTTCTTCAAGATCACGTAAAACTTTCATATCCGTACCGCGAATTTGAATTTCTACTGGCGTTACTTCCCCTTGTCCAAAACCTACAGTTACGCGATCGACTCCAAGTCCACTTTTTAAAGTTGCCTCAATATCCTTGACGACCTCTTCCTGCGGTCTTATTTGCTCACTCTTTTTCAGCAATCTAATATTATAGACCATTCGATCTTTGTAAACCTCTGCAAAAACCTCTTTGACATCTGTTACCTTTTTTAAACCTTCTTCAATTGTTTGTGATGCTCGGTCACTAAAGTCACGCGAAGAGCCCTTTTGCATGAATACCTGAGCATAAACTCGGGTTTCATCGATACCATTGATCGAAGTCATTTTAACCATTCCCGATAGGACAATCGTTACCGCGAACAATCCTATTGCCACGAGAACCGTTTTCCAACGATGTCTCAGCGCAACCGCTAAAATCTTGGCAAAAAAAGTAACGACCCAGGGCTCTTTTCCTTCTAAGTTTACCTTCTTATCTTTACGTAAGAATCTCTCCGAGAAAACGGGTACGAATACTAAAGCTGCAACGGTAGAAGCAATGATGGAGGTTGTTACGACAAAAGCAATTGTTGCCATAACAGGTTGTAATTCTTCCCCTCCTAAATTGCCGAAAATCAACGGAAGGAACACAATAATAATGGTTAACTGAGAGGTCAATACTGATTTAAGTACTTCCTTCGTTCCTCGCTTAATCGACTCAATTAAATCCATTCCCTTTTCGCGGAAATCGTAGATGCTTTCTAGTACGACAATCGCTGCATCGACAATTAACCCGACGGAAAGGGATAGGGAAATCAAAGTAACCATGTTTATACTGTAACCTAACATACGCATACCAATAAACGTAATCAGGACGGAAAGCGGTAAGGTTGTCGAGATCACTAATGTTACTCGCCAATTCCGTAAAAATAGGAACATAATCGCGATCGCCAAGGCTCCCCCAATCATCACATCCCGACTTAAATTGTTAACCGCATGTTCTACAAAAGATGCTGCTTCAACCCGAACGGTTAACTTGTACTTTCCCTCTGCCTCTTCGTTGATCTTTTCAATTTCCGTTTCCAATCTATGAACAGCGTCAATGACGTCGGTTCCTTCCGTTTTCTTTATCATCACGTTAATGAAAGGTTTCCCGTTATATCGGAAAATCGAGGTGTTTTCGTCACCTTTTCCTCATAAATCCTCAATTGTTCCTAACTCTCCAAGTGCAACGGTACCTACCTTGGTTTCAATCAAAGCGTTCTTCAGGGACTGAACGGAATGAAGTGAACTATCAACTTCGATGACTGTCTTAAAACTATCATTCGTTAAGGTTCCTAAAGCTCCGTTTCGATTTAAGTTTTTTAGGCGTTCACTTACACTTGCAGGGGTTAGTCCATAGACCTCTAGCTTATTAGCGTCCAAGGTAATTTGAATTTTATTCGATAGATTAGATTTATTGATATCTATCTTTTTGACCCCTTCAACACCTTCTAGTCGATCTTTAATTGCAGTATTCGCTAAATTATACAGGGTGCTTAGCTCGTTTCCTGAGAGGGCAACTGCCATCAAGAATTCACTATCTTCGTTACCCGCCACTTCAACGGTTACATCCTCCATATCCTTAGGGAAACCCGCTCGTAATCGGTTTACAATACCTGTAACCTCGTCCTTCGCTTCATTTCCTTTACCCGAATAAGCAACGATTGTGATCTGTACCTGTCCTGTACCCGTTTCTGAGGAGAATTCCTTAATTGCATTCATTCCTGCCAGTTCTTTTTCAATCGGCTTTGTAACCCTTTCTTCAATCTCCTCAGGGGGTAATCCTCCACCGTAACCCCTCACCTTGACAATAGATTTATCATACTTCGGCAGGAGTTCCCTGTTAAAGGAAATTACCGACCCTAATCCTGCCGCAATGATAAAGAAAGTTAGTAGGAAAATAATCAGCTTTCGCTTTAATAAACCTTCTATTATTTTATTCATTTGCATTTACCTCTCTGACTTTTTCACCGGGGAGTAAGAAGGAGACCCCTGATTTCACTACACGTTCCCCTTCTCTTAAACCTTTCGTAACTTCAATAACGTCGCCAAAGGTTTCTCCTGTGGTAACTTTACGTTGCTCAAGCTTTCCGTCTTTGATGACCAAAACCCAGTTGCCACCTTCACCAATTCCAACGCTCTCAATTCCGATCAGGTAACCTCCTTCGGTGTGTCGAGGTAAACCTACTTTTGCTACACGTCCTCCTAGCCATGCTGTTGCACTTGTAGCAGTTCCATTTGATATGCGAACTTCTACTTCATATTTCCCTGTTGATTGGTTCGGCATTGGAGAGATAAAATGAATGCGTCCTTCACGCTCTTTTCCATCTTCATCTTTTACGATTACTTTTGCTCCAGCTGATAGAGTCTTGCGAATGCCCGTTTCAACAGCAACGGTTACCTTGAGTTCCCCTAAATCAACGAGTTCGAGTACTCGCGAGCCTGCTACCGCTTGGTCACCCTCGACACCCCATACGTCCGATATAGTGCCATCAAAAGGGGCGATAATCTTAGTTCCAGTTAAACCGTTAGAAGCTTGAGCGGAACTATTACGTGCCTGGGCAATATTCGAGTCGATGCCTGCTAAAGCTTCTTGTTCAGGTGCCTTGACTAATTTATCCCATGTTAATTGTTCAGTACGAAACGCTTCTTCGGCGGTTTTTAGGGCATTCTCGGCACTCGTTAGGGTATCTTTTGAAATCGCATCGGCCGCGTACAACCGATTCATTTTGTTTAGATTTGTTTGAGCTTCGGTTAGATTTCGTTCAGCTGATTGTATGCGTATTTTTTGTTGTTTACGTGATTCATCGTCAGCCCCTTTTAATAACCGTTCCCTGCGAGCTATAGCTTCGCCAATCGCTGTATTCGCTGCTTGACTAGCAGTAGCATAAACCCCTGCGTCAATAGTTGCTAAGAGCGTTCCTTTTTTCACATATTGCCCTTCATGTACATTGATCGTAGTAATTTTGCCAGAAACGCCGAAAGAGGGCTCCACACGTTCGCGCGGTTTTATTTCTCCGGATTTCCATTCGACGATGGCTTGGTTATTTTTGCTGATTGTTACACCTGCAACAATCTTTTCCTTTTTCTGTTCAGTTACAGATTCTTCTCTAGGGGAAGTACAACCGCTTAATAACAAACCTAAACTGAGTACTAGTAAAATAGACGACTTTCTAATTTTCACTTTCTCTTCCTCCTACATTTTTCTTGCTTAAAAATGGTATATTTACATGTCTTAACATTCAAAAATCTCATTGATGGATGATATATGGTGCTTTTACATTCCACCGATGTACCTCATACTGTAAGATCATGTAAACACCTCAGATTATTTTCTTCCACTACACTACACAACTCCCTAGAAAAATTTTCATGTTAACATTCCCTGGGGATACGATAAACCAGCTTTATGAACTCAAAATGAACTGACATAAATATATTAAAAAATACCGCCCACGGGTGGCGGTATTTTCTCAGAGTAAAATTGTTGTTTGGGTATGCTAGGTCTCACTCGGTATTGTGACCGTAAAAATTGTTCCGCTACCAAGACTACTAGACACATGAATTTCTCCGTTATGCATATCTATGATTTGTTTGACGATAGATAAACCAAGCCCATTTCCCTTTACAGAACTACTACGGGCTTTGTCCACTTTATGAAACGGTTTGAAAATATTGACAAGTTCTTCTTCAGGGATCCCCATTCCACTGTCTGTTATCGATACGATATTTTGATGCGCTTTCCCTATCGATTGGATGCGTATCGTACCGTGAGGCGCAGTGAATTTGATAGCGTTGTTCAGCAAGTTAATCCACACCTGATCCAGTTGATCTTTGTCCGCATGAACGGTTATTGCCTCAAGATCAACAACCACGTTGATTTCTTTTTTGGTCCATAGAGGCTCTAAAGTGATGACACCCCTCCGCAGCTGCTCATCCAATCGGTATGTAGTAACCTTTAATGGAAGCTGCTCCTGCTGTAAATAAGAGAGCTGAAGTAAATTTTGCCCTAAGCGAGATAACCTCTCGCTCTCCTCCTCGATAATCGTCAAATAACGTAGACGGCTCTCTTCACTCATTTTCTTCTGCTTTAAAGCTTTCGTAAATCCTGAAATTGAAGTTAACGGTGATTGAATCTCATGAGAGACACTCGAAACAAAGTCTTTACGCATCTGATCCAGTTTCGCAAGCTCTTTTGCCATATCATGAAAACTCACGCTTAATTGACCAATTTCATCCCTACGATTCATAGGAAGGCTCGCAGAATCGAAGTTCCCTTTTGCCATCCTCTTCGTCGCTTCCGTTAACTGCATGATCGGATTTACCACATAACGGGCGGCAATCAAAATCAGAAAGCTACCAATAAACAGAACAAGAATATATAATGCATGAATCCAAGGCATATTTTCTTGCTCTTGCTCCACCGTATTCTTATCCAATGTGAGAAACAAAGCGTAGGGATCACCTTTCACCGAAAAAGGAACCCCCACGATTGGAAGACCGTGTGTTTCTGCATCGACAGTGCGTGCAATGTTGCCACCAAGCACCTGCTTAATATTACTCTGTTCCACATGCATGTGCTCATTTTCTTCAAGTAGGGGCGCACCTGTTTTATTGTATAGTTGGATCGTGTAAATAGAAAGACCAGAGAAACTTTGCACAAACGATCCCAACTCAGCAGAAGGTGCTCTCTGATATGCTTGGATGATGTTTTTACCGTCTGTAACTAATTTTTCTGCTATAAAATTATGACTCCGCCCTTCAAACATCCAGGTACTGACCATAAACGCTGAAAACAAGCTCAACATCACAATGCAGATAAAGACAAATACGACGCGGGTATACAGCGATTTAATCCTGATACACCTCCAGACGATAACCAAGCCCCCGAATAGTCACGATGCGAAAATCAGACTCGAGGTCAGTGAACCTATCCCGAAGCCTCTTAATGTGAACATCCACTGTCCGATCATCACCTTCATAGTCGATGCCCCAGATGTGTTCAATTAGATTGTCCCTTGTAAATAACTGTCCGGGATTACTGCCCAGTTTGTACAGTACCTCGAATTCTTTCATGGGAAGTGTCATGGTTTGACCATTGCTGTAGATAATCTGATAACGCTTACGGTCTAATGTAATAGTGCCTAGCTGAATCTGACTGGCTGTAGAGATACGGTACCGCTTTAGCAAAGCCTTTACCCGAAGAACCAGCTCCACTGGGTCAAAGGGTTTCACCAAATAATCGTCCGTGCCAAGTTTAAATCCTTTTATTCGGTCAGTAGACTCCCCTTTCGCGGTGATCATCAATATTGGCATCTCACCGAATTCACGGAGGTTCTCGCATAATGCCCAACCATCCATTCTCGGCATCATAATGTCGAGAATTACAAGATCAACGATATGATTCTCCGCGTATTCCAACGCATCTTCTCCATTCGATTTCTCCACTATCTCAAAGCCTTCATCCTCCAGGTACAAACGGACCAACTCTCGGATATGAGCCTCATCATCTACCACTAATATCTTTGGCAATTTTATTTCTCTCCCTTGATTTGTACTACAAAAGGAAATGCCCTTACTTTTCCATTCTGCTTGAACTCAGCCCATATTTTATAGATACCTGGCTGCTCAAACTGTGTTTCAAATACTGGTTCCTCCTGTTGGGCTGGATGAACATGCAGATACTGCTGCGCACTTTCGTCTACTATCACAACATGGCCCAAGGCACCCAGATATGGAGTTAAGTTGGTTTTGTCTAAATCAAACGTTAAAGTGACTGGTTGATTGATCTCAAAGCTACTCATCTTTAGTGTTACGGTTTCTCCATCGATCTGTTGAGTAAACGAGTTGTCCGGTTTAATCCCTAGGTTCTGATCTGATACGGTTGGATGGCCGACTATAAACGGGACAGGTGTTACATGGTAAGCCAGATTTTTTGGCTTACTATCAATAAATGCCTTATAAAAACCTTCAGGCAAGGTGTTTTTGATTTTAAACTGACCCTTTCCTGTCTGTTCCGGGTGCAAGTGGTAATACTTCTGCAAATGTTCATCCACTACAATAAAATGAACAAGTTTCTCATGATTTACTTCTAGTTCATTAACTGGATTTCCCGCCTTGTCTTTCAAATAAACCTTGATTTCATCTTTATCCGCTTGAACAAACGTATTGACATCGCTGATACCTTCTTCATGCGAATCTGTTCCATGTGCATGGCTGCCTTCATTCTGAACGCCATGCTTTTCATTGCTATGATTAGTTAGAGCCTGTTTATCATCGACAGTAACCTTATCGTAGACCGTAAATCCGCCTATGACCACCGCCACATACAGAATTGCCCCTAATGCCCATTTGTACATTCTAATAACCCCTCCTGTGAAAGTTCCTAATAACTGGCATATTGACACTTTAGATCACCTGTGTGAACTCAATATGAACAAAAAAACCACCTACAGGTGGCATTTGCGTCAGTTGTGGCTGCTATTAGAATACTTTTTTCACGTGCATTCTTCTTTGTCCTTTAGTGTTGTTTTCGGTCGAATCTGGTTCTTTTACTGTACGGTGTAAAAAATGAACATCCGCCGTTACATACTCATAACAACATCATTTTTATTAATCCCCTTTCCTTTCCTAAGGGGATTGCATACTCATCAGACGCTTTGTGTTCTAAAACCAAAGGTACGCCTAGGAATATCGAAGTCTATTCAAATACTATATCTGTTTGCTATGCAGCAGTTCATATTACGTTCATATTGAATTCACATTTCTGGATTATTGTGGCTTAGGAAAGTTAATATCAAAAGTGTTGAGGAGGAAATAATTATGAAATTTTGCTGTGCAAAGGGAAAAACTGAACAAGAAGCATCAAAGAAAGCCTCTGGAAAAAAGATTTCAACCTTTTTACCTATTATGATTACTTTTTTGGCTACCCAACATTGGCTACATGGCCTTGTTTTTATCATGCTCGGAGGAACTGCTAGCGAGTTAATGAGTATGGGGCCTGAAGCAATGCTACCATTCCAGCGAGTGATGATTGTATTAACCCTTGCAACTGTACTCTGGTCGGTTTATCAGTTAATTAAGGATGGCTTTAGACAAAAAGTATCGATTGTGATGACATCTATCTCATCTATAATTGGGATAGGCTATGTCATTGTGACTTTAGTTAAATCCGGTTGGTAATTCAACACTAGGACCGGCCATTCTGGGTTTATTTGTAAAAGAAGAGGTGGAAACTTAATATGTTTCTTCAACTCCCTCAAGAAGTGTTAATTGGTTCTGGAGTCATTGTCCCTAAAGAGCATAGAGAGACATTATTTGACCTAACAAGGGAAGAATGGAACGATACTCATTCACTACTTCTTGACGTTAAAAATTACTTAGATGAACAATTCAGTCCACAGGTATACAACATAGGATGGAACTGAGGTTGGAGGCCAACATATATTTCACGCACATTTGCACGTCATTCCTCGTTACAACAACGAACCTTTTGCGGGAAAAGGTATTAGGCATTGGCTAAAAAGTACAGAAAACATGCGTCCAAACCTCTCATCATAATTACCGTTTTGTTAAGCAACGCAATGATAGACAATTTGCTCCCCCATTTCCCTCACTAAGTATTGCGAAAAGTAGGAATTGTAATTTATACAAATCAAATGGATTTTATTGAAAAATTTGGAGTGAATAAAAGAGCATGTCACCTCCAATGCTCTCTCCCTTGCTCAAGCAAAAGTTGAACCTGAATGGATTCCCAAAGCAATTTACGCAGATGATCAATTAGTTGGTTTCACCGTGTACGGCTTTGAAATGAAAAATAGTTTTTACTTTATTACCAGATTGATGCTTGATTACAGACACCAAGGAAAAGGTTACGGAAAAGCAGCTTTGCTATTGGTTATTGAAGAATTTAAAAACATGGGTACCCAAGAAATTTACACTAGCTTTGTTTCCACAAACGAAGGTGTTGTTTTTAGTTGATTGGTTAACTTAAGAGCAGATCTAATGATCGGGATTTGATTTTCAAGTTCTGTTTAGCTGTCTACACATTGTGTTAATTACACTTCCCAAAAGGCGCATATTAACTTGTTTATCTACAACAAAAAATGGTAATATTTCACTAACATAATTTAAGGGGGTGTCTCAAATGAAGTTAAATCCTCGGATATAGAAATTTAAAAAGCGAGGGATTATATGTCATTTGAGATAGTAGAACGAAACCCTACTCTTGAAGAATATCATCAATTATGTGTTTCAGTTGGTTGGGAAAATATGATGAATTTTAAAGTGATTCAAAATTCCCTAAAAAATTCTTTGTATTCAGTTGTCGTTCTTTTTGAAGGTAGAATAATTGGTATGGGCCGAATAATCGGCGATGGGTACATTTATTTTTATCTTCAAGATATCGTTGTACTTCCTCAGTATCAAAAAATGGAGATAGGTACAATGATTATGGACAATCTTATGTCCTATCTAAAAGAGAATGCTCCCGATAAAGCTTTCATAGGTCTCTTTTCTTCTAACGAAGGTAAGAAACTGTATGAGAAATACAACTTTAAGCAGTACCCTGTTTTAACAGGAATGTTTCGAGTAGCGCCAATCTAGTTAGTTGCAAGCTCCTCCAAGTTCGGAGGAGTTTTAATTTTTGCCGATTTATCTCTTTGAGCATTGTATAAACCCAATTTCTTACTTTGCACCATAACGCCCTTACATCGTTCGTTAAATTGCATAACTTATTTTTGAGGTTTTTCCTCAATCTCATATCAGGGGTGATATCGATGGGTTTTTTTGAAGATAACTTTGCTTTAACCTTGGTACTCTTCGTCCTTTTAGTAATTGTTGCTTGTAGTTGTGATTGCTAATATTTTCCATTTTTTTACGGGCGGCTTTTTAAGCTGCCCTTTTTTAATACAGAAATGTACTTGGTACCACCTATTAACATAATTGAGCTTTTGTTAAATACGTTCGTTTCCCCATAATCCTGCCCAATAGCATAACGAGTCTGCCGGGTCATCTCCAGCAGACTCTGATGTTTTTGTTAAGCTATATAGCCCGTTAGTTCAATTGGATTCTTGGTAGAGTTACCGACTGCTGCTGTTCCATTATGAATCAGCATAGAAAGCAACCCATGCCTCTCATATCCTGGGCCACCGTTTTTTGGACGACCGTTTCTGTGACAACGCTGTTGACCGTACCGACAACACCGAAAAAAATCCAGATGGCAAACACCGCAAAAAGGTCTTTGCTGACTGCGAATATGATGACGAGAAAACCATCCAGCGCCAAACTAAGGAGAAAAAGAGGGATCATCCGGATGTACGCAAGCATTTTTTCATAAATATGGCTCCTAGCAAACCACCATTTCCCGTTACCGAAGACATCAAGCACACGATCGTCTCAGTGTCGCCATATCCATGGAAATGTTCTTCTACATGCAAGAACGTAAGCGCTGCCTGCATGGACAAGACAAATGTCACCGCAGTTGAACGAATATCAAATACGTGAGGGACGTTTCCTGCCTGACCAAACGCACCCCTTCGAAAAAATCGTGAAGGCGGTCGTTTCTGCAGGTCTGTTTTTCGATCCACTCCCCAATTTGGGTATCTCGGTAAAAACAACATTTATCAGGATCAAATCGGCACATCCCGTCTGCGGGTAGTTCTTTTTTCTCAACACGCAAGATGTTTTGATAATTATATCTGGACCTGAAATTATTTACAAAATATTTTGTCGATACATGTTTATACCCTATACGAGAAATAAAAAGGAATTGGAAAACGCCCCTTTCCGTAGATCGGATATTTGCTCGAAATAAGAAATAGGATTTGCCCTGCGTGCCTAGCTCAAGGCAAATCCAAAAATATATACATAATTTTTTGATTGGACGTTGTAAAAACTATATTCCATGCTTTATTCGGGTATCCGATAAGGCCGCCGAAATAAAATATTTTCCGCTGCCTCTAAAACTGCTAGAGTAAATTCTCGGTCCTGCTCCACATTTGTAAGATAAATAATCGTTTTGTCCACATCGATATAGCGACCTAACCAGTTTTTATACCCTGGCCAACCGCCGCCGTGATAGACAACTTTTCCAGTCCATGGGTCATTACGAATTAGCCAGCCATAACCGTAATGATAAGTACTATTATCAGCCAACGTAACTGGAGTAAAGGCAGCCTGAATAGTTTTGCTACTTACCAACTTTTCAGTGTATAAAGCCCTGTCCCATTTGCGCAGGTCTTCGAGTGTCGAGTTCACGACACCATCCCCTTGAATGCCATCCAGATAAATAACCAAATCATATTCCTTTACATGATCAGGTAAGCTGTGTCTTCCCAGTTCATCGGAATAGACGTAGCCGTATGCGTAATTTTCAATTACCTCCTGAGAAAATCTCCTGTTGAACACTCTGGTATTCTCCATTTCCAGGGGGGTGAAGATATACATTTTCAAAAACTCGGAAAAGCTCATACCTGATACCTTCTCGATGATCGAGCCGAGCAGCACATATCCGGTATTGCTGTATTCGAATTTCTCGTTCGGCTGAAACAGCACGGCTGGCTGATGAACGCCGAGCTGCTCCAGAACATCGGCGTTGGTGGCAATTTTTGTCCTGTCCCAATACTGTGCAAACAGATCCATGTAATCCGGTAGACCGGATGTGTGCGAGAGCAGATTTCTCACGGTAATATCGCGGTATGGGAAATCTGGTAGAATACTGTCCACTTTGTCCTCGTATTCGATTTTCCCTTGCTCTTGCAACAGCATGATACCCATAGCTGTGAAAGCCTTGGAGACAGATGCCAGTTCAAACACAGTATCATGAGTCAGCGGAAGCGATCTCTCAAGATCAGCAAAACCATAAGAGCCTGTAAAAATAGCCTCTCCTTGCTCAAGAACCAGAATGTTTCCATTGAATTTCTGTTTGTTCGCAAGCGTCGCAAAAAATTCTTCGAGCTGACTACTTACGTTTGAATTGCCAGGTTGTGCCACTCTGCTTCACTCCTTTTGGAATCATTATTGGATCATGAATCTTACAGTTGAAAGCGAATTTGTTGGTAAATCGCCTCTGGCTTGCCGTAATAGCTCGCCCATTCCCGGTCCCCGTAGGCAAAATGCCACCACTCGCCGTCAAACGGAGCAAACCCGGCCTTGACCATGCAATTCCGCAATAATTGCCGGTTTTTCCACACTGCTCTCTCGACAAACGGAGAAAACACATACACGTCCTTGCTCGGCTCAAAGGCAGGTCCCATGTCGATGGGCGCACCATCCGGACCGACGATCTGCACGTCCACCGCACCGCCTGTCGGATGTCCGGCGACGTCGGGAGCGGCAGCGAAGCGATGCGCTGCCTCGGTCAGCTCGTCGCCCTCCAGGTGCGGCCCATGTTCTTTCAGCCAATTTTTGTGCTCGCTATGGATTCTTTCCTGAATTTCGGGATGGCGATACCCGCAGAGAATCTCCAAATCGTAGTCCGGCCGGAGTGCCTTCAGCTCTTTTTGCGCTTGCACAAGCATTTTCAGTACCTGGGAACGTACGAAGATTTGCTCGCCGGTGAATTGTTTGTAATCTTCCAGAATATAGACTTTTCCGGAGAATTCCGCTCCAATCGGCACCAGTGGTTCGCCGTTGTCGCGAACCGGAATGACGGTAAATTCTTTGTACGTAGGGAATTTGCTTTCCAGCAATTCATAATAGGCCTTATTATCCATGCTCGTTACCCTCCTTAGATGTTGTCGTTCAGTAACAGGACCTGGCTTTCGGTTACTGGCTGATCCTGAAGCAATGCATCCATATCAGCTCGTAAGGCTACTACCTCTGCGCGGTTTGCCCTGGTATTTCGGCAAGTACTCCGTGTGATTTTTAAGCCTTTACATAAAGCCCTTTTTCTTGAAGAAAACTTGCAATATAGTTTGAGTTTTCCGTCTCTTTCCAACTTGGTTCCGCCAATGAGTTTCGTTCTTCATTTGTTTTAAAAATCTCATTTCTCCGCTGTAAAACCTGGTCAGCTTAAATCATGCGATTCATCTCCATTTCACTCTATAAATATCCCTGTATGGTTGTAAATTTGTTCCATTTTTTCTTGCCTTTCTCTAATGTTTTTTGGATCTCTTTGATGCATTCCCATCACGATTAACTGAGATATACTAAGGAGAGGTAAGACATGATCTGAGAAGATCTCTGTATTTTCACCCGTAGTCAATGTAATAGATGCAAGTTGGCCGATTGGTGATAAATGCCTATCCGTTATGGCTATTAAAGTTGCCCTTTCTTTTCTTGCTTGGTCAGCCAAGATAAGAGCTTCTTTAGAGTAGCGTGGAAGTGACATCAAGAGCACAACTGATTTTTCGCTAAAATTGCATAATGTCTCGGGAATATATCCTGTTGGGGAAGACACGTAGATATTATCCCGAAGCTGATTCAATTTATAGGATAGCCAGTAAGCAGCCGTATACGTTTCCCGAAATCCACCTATGAAAATTCGGTCTGCACGAATTAACAGTTCTGCTGTTCTCCATATATCCTCTTCTCTTATTTGATTACGTAGGCTATCCAATATTTTTTTTTCTTGTTCGATGGAATGAGAAAAAAAGTTGGTAACTGTAACTTCTTCTTTTTCAGACATTGAATGAGAATTAGTAGTGGATTGTTTTTGGCTGAGCCACTCTTGTCTAATCATCTTTTGCATCTCAGAAAAGCTATTTAAACCTAACGCATAAGCAAGACGTATGACTGTTGTTTCACTAACACCAACTTCACGTCCAATCTGAGAAATGGTATAAAGCGAGCTTTGTTCCAAGGAAGCAACTAAAAATTCTGCAACTTTTTTTTGTCCAGGAGAGAGATTGGGGAATTTTTCCCTGATTAAGTCTAGAAATGTCTTCGTTAACATATTCATCCCCGTTTTATAGAATTAAATACTTCTTTTTCTGATAATAACGAATTTTCTACTTCTTTTCAAGTGGAACTTTGTAAGCTGTTACTACGAAACAAGCACAGTTTTTCCGCAATTACTATTGATATACACTGTCGGCAATATTTCCGCCAATGCCTGGTCAGTTGAATGCCAGTCTAATACTTCATTGATCGGTTTAAATCATTATTATCTCTACAAATCTATTTCCGAGCGCAAAATAAAAACAAGTGAAGCCAACTTCATCATTGGCTTCACTTGTTTTTATTTGGGTGGTGAGCCATTCGCGCCTGTTTCATTGATTGCAAATAGACAAGTTGTATGAGTTAGCCCGTTCGAAATCCCATTCTATCCGGCGAAGATATATACACATTGGTGGATGACACCCAATATTTCCTGATTTAACCTGTAAACAACATATTTTTACTTTTTTGAAATTTTTAAAAAATATCAGGAGGGTCTATATGAAAAAATGGCTACTAGGTTTATCTGGAGCGGCATTACTCTTTAGTCTTGTAACAGGATGCAGTACGAATCCACCAGAGAACGCACAGCCTGCTTCCGGGACACAAACCACTACACAACCTGCAAAGCCTGCCGAAACTGCCTCAACGGAACCGATGGTCCTACATTGGAGTGTCACCGGTGAACCGCCGACCATGGACCCAGGCATTGCAACTGACGCCTCTTCTATGGATATGATCAATCTCGCCTTTGAAGGGTTAACCGCTGTTGATCGGCAAGGCCAAATGATCAATGCCGTGGCGGAAAGCTACACCAACTCTCCAGACTTTACCCAGTTTCACTTTACGCTCCGTAAAGATGCCAAGTGGAGCAATGGCGACCCTGTTACCGCTCATGATTTTGAATACGCGATCAAACGAAACCTCGATCCTAAAACGGCTTCCGGGTATGCCTATCAGCTCTTCTATATCAAAGGCGGCGAGGAATTCTTCAACGGAACAGGAAAGGCAGAAGATGTCGCCGTCAAAGCAACAGACGACTATACGCTTGATTTCACCCTGCGCTCGCCAACGCCCTTTTTCCGTGAGCTGACTTCCTTCACTACCTATTTTCCCCTCCATAAGAAATCGATCGAGAGCAATCCAAAGTGGGCTGGTGAAGCTTCCTCCATCGTCGGAAATGGTCCGTTTGTGATCGACACCTGGGAACATAAGGCTAAGCTCGCCTTCAGCAAAAGCCTGACGTATTGGGATAAAACCAATGTCAAGCTGGACCGCATCGAAATTGTCGTGATTGAAGATAACAATACGGCGCTGTCCATGTTTGAAAATGGAGACTTGGATTGGGGCGGATACCCGTCATTTGGCTTATCACCTGATGCGATTGGACAAATCAAGGAAGAAGGCAAGCTGGTCGTTGCCGATAACCCTGGGACCAAAGCAGTCATCTTTAATACACAGAAGCCGCCGTTTACCAATAAGAAGATTCGCCAGGCTTTCGCCTATTCTATCGATCGCAAATTGCTGATTGATAACATCCTGCAAACAGGAGTCCCTGCCGCATACGGGTGGGTTCCGACTTCTATGGGGCTAAATCCAGATGGATATTTTAAGGAAGACCTAGAAAAAGCGAAGCAGCTGCTCGCCGAAGGGATGCAAGAGTTGGGATTAAAAGAGTTCCCCAAAGTCACCTATTACTACGACACCGGAGAAACAGACAAAAAGATTGCACAAGCGCTGCAAGACGAATGGAAAAAGACACTGGGCATCAACATCGACATCCGCACATCTGAATGGAAAGTATTTAACTCTGACGTCCAGAGCGGAAAATTCGACTTCGGCATTTGGCTGTGGGGAGCTGACTTTAATGACCCGATCAACTTCCTCGAGATGTACAAAGACAAGGAAGGCGGCAACAACGTGGTTCGCTTCGACAATAAAGAATATCGCGATCTTTTGAACAAAAGCTACTACGAAACCGATCCAGAAAAACGCAAAAAGCTGATGTTTGACGCCGAAACAATTTTAATGGAAGAAATGCCGCTTGCTCCTCTGCACTTCCGTGGGAATGCGTATGTAAAGAACGATAAAGTGAAAGACTTTGTCATTTTCCCATTAGGCGGTTCTTACTTTAAATATGCGTATATAGAGAAATAAACTGACCCGCAAATAACCAAAATAAAAGCGGACAACACCCTCCAGGAAAGGTGTTGCCCGTTTTTCTATGGATAGCTTTTTTCGCATCAATACTTCCGCAAAGAAACGTAGCTCCAGATCAAACCACTGTCTGCTGGCGACCTAAAGTCGGTTTTGTCGGCCATGCCCAGAGGTACACCGTGAGAGCATTTTCTGAATGTGTACATATACGTATTTGACCCTTCTAGATCCACAATTGTCATCATGCGAAGCCCTTCACCTTTCTTTTACATGAGAAATGTTTGAACGAATAGAGCAATACAGCATAGTAATATAAAACCAACAGAACAAGAAATAATTACGATATGAGTAAACGATAAATTTCTATTGTCATTCACTAGATATCGTTCCTTTCGATTATCTAATATGTCTCACATAAATAGTTTTTCAGACCTCATCTATGGTTTCATTTCATGTATATCCTTTGTCTAATCACCCATCCTGTTTTCGGGTATGCTTCATAAATCTTGCACTACGAATAATAAGAAATGTTTTTATTACACCTATAAAAAGTAAGAGTATGGAAATGCAAATAAGAAAGTGACCCAAACCAGGTAAAAACAGCATAATGGCTGACCACGGTGCGATTAATACCTTAGGGAGATAGAATAAAATCGTCAAAGGAATCAACAGATGAAAAAACAAGATGAACAATAAATGTAGAGAAATACCGAAAGGCTTGGCTTTACAATTTGTTCTCCATGTAAACACGGAGTATATGGACCGGGCCACTATTGCAAGGACCACTAAAACTGCCAAATTCACTATCAGGTACGTCTGGTTGAAATCCGGTATGTCGTCCAGCGTAGGCTCTTCACCCATGAGAATCCCGTGAATTCCCATAATCACGCTATCGTAAGACACGAGGGAATCCTGGGCGTTTGTAAGCAGAACGATTCCATAATCACCGTTCATGACCATAAACGAATACGTATTTTCGGTTTTCCCATCATGAAAAATCACATCATTTTTTACAGTCCAGCCCATGGCATAAGAGGCACCATTCCCCATCGATGCAGAAGGCCGATGCAATTGCTCGATACCCTTTTCGGATAAAATGGACTTGTTATTGAAAGCCCCCCCATTCATTTGGGCAATTACATACTTTGACATATCCTCTGCACTGGATAGCAAATAGCCAGAAGCAACGGTGGCCTGATGATTTAACTGTTGTGTCGGGACCATGAATCCAAAAACGGGTTGATACCCGGTTGCTTTGCTTTGCTGTTCTGCCTCGTCGGTTGAGGCGTAACTGTGGTTCATATTTAAGGGCTTAAAGATGTGGTTACTCATATATTGGGGAAACGGCTCCCCTGAAACGGTTTGAATGATAGCACCAAGAATATTGTAGTTTACATTTGAATATTGAAACCTGAAGCCGACAGGATCGGCAAGAGACGTGCTCTTTAGGCTTCGGATATATTCCTCGATGGACATGTTGCCTTTTACAATTCCAACTACGCCGTCATGCGTCGAAAATCCGCTGGTCTGATAGAGCAAGTCTTTGACCAAAATTTTCATGGAGGCTTCTTTGTTAGCTACTTCAAACCACGGTAAATAGCGCTGTATCGGAGCATTGAGATCAATTTTTCCTTCCTCCACCAGCTGCATGACGGCCAGCGCCGTAAACGATTAACTGGTTGATCCTATGACAAATGATGTTTGCGGTGTGACAGGCGTCTTGTCAGGACCTGAAATACCGTAGCCCTTCACGTAAATCATCTGGTCGCCTTTGACAATTCCCACAGCAGCACCCGGGATGTGAAGTCTTTTCATGACCGACTCCATGTACTTATCGATTTTTGCCGTTTCGACATTGTTTTCTTTCAGCTCGGCTTTAGTAGCCAAGGGTGAAAAAACTGTACCTACCATTATTATGAAAGCCATAATGATGGCACGTAAAATTCCTGTTTTCATCGTAAAGTCTCCTCAATTCGAGTTTTTCAAAAGTAGATTGATTATTCAGAAATAAATTACTTAGAGAAGCCGAAGTCATTCGGTTTACGAACGCAGCACGCTTCTCATGTAACTGCCGCAAGCGACAAAAAAGTAAATGGTCTGCATGGCGATGTAAATCCCTATGACAACGAACGAATAGGACCAATTCGATAGCATGAGCAATTTATCCAACGCCTTCAACGCGACCAGCGCGTGGACGATTCCTACCATACAAGGGACAAAGAAAATAATCCCTACTTGCGCTGTGACAATTTTCCGGATTTCATCTTGGGTCATGCCGATCCGAGTCAGCGCCTTAAATTGAGCCTTGTCCTCTTGCTATTCCGTAAATAGCTTGAAGTATATCATACTACCAGATGCGATAAAGAACAGGAAGCTGATAAACAGACCGATAAATATGGCAAGCGAGATCATTTCCTGGACATCACGGTGTTGGGTATGAAAGTCTTGATAGTGCGCAGCTACGCCTAAAATGTAAAATGACCCTGATACCGTTAGAATCAACGCGCTCAAAATCGATACGATGAACAGCATTCGCGCGTTGTCCTTGATCTTATAACTGAGCTGGGCCAACAAAATCATGTTCGTTCGATTATAGTAGACGCTTTGCCTTCTCTGAATAACTCCCAGTAAGTATATGCTAAACTGTGTGAAGAAAAGATAGGTACCGGCGATCACCGTAAGCAAGATAAGGAACACCATCAGATCGAAATGTGTTTCGTCTAGCCTGAGCGCCATGCTATAGGCAGCTCCCAGGCAAAAGAGCGACAAAAGAGCGAGCCATGGCGACCAAACGAGGTGCCCTTTTGGCTCCCGCAGAGACTTGAGTAAATCAACGATTTCTGTACGACCGATCCGTATTACAGTCCACAGCGAAATGAGCGTGAACAACAAGAAGAAACATCCAGCCGTTAGCCACACTGCTTTGATCGGAATGGTGAAAGAAATCGTATCTTTCATTCCTAGCAAAACAGCAAGGGTCAAAAAGAACAGTTTGCTGAACAAGATGCCCAGGCCGAGGCCGGTGCCAATCGCCAAAACGGCGATAGCTGCATTTTCGTAGAGGACTAGCCAGCGAAGTTGCATACGGGTCATTCCGAACAAAGAGAACAAGCCAAACTCTTGCTTTCTAGTCTTCATAAACGCAGAGTTGGAGTAGAATACGAAAAGAAGCGAAAAGATAGCGATGATGTATTCGCAGAACACGATGCCCTGTCTTACTTTATCCGCTGCTAGAATCTTGCCGCTTGCCACATCGGGATGTGCAAGGAAAGCAGCGTATAGATAGAAGATCATGACGGAAAACACACTGCTCATAAAAAAAGCGCTGTACGCCCTCCATTTTCCTCGTATATTTTTAAGCGCGAGCGAACGGAACGTCATCAAAGTTCCCTCCCAGTACGCTCAGCGCATCCAATATTTGTTGGAAAAACGCTTGCCTGTTTGTGCTTCGTCGTATTTCAGAAAAAAGCCTGCCGTCTTTTATGAACACAATGCGCTGGCAATAACTCGCCGAAAATGGGTCGTGCGTCACCATAAGTACAGTAGCCTTTATTTGCTCGTTTATTTCCTTCAAAGATTCCATCACGTCTTTTGCTGCCTTCGAATCCAGATTTCCAGTCAATTCATCGGCAAGTATCAATGACGGCTGGTGAATAATGGCCCGGGCTATGGCTGCGCGTTGTTTCTGTCCACCAGACACTTCATACGTACGCTTCCCCAATACATGAGCAATCTCAAGTCTTTCGGAGATCGGAATCAGTCTCTCCCGGATATGTGTGGGAGAAATACCTTCCAGTACAAGTGGCAAAATAATGTTATCCTTGATCGAAAGTGTATCGAGCAGGTTGAAATCCTGAAAGATAAAGCCGAGCTCTCTCCGCCTGAACAGCGAGAGCTTTTTATCACTCAGCTTACTGGGGTCAACACCATTAATTTCAAGCAGTCCAGATGTTGGACGGTCAATGGTTGCCAGAAGATTGAGCAACGTCGTCTTCCCACTTCCCGACGGCCCCATGACACCGACAAATTCGCCAGCCTCTACCTGCAAATCGATACCTTCTAGTGCCTGATAAACGACGTTTCCTTTCGAGCTGTATATTTTTCCGAGCCCTTCTGCTTTAAGTACACTCATGTCCCCGGTTCTCCTCTTATTCGGTCTATCTGTGCTTCATAAGGTTAGTATAGAGTGAGAGAGATGTAGAACCCATCGATTTCCCTTTCAATTTCGCATGTCCAACCTTACAATTTTGTCACTTGGTATGTTTGTCTCCACTTGCTGTATTACCAAAAACATGTATGCCTTGGGGTTCAAAAATGACTGTAAACGTTGTTCCGACGCCCAAATCCGACTTGACCGTCAATCGGTGGCCAAGCCTACCGCACACCTGTTTGGCCAAATACAGGCCCATTCCCGTCGACTCTCCTGCTGCTCTTCCGTTTTCCCCTGTGAAGAAGGGATCGAATATACGTGACAGATCGTGTGGTGCTATTCCGATTCCTTCATCCGTCACGCTCAGCTTGCTTCCTCCGCCAGCTCTCTCTTCAAGCTGAAAAACGATTTTCTTTGCGCCAGGTTTGTTCTTCCTGTATTTAATCGCATTGCTAACGAATTGATTGACTACAAAAGTCATCCATTTCTCATCCGTTTCTACCCATGCGTCGCCCTCTATCCGTGGAAAGAGGGAATGGCGGATAAATAGTCGCTTATGCGCATTGATAATGGTTCGAATCATTTCTCGAAGCGATGTCTTTTTTAGATGAAGATCGATTTCGAACTTGTCGAGCCTAGCTGTGTACAGCATCATTTCCAGACCTCTCGCCATCCGGTCAGCTTCTTCCTGCATACTGAGAACCAATTGCTTCTGATCCTCTACCGTTGAAGGTATCTGCTGTAATGCTTCCTGCGCAAGCAAATCGATAACTGACACAGGTGTCTTCATATGATGCACCCACTGCAAGACAAAATGATTATGTAACTCCTGCTGACGACGATACTTGCCAAGTTCATGTAAATAAGCACTTTGCTGCGCCGCCAATAACTGCGAAACAAGTCGTTGCTCACACGTAACCACGGATTGTACAATCGCTGCTGCCTGCAATTCACCAGTGCATTCAGTCGCATGTCTTAGTTGCTTGTAATAATCCCTCTGCCGAGTATAGTCAACAGCCAGCCAGAGCAAGACAAAGAACAAGCTGAGCACGACAAAATAATATTTGTTGCCCAAATCTACCACGCCTGAATATCGCTTTTCTTCCAGAAGCATAATCCCGACGCCAAATCCGATCATCAGCACATAAACAATCACAAACGTAATCCGATCACGCAAATATAAAGCCGCCGACCTTCTATTCATGGACCTGATTCTCCTCACTCCTCATCGAGATACAGCTTATACCCTTGGCCACGAACCGTCTCAATCGCTTTTGGCAACCCAAGCAACTCCAGTTTCTTCCGTAGCCTCGTCACATTGACAGTTAACGTGTTATCATCGACGAACTGTACATCATCCCAAAGAGCCTCCAGGAGTAGCTCGCGTGAGACGATCTGTCCAGCATGTTGCATTAAGGATTCAGCCAACAACCGCTCATTTTTAGTTAGCTCAACTTTTTGCCCCAGCCATTCCATCTCATTGCGGCCGAGATGCAGCAGTAAGCCTTGTGCATCTAGCCTACCTTCATGCATGCCCCGAACGGTAGAAACAGGTCCCGTCATAGCGGCGTACTCGCCATAAACTCTCCTGATCAAACTTTTTATCTTCGCCATCAAAAGATCCAATTGAATCGGCTTTGTTATGTAATCATCCCCACCGTTTTCAATTGCCATTACCTGATCCATCTCACCATCTCGGGCAGATAAGAAGATGATTGGCATATTCCAACGCGTACGGATTTGCCTGCACCAATAATAGCCGTCAAAATACGGAAGATTAATATCTAGCAGAATCAAATGAGGCTCATACACTTCCAACTCCGGCATCATATCGCGAAATTGTGAAACGCATACAGCCTCAAATCCGTATTTCTCCATATTCTTTTTCAGGATCGTGCCTATTTTCACGTCGTCTTCTACAATAAAAATACGGTACATGCTATCCTCCTAACAATTTTGCTACGCAAAACTTGTTCCAAACAGATACTAACATAACAAGTATCAGCGAGCTAAAAAACTGAAATCATTAAATTTTTTTGTAAAATACGACAATGAAACATACAGACCGCCTCAGTAAGATTCGAAAGAACTCAGTTTATTAGATATGTTTATGCTTTATCTTTTTCCACAAAATGAAACTGCACGTTATCGTAGAAAAGGCAGCCGGTTGTTTTCGGCTGCCTCCATATGAACTCACGAAATTGGAAAATATCTTGTGGAAATTGACACCACAATTTCGTTCGAATATTATTAAAGTAATTTGTAGTTCTATATTTTTCAAACAAAAGGATGTGCGAAACAATGGCCCTCACTTTGGAAATCGATTTTGCTCCGGCACACGAGCTAGCATCCAGCTTTTATGCTTTTACCCACAAAAGCAGCCACAAAGTGCTGGAGCTCGGGGCGTCTTGGGTAAAATCGGTAAAGAATCGTTTACCTGAGAATTTTCTTAAAGAGATCGCCAATGACCCAGAGGTATGTGATCTGAGCCTACTGGTGTGGGCTTGTCCCGGAGAACGAACACCGGAAGGATTTCTCACTTGGCTGTCGGGACTCTCGTCTGGTGATTTGTTTGACTTGTTTTCCCGTTGGAGCGATCAGGTACCGGCTGACCTAATCTCGAAGCGTGACAAGTTAGTTTGGATGCTAAGTGAATGGAACGAGCAGTATTTTTCCCAGGTGGACCCTGCGATCCTGACAGGACTCCACCAAAACGCCGAGACCATGCGATCGTTGATACCACTGATGACTCCCATAGAGTTGATGGAAAAAGCCACTAACGGATTCCGGCTGAATCCCAACGACAAACTGGAGAAAATCATCCTGATTCCACAGTACCATTTTCGACCTGCGAACACGTCCTCACACTATGAACGGCTCAGCTTCACCAAATATCCAGTTGATGCACTACCGGTCGGGACAGACGAACCATCTCCTTCTCTGTTGCGCTTTACCCGTGGCCTTTCGGATGAGAATCGATTGCATATCCTTCGATTTATTGCGAAAACGCCCCAAACCTTTAGCGATATTGTCCGTTTTTGCGGATTATCTAAAGGGACAGTCCACTACCATCTCATGCTCTTGCGTGCAGCGGGTCTAGTGCGGGTCAGTATGACAGGCAACCTTGTCGAGTATAGCGTGCGGCGTGAAGCTTTAAAGGATCTAAACTCGCAATTAACTCACTATCTGGTTGAATTGTAAGTGGGAAGGTCGTGAATAGAGAGTGTCGTTGAACAAAAAGGGCTTCTTCATCATGACCACAGCGTTAACGATCTGCAGCTTAGGAGATACCTTCGGATTGCTTGCTCTTGAATGGATGGTCTATCTGCTGACTGGTTCGAAGCTGTCTATGGGGACTCTTGCCCTATGCAGGGGAATCCCCGAAGTTGCAGGACGGCTTGTGGGGGCTCCGTTAATAGATCGAATCGACAAGGGACGACTGTTGATTGGTCTTAATGTTATCCGTTTTACAGCCATCGCCGTTCCGGTGTCGTGTGCTTTCTTCGATGCACTGCAATTGTGGCATCTGTACGTAGCTGCCATCATCACTGGATTATGCAATGCGCTTTTTGACCCGGCTGCATTGGCGATTGTACCGATGCTTACTGACAAGAATCGTCTCGTGAAAAGCTACGCGATTCTTGACGGATTCAGAAGTGGTGCCTCTCTTGTAGGTCCAATATTGGCAGGGTCAATGATCGCGATTATCGGGGTAGACTACACATTGGCCATAAATGCTGTCTGTTATCTTCTCTCTGCGGCTTTCATCTGCTTTTTGCCCCTAAAGAGTCACAAGCGTGAGCAGGTAGTCGTAAGAGATAGCAGTTATGTGAGCGAGATCGTAGAAGGATTATCGTTCTTTAAACAGTATCCACCTATGCTTGTCATCATGATTCTCGTCGCGATATCCAATATGTGTTCCATGGCAGTTTGGACGATGATGGTACCTTTCGTGCAGGATACGCTTCAAAAAGATGCAAGCGGGATGGGCTTACTTGGGACATCCGTATCAGTCGGAACTTTGGTGGCGTTGTTCATTTTATCGCTGATCGGAGATGTAAAAAAAAGGAGAATCCCAATGCTGGGGAGTTTAATCTGCATCGGCCTGCTATACGTCGTTCTGGGTTCCAGCTCCAACTTTCAGACAGCTCTAGTCGTATCAGTATTGCTTGGGATGGCTGGCCCTTTTTTCAGCTCGTTCAGCACTGCCTTGTTCGGGGGGTTGGTCTCCGATGGGATGCGCGGCCGAGTGATGGCGGTACGATATCTCGTTGGGGGATCTCTTGCACCATTGGGCGGATTTCTAGGAGGAGCAGTCGCCCAAGTACTAGGAGTGCCATTCATGTTTTCTCTAGCGGGATTGTTACCGTTAGCAGCAGGCTTGAGCGGCTGCTTCATTCCTTTACTTAAGGAATTGGATGGAGAGATCTCAGAGGTGGCTTCGAGGAAAAGAGGGACAAAAAGCAAACATACCGTTTCCACTTAAAAATCCAGACGAATGAAGATCTTGTGACAAACTGTCCGTTAGTTGAATAGAGGCTGCCGTTTTACTAAAAGTTGCCTCTTTTTGTGCTGTTTGTTTCATCCCGTTAGTTCAATTACGCGCGTGTATCTTTTCTCCACAGAATTCAGAAGCCACTTATTAAATGACATACAAACTCTTCTTTTACATTTATCCAAGGGTGGTATATGCAACTCCAGTGAGCAATGATACTTCATTCATTATATTAAAAGTGTCCTAATTACAATATTCAGGGGAATGTCAGTTGCAATTCATACAAGTAAATAAGGACTGGGGAGCTGAACCAAATGCTCCGCAACCAAGAATAATTGTAGATAGACAGCACAGCAAGTTAGTATTAAGATTTTTTCTTTACCCTTTTATTTATGATGATGTTAAAGAAGGAACATTGGCGGAACTGGGATTTCAAAACTGTTATTTATACAGCCTTGGTTCAGTTAATGACGAAGAATTCTACCGAGGTTTATGCTGGTTTTCGACTACTGGGATAAAATGGTGAGAATTTTATCAACTGTTCAATTCCAACGTTTGAATGTCTTGCTGTCAGTATCGGTCAATTTCTTGAACGTAGTAAAGAGAGAAGCTCTTCAAATATACCAGGATTAGCACAAACTATTTCTTCTCCGCATAATTCAAGTGGAATATCCGTAGGAACCGCTCCAACGTGGCCAGTATTTGCTCCAGCTTCACGGGCGATGAGACTGCTGCTGCGACGTCCCACGGAGCTAACCTCTCTGTATGCGCGTCCAGACGACCGGATGCTACATAACAGATATCTAGGGTCGGAGCAGCCAAACGGCGGATGTCTCTACAATGGGTGGTTAAGAGATTCACTCTTGCAAGCGCTGGGTGCACTTTTTCTTTATCATGGGGGAATCCGGTTCCGATTACAGCTTCCGATAAGGTTTCAAAACGATGAATATGAAGCTGTTCATCATTACAACGAGCACCCCCTCCTCGAATACCTACATAGGTTACTCCCAAATCTGGAGCATGCACAGCCCCTGCCCAAACAACGCCATCTACGGCAATGGCCACGGAGATAGCAAAATGGGGAAGATTACGTGCATAGTTTACCGTACCGTCCAACGGATCAATAATCCAAAGAGGACCTTCAAAGATATTTTTAGCCCAAACTCCATCGGTCGTTTCTTCAGAGAGAATACCATATTTAGGGTAAGCACTAGCAATTGCTTCACGAATAATCTGATCAGAGACAAAGTCTGCTGAGGTTACAAGTTCTCCTGCGTTCTTATATGTTACCTCTATGCGAGACTCTCTCCGTAATTCGATAATTTTTTTCCAGCTATGCGAACAACCTTGTCCGCGAAGGTCGCCCATTCGAGTGCATGATCTTTCATTTGTTAATACCCTCCCTTATTGTTTATTCCTTGCTTCCATACTATCATGTTTAGGAACAGTGGGAGATTTTCCTATCCGAGTGAAAAGTCGAAGTTATTACGTTAATCTGCCCGTTAGCACAGCAAGGCTGCCAACAGTTTTGGCAGCCTTTAGGAATGTGTTCTGTGACGCTAAGCGTTTTGCCAGGTTTTACGGAAGCCTTAAAACGATACGATTTCATCCACGCGAAATAAATAGCGAGCTGTTACCGGGGGCATCAATACGAGGCTGGCCTCTTACTTTTAAGATATACTTGCCAGATGCTCCTCAAGACGATCCATGGTCTGTTCGGCACCTGGGACGGCATATGTTTTCACCTTATCGAATACAGCGGTATTTTCTTCAAAAACTGTGCTATAAGTGAGTTTGGTCTTACCATCCAGATCCTCAAAGATTGCTGTCGCCAGAAAATGAGGAAACACAGCATGTTTGATGACGATTCGCTCGGGCTTAACGATCTCGACAAAGACGTTGGTATTGGGATAATCAACGCCATCAGGACCGTGCATGATAAACTGCCATGTACCGCCAGGTTTCATATCAAACTTCTGAAAAGTCGACGTAAAACCTCGAGGTCCCCACCACTTCGACAGGTGCTCCTCTTTCGTCCAAGCATCAAACACAAGATCGCGTGGAGCATCAAATACGCGGGTGATCACAATCTCGCGTTCACCTACTTGCGTTGCGTTTTTGTTTGCTGCGTTGTTTTGGTTCATGTCCATCCCTCCAAAATGAATTTGACTTTGACTTGTTGAAACCTATATCACTAAGTAGCTTCCCTTGCGTGCCTTTCCATATTTATATAAGGGGTAAGTTTTACAGTCATCCTATCAATTATAAATCAAGCACCAATCTTCCCTTCCCACGCGAAACGCAACAAAGCATTGCTTGTTTGGAGCATTGCTGTTCTTCTGATAGAAACGAGTCGAAGTGAACAATCTGTCCCTCTTCTACCTTTATTTCGCAAGTCCCACAACCTCCTACACGGCAGGAGTAAGGGATCTTGATTCCATTTTGAAGAAGTACGTCTAGTAGTGAAGAATTCGCTGGAACCTCCAGCTGTGTGTCACTCCTTTTAAGATTGACTTGAAACGCATGCTGTTCCTTCTTTGGTGGAGGTGCAAATCGTTCCAAATGAATATTGAAGGAAGGATATCCAAATGTTTGAGCTGCTATTTTAAAATCTTGAATCATGTTCTCGGGACCACAAAAATAAACATGTGTACCTATTCGATGATTCAAAAGTTGAGTTGGCAATAAACGATTTGTGCCTTCGCCATTTGAAAAATAAAAGTGACATTGATCCGGGAATTCCTTCCTTAAGTAATCATAAAAAGCACACTGCTCTTTTGATTTTGCTGCATAATGAAGCTCAAATGACCTTTTCTTATCAACTAGCTCTGACATCATGGACAAAAAGGGCGTAATACCAATTCCTGCTGCATAAAACACATGATGTTTCGCTTGAAAACTTAATGGAAAGTAATTCTTTGGGTAGCTAACTGATAAAATATCACCAACATGAACATTTTGATGCCAATAACGAGAGCCACCAGTTGAGTCTTCTGCTAAACGGACAGCTATTTCAAACAGTCCCATCTCAGAAGTTATGTTGAAAATAGAATAATGTCTTTCCAAATTACCTGAATGATGTGGTAAAAAGGTTGTAATATGTGAACCACCACTAAAGGGAGGAAGCATAGAGTAATCAATTGCTTGTAAGGTGAATCTTTTAATAGTGGAAGTCTCTTCTATAATATTTCTTACACGTACTTCTAATTTTGAATTTCGATGCAAGCTATTTTTCCTCCAGTATTAAAATTATAATATTGATGAATACCCAAGATAGGCTTCCAAACGACGTGAATAATGGTTGGAAACTTCTAGTTTTAGTCCACAATGCATACAAGAAATATGCGATTCATCATCGACATCATTGACCCCATGGCATTTACAACAAATTAACTTCTTTCTTATTTTCCCCAGGACTTTTATTTGCATCTCATATTCAGAGAACCCTGCCTTCAAAGCTAGATTTTTTAATCGATTTACTATTTCCCACTTCCCAGACAAGTATAAATATGTTCCCATTTTTTGCTGACTGAACCAAAGATTGAGGAAGGAATCAGATTCATTCTCTATGACATGGAAATCAAATGGGGCATTATCTTCCATAGCTTGCTGAACGAGATTGTATAGAGACTCTGCACCTTTTGAATCGGTACAAAATAAATATTTCCTTTTCCCCCTTATAAATAACGGCTCCTTTTGCGCTGGACTCATCATCTCTTTTTCATTTCCTCTTCTAGATATTCAAGTACCTGTTTTCGATATAGAGAAATACCTTTGTACTCTGAAATAAAGTCAGGGAGTTCGTGAAGAACCGCATAAAATTGCTCCAACCAAGGGGTATGTTGAATGAACCTTTCTAAAGGCAGTATGTGTGAATGAATCGTAAATAAAATACCATTGCTTTTTGGCAGGCGAAATAGCTTTTGAACTTCTACCCTAAAATGCACGAGTTCTCCTACATTTTCCTTTGTCACTTGCTTCCGTGCCTGACCCCATTCAGAAAATGTTTCAAGCGAGGTATCTAACCTACTGCCAGCCATGAGTGACCAATTTTTTCTTCCCCATGGCTTACCTGCCTCCATTCTCATAAGAAATTGCAGAATTCTATCATCCAGGGACCCAGACTGAAAGCCCGGAATTGGTGAATGTATTTCTTTAAAAGTCATACCTAGGTCAAAATACAAGGACCAATTCGCTGGAAAGCATAGCTGTCCAGCATCTAAAAATAGGTTACCATCCCGCTGCATCATTAAGATTAAATCTTCTTGAACATGACGCCCAATAAAATCTAAAGGCTCTACCTCAAGAGTTGTTCTGTCACCAAATGTAAAGGCAATTTTTTCTTTTGTCTGGACATTTGAAAAGATCCACTGTTCATCTTTCTTTTCTAATTCAAACTTATCTGGATAATAAAAAACAAGATTATGAATAATGAGATCAACAATTTCCCATTGTGCATCCATCGAATGAGGTGATGATTGATAACATCGTTCCGGATGGTTTGTAAGCAGATCTCTTTTCAGACTAATTTCATCTAAATATTGATATGTCAGCTCTATGGAATTCTGTAGATGTAATGGAATTGCGTTGTTAGAGTACCTGTAGACATTACTTTCATTAAAGGGATAAGGAAAAGATAGTACATCACTACTCGATTTCATATATTCACCCTTTTCTGAATTTTTAACTTACTTATACTATACAAAAAAACAGTAATAACTGAAACGGGTTGGTCCCTTTAGGTAACACGTTATTCGTCCATATACTGGTAAACGGGATTACTGCAATTCTAATGTATCGTAAACGGAGGAAAAAAGCTTCACGGGTTTGCACGCTGCCCATCGTTCGCGAAAATTCGACCAGATGTGGTGTCAAAGGTTCTGGCTCCTGCCTAAGTACGAAAAGCTGGGCGGTGGTGACAACAGGTTCGGTAAGAATGGTGAAATGTTACTCCGTAACTCGAACCTGTCTACATGAACGAAACGAAGCTGCCGATTGTAACGGCAGCCTCATCCAATGCAGCTAAGAAATATTTATATTTAGATATGATATTGACTTTTAAATTCGAAAATCTCATCAACAGCTTGGTGATACCCACCTGATCGTTGAAAGGATTCCCTAATATTTGCAACAGCTTTATGGAAAGTTGGGTGGTTTAACACATGATCTACGGTTTCACGTAGTTGATCTGCAGTCAAGCATTGCATTTGTAATGCAATGCCTGCTCCGATATTGGCAACTTGCCCGGCAATGATTGGCTGATCCGCACTTTGTGGGATTACAACGAGTGGAACTCCGAAATAGAGACCTTCATTGGTACTGTTCATTCCACCATGTGTAATAAATAATTTCGCATATTTTAGTACATCAATTTGTGGAACATAACTTTTTACAACGAAGTTTTGAGGAATTTCCCCCAAATCAGTAATTTGAACTTTATTTCCAATAGACATGACAACGGTATGATCCGTGCTCCCAAATGCCTTAAAACAAAGCTTATAGAAATCAATCGATTGGTTTACGACAGTACCCAGCGATATGTAAATGGGGCTTTTTCCCTTGATTGCAGTAAGGTCGAAGTTTTCCTCCGTCAATCGTGAAGAGATGGATGGACCTACAAATTTGTAAGTTTGGTCGAATGCTTCTCCAAAAGGTTGAAACTCCCTAGTTGTATAAACGATGGTAAGTGGTGCAGGATTACAAAAAACTTCATATGGAGAATCAATCTCCACACCATATTTTTCCTTCACTCTTTTCGTCAGCGCTTGAAATTCATCTTGTGTTGGTTTCACTATTTCTGTAGGAATTTTTTTAGTAAGCTGATCCAACTCTTCATCGAATGATGCTTTTGTCTGCGCAAAAGAAGTACAAGAATTAATTGAGGGAAGCTTCAGGATCTGCGCCAGTATCCGTCCGCAACCAAACATGGAATCGTGGATGATGTAATCAAAATGCTCTCCTTTGATCTGTTCAAGAACGCTAGGTATCACGATATCTGCCGTATGTAAAAGACCGTTGACTCTCTGCAGTAAATAACTTCTTCCACCTGAGATAAACGCTTCTATAAATTTTTGACCGTCAAATGTTCGTACAGTAGCTCCCGTCTTCTCCATACGCTCTCGAAAAGCTTCTATCGTAAAGTACACTACCTCTTCTCCACGCGAGATAAGCTCTTGTACCACTCCAATTGTTGGATTGATATGTCCTTCTGATCCACCATTAATAAATAAAACACGTGCCATATCTACCACTCCTTAGGTATATTATTCTCTAAATTGTGTAAGAGTAATGGGCACTGTCCCAAACCATCGCTCAACTCAAATAATGGAATTAAGTTTATCATAGCCATCCATGCAGCGCAAAACCAGCGCTGCACCACAGATTGTCGCTCCCTTTTGGGAAGCACTCATGGTAGATTAATCCTACTTTGGTTGGTGCACCAGCCTCCGATAAAGAGCCATAGAAAGGATCTTTCAATGGATATAATCATAGAACGCGCATGTGGTCTGGATGTTCACAATGATTCCATCACGGCAAGCATTATGACGCCTGAAGGAAAGGAGATACAAACATTCTCTACCAAAACTATTTTTCTTATGAGACAGTATTAATTGAAGGTCACAACCAATTCCGAGATAAATCAGAAGAAATGATTGCAGCAGGTCTTGAAAAAGCTGTTAAAGTAGCAAGTACGTTCTAATAAGAGAAAACTGATCAAGTTTTACAAAACTTGTTTTAGGTGGTCGGTATGATAAAGGCAGCAGCAGCTACGGACTCAAAAATAAAGTCTTAGACTGCTACTGCCTTTCTTCGACTATCGAACCCGTTAGTTTAATGCATTCGATGTTGCTGGTAGCATTAGTGTTATCACGCCCAGGAAGGACAGGAACCACAACACAGGGCATTATGGTCGGGTCAGCTGGCGCGGCGGGAGCGGACCAGAGTTAGCCCAGCGAGGACCATGCTGGTCAGCCCCATCACGATGGCAATGATGGCCCCAACACCGCGTCTATCGTGGCGAAGAGTCGCCCGGGGGTGGTTACTCCATATCCGACATTACCGTTGGTCACTTCAGCAGAGGCAATTGTTGGAACAAGTAGAAGTGTACAAAGTATTAAGAATGAAACTAGCATCATTTTCATTTGTTAATTACTCCTCTTTGTTGTTTTTGCAAACTGAATATATTTCAGATTATACATATCTAAATTTTCAGTTAAGAGATTTTGGGATGGTTGTAGTTCTCACGTTATAATAAAAAAGCAAAAGCGAGCAATCACTTCTTCTTGACTTTCGCTACCACTTTCTTTACTTCAACTTATATAGTTCATTCATGTTGTCACCCCGGATCAAAGAAATAACAACCTTTCCATACTGATTTATTTCGATAAATGGTTAAATTATACTGCCAAGTTAGCGTAGAAAAGGCAGCCGGTTGTGAACTGCACCCCAATAGTTAGACACACCTAACAGTTGGAGGTGCAGTTCATTATTAATCCGCTGCCTTTTCTCATTGTTATTTAACTAACGAACCCGTTAGCTTAACTTTTTAACTCCAAGTGAAGAAGAGGAAATGGTCGACCTGCCAACCTGTACAAATCCAAGCCTTTTGTAAAATGCGTACGCTCCATCATTTTGCTCATTATATTGTTATTTCTTTTTTTCCCGGTTATATCCACGCTCTCCGTACGGCTGGAGCTGGTCGAGCCATTTTTGTTCCATTTTCTCCAGCGCATCCTTTTCATCAAAGTATCCGTCTTCCTTCTTTTTCAAAACCTCCAACACTTCGGTGACGAATGCCTCATCTCCACACTCATTCCATTCCCGTTGAAGCTGCTTGTTTATATGCGAACCCATTCTGAGACTGGACAGCTTTCCGTTAATCGTTTTGAGATTGCGGGTGCTGCTGATCCAGACTTTTTGGTTTTCGGTGTTTTTGATCCAAAAGGCCGTTATTGATCTTATATCGCAACAGTGCCACATAAACATCAGACGCGCCTTTCAGGAGCTAAAACAACCGAGAATTTCACAACAAACAAAACGGTAATTTGTTTATATAATAATAAACATAAATCATATACGTTTGTAAATTTTATAAAAAAACATTGCCTAACGATGAAATCCAAGATAAACTATGCAGTAATTTCGAAAATGGAAAGAAGGAAAGAAAATGAAAATACCTACTACCTTAAAACACAAACCTGTAGTCGTGTCGGAAAACTATGATCGGATTGACGGCCGATTAGCCAGGAACACAGATGCGAAAGGTCTTTCTCTGGGATTGACCCAGTCGAACGACAGAGGAAAGACCAATCTTTCTGCCAAAGTATGGAGATACACGGGAGAAAACTGGTCAAGTCAATCGGAGGAACTGCCTCTCCATCGCGTTCTTGATATGTCCATTCTGATTTGTCGGTCTTTGGTACATTTTCGCGAAGCATACAGATATGAGCATTTTTATGACCCGCATGAGCCCATCATCGACCGGGTTGCCCTGCAAGGGGATGCAATGACCGTAGCGATATGTACGGACAATGAGAGAATTAATGAAGATATTAAGCTGTTCAGCCAAGCTCTGAGCGACGACGATGAGATGATCAGCGAACGTCTGCGCATGTTATCTAAAATTTTAAAGGATATGGGGTATTGAAATGTTTTCTAATCGTTATGTTCGAACGATTATCCTCTCCCGAGTGCTGTTGCAGTTGGGGATTTGGATCCGGAATTATGCCGTCCTTCTTTTTGTTAGCGAATTGACGAATAATAATCCGGTTTATGTATCTCTGATTTCGGTTGTGGAATTCGCTCCGATCTTTCTTTTCGGCCTTATTGGCGGGACCTTTGCCGACCGATGGCGGCCGAAGCGGACAATGGTTTGGAGCGATCTGCTGTCCGCCTTGTCCGTTGGGGCTGTACTGCTTGCACTCACGAACGGTGGATGGATTGCACTTCTCATCGGAACATTTATTTCCGCCAGCCTGTCTCAATTTTCTCAGCCTTCGGCCATGAAACTGTACAAGCGGCATGTGCCAGTTGAACAACTGCAGGGCGTGATGGCAATGTCCCAAACTCTTGTTGCTGTCTTTATGGTTTTAGGTCCGGTCATCGGCACGTTTATTTTCATACAGTTTGGAATTAATGCCTCCCTGATTCTGACGGCCGTTCTGTTCTTATGTTCTTCCCTTGTATTAGCGACGCTTCCCCGTGACGCTGAGGAACCGAAGTCTGGCGATGCAGGCGGCTTCATAAAGGAGTTGAAGGCTGGTCTGCGCTATATCGGGTCCAATCAATCTTTACGAACACTATGCTTGACTTTCTCAGCTGTCGGATTGGCGTCAGGACTGACTCAGCCGCTTCAAATCTTCCTTGTCATCGAGAATTTGGGACAGGACAAACAATTTCTGCAGTGGTTGGTTATGACCAATGGGGCAGCCATGTTGGCAGGAGGAGCTGTCATAATAGGGATGTCCAAAAAGGTGAGGCCACAGCTGTTGCTCTTGTTAGGCTTGCTTGTCACTGCCGTTTGTACGATTGGAATAGGCGCTTCTACAATGATTTGGCTGACAATTATTCTGTTGGTGATCAGCGGTTTCTTTTTCCCTTGTATTCAAAGCGGAATCCAGACGCTTATTGTACGTAACACAGAAGGGGCATTTATTGGCCGGGTATCTGGAGCGATCATGCCTGTTTTTATGGGGATGATGGTGATTGGCATGTTTATATCCGGCTATCTGAAGGATACGTTTTCCCTGGTTGCGGTATATGCGGTGAGCGGAGTTTTGATTATTATCGGTGCGTCTTTGCTGTTCCCTCTTATGGTTCAGAAAAGGAGCAAAGATGAGAAACGCACAGCATTATGAGGGATTGGAGGAGAAATGTGATGACTGAACATAGAGAATATTATTTGTCACCTGGAAGACAGCTGACTGATGCAGAAAAAATGCTTATTTGGAAAAAACCATTAACTCATAAGGTCAGCGAAGAAGAACGGCGCATTAGTAAAGAAATAAAGCGCAACTGGAATCGCGGGGAAATGAAAATCGCCAATATTTTGTTGGAAGGTGACGCCGGTTCTGGTAAAACACAACTAGCAAAAGCATTATCGGCTAATTTCGGTCTGCCGTATACAAAAGTGACTTGTTTTGCTGATATGGATAAATCGGATATTATTGGCGCTATTTTGCCGGTGATTTCTTCTGAACGTTTAGAGAAAATGGAGCCTGCGGAGCAAACCGTATGGAAAGCACTATATGAAAGCGATGGTTTTCAAAGCATAACTGAAATTTTGATGGACGCACTAGGGATTACACAGGAACAGGCTGCCTTAAAGATGAAGCAAATACTGAAGCTTGCAGCGGAGAACACCGATGGAGAAGCGGTTGAGTACCGATTTTACCCTTCGGAGATCGTCAGAGCCTATCAAAAAGGTTATCTTCTGGAAATCCAAGAACCAAACGTTATTCGTGATGCTGCGGTGTTAATGGCATTAAACTCTGCCTTGGAGCTGGATGGCAGCATCAATCTTCCAACCGAGATCATACGCAGGCACCCAGACTTCATAGCGGTTATCACAACAAACCGCAGTTATGCGGGAACCAGACCGTTAAACGAAGCGCTGCGCGACAGGGTTCAGCATACGGAAAAGATGGACCTGCCGACCAAAGAAATCATGATAGAACGTGTGATGGCCAAAACCGGTTTTCAAGATGAAAAGGTGTTGGGTATTTTAGCGGATATCATTATGATTTTGGACAAAACAGCCCGGGCCAATGCGATCAAGGGCGTGGCTGGAATGCGTTCATTTTTCTACTGGGCAGATGCGATTGCTGGAGGAGCTTCCGCAAAAGAATCCCTTTATCATAAGGTCATCTACAAGATAACAACTGATTCGGAAGAAATTAAACTTTTGGAAGAAGCACTTAACAATCATGGATTGATTGCCAGCTTAGAAGAAGCACAGATTGAACTAAAAAAAAACGAAAATCTGACGATGCCATAGAGATCAGGACATGGGGAGATATTGACGACACTGGTTTTGACAAAGATAACAATGTTGAGGAAAAGGGAATCGCATTGAAAAAATCTGCCGATAGTGACAAAAGCTCTTCCCGTGTCTCTGATGATTCTACCCAAATGGAAAGTTCAGGTTTTGGGGCCCCCAAATATCATCAGGCAAATCCTGAATCAGTGTCAGAGGAAGCGAAACAAAAGGAACGCGATTTCCGTAAAAAGCTGAATCAAGACGCAAGAGAGATTATTTCCGATTCAATTCATAAAAAAGTAAAGCTCATTGTTCACCGTCCAGACTACGATCTGGAAAACCAACACGAATATGTCCGTCTAAGTCAGGGACTTATGCCAATCGTGCAAGAGATTGCCAGAAAGACACTTCCGTACTTGGAACATGAGGTGTCTTCCGACTTTGCGAGGAATCGTTACTATGGCAGTAAATTTCAAGCAGACAGTGTTGCATATAGGGATTACAAGTATTTTGCCAAGAAACGTCCTCCAACTGAATACCCTTCTCTTGTGGTTGGTATAAGGGTTGATGAATCCGCATCTATGTCAGCTTACGGGAGATTAGAAGCAGCAAAACGAGCAGTAATCGCAGTATACGAATATTGTCAACTTTGTAATATTCCCATATTGATCTACGGCGATACTGCAGATGTTTCCAAGATGGAGCAAATGTCCATCTTTGCATATGCCGACTCTGATAAAATGGATGCCAATGATCGCTTCAGGTTAATGAAGATTCGTGCCAGAAGTAATAATCGCGATGGAATGGCTCTTAGAATTATGGCGGAACGGTTAGCCGTTTCCCCCCAAAAGACAAAACTGTTGATTAGCATAAGTGACGGACAACCTAAAGCAATGGATGACTATACCGGAAGTTATGCTGTTAAAGATATGCAACAGACAATACAGGAATATGAACGGAAAGGAATTACATTTCTTGCAGCTGCAATAGGTCAGGACAAGGATGTGATTAGTGAAATCTATGGGAATGAAAGATTTTTGGATATTACAAATTTACATGAGTTCCCTGCAAAGTTAGTTCGGATAATCGCTCGGTATTTGTAATTTCCATGAATATTCATTAGCCATGGACAAGAATAATCCCAGGAAGCTTCTTTAGGATTACAAGCTGTCTTGAGATAGCAAAGTTTTAGACTATAATACTTGATCTCATGGGGATTATGAAACGGAAAATAGGCAGCTCTACAAAAATGAGTATTAGACTGATTGAAAAAAAGAAACAGCGGCTGGACTAGGACTTGAAAATAAAGTCTTAAACAGCCGCTGCTTTTATTGTGCTATCGAATCCCGTTAGTTTAATACTTCTTAAGGCACTCCTTAGCTCTTTATAGACACATCTTTATCCAATGTTAATTCATGAAATGATTTCACACGTAGTTGTAAAAATGGGGTGAACAATAATGTACAAGCCGAAGCTAACAATCCAATGCCACCCGCAAATAAAGCGAACCGTAAACCCATTGCCCCCCCTATCATCCCTCCAATTAACGAACCCAGCGGATAAGAACCCCACGAGATAAATCGAACTGTAGCATTTACGCGACCTTGCAGGGCATCGGGTACAATTACTTGACGTAAACTGATGGTACTAATGCTCCACATTGAGACACCCATTCCGAAAAGAAGCTGTCCGAGCATCATAATCAACGCAATACCTAATTCTGATCCTACTGCTAATGGAGCAAGCAAACCGCCACTTGCTGCGATCGTAGCGGAACCTACAATTGTTGGGCCTACTCCAAAACGACGTACAGCCCTTTGGGCAAGCAGAGAGCCAAATAGGTACCCTACTCCAAGCGTTCCATAAATGATGCCAAGAATGCTCGCACTGATTTTGAGTTCTTGCGATGCATATAGAACATAAACACTAAAAATAACATTCCAGGAAAGGTTAAAGATTGTTGAGCAGCGCACCACTCCCCACAGCAACGGTTTTGTGTAAACCGTATGCAGCCCTTCTTTAATTTCCAGCCACATGTTTTTTGGTTTTTTCGCATCTGTCACGACTGTCTCCAACTTGCGAATCCGGGCTATGTACACAGCGGATACAAAAAAGGATACCGACGTGAACAATATTGCAAAAGGAGCGGTGATTAGCTGTTCCAATCCACCTGATAAACCCGGCCCAGCAATTTGTGCGGTAGATTTACTTGTCTCTAGTTTGCTATTCCCATCAACAAGCTGCTCCTTGCTCACAATGGAAGGCAAAAAGGATGTATAGGCAACATCAAAAAAGACAGTACAGATACCCACTATGAAGGCTACCAAATACAGCACTGTCATATTCAGGAATCCAATTAAGGCTGTCAGCGGCACAATGAGCAGTAATGCACCCCTGAAAAAGTTAGCGGCGACAAGAATGGGTCGCCGGGGAAATCTGTCTATCCATACACCAGCGAGCAAACCGAAAATGATAAATGGCGCATACTCGGCAAAACCAAGCAACCCCATTTGCATGGGACTGGCCCCTAAATAGAGAGCTGCCACTAATGGCATTCCTAATAATGCAACCTGACTTCCAAACTGTGATGCAGTTTGCCCAATCCAGAGCCTGCGAAAATCTGTGTTAGTTAACAATCCTTCCACCTTGTTACTCATGCTCATTCCCCCATTCTTCGTCACAACTAATTGCCATTCAAATTTGCTTTTTTAGTATAGGGGAATATACGTTTCAAGATCTTGCGTTTTCATAATCGCAAATGTTGAATGATTGATGATTCATTTTGTTATGAAGGCCTATGCCGGCTGCAAATTCTTCCATTATCCTACCCGTTAGCATAGAAAAGGGCAGCCGGTTAATTCGACTGCCTTTCCACATTGTTATTGAACTAGCGAACCCGCTAGTTGAACAAGAGTCAATGTTGTGTTTGATAAACATTAACAATAGGTTAGAAATTTACAATATCGGAATAGGAGGAAAAAGGTCCAAGCAAAGACAAATGATGATATTCACCTATCTCAGTAATTTCACATAAATTAGTTTAGAAGTAAGGGGCTATATCTTGTGGACTATCTCCAATAACAATGGGCCACTACCTGCCTTTAAGCAATGGAGGTATATGTATGATTAATTTCTATTCTTTTCAGGGGATCGTTACAATGATAAGTGATTTTATTACAGGGCAAAATGGTGAAGGGGAAGGCTGTTATAAATTAATATCTGTAGAAAACGGTTTAGGAGCATTAGTTAATTTCGTAGTATCACCTACAACTTACTTTGTAGACCATGTAATGGTGGCAATAGGCGATCGCGTAACTGGATATTATGATGGGAATGCGCCTGTTCCTTTTATTTACCCTCCACAATATCAAGCACTTGTCATGGTAAAATATAGCTCATTTCAGAACGTAAAAGTAGATTATTTTAATAGTCAGATGGTGAGTAGTGACGGGCAATTACAATTAAATATTTCTCCATATACCCAAATGGTGTTAACAAATGGGCAACCCTTTTCTAGAACCCCCGTGAACCGAGATCTAATTGTTATCTATGGACCTGCCACAAAAAGTATCCCCGCCCAAACCATGCCATATAGAATCATAGTTTTGTGTTAGAGGTTATTCTAATTTGCCTTTTTGCCATCATATTAGGCATAAAAAAACTCCTGCATTTTGGGCGAGTTTTTTGTGCTGGAATCAGAAAATTTCATCCCCAACTAACCTGCCCAATAGCTTACGAAGACTACGGGATCATCTCCATCTGCCTCTGATGACTTGGTAAGCTATCGAACCAAGTTAGTTTAATAATCTAACCCATATAAGAAATCCACCAACCCCAGCATAAACAAGCTTGAATCCAGTCTGATTTCAGAAGTTGATAGTTAAAACAAATAGCTCCTTCCCAATAAAAAATGAAAAAAAGAAAAAGGAAATCGCATAGCTTTAAGCTCTCGATGTCCTTTTGAACAGTATGTCCTGTATAAAACTTCTTTCTAAATACTCATGCAAAACGACCTTTTATTCTTCCCGGTTTTGGTCAACTTCGTCGACAGAATTATCAACAACGTCACCAGCTTTATTCCCTACCACACCACCAACAACAGCACCTGCAACGGTACCTAGAGGCCCAAAAACGGAACCTGCGGCAGCACCTGCGATTGCACCACCTGTCGTACCTACTGCTTCTGATGCATTATTGTTATCCACATCTTCGGCATCCTTTTGAAAACGATCTTTGCCTTCAGCCATCCAACTCACCCCCTCAGGAAGTGCTCTGCTTACATTCACATTCCCGGAAGGTATTTTGCCCGACTTGGGGCATTTCTAACCAAACCTCCTTTATTTAGCAGGTTTCTAAAGTCGAAGGGAGTGGATTATGACATCTGCCTAACAGCTTAACGAGGCTGCCGGATGATAGTTCAAAGACTGTTGTTCCGTGTTTATTGCCTTTTACCACGAGGTTAGCTCTGTTCTTTTCCATTTGTTCGGTGCAATGCAAATATAAAGATACTCGCTGTCCCACACGATCTCTCCGACATTCCCCGGAGCTGATGAAGATGCTGGGGTGGCAGATTTCCTGATTCGAATACGATCACCATTCACGTCGAGTTTAGCTGTGGCATCTGTGTTGTCAATACCGACATTGCCATTGCTGCGATTAATAGAGAACGGTGTGTCCATTTCTTCCCCCGAATCGGAGTAACGGATAATGCGGAAGTTTGAACCGGCGTTCGCTCCAGATTCAGTCGTACCATCCGCTCTTACCGTCCATCGCGGGGTCGTTACATTTCCATTTGCGGTTTTCGCAAGCTGTACATCGCGGTTAACGCCAACCGAACCGGCTATTCTCATGAGCCCGTCCACCACATTCAAATTCGCCGAGTGAGTTCGGATCTCCGCTATATCCTGGTCGTATGGAACCTCAAATCTGGTGAAAAGCTGATTTGGATATTTTCCTGTTGGAGACATGGTCGTTTCGATAGATAAATGGTTATGATCCTGCTGTTCCGGATCATTTGCCTTCGCATGCGAGACAATGGCTGTCTTATCCTGACCTGTTTCATCCGCCCAGGAGATGGCAGGTTTTGCCCGATCTGCCGTCCACTGCAAGCGAATCAGATCAGACAAATGCCCTTGAGAGTAGATCCATTGTTGATCCGTAGAAAGTTGGAATCTCTGGTTGTGAGGCACCTCGATTCCTCCCCCAGGCAATCTCGAGTTGGTGAACTGGGGATCGATTCCGCTGGCTTCCGCATGAACCATACTAAAAACTCCAAAAGTCAGTCCTAATGTTAGTGAAACCGCTCGTAGAACTTTCATCGTCTCACCCTCCATTTGCTTGGTCTGTTACTCGGATCTAGTCAATACCATCTACTTCACGGCAAGTGACACTCCATCTATCGTGTTGACCGGCAATATTTTATCTCTCCCCAAACTCGCAACATAGGCGAGAACCTTCTCCAGCAACGCTGGCTTAATTTCATACAGGTCTCTGTTATCCGGGTCGATACCGTGCAACATGATGATGCACCATTGCTTGTTTTTTACAGCCTCATCAATTCGCAGTTTAATTTGATCGAAAGTCGTCTCATTGGTTACGGCAATTGCTGTATGCAGCCATAGTTTGTCTGCAGATGGAACGTCGTTCTGCAGGTGTTCAAAATTTCTCGCTGCTTTATAGTATTTTTTCACTGAAGCTTTTACTCGCTTGTCATACATAGAAAACGGGATCCCGATCGTTTGAACCTTTGGGACAATCTGTTCCAACACCGCTTTACTTTCTCTCAATTCAAAGTCCAAATCTTCATCCGAAAGAGTCGTTAACCCGTCCGCATGAGAAAAACTGTGAGAACCGATTTCGACCCCGCGATCGTACATATCTCTAATTTGATCGGCATCAAGATACATCGTCCGAGCACCGTCTTTAATCCTTCCGGCAATGATATTGTCGGTTGCTGGAATTCCGTATTTTTCGTGCAACGGCAAAGCAAAATCATAAAAGGTATCCAATCCGTCATCATAAGAGAACGTAATCATGGCTTGTCCGTTGAAGTCCTTGGCCGAAGGATTGACGATCTTGTTTGTAATCCATACCGATTGTTGGGATGTATTCCACTGAACCCCACTCCCCAATCCTTCAGCCAAATCCCTAGCAGGTACCCATGCTTTGTCCTTTATCATTTTGGGTGAAACCCCGGATTTTACCTCTTTCCCGTTGATGACGAGTCTCATTGCTTGCGCTGATGATTCATTCTTGCTCATTTCTAAGGAAACATCCTTTTTCTGTTCTCCTGTGATCACGTGAACAGCTCGATTGGCAGCATCCCATTTCACGGTAGCCCCCAATTCCTCGGCCACTGCGCGAACGGGAACGAACGCCCTCCCTTTTATGATTTGTGGAGAAGCATCTATTTTCCCCACTTGACCGTTCATCACCAGTGTAATAGGTTGTGCGGCAGATACTACCCCGGCTGAAGAAACCATCGCTCCAACCAGCAACCCAGAAATGATCTTTCGCATCTCACTCCTCCTCCTCATTACTAATCAACGTATCGACATTCGTAGGCGTAGGGTAGTCTTGTCCAAAAAAGGCTTCTACCCGTTTGGCAAACTGTTCCATACACTTATATAAACGTGAGTTCGGGGATGATTTGTTGCACACAATTTGCTGAATGCCGGCGAATACTGGCAGAGTTGGCTCTATCTGCGTATGGAAAGGGGCTGTTGTTAGCTAAACAGGTGGCCGATCATATCGGCAGCCTGTTGTCATTGTACGATCGTGCCCGTAGTTAAACAAAACAAAAAACGGGTGCCGCAGCACCCGTTTTATTATACTTTCGAACCTGGTAGTTGAACGCACGATTATTCCAACCTATTACCTTATCGAACAATTAACACCACGTTGCCTATCTTATGGCCCTGCTCTACATAGTAGTGGGCCTCCGACGCTTGCTCCAGCGGATAACTGCGGTCGATGACCGAGCGCAGCTTGCCTGCCTCGATCAGCCCCTTCAGATACATCAAGTCTTCCGCGTTTTCCTTCGATGTTCCGCCGATCACGTTCTTGCCGCTCGTTAATTTGACCCATAGCCCACGAACTACCGGCAGTGGGCTCATATGTACCGCTCTCAGGTAGAAGCCGGTTGGTGTCAGACGCTCGACGCAAGCCTTGAACGGACTCTTTCCGACCGTATCGAAAATGATATCGTAGGCCGGACCGTCATTTTCAAACTTTTCTTTCGTATAATCGATGACTCGGTCGGCTCCCAGCGATCTCACCAATTCCACATTAGACGTGCTGCATACTCCGGTTACCTCCGCACCGAAATGCTTGGCGAGCTGCACCGCATTCGTCCCGACGCTGCCGGAGGCGCCGTAGACGAGCACGCGCCTACTGTTCTGGATATTGCCCTTCCGGAGAAATTGCAAGGCAGTATAGGCACCGACCGGAACTGCTGCCGCCTCCTCGAACGTCATGTTCGTTGGCTTGAGCGCAACGCAGCCGTTCTCAGGCATGCATTTGTATTCGGCATACGCGCCGAAGTCCATTCCGCAGGCGGCATAGACGGCATCCCCCGGCTTGAACTGAGTAACGCCGCTGCCCGTTGATTCGACCACGCCCGCCAATTCGAATCCGAGAATCTTGATTCGCTTCGGTCTCCGCAGACCGTTGAACAGCCGCACCAGGAAAGGATCTGCCTTGCGTAAGCGCCAATCCCCTGCTGCAGCGGTTGCAGCATAGACTTTAATCAATATCTCGTCGTCCTTCGGTACCGGCTTGGCGACCTCCCGCAGCTGCAGTACATTTGGAGGTCCGTAACGCTCATATACGATCGCTTTCATCCCTTCCTCCTCCATTCAACTTTTGCTATCTTCCCATTTTATACGGTGTAATTCGATTTAAGTTCTGCTTTATTTCTGATGCGAGTGCATGGGTGGTCTGCCGAGGAGAACAGCTACTAATAGGTTGTTGCCGGCTCGTGTAGAACGGATCCATGCATCATTTCCCCGTACGATAGCTTTCACCTCATTTTTGTAAGCAGTTTTCATTTCGAACTATCCTGTCGATTTGTACAGCAAAGACTGCCATTTCAGTGTTGGCAGCCTCTGTTGTTATTACGATATTGAACCCGTTAGCCATCCATGCAGCTAAGCTGCACCACAGATTATGAAAATGGCTGATCGTTCCCGTGGTAGTCGGATTCGTAAAGAATTACATACTGAAAAACGGTTTAAATGATTTCACTCGTTTTTCTACAATCGATCTAGTTTCATGATGGATCTGAATTCATTAGCTGCTTCTCCATCAGGAACAATGCCACTGTTTATATTCATTGTAAAGGGAATCCATTGCCAGTCTTCAGCGCCAACAAAAGCTATTCTCGACCATTTATCCATAAAATCACGGAAATTCTCCCCAATGATATAGCCATGACCTTCTCCATCATCGTGACTCAGATAAACTACGGGAGGGTCATCATTTCCATTCAAATCAAACGCTATATAATCGCCATTTCCAACCGCAAGAAAGGCTAATTTATTGTGCCAAACAGCGTCGTATTCATCTTCCCTATTCGTGAAGACATTCTCCGCCCACCCTTTTCTTTCCCCGTCAAATTCCTGGATCAGATTCAGTCCCCAATGCGGAGTGCCGCCAAATATTCCTCTGAATTTTCCAGGAAGCTCGAAGTCATCCGGCACAAACCATCGAAAACTGAAACTTGAAGAGAATTCTACTAGTGTCTTTTTAAAACTCGTAGGCAAAGGAAATCCTAACGTTCTTTCAATTTCTGCAACTTGCTCTTCTGAAGCAGGCTCTTCCATCCGTATTTCTTGAACATCTCCGCCAATTTCTCTTATTCGATGAGCAATGATTTCGATACGTTGCTTCCATTCGTAAAAATTCAATAATGGACCTCCTCAATGTGAAAAAGTGGTTATTTTTGCAACTCCAGTGACGTTGCCTCATCGATTTGAATGCAGATTAACCTTATAATAAATAAAGGTTCCTCTTTCGCAAAAGATGAATTTGATAGGAATAAGCTGAGTCCCCCATTGGGATAAATCAAAGGTTCTCCATAGGATATTTATGCTTCATTCCCTTTCTCATCCTTAGTATTTGGTTTTATTCATTATACATAAAAATGGAAATCAATCATGTTGCATGCTGCTCGATAGTAAAACAAAGACTGCCGTTTAAATGCCGGCAGTCTCTTTTTGTGTTTGTAATCTTGATTCCGTCGTTTAGGAGATCTCACTTACTAGTTGACTTAGAGCCTTTTCAATCGGTGTTACTGGCCGTCCAAGAAGCTTTTCGAAATCGCTGTTCTCGATCTCCAGGTTGCCTTCCCGAATGCCTTGCTGGATTCCTACAAGAATAGGGATAACGAAGTCTGGCACCCCAGCATTCTTTATCAGCGGCATCGTCGACTTGCTGCACAGGTACTTCCTTACTCAATACGTGACCGAGGGCGGACGCCAATTCTTCCTGCGTTAGCAGCTTACCGGACAACCGAAAAAAAATAGGGATAAACAGTAAGAGCTCTCTACCCGTGAAGAGAGCTCTTTTCCTTCGTTACCGTTTATAACAGCTCAAGCATCGTAGCCATTCGCCACCGTTTACATTCACGTTTTCCAAGTCAAGGGATAGCTCTCGGATAACAGCCAACGCCTGATGCGAAAACATCTATTTACTGGTGACCTGCCCCACCTTTGCTTCTTTGCTTTTTTGCATCAATGGAAGCAACAGCAGCGCCCCCACCAAAAACAGTAGACCACTTCCTGAAAAGACTGCCGCCAACGAAAGACCATCTTTCACAAGTCCTGACGTCGACATCCCTACGACCATCATCCCCATAAACACAGGTGAAAGAGCTCCTCCGACCCGCCCAACAAAGTCGACCTCCGTATTTTGCATAATCATCGTATTGATCCCTACATGAATGCATGGATAGAACAAACCGCTGAGCGCCTCCAGAATTAGCGTAATCCAGATGGAGTGTGACCATCCAATTCCAATCGTACATACCGTGCTCACCAGTAGTCCCACTGCGAGCAAGGTCTGGGGCTTCACTTTTTTCGCGGCGCTCATGATGATCGCTCCGCCAACCAGCATCGCCGCTCCATTGGCCATGAGCAGCCAACGCATAAACTCTTTTCCCATCGCCAAGTTCTCAATGGCCACAAAGATGATCAGGGGTTGGATGAGACCTACAGCCATGCCAGCTACCGCAAAGGTTCCCCCCAACGTCCTCAGCACGCGGTTATCCCAGACGTACCGAAGACCTTCCACTAGCTCCTGCTTGAAATTTGGTTTCTTTGTCGAGCCTTCTTCCGCTTGAGCATCCCGTGGGAGCAGCATCAAAACGAGTGCGGATGTAAAAAACAAGAAACCTGTTAACGCAATGGAAACCTCGATCCCGTACTGCTGATAGATGTACGTACCAATTACCGGGCCGATGACCATGAAGACTGCCATCATCGACTGGAACATCGCCATGACGCTCTGGAGCTGCTCGGGCGGTACGTGCTGCTTGAACAACTTCATGGCAGATGGCTGCGAAAACTGGGACATGATCGCAGAAAACAAAGTAGACACTAACAACGCGTGCCAGGAGCCGTACACGAGAGCGATCAGTACAGCAAACAGCGAAAGACCCGACAACAGGTCACAGTTGATCATCGTGCGCCTCGGCTTCCATCGATCAGCGAATGTCCCCCCGATAATGGCGAACAGAAATATGGGCGCATACTCGACAACCGAGATGAGCGACACGTACAAGGGATCATTGTGAGTCAGATCCGTCACATACAAAAGAATGGCAAAATTTCGTATCCAGATCCCGAGCTGTAAAAATGCACGGGACAGGATGATCGTGCGGACGTAGCGATTTTGCAACAAAAGAACGTGCCCCTCTCCACGTATTATAAACAAACAACCAAATTAATTGTTTATTTATAGACACTTTATATTTTCATCTATTAATAGTCAATGTGTTTTTGGATTATCCATTCGTTTTCCTGCTTCGCATAAACGAGACAACCCAAAAAACCTGCACGTATCCGACAGGTTTCTCTGGGAAAGCTCATCAAAATGAATGACTAGACAAAATATCAATCCGCCTATAAATGAACTTCGCTACTCACGCTCTCTTCGTCACTACATATCGATCCTGAGAAACAAAGTACAAGCCTGCTTCCTTCACCCGATACCCCAGCCGTTCCCATTCCTCGGCATACGTCATGACTTGTGGCCGATAGAACTCGATGAAAGCTTGTTCATGCTCCGGCGCGTACAAATCGTTCTTAAAGTCAACGATTACCCAGCCATCTTCCTCCTCGAACAAAAAGTCAATAACGCCCTTCAATCGTGTATTTTCTCGTGAGGCGAATAGGGAAAACTCATGGAAAGACTGTCTTGCCTGAAGACTTCGTGCCCATAGCTGACTGTTGATTACTCGTTTGACAGCCTTACTCGCCTCTTCGTGCCATTTCAGGTCGAGCCCTTCTTCTTCGGCTACCATTCGGAGAAACGCATCCTGTCTTTCTGATGCCAAGCCATTCCCGAGTGCTTCCAAGACCCGATGAACGACAGAACCAAATGCCAAGCCTCTCCCCTCTTTAGGACGAGGAAGCTCCCCTGCGAAATTCCCCTTTGCCTTTTCCGTCACGCTACTTCGTGCAAAAGTGGGCAAAGATGCTTCCTTTCGCCACGTATCCCACAAATGGAGCGAATTATCGAGGGCTTCTCTCATTTGAAGTGGCATGTCCAGCTCCCGAACAGGCACTTCCAATTCCGGTTGGTACTGCAAGTGATCCTGGAGCATATTCCACGGGTCTATCGTCGGCTTGGAAGGATATTGACTGATGACCAGCATTTGTCTGGCTCGCGTGGTCGCCACGTAGAGCAACCGCTCCTCCTCGGCGAGAAGATAGACCTTTTCCTTATCAGCTATTACTTCCCAGCCGACCGGTTGCGCGATGAGCTCGTCAGGAAAGGGTGCCTTTTCGCGAAGGATCGTGAAATACCCAATGGCAGGGTCTGTCCCACGATCAACATGCTCGGTAGCGTCGTGCACCTTTTGGCCGCATGGGCCTGCCAAGAACACCACCGGTGCCTCCAGTCCCTTTGCCTTATGGACATTCATGATGCGTACCGCTTTTCCAGAACCAGCAAATAAACTACAGCTCTCCATGGCTTTGTCGTCATTTTGCCGCTGTAAAAATAACGTCAACTCTTGCCAGCTAGCTGAAATGGAAGGTTTGAGATGGATCATCTCCAAAAGCTTCACTAGTGTACCGGAACGGATGGCCCCTGTTTCTTTGGTTGCTGCATAGGGAAGCAGCCCCATGTCATCGATGATCCGAGTAAATGCACTGATAGCTGGCAACGAGGATACCCACTCTCGATATCGTTGAATTCGCAGAAGAGCATGGTACACAGGCATGGCCTTTTCCGAAAAGAATGCGTCTGATGGTAAAGAATTTACACGGATGGCTCCGGCCTGCATTCGGTAGTGATATAGTGCTTCGTCGCTCACGCCGAAAAACATGCCTCGCAGAACAGCAAGTAAGGAAATCTGATCACTCGAATCATTCAAACAGGTTGTCAGCGTCAGCAGTGCTTTCAGCTCTTCATAGGTGGCCCAGTTGCCTGTCGTATCTGAGGGAACCCCATATCGCTCCAGCTTTTCGGCATAGTGTCCTATATGCTGACGCTGCTTGAGCAGGATGAGGAAGTCCCCAGGCTCTGCGTGTCGCACAGTCAGCGATTCTCGGCCTTTTTCCTGGATGAGCATATTCCCTTGGCATGCCCACGCGATGTATTGGGCGATCCGTTCTGCATCGTTATTCACGATGTCTTCTTTTTTATCCCGCTCTTGTTTTGGGATGGTTAAAGTAAAGACACCGTGATGCTGTTCCTCTGGGGGATTTTCCTGCACTGTCATCATTTTCACAAACTGCGCTTGGTGGTCACTCGCTTCCCCAGCTGGTGGAAAGCGATGTACGAAGGCCTCATTCACAAAGTCTCCAATCGCGTGAACCGAACGAAAGTTATCAGTCAGTTGCAGCACATCTCCATGGGCCGCAACCCGTTCCCTTACGAAGTTGTAGGTGGAAATGTCCGCCCGTCGAAAGCGATAGATCGATTGCTTCGGATCACCGACAATAAACAACGAGCCAGGACGAGGAACCTGGTGACGCCAATCGTGTTCATCAGGTTCCGCTCCCGTCAGCAGCAACATCATCTCAGCCTGGATCGGATCTGTATCCTGAAACTCATCCACGAGCAAATGAGTGTAGCGTCGAGCAAAATACGCACGAACCTCTGCATTTCGTCGCAATAGCTCAGCTGTACGCAGGAGGAGATCTTGAAAATCCAGCATGCCTGCTTCCAGACGCTTTTGTCTGCTATAGGCAATGACGGGCAGTACCAATTGGATGAGCTGCGGATGCAAATATTCCCTCCAAGCTGTCAGGAAGGGAAGTAGTACCGTTTGCTTCCAGTCAAGGAATCTATCCCGATGCTCTTTTGCCATCGTTGGATCCGTCCACCGGTTTTGAACCACGTCGAGAGATCGATCGAACATTTTGGCCAGCGCGAGGACATTCCGACTGTCGACAAGATCGGTATGCTCCAGAAAACGACTGGCGTGATGGATCGCTTCCTGCAGTTTATCCCAGCCTTTCTCGGGAGTATGTGTAGGGATATATTTCTTGGCCGCCACGAGCATGTCCGGTACGGTCAAACGAATGAGATCGTATTCAGGTTCAGCTACCTTTTGGGTAAAAATCGTGACATCCTCATACTCGGATACACGTAAATAAACGACACGCAAATCTTCCACGGTGACACCCAGAGAAAGCCATTCATCCAGTGCTCCATATTGCTCGGTTTCACTCAGCATTTCTATGTACTGATCCCAACACCGATTTTGCCATTCGACGGCTGTCCGCTCTTCCATTTCGCTAAAGCTCGGGTCTACCCCCGCTTCTATCGGTCGCTCCCGCAGCAGCCTTCCACAAAATGAATGGATCGTACCGATCATACACTGATTCATTTGCTGCAACGCCCGCTCCAAACGTTGTCGTTCCATTTCATCGACAGCTTTCTCCCACTCTTTTTCCAGGCGGAAGCGAAATCTCCCTCTCAATTCGGAAGCAGCTTTGTTCGTAAAAGTGATCGCGGCGATCTGCTTCATCTCTGCCCTGCCCGTCTTCACCAAATTAAGCATACGTCCTACGAGAGACGTCGTTTTTCCTGAACCAGCTCCTGCCTCAACCAGCAAAGTCGTGTCCAAGTCATTTAAAATACGTTCCCTTGCTGCTTGATCCTCCATCGCTGCATGATTAAGCATAATCTTCCACCTCCAAAAACGGAGATAACCGCTCCTGGTTCATAGCTGCCTCTCGCTTTTTTTTCATGGCTTTCGCCTGTTTTCCGCAGGCCGCTTCATACTGACAAGATGTACAGATGCTCGCCTCCTGTGTGGGAGGAAATATCCCTCGCTGAATCGACTCGGTCAACCGCGAGACCAGAGCCGCGGTCTCTTCTCGACGATTCTGCTTACGTGCGACCTCCTGTCCTTGACCTTTGTCAGTAGGAAAGTAATAAGAAGACTCTACTACCTCAGCGGACGGATCAGCGCCTGTTTTTCGCAACCACTGCTCCACTGCAATCGCATAGATCGCATGCTGCAATTGCGTGCCTCTGGAAAAGTACTCTTGCTCCTTGAACTTGCGCGGTGCCCCTGTCTTGTAATCGACAATTCTGTACTTGCCCGGCTCCACTTCATCCACGCGATCGACATAAGCTTGCAAGGGCAAGATGAACTCTTCACTCATTTCTACCTGAAACATCTCCTCTTGCTGATGCACAGCCAATTCCAGATACCGAGGAACGGCCTTTCGCTTTTTCTCCCCCGCCCAGAACACCTCGACATCTCGGCGGATTTCATCGCACTCCTTCTGCATGATCGGGGTACTAGGAGAAGGAACCTCCTGCCTGAGTCGTGCGAGCTCTTCCTCCATGATTATTTCGAGACGGACCAGATCGTGAGCTCCGCCATGTTCCTGCGTTTGAGCCGTATACCGATGAAAAATGGCATGCAGCAGCGTTCCTTTCTGTGTATGGCTCAACCACTTGGTGCGATCAAATGTAGCGACTTCTTTTGGCCTCACCCGTAGAACCTCGTGAAAAAAGAATTGAGTCGGGCAGCGCGCGTACATCTCTAGCTTGCTGACGCTTGTCGCATCGGGAATTCCGTCAGGTAAGAAAACCCCCTCGTATTCGCCCACCAGCAGATCGGCTCTGGCACTCGCCGCCTTTTCCCCGTTTGCCAGATGTCCATAGACAGCCAATACTTGCTGATTCCCTTGATATATCTGACCCGTATGCGAAATCAACCGCTTCATCCACGACTCCTGCTCATCCAGCACAACCGGATTGCTCGATTGAACGTACCCCACTGGACGACCTAGCTGCTCCAACAGCTCCTCAATCGTCGTATCCGGGAGTTCTCGCGATTGGCGAAAAACATGCAACAGCTCGTATGCGGGATTGCAGGACTGATTGTCAGAGATGCGAAAAGAAGTAAAGCTGTAGGTACAGGCTCCATGAATCATCCCCAGCCTTCTGTTCCGTTTGCCGAGATGCTGTGCAGCTTTTTCCTCGCTTGTACGCAAGAGTGGGCTGATTCTCGCGCGCTCTTCATCGAGCAGGACTAGATCTTGGCTTGCTGCCCCTGTCCAGCTACTCTCATCCATCCCGATCAGGTAGGTATTGCTACGCCCGGTCTGACCTCCGTCTTGCAAGGAGCTGACATGCAGCTTTCCGGCACCAGGTGTTCCATCTGTGCCCACAACGATGGCCTCCACCACTGCTCTGCCAAATCGGATCACGTCTGCCCCCTTCATCGCAGGCAACTCTACATTCCGCAGGCTTTTCTCCCATTGCTTTAGCCGTTGTTTCACCTGGCTATCATGGACCGTTCGTACAGGAACAGTCTCCAAAAACACCAGCCATCCACGAACGAGATCCTGCATAGTCCACGCATCGCGATCTACAGGCAATACGGCGAAGAGGCGTTCGAAAAAGGTAAAGCACATCTCTCTGACTCGGTTTTCCTGCTCATCATTGCCTTGGTTTTGTTGCGCGCGCAAAAGAGAATATCTCTCCCTCCCCCACCCGATCCCGGAGCATTCCAGCATCCGGATCACCGACTGCCGATCTTTACCCTTGGAAGCAATAGAGAATAGCCCTTGTTTGCATGCTCGCAACATGGGATCTAGAGGGTATCCTGATTCCAGCCAGTCTAGGTAAAGAACTGTGGCTCGCCCCACACGGGAGTAAATCATCGGCAAGCCTTGCGAAAACGTGCATGGTATGGAGGCATTCATCGCAAAAGAATGAATGATCGGTGCATAAGTACGATAGTCTGAAGCGATGATTTCCACCTCATCATAGGACACTCGCTGTTCGGCCATCCTGCGGAACATCTCACGAACCTCTGCTACAGGACCGAGGGCGTGGAAAAAGGAAGCCTTCTCTGTGGGCAAGCCTATGACACTCATCCGTGGAGAGCCTTTCTCTCGTAAAAAATACAGCTTGCTTTGTGTGAGGATATCAAGTGCAGCTAGCTGCGCTGGCGTCAGATCAGCCTGCTCTTCGATTATGATCATAGAGGGCAATCGCATGGGGTGGACGTAGCGCTGCAAGTCTGCATCGTCTACCCATGCGTGCTCCTGCAAATACCTTTCATAACGGGTCAAAAGCGCCTGTACATAGCTTCCCTTTTGTTTATTTTCAAAGCTTGCAGCAGGCTCCAGCTGATCAGCCCTTAACCCTGCCTGTCGCATTTCGCCGATGGCAGTGTGAAAGCAACGGACGATGCCAAAAGAGAGCATGGAAGCTGTTAGGTATGCACCTTCCACCCGAGCAAGCTCATGCATCAGAAAATGAATGATCCAAAAGCTTTCCTCCGAGGTCGTATACGTCAGACCCTGCTCAAATAGGGTGAGACGGCTCTGTTCGAGGATAAAGGTCTGTGGCGTCTGGACATGCAGATTGAGGACACTTCCCTGATTCATTCGCCCCAGCTGTTCTACCCACTGGTTGCCAACGGCAAAACGATCAGTTAGCAAAACTTTCTTTTCCAAGGGATTCGTTTGGATCAAACTATTCAGTTGTTCCAAAATAGATTGGGACATATCATGCACCTCCAGATGGGTAGGAAGCTGATCTCTAGCAAAATAAGATTCCTTTTCTATTAAAAAGATCGCCAAGATCACCTATGAATATCCCTCAATTCCAACTGTTTTAGAAGAATGCATAAAAAAGAGGGATATCTCCTCTGATCTCAATGATCACGAGGCGACGTCCCTCTTGTGCTCATACATTTACTTGGACTATACGCAAATCATAGAAGCCAAATCACGCGGATAATAGGTGAGCATCTCCATGCCGTCTTCCGTCACGACAACGGTATCCGAATGGCGGAATCCACCGAGACCGCGGACGTAAATGCCAGGTTCTACCGTCATCACCATTCCTGGCTGCATGATCGTGTGGTCACCCAGGTCAAAGAATGGTGCTTCATGACCTAGCAAACCAATCGCGTGACCCGTATGGTGCGAAGTCAGGTGCTGGATCTCGTTTTCCTTGAAGAAGGCTTGAACAGCTTCCTCCACATAGGACATCGGCTTGCCTGGCTTGATGTGCTGGAACGCGATGTCTTGGGCTTGCACCATGTAATTGAAATATTTCTCCTGCTCCTCGCTCACTTCTTGGACGAACATCGTACGCTCCAGTTCGCTATGGTAACCCCACACTTCACCTGCTGCTCCTGTCACCAGCGTATCACCCGTTTTCAGCACCAGATTTTGTGTGACGGCATGAGGGAAAGCTGACATCGGGCCAATCTGACCACGAAACAGGGCATAAGCAGTGTTTCCATGAGGCTTATACTCCGCTCCTAAAGTTTCGATCATCGCCATCGTGGCTTCAGAGGATGCCCTCGTTGTAATTTCAATTTCACTCAAGCCTGGCTTGGAATATTTTTGCAGCAAACGATGAGCGAGATTGCCCCAACGGCACGATTCCTTAATCAATTCAATTTCGGCCGCCGATTTGATCACCCGCATTTCCTCGACCCAACCATAGATAGAGGAAAAATCTTTTGCCTCCAGGAATTGACTGACCTTTTGGCCGCGATACCCCATGGAGGAACCATATCCATCTGCATCAAAACCGACTCGTTTCCCCGAGAAATTGGCTTCTACCAACGCATCCTTGAAATACTCCATCGGATGACGAAGGCCAGGGTACTCAGGATACGAGTGGACATGGTCTACGCAAGCAAACTCTTCGGCATGCTCATGCTCCAAGGCTGGAACAAACAGATGTGATTTTTGCTGTGGATCAATGAAAAATCCGATGGGTCTTTCGGTTGGATGAAAATGAAAGCCTGTCAGGTAGAAAATATCTACGACGCTGAACATGATGGCGCAATCGAGCTGGTTCGCTTGCAGCTTGTCGATGAGCTTTTTTTGACGTCCAATGAGTTCATGCTTTGGAATCGCGAGTAACATGTGATCTCCTCTTTTCATCTGTTTTTATGTTGCATATAAGTGGCAAGCGACGACATGATCCCCTGCTTCCACGACTGGTGGTCTCTCGGTTTTGCATATTTGCATGCAGTCGGGACAGCGCGGATGGAAATGACATCCCTCTGGAGGGTTGAGCGGACTGGGAACGTCTCCCATTAAGATCACTCTCTCTTTTTCTTCATCTGGATGGCTGATCGGTACGGCGGACAAGAGCGCTCTCGTGTATGGATGCTTGGGATTGGCAAAGAGCTCCTCCGTCTTCGCCTGCTCCACCAGCTTCCCTAGATACATCACTCCGACGCGATCCGTAATATGTCGGACTACACCCAGATCATGAGAGATAAAAATATAGGTCAACGCAAAATCGCGTTGTAACTGCAGGAGAAGATTGATCACCTGCGACTGAATGGAAACGTCCAGGGCGGAAACCGGCTCATCGGCGACAATCAGTTCGGGTTGCAGGATGACGGCGCGAGCGATCCCGATCCGCTGCCGCTGACCGCCTGAAAATTCATGCGGATACGAATGCAGATGGTATTCAGACAGCCCGACGATCTCCAGGATTTCAATAGCCTTTTGCACGCGTTCTTCAGGAGTAAACAACCCATGGACACGCAGCGGCTCTGTCAAAATCTGCAGGATCGTTTTTTTCGGATTCAAGGAAGCATAAGGATCTTGAAATACCATTTGCATTTTCCGCCGCAGCTTTCTCATTTCCGCATAGGGAAGCCTGGAAATGTCTCTCCCTGCATATCGGATTTCTCCCGATGTCAGCTCCTGCAGCTTGAGAATGGCCCTGCCTGTCGTCGATTTGCCGCATCCACTCTCCCCGACCAGCCCGAACGTCTCGCCTTTATATACAGTGAAAGTGACATCATCGACTGCACGTACCTGCTGCGCAGGCTGAAACCACCCTTTATTGATGTCATAGTACTTTTTCAGCTGTTTGATTTCGAGTAAAGGTTCAGGTAGCATGTGTCACCTCCTGAGGTTTGCTGATGGGAAACCAGCAGCGGCACAACTGATTTTCGATTGCGATGAGAGGGGGACGCTCTTCTCGGCATCGGTCGGTCGCATAAGAACAACGCGGAGCAAAAGCGCATCCAACCGGGACTTCGTCTGGACGTGGAACGCTACCCGGAATAGATTGCAGCTCTCCCTTACGCTCGTTGGACGTAGGCAACGAAGCGAGCAAGCCTTGGGTGTACGGATGCGTCGGACGATTGAAAATCGTGCGAACATCTGCGCTTTCCACGACCTGACCCGCGTACATGACGGTCACACGATCACACATCTCAGCGACTACTCCCAAATCATGCGTGATCAGCATCATCGCCATGTTCGTTCGTGCCTTGATTTCCTTCATCAATTGCAGGATTTGAGCCTGGATCGTCACGTCTAGCGCCGTAGTCGGTTCATCGGCAATCAGCAGCTTTGGCTGGCATAGCATCGCGAGTGAGATCATGGCCCGCTGCCGCATCCCTCCTGAGAGCTGGTGTGGATATTCATTCATAATCTGCTCGGCTCTCGGTATCCCTACCGATTGCAGCATGGCGATAACGGCTTGGCGAATCTCTTTTTTGCTCAGGCGTGTATGTTGTTTGAGCGGTTCACTCAGCTGTTGACCGATCGTAAAAACGGGATTGAGTGACGTCATTGGCTCTTGGAAAATCATTGAGATTTCATTTCCTCGCAGCTTGCGCATCTCGCGCTCCGACAACTGCGTAATGTCTCGCCCTGAAAAGAGGATGCGCCCCTGCTCGATATACGCCATTGGCTTCGGGAGCAAACCCATAACGGAAAGGGAGGTGACGCTCTTCCCGCAGCCGGACTCGCCCACAATGCCGACCGTCTCACCTTCATAAATCGTGAGGTCCACTCCATCTACAGCCTTCACAATCCCGTTTGCGGTCTTGAAATGCGTCTTTAACTGCTTCACTTCCAGAACCGGGGCCTTTTCTAGCATGGTTGTCCCCCCTTCAATTGCCTTTTAGCTCAGGATCGAGCACATCGCGGAGCCAATCCCCAAACAAATTGACACCTAAAGCGGTAATCACGATCGCGACCCCGGGAAACGTAATCAACCACCAGGCACTGAAAATATAGTCTTTTCCTTCACTGAGCATGTTTCCCCACGCTGGTTGAGGAGGCTGAACACCAAAGCCCAGGAAGCTGATCGAAGCTTCTGCGATGATATACGTCGCAATCTGCAGGGACGACAGCACGATAATGGGCGTAAACAAATTCGGTACGATATGCTTGAGAATGATCTCCCATCGCGGGACGCCTGTAGCGACGCAGGAGAGGATAAATTCTTTCTCCCGCAATGCCAACACTTCACTGCGCACCACCCGGGCATAGACGACCCAGCCTGCCACAGCCAACGAAATAATGATGTTCTTCAGTCCTGTCCCGATCACCGCATTGATGACGAGAACGAGCAGGATAAACGGAAAGCTGAGCACGACATCTACGATTCGCATGATGATGATATCGACCCACCCACGAAAGTAGCCCGCGATCACTCCTAATGCCGTCCCGACCAAACCGGCAACTACAACAGCACAACATCCAATTATCAGCGATACGCTCGTACCGTGAATCAGTCTGGAAAAGATGTCCCGCCCCAACTGATCGGTTCCGAGCAAATGCCCCTCCGTCATCGGTGGAAGCAGCTTTTTACTGAACTCCGCGAGATTGGGGTCATAAGGCGCTACCCACGAACCGAATACCCCGAGAAACAGCACGACCAAGATGATGATGAAACCTGCCAGCCCGGAAGGACTTTTCTTCAGCTGCCGAAAGTAGAAGCCCCACTTCCCATACCTTTTTTGAGCTTTTCGAAGAGGGCTCGGATTGACCCCGGTTTCCGTTACCGTTGTTGGATTCATGTGGTGTCCCCCTACTTGAATCGAATTTGTGGATTGACGTAGGCGTAGAGCACATCCACTACAAAGTTAATCACGGAATAGATGAAGGCAATGAAAAACACGCCTGCCATGACCACAGGAAAATCACGATTGAGCAAAGACTGCATCAAGAGCCGCCCCAATCCTGGCCAGGCAAAGACGACCTCCACAATGACCGCTCCGCCGAGTAGTACGCCCAAATCAAGCGCGACAAGCGTAATAATCGGGATCAGCGTATTCTTCAAGGCATATACCGAAAGAATTTTGTACATCGGTATCCCTGACGCCTTTGCTGTGCGGATATAGTCTTTTCGCAGAACGTCCAGCATCGTCGAACGTGTAAACCGGGCAAACCTCGCGACACTGTAGGCCGCTAATGTCAGTGCAGGCAAGATGAGATGAACGAAGGAACCTCCTCCCCCTGTCGGAAGCCACTTGAACTGGACTGCAAACACATAGATCAAGATCAGTCCGAGCCAAAAGCTGGGTAAGGCTTGACCCAGTACCGTAAATGCCACTCCCGTCTGGTCAAAGAGGGTATTTCGCTTGTACGCCGAGTTGATGCCGATGGGAAGGGCAATCAACAAGGAAAGCCCCAATGCGGTAAATGCCAACTGGAAAGTCGCTGGAATCCGACTGAGTACCGTCTGCAGCGCATCCTCCCTCGTACGCAAGGAGTTTCCGAAATCACCTTGAACGGCATTCACAATAAATTCGGTATACTGCACGAACAACGGCCGATCAAAACCAAGTGCTTTGCGAAATTCCTCCAGTTGTTCACGGGGTGCATCTGGTGGCAAAAAGAGAGCAGTCGGATCTCCAGACAGTCGGATAATGAAAAAGACAGTCGTCAGAGCCAAGAAGAGAACGACCAACACTTGCACCGTTCGTTTGATGAGATAGTCCAGCATACAATCCTCCTGACTACGTCGTCTTTTCGCGTTCCTACTTCGCCCACTTCATTTCAAATACAGAGAACTTTTCATCTGCACGCGGGGTAAACTCCAGATTTTTATCTACAGCGTAGAGATCGCCCTGCTGCCAGAGTGGGACCCAAGCGGCTTCCTCCACCAGTCGATTCTGCAGCTCGTCAAATCCTTTTTTACGTTCTGTCGGATCAAACACGGGTAATGCCTTCTGAATCATCGCTTCCACGTCTTTATCGTAGAAACCGCTGTAAGGCGCTTTTTCTGTAAAGAGATTCTCAATCGTGCCTTGCGCATCGAAAGCAGGGCCCCATCCGAGAATAAACATGTCCTTCATTTCATGCTGGCGGATCTTGGCGAGGTGATTGCCCCATTCATTTGCTTGAACGGTGACCGTGATCCCGATCTTTTGCAATTGGGAAGCAATCGCTTGGGCGACATGCGTATCCATGGGGTATCGACCGTTTGGTGTATCCAGCTGCAGCTTCAGGCTTTTCGGATCAATGTTCGCTTCTTTTAATAAAGCCATCGCCTTGTCTGGATCGTAGCCGTAATCTTTTGTCTCCGTATAATCGACATTCACTTTGGACAGCGGACCTGTCATTTTGGTTCCGTACCCGTTTAATACCGACTTCAGTAGATCATCCACATCAATGGCGTAGTTGATCGCCTGACGCACTCGTTTGTCTTTCAATGGCCCATCGTAAAACGTATTCAACGCCACGTAGTTGATCCTCGACGAACCAACCATCTCGATCTTGCCATTATCACTACTTTTCACGCGTTCCACTGAATCTACAGGAACGTTTTTAAACAAGTGAATTTCTCCACTCAAGAAGGCAGACAGACGAGCGCTGAATTCTGGAATGATTTTAAACGTCAGCTTTTTGATGGCGGGAGCACCTTGCCAGTACTCTTCATTGGCTACCAGCTGCAGTGACTCATCTCTTGTCCACTTTTCAAACTTGTAAGCGCCCGTCCCTACTGGATTGGTCGCGGCTTTTTCCAGTCCCACCTCTTGGGTATGCTTGGGTGCCATGATCAGCAGGTCGTCAGCGATCCGAAACAACAGAGTCGGGAACGGCTGAACGGTGATGATCTGTACTGTATTTTCATCGATGATCTTCACTTCTTTGATGTCCTTCCACCTCGAACGATAGAACGAGTTGTTCTTTTCATCCAAAATGTAGTCAATGTTGTATTTCACGGCCTCTGCATTGAAAAGCTCTCCATTGGTGAATTTGACTCCTGGACGCAGCTTGAACTCCCAGGTGAGCGGATCGAGGTTCTTCCATTCGGTCGCCAATACAGGAATGAGCGCACCATTTTTGTCTCGATCAATGAGAGGGTCGTAGATATTGCGAATCTGGATATCTGTCACGTAGTTCACATCGGTGTTCGCGAGCATGGTTGCGGCATCTGCCTCAAAGCCAATGACCAAATCTTGCTTGGGCGGGGCTGAGGGGGGTTCGTTTGTACCGCTCGGTTGGTTTTGAGTCGGTGGGTTACTCGGAGCCGTACCCGCTGTTTCTGGCGTGCAAGCTGCTAGCAGTACCGCTACTAGCAAAAACAGGTACAGGAGTGCATGATTCTTCCGTAACATTTCAATCCCCCTCTAATCAGTTATAACAAAATTTTCTGAATACATTAAATTTTATCAAAGAGGGCTTTTCTTTCTACGTATGTTTCTATGAATTTCTTTTACAAAACTTGTATGATTACACAAAAAACAAGAGAGGATCCTCTCCTTTCTCTTATAATAGAAGATGGGTGTAACTACCATTTAAACCTGCTTCTCACATCCTTTTCCCGTAAAGGTGGCCCCATGAAAAGTGAGCTGAGTCACGGACAATTGCAGATGTTGATTCAAGTGTCCAACGCTATTAATTCCACACTCGATCTGGACGTTGTATTCAATACCATCATGAAAGAGACGCTCTCTGTCATCGAAGCGGCTGACGAAGGGTATTTATTTCTGTATGACCCTGAGGATGACTACCTGACCGCCAAAAGTATCTTTTTGCGTAACAATGACGTGCTCTCTGTCGTTCGCCTCAAGCCTGGTGAGTCCATGACAGGCATTACCTTTCTCCAAAAAAAATGCACACATTTTCCCGACCGCGAAAGTGTGTACCAGGCTACCCGCACCATGTCGACTCCCAATCAGGAGAGATTGCGCGCAGCAGACCCTATCTTTCCGTACTCAGCTGCTGGCGCTCCCATCATGTCCAATGGCGAGTGCATCGGAGTCATCACACTGGACTGCTTTCGTTCCGACGCTTCCTTCAAACCAGAAGATATTCAGCTGCTGGAAGCCATCTCCCATCAAGCTGCCATCGCCTTGGAAAAAGCCAATTTATATCGGGACAAAGAAAACTCCGTCCAACTGCTAGAAACGATGAACACGCAAATGAAGCAGCAAAATCAGCTACTCAATCGCTCCCTGGAAATTCATCAAAGCTTGGCAGAGTTAGTGCTGCATGGAGAGGGCGTGCATGCGATCCTGCGCTATGTCCACCAGCTCATGGACAAGCCGATCGTCCTCATGGATCAACTGGGCGAAATCCTGTCTTCCTCCCCTGTACTTTCAGCCATTCAAAACGGAGGTAAACTGGATGACATGCAGCAGGTGATCCAGTCCACTCTGACCCATGTGGCGGCGTACCCGCTATTTGGCACGAGAAAGACTCCCAATGGCTTCATGATGTTCCCGATTGGAGCCAAACCGAACTTTTTGGGCTATCTGGCATTGCTCACGGATGAGCCTTTGGACGAAGTAGACATGGCCGCATTGGAGCACGTATGCACCGTCATTTCCTTTGAGCTGGTCAAAGAACAAGCCGTCTTTGAAACCGAGCAAAATCTGAAAGGCCAGTTTATCGAACAGCTTTTTACCGGTCATATCAGCACGCGACTGATCGAGCAAGCCCGACATTTGCAGATGGATCCAAATCGCTCCTATCAAGTGTTGACGATCAATTTTGAGAACGACCTGCGGGATTCTCCTGACTTTTACAACCGTTTGCTTGCCGCTCGCAGGAACCTCATCCAGTTCGCTACGGATTGTTTTTTGCACGCCTACCCGCTCGGCATGATTGTCGCTAAGCAGGATCATTTGGTCGTATTGCTTTCTTATGCAAGCAACCTAGTCTGGAAGGACATCCAGCGTTCCCTCAAAGAGCACTGCCAAAAATTCACGGCAAGCATCCAAGGGAAAAAGTGGGGACTAAAGGCATCGATCGGAATCGGGGGCGTCAAGAGTGGGTTAAAGGATGTCTACAAATCTTCGGAGGAAGCGATGAGATGCCTCACTTTCCTGAAGAACTACAAAATGGAGCAAGCCTACTTGAGCTATGCAGAGCTAGGCGGCAAACGTTTGCTGCTGCAAAACGCTACAGAAGATTTGTTGGATTACGTGTTTGAAATACTTGGTCCCCTTTTACGCTATGAAAAATCAAGAAAAAGAGAGTTTTTACAAACCCTCACGACTTATCTCGATCATAGCCTTAAGATGAAAGAAACAGCAGGTTCGCTAAATATACACCTGAATAGCCTGATCTATCGGATAAAGCGAATCGAAGAAATACTAGAGATTTCGTTTACGAACCAGAAACAGTTTCTCGACGTCAGCCTAGCGATCCAGATCTATCAATTGATGGAGAACGAGATAGAGGAAAGGCTGCTCGAGCACGCCAAATAAAGCTGACACCTGTCATGCGCAGGATGTCAGCTTATGCGGTGGTTTAAACGATCGGCTCCGCCAATATCGCCTTTGCCAGCAGCTCGATCTGTTCATTGATTGCCGTATCCGTAGTAAGCGGTGGGATCACTTCTCGCACCCACTCCAAGTGCTTCCGTGTGCGTGGGGCCAACTCTGCTTCCGCCTGTTCCAAATAAATAGCCTGTGAGGCGCAGATCATTTCGATGGCGATCACGCGTGAAGCGTTGCCGATGATTTCTCTCGCTTGACGTGCTGCGATCGTCCCCATGCTGACATGGTCTTCCTGATTCGCAGAGGAAGGAATGGAGTCTACGCTAGCCGGATGCGCCAGTACTTTGTTTTCCGAAACGAGCGCGGCAGCCGCATATTGAGCGACCATCAAGCCGCATTCGAGGCCAGGATTGGGTGCCAAAAAGGGGGATAGTCCGCTCAACTGGGGATTAACCAGTCGCTCAATGCGCCGCTCGGAAATATTCGCCCACTCCGCCGAAGCAACTTTGAGCAGGTCCATGGCAAGTGCGATAGGCTGACCGTGAAATTGACCTCCCGATAAGACCCGTCCGTCTTCTAGGACGATCGGATTGTCTGTGGTAGCATTCATCTCGATGCGAATCTTGTTTTCCGCGTATCCCCACGCCTGCCAGGATGCACCGTGCACCTGCGGAATGCAGCGAATGGAATACGCGTCCTGTACGCGCAGCTCACCCTGCTGCGTAATTCTATGGCTGCCGGCTAACCATGTACGAATGCGTCCCGCCACCTGCTCCAGCTCTGGATGAGGACGCGTCGCCAGTAGCTCTGCATCAAATGCGTCGATGATACCGCGCAGTGCTTCCATGGTTAGGCACGCTGCCATATCCGCAGCGCGACCGAGATTTTCGGCTTCTGTTATCGCGACGACTCCTACTCCCGTCATACACTGTGTCCCATTGATTAAGGCAAGACCTTCTTTTGCCCCCAACTGGACGGCTTGCAGACCCGCTCGTGCCAGAGCTTCGACCCCCCGCATTTTCTCCCCCTGATATTCTGCGTAACCTTCTCCAACCAGGATGAGTGCCAGATGTGCCAAGGGAGCCAAATCGCCGCTTGCTCCCAGCGATCCTTTGGATGGAACGATAGGATGGATCCCGTGGTTAATGCAGTCGATCAACAGCTGCAACGTCTCCGTACGGATGCCGGAATATCCCTTGGCTAGCGCGTTCGCACGTAGAACCAGCATCGCTCGGACGACTTCAGTGGGTAATGGTTCTCCTACTCCGACAGCATCGGCACGCAATAAATTCAATTGCAATTGACCAACATCATCCGCATGAATGGAAACGTCGCTTAGTTTGCCAAATCCGGTATTTACCCCGTAGATGATCTTTCCTTGGGTGACCTGATCTTCTATCCGATTGCGGCTTTTGCCTACCCGTATCCATGCTTCCTCGGATATGATGCATGTTGCCTTTCTTTCGATGAGAAGTCGCAGCTGTTCGCGGTCCAATGTCATCCCGTCTAGCTCAACCAATTCCGCACGCCGTGTCATTTCCATAGGTTCATCATGTCCTTTCCTAGCAAAGCTGCTGACTATTCGATCTTGCCTACATAGACGGACTTATCTTTGTCGTACGTAAAAACAAATACATCAGCGCTCTGGTTATCGCCTTTCTCATCAAACGTTACTTTTGTGAACTGGCCGGTAAAATCTTTTGTTTTGTGTACGGCTCCCAACACCTGTTCACGCGTAGGCTTCTTCCCACCGTTCTCTGCGATTGCGTTTTTCAAGCCATCCAGTAGTAAATTCATAGAATCATATCCATAGACGGAAAGAGTCTCGAGTGGCTTGTTCGTCGACTTCTTGTACTCTTCCGCCCACTTCTTGCCTTCCTCACTCTGTGTCACATCGCCAGAAATGGAGGTAAAGACGACATCTTGTGCGGCGGGTCCCGCAATTTTCACCATATCCGAGGAATCGAGTCCGTCCCCGCCCATAAAAATGCCCGTGAAATTTTTTTGACGAGCCTGCTTGACGAGAATTCCGCCTTCCGGATAATGTCCACCAAAGTAAATCATGTCAGGCGTTTTCGCCATCACCTGATTGACGACCGCGTTGTAGTCCTTTTCCCCCACCGTGATCCCTTCGTACCCCACGATCTCTACCCCATCTTTTTCAAACTGCGCCTTTACTTCTCCTGTCAGGCCCTGTCCGTATGCTGTTTTGTCATGAATGATAAAGACTCGTTTCACACCTAATGCTTTCTTTGCATAGATCGCCGCTTTTGGTCCTTGCGCATCGTCGCGCGCCACGATCCTGTGAACAGTTTGTTTGCCTTCTTCAGTCAGCTTCACGGCTGTGTTCGCAGGCGAGACCATCACCAGCCTGCCTTCTTCATATTTGACGGAGGCAGCGATAGCCACTCCTGAATTCAAGTGACCGATTACCCCCAGCACATCCGGGTTGGATATCAGCATCTCCGCATTGGATACCCCAATCTTTGGATCTGCTTGGTCGTCTTGCGGATACAGATCCAAGTCGAAGCCCAGCTTTTTGAATTCTTCCTTTTTCAAATGCAAGGCGTACTCAGCCCCACTCTTGATCGCATCACCGAGTGAAGAAGACGCACCGGACAACGGGCTTTGCGTCGCGATCAAAATTTTGTCACCCGCTCCCGATGTTGTTCCTTCTGCAGAAGTGCTCGCACCACCTTGTGTAGCTGGGGATCCACATCCCCCGATAGCCGCTGCGACTACGAATGCGGAAGACAACACTCCAAACTTCCAGCGTATGTTCATTCGGGTTCACCTCCCTCTCGTATCCATCAAGTTGACAACCACTTTTCCGCGTTTCACCACCTGATCGACCACATTTCCACCGAGACGATAGATGACATGCTCATACGAAGGTACATCCCAGATCTGCAGGTCAGCCAGCTTGCCGCATTCGATCGATCCCCGATCACGATCCAGTCGCAACGCCTTGGCACCACCGATCGTCGCGGCCACTAGCGCTTCTGCCGGTGTCATTTGATACAAGCGACATGCGAGTACCATCACAAGCTGCATCGACTCTGTCCAACATCCGGGGCAAAGGTTTGTGGCAAGCGCGACAGTCATGCCAGAATCGATCAAAGCTCTGGCATTGAACGGGCGAGGGTGCTTGACCGCAAAATCGAGCGCAGGCATCAAAACCCCTGTCACGCCTGCATCTGCCAGGTTGCGCATGACCCGTTCAGGCGTATAGTTTAGATGATCTGCGGAAGCCATTCCCATATCGGCTGCTAGATCCGAACCCCCGATGTAGGAGTAAGCGTCCGTATGGATCTTCGGAGCCAGACCAGCGTTCATACCCGCTTCCAGAATGCGGGCAGACTCCTCCACCGTAAAATGACCGTCATCACACCAAACGTCACACGCTTGAGCCAGCCCCAGCTCCCTTACCCACGGAATCATCTCTTCGATCAGAACACTGATGTACATCTCTTTAGAAAGATTCCTTGGCCAGCCGTGCGCACCCAAGAACGTACTGACGATGTCTACAGGTAATTCCTTCGCCAAGCGCGCACTGACATTCAGCATCTTGATCTCGTCTTTTGTGGTGAGACCGTACCCGCTCTTGATTTCTACGGTAGTCGTCCCCGATCGCAGCATCCGCAGCAACCGTTCTCTGGCAGATTGGCACAGCTCTTCCTCGCTGGCTTTTCTCGTCATCTCTACCGAAGCATGTATCCCCGTCTCGATTCCCATCAGTTTTAATCGCTCTGGACTATCCGTTGTCATGCGAGCCGCGTACTCTTTTACACGGGAACCACCAAACACAGCGTGAGTATGGCAATCCACAAAGCCGGGGACAACGACTTTGCCGGATGCATCGATGGTGAAGGATTGCTCCATGTCAACCACCGCCGCCACTTCTGCACGACTTCCTACCGCGGCGATATGCTCTCCAGACACTGCGATCCATCCGCCGTCTGCCATTCCAAGTCCTTCGGGTCCTTTCCCATTGCACGTGATGACTTGACCGGCATTCGCAATGACAAGATCTGCTTTTGGTTTTTCCTGTTGCACCTCTCTCCCCCCTTACGTCGATGCTGGGAGGGGAGGGATGATTTATCCATCCACCCCAGCATGATGCTACAACCGAACAAAACGTTGTACTATTCTGTCTTTTCCGGCCCGAACGTTGCTTTCGGTGTCCACCATAATGGAATCTTGATTCCTTCGCTGGTCAAGTTTCCTTTTCCATTGGCGACATCTTTTGCCACTTGGTATCCCGCCTGTGCGTGGCGGACAACCCCGATGCCAGAGTCAACGGTCATACACACTGACAGCCTCATCGTCGCTTCATCGGTACCATCTGCAATCATCGTTACTCCCGTATGGACAGCTTCTCCCATGGAATAGTTGGCTTGGAGCGCAATCAGATCGCACATGCCGATTGCATTGAGGAGGCCATTCAACACGGGCCAATCCGATATCAGGTCACCGCCATCGAGCATTTTCTCCGACTCGAATGTAGGATTGACGATGGAGCCAGAGTCCAAATTGTCTCTGGAGAATGCCACAGGTCCTGCAAGCTCTCCTCGTTTGACCATTTCATTGATCTCCAGAGCAAATTCCTTTCGTTGCCCAAAGCCGAGGTAACAGATGCGTGCTGGAAGTCCTTCGATTGGAATGTGCTTTTTCGCGAGGTTAATCCATCTCGTCACGAGCAAGTCATCTTTAAACTTTTCTAGGACCATCTCATCAATTTTCGCCAAATCGGATGCTTCCCCAGAGAGGCAGATCCAGCGGAAAGGACCGCGCCCTTCGCAAAAGAGAGGTCGAATGTATTCCGCTACAAAACCTGGGATTTTCATCGCTTCCTCTTCCGGCATTCCCGCGTCACGACACTCTTTTCGCAGGCTGGTGCCGTATTCAAATGCATGGACTCCTTTGTCAAAGAACTCGTTTGTAACACGCAGCTCTCGAATCATCGTCTCCCGCGCTTTTACGAGATAGAGGTCTCGATCCCGACGGCGCAATTCATTCGCTTCCTCCGGCGTATATCCGGCTGGCAAATAGGAGATGGGATCGTGCGCTGGCGTCATGGACGTCAAAATATCGGGCATAAAGCCTTTCGCGTACGCTTCTTCAAAAATATCAGCAGAGTTACCGACTACCGCTATTCCCTGTGATTTTTTTGCACGCGCTGCCTCTTGAGCGAGCTCAATCGCTTCATCGAGTGACTCGGCAAGAACATCGATGTACCCCACATTCATGCGTCGACGAATAATCTCGATATTGGCGTCACAGACAATCCCCACGCCACCGTGCATCGCCATGGCACGTGTCTGGTTGCCTCCCATGCCTCCAGCTCCTGCTGTCAGCAAGATTTTACCGACGAGTGAATCCTCGTAATGGAGACGTGCGATGGCGGACAAGGTCTCAAATGTGCCTTGGATCACGCCCTGCGTCCCAATGTACTCCCATGGTGCCGCTGTGTACTGGGCAAAAATCGTCAGGTTCTTGTCTTGGAGATCGTAGAACGTCTCCCAGGAAGGCTTCATGATATTGGTGGTGGCCATGACCACTGTAGGTGCGTACTTATGCGTCTTAAAAACCGCCACTGGCATCCCTGACTGGACGACAAGCGTCTCATCTTCTTCCAAATCTTTCAGTGATTGTACAATCGCATGATACGACTCCCAGTTTCGGGCCGCTTTCCCGATTCCGCCGTAAATCACCAGCTCCTCTGGTTTCTCTGCATTTTCCATATTGTTCTCGAGCAAGCGCAAAATCGCTTCCTGCCGCCAACCTTTGCAGCGAAGGGTAGATCCGCGCCCTGCTTTGACGGAATACAAAATCTCTGGCTTTTGGGAATTCAAAGTTTCATTCATCGACATGTCGTTTTCCTCCTCGAGTGTGGGTTCTTGCGTGCTTTAACGCGCCTACGCTTGATAGATAGAGCAAATCTTGTGCCAATCAAAATAACGCCCTCTCCACACCGGTTATTCCGGTACAGATCGGGCGTTTAGGGTTGGTCACTGGCTCCCTGAGCCTTGCCAGTCGCTTTTTCTCCACTTCTCCTGTCCATCTCTCAGATAAGAGCAGTGTTCGGGATATGCCCGTCGCTCGCAGGCGCAAAATGTTTCAGCGCAGACGATCTTTGCGTTTGCACATTGTTGCTTTTGCATTTGGTACACGTCTGTTATGATCGTACTAGACGTAAGAAATGTGAAAATATTCGCTCTTTTTATTCATGCACGGGACAGACTGGAGAAAATATGGAGTTTGGAGTGTGATAGCGAATGGCTGCCCAAGCAATCGGCACCTTATTTTTGGACGTAGTCCCCGCCGTTGTGGTACTCGACGAAGAGAAGCGAATCTTGTGGTTCGGTGGGAAGACCTACGAGTTTTGCAACCTCGTCGAGGGGGAACGCTTCACGGATTTGCTTCCACCCGACAAACGCTCCCTTTCTGACAAGCAAATCGTCATAACCACCCACTCGAACAGAAAGATCCTGCTTCGTTTCAAGCCTTTTACCACGGACGAACGATCCTACTTCATCGTGCTCATGGAGGAAATCTCGGACCTATTGTCCAATAAGGACGCCAGACTAGCCTGCCTGGAAGCCATCGTGAACTCTCTGGATGAAGGGGTCATCATGAGCGATTCAGAAGGTCGAATCATGGTCTACAACAAAGCGCAGGAGAAATTGGAAGGACTGCAGCAGGAAAAAGTGGTCGGGAATTATTTGTGGGAGGCTTACAACTACAGTCCTGAGCTGTCCGAGCACCGCCGTGTATTCCAAACTGGAGCCCCCATTATCGGTCAGTATCGAGCTCACTCCCACATTCATGGGATTCCCCAATACGTCACCTACAGCACCTATCCCATCGTACAGGATGGTCAGACGATCGCAGTTTTTTCAGTAAGCACCAACGAAACCAAGCTGAAGGACCTCCTCTATGAGACGATCGAGCTGAAGCGAAAGATGATTGCTTCGGACAAAGTACATCGAGAGTACCATGGCAATGGAACAACCTACACGTTTGATCACATCAAAGGGAACAGCACCGTCCTCACCAACTTGGTCAGCGAGGCGCAAAATGTAGCTGTTCACAATACAGACTTGTTAATCGTTGGTGAAACCGGGACAGGCAAAGAATTGTTCGCACAGAGCATCCACAATCACAGCAAACGAGCCAAGAGCCCCTTCGTTGCGGTAAATTGTGCGGCCATTCCTGAGACGCTGCTCGAAAGCACCTTGTTCGGTTCGATAAAGGGAGCTTTCACGGGGGCTACCGATCAGACAGGCTTGTTTGAGTATGCTCAGGATGGAACGCTCTTTCTCGATGAAATCAACTCCATGCCACTATCCTTGCAGTCCAAGCTGATCCGCGTTCTCGAAGAACGAGTGGTCAGGAGGCTCGGCGCAGCGAAAGTAACTCCTGTCCGTTGCGTCGTGATCAGTGCTTCCAATGAGGATCCACACGAATTGATCGCCAGACACAAGCTTCGCATGGACTTGTATTATCGAATCGCCCGCACATGCTTGATCATTCCACCGCTGCGCGAACGCAAGGACGACATCCTCTTTTTGCTCAATCATTTTCTCAACCGCTTCAGCAAAGCAACCAACAAGCAAATTAACGGCATTACCGATACGCTCAAGGAGATCCTGCTCGATTACAAATGGCCTGGTAACATACGAGAGCTGCAGCACGTCGTAGAGAACCTCGTCATTCGGGCAAGCGATGATCAACGACTTCTCGATGTCGCCAACCTTCCCGTCTATTTACGTCAAACGATCGTAAACGAAAAAAATGCCGAACCACCAAAACCAACTGGGATGAAACGGGCCATCAAATCCGCTACTTCCTCCTACGAACGCGAGTACATACGAAGCCAGCTGGAAGCATCAGATTGGAACATTACCCAAGCGGCGAAAAGTATGGGGCTGACCCGTCAGAGCTTGCAGTACCATATCAAAAAATTAAAGATTCGCCAGTAGGACATGAGAGAATAGAAAAATCCCCTCCGTTCAACAAGTCAAGGTCATCGAATCAGATGTCCTTTTTCTTGTTGATCCGGAGGGGAAAACGATCTGGGAATACAGTTATTCGCTTGGAGCTGCTCCTTATTTGGCAGTTAATCCGCCATCTACTACGACAGCACTACCTGTCATGGCTGATGACTCATCTGCAGCCAAGAAAACAGCTACATTGGCGATTTCGACTGGTTGAATCGTGCGCCCAATCGGTTGGAAGTCACTAATGCTTTTCAACACGTTGTCACGTCCGCCAAACAAATCTGCATGGGCATCATTAAATGTCGTGTCTACCCATCCTGGACAAATGCAGTTTACACGCACATTGTCTGCCGCGAAATCTAGTGCCATCTGCTTGGTCAGCATGTGGATGGCTCCTTTGGAGGTCACGTAGGCAGACAGTCTCGGCTCTGCAGCAAAGCTGTTCGCTGAGGCCATGTTTACAACCGAGCCTCCTCCTGCTGCGATCATCTCTGGCAAACAGTATTTGGAGGTGAGAAACATCGACTTCACATTGACTTCCATCGTACGATCCCATACCTCTTCCTCGAGCTCGATCACCGAGCCGGGGATGTTGATCGCAGCGTTATTACACAGGACCGATGGAACCCCATACGTTTCCTTGGTAAAAGCAATGAGTGCCTGAACATCAGCCGTTTTGGAGACGTCCGCCTGAAAGAACACAGCAGTACCGCCTTTGCTGACGATCTCTGCTACCACTTCTTCCCCTACTGTGCTGATGTCGGTCGCTACTACACGCGCTCCCTCTTCCGCATATCTGTGCGCAATCGCAGCTCCTATTCCCCGTGCTGCCCCTGTTACGATCGCAATCTTATTTTGTAAACGCATTGTTTTTCCTCCTCGTTTTACATGTCTTTAAGAACGGGTGCTACTTTTCGATAGCCATTGGATTTCACGTAGCCGACGATGAAACCAATTAGTACCCACGCAAATCCGACTGTGAACGTCATCCAGTCAAAGCCTGACCAGACATACCCTGTGATGAGAAGCCCGATGAACGGGGTAAGCGCATAGGTCAGGAACCCCTTCACTCCACGCCTTTTCTGCTTCCCGTAGAAATAGACGATAATCGTCACATTCAACATCATGAAGGCCGTGATTGCCCCGAATGTAACGAACTTGTACAACGTCTCAATCGATAGGCAAAACGTGACCACGATAGAGAGCAGAGCGCAAAAGATCGTCGCATTAACTGGTGTTTGATATTTTGGATGGATTTTGGCCAGTACTTGTGCAAAGGGCAGCAGATTTTCCCGGCTCATCGAATAGAGCACTCGGGCTGTGGCCGATTGAACATTCAGTGTGACGGCAATCCCTACCGCAATGACATTGATCAAAATCAAAATCGTGTAGAACACAGGTCCGCCTGCTTCTAAGGCAATTTCAAAAAAGCCCATGTCCGGGTTGAGCGTCTCATACTGCGGATGAATCAGCGCTGCCATGTACACCTGGATTAAAAACAGCGAGCCGCTAAACAAAATAGAAAGAACAGTCGCCTTGCCGACGGTTTTCACCGGGTCACGCGCTTCTTCGGCCAAGGTGCTGATGCCATCAAATCCCAGGAAGCCCAGCACGGCAATGGATGTCGCTGTCGCAATAAAGCCAAAGTCAACATGGTCGGCCTGATACAGTGGCGCCAGACTAAAGCCACCCATTCCATGCCCATCAATCAAAACAAACTTGACGGCAATTCCCAAGAATACAATCAGTGTGATGATCTGCATCCAGAACATGATCAGATTGGCACGGGCTGTCATCGTGATCCCTCTGACATTAATCAACGTGTTGCAGACGACGAAAATGAGCGTCCAGACGAAAGCCGGGACCTGTGGCAAGATCCCCGCCATCCATACACCTGCAAAGGCATACAATAACGCCGGACACAAAATGTAATCGGCCAAGATCAGCCATCCTGCGATAAAGCCGACATGTGGATTCATCCCACGGCTCACATACGAATAGACTGAGCCTGCATACGGGAATTCCTTGCTCATGTGGCTGTAGCTGAATGCCGTGAACATCAAGGCAATGACCCCGATGCAGTAGACCAGTGGCACCATCCCAAAGCTCTGCTGAGCCACGGCCCCATATACTTGCATCGGAGCGAGCGGCGCCATGAAGACCATGCCGTAGATGACTAGATCCTTAAACGTAAGCGTTCGTCTCAATTCTTGTTTGTACTGAATACCGTCCAAGCCGAACTCCTCCTTAATGCTATGAAATAAGAAATAGTACTTTGTTCATAGTAGCTCTCTATCAGAAAATTTCGAAAGGTTTTCGGTCGAAACGGGAGCCCTTTTGTCCTTACCAGCCGTTCTTGACAAAAAAAACGCGAGAAGTGCTCCCGCGCCCTTTGGCACATGGTCGGTGAGGCTGCGGTGGAGGAGAGGAAAAAGGAGAAAATGCTCCAGCTTCTTGGGTCCCCTGCTGAAGGTCATCCCTGTACAGCTCCATGGAAAAAGCGAAACCGCGTCCAAAGTAGCCGATTCGTGACGTTTCTCAGAGGTGGACGCTTAAGACCGTGTTTCTTTTTTCCGTTCCGCCTCGGCTGTTACCCCAAAGAGCTTCGCTTTTTCTCCTTTTTCCTCAGCCAGCCTTGTTTGTCCAACAAAACAACGAATAAATTCTTATCTGCCATAAAAAAACAGTGCGTCCTAAAGACTCACTGCCAAGACCCCGCCTGCTTTTAGGGTGTTCTTTTTTGGAAATAAAGACCGTTGAGTTGAATCAGCTTGCAAGAGAAGCATGTTTCCAGGCGGAGCGACTTGCGGAGTCCCTCACAGCGAAGCCAAGAATCCCGAGGCAACAGAATCTACATCCATTTCTTCAGATTGTTCCAGTAAGAGACGATGTCCTGTGTCTTTTCCTCCGCAATCAGGGCTTGCTTGCCTTCCTTGCCCTCTTGAAAATAGATGGCACTTCCTTCGATATGGCTAATCTTTTTCAAATTCACGAGAAAGGATCGATGCGTCAGGTAAAAATAACTGTCCTGCAAATAGCTCTCGTACACCTTGATCGGTATTTTTGATTCATAAGCTTCACTTGGTGTGTGCACCAGGATGGTCCGGTTGATCGACTCGATGTACAATATATCGGCGGGTGTCTTTTGGAAGATCTCCTCCGCAAAAATAGGTACAAAGAGACCGCCTGACTCCATAAAACTCTGGTAGTTGATATGGTTTTGCAGTTTTTCCATCGCTTGTCTGAAGCGTCTTTCCGTATATGGCTTCTCCACAATATCTACGATTCCCAAATCATAGGTGACACTAGCATGAGGAGCCATTCCCGTAATGAGAATGGTAGGGATATTCACTCCCCTCATTTTCAAAATCGAATAGCTTTCCAGACCGCCTCGCCCGGCACCCAGATTGATGTCAATGATCATCGCTGTTAAGTTGGGCGCTAGCGTCGCCTGGGCTATCAGCTCATCCCCCGTGCTAGCTTTGGCAACAATCCGTACATGCTCATAGGGGGCTAGGTACCCCTCCAACAACTCCTGTTGCAGCTCATCATCTTCAGCTATCAACACGTTGATCTGCTGCTTATGCATGTGCCCCCCCACTTCCTCCTTCATAATCTGCAATTCTCTACCCTAGTTAGCTATCGATAAAAGAATGGAAAAGCATGTTTTTCCTTTTGCAGAAGTGATGTGCATCTCCCCCGCATATTTATGGATAACTTCTCTGACGATGCTGAGTCCATACCCCCGCACTTTTCCCGTTTCCGTTTCTTTCGTGGTGTAACCATCCTGTGTGAGCCTGCTCAATTGTAGCGGCTGTAGTGTCGCCCCTGTGTTTTCAACCATGAATTGATAGGAATTGCCCACTTTTCTCATCGTAATCGATATTCTTTTTTCTCCGGATTGATCTACATCCGTAGCCTCTATCGCATTATCCAAAAGATTGGAGAGAATTTTGATCAAATCGGAGGAAAGGACGCCATCAAAAGTCTCTTCTGGCGGAATGTGAAAATCCATCTCGATTTGATTCGTCCGGGCCTTCTCGGCTTTCGAATGCAGCAGTACCAGCATGGCTGGATTGGCCACCTGCTCTGAGAGCGTTACGGCTTTTACATCGGCCTGCAGCCCACGCAGATACTCTTGGGCGCGCTCCACCTTTTTTAGTTCCAGCAGTCCAAAAATCACTTGCAGGTGATTGGCAAAATCGTGCCTGATCGATTGAATGGAAGCAAGAATGGAGCGAAACTCCCGTTGAAAGGTTTTCTCGGAATCACCGACAGCCCGCAGTGTCTCTCTTTGATACCACCTGCGGATCAGCGTGTAGCTGACTACGATCAAAATCAGAACGACCAGATTGGCTGTAAAGTGAAAAATGCTATTTTTCAACGCGTTATTTTCGATTTGCTCCAGAAGCTCTACACCGATATCAATCCCAACAATCCCGACCAACTGACCCGCTGCATTGACCACTGGCGCACCTGCGGTCATATAGACACCGTATTTGGGATCATGAATGATTCCCGTATGAAACGTAGCGCCTTGATAAGCGGGCTGAACCTCGTCCTGCGTAAGGGTACAGAGCTCCCCAATATAGGTCTGGGCACTGTCTCCCGGCGGCAGTCCATTAATCATGACCCGGCTGTTCCCCTGTGCATCCATGATGACGATATACACATGCTTGGCGCCGATTTTTTTTCGATAATCATTGAGGAAGTGATTCAATTCGATATAGTCTGTACTCTCTTCCGTCGGCTTTTGCAAAAAACGTTCGAAGCTCGCTGCATCCACTTCCCGTGCGATATCGGCGGCTGTCTTCATGCTTTGAGTGGAAATGGATATCTCTACGGTCCGAATGGTACTGTCATAGGTAAGTAAAATATTGGCAAACATGAAGCACAAGCTCAACATGATCGCCACGATGAGAATCATTCGGACATTTTTATTGGTACGAGCAGAAATTTCTTTCATAGAGCTTACATTACCTTTCATCAAAGTCGTAGCCTGGATCATTTTTCCTCATTTTATCATGAAAACGGGTGAAGAAGCTCCTCGTGGATTTTTTGAGGCACTTCGCCCGTTTATACTGGTGTGACGGCATTTCCGCTTCCTTTTTCGCGCTCAAGCACATTGGAATTATCTTCCTCCCAAACATTTTCACCCGAAAAATTTGCTATTCTTTCGTTTTCCTGTTATGGTTATAGAGAATTATTTTTGTTCGAAGCAGAGGATAACGTGGGAAACCATTTTTCATCTTGAGAATCCTGAGAGCAAGGATAGTAACAAATGTGTGGTTAGCGCACTAGGAGGCAACAACAATGGAACAAGGTACAGTGAAATGGTTTAACGCAGAAAAAGGTTTTGGATTCATCGAACGTGAAGGCGCAGAAGACGTATTCGTTCACTTCTCCGCTATTCAAGGCGAAGGTTTCAAATCCCTTGACGAAGGTCAAAAAGTAACTTTTGACGTAGAAAAAGGCCAACGTGGCCCACAAGCTACTAACGTTCAAAAAGTTTAATTTTAGACTACAAACAAGCAGACTCTATTCGTAGAGTCTGTTTTTTTTATACTCGGGAATCATTAGAAAACTTGGCTCCGCCTAGCCTGTGGCGGAGTCTTAGTACCCAAAGGGCACAAGTCTCGCTTTCTTACTTCGTTCGAAGTCTTGCTATGTTGCACTTATTCTGGATACAAATCTTATAAATTCTTATCTGTACAAAAGAAAAACCCTACTCAAGACAGACGAGTAGGGTTTTTGTATAACAGGAACAGTAAATGGTGAACTCAGTATAACATAGTACGGATGGAATCCCTATTATTTTGTGTTTTCCAAATTAAAACGGTTTGTGATGCTCCTCTATCATCCTGTAACCATCCGATTCACTTGCCCGGTAATCATCAGCATCGCTTGCAGCACAGGCATCATGCTCACCACATCCTGAGAATGAAAGCGAACCGTACGCCCTTCGATCAGCTCCACGCCGGGCATCCAGCTGACTGCCGTGGCAAACTGGGATTTGGTAAACTCCACTTCAATCGTATTCTGTGCTTTTGGTTCGAGCGGCTGCACCTTGCTGCGATGGATGAGTGCCTCTTTTGCCTGATTGCGGATGAGCTCGCGTGCGCGCACGGGATGAATCGCTTGGGAAGAGAGTCCGGTAATGCCCGTTTTCACAGCCACAGTAAAAACTCCTGGAATATCCTCTTCTACTTCCTGTGCGGTTTGCGAGTCACCAGTTACCAGCACGACAGGCACGCCAAAGACACCCGCGATCGCTGCGTTCAGTCCTGCCTCGCCCACCTCTTTTCCATTCAAGACAAGCCGATGAATAGCTAAGCCGGACAGCGTATGATTGAGCACGGCATCACCCGTACCTGCCTTTCCATGATACCCGATGAAAAAGGCGGCGTCGCAGCTGCTGTCGATTCCCTGCATCATGCACAGAGGCTTGAAAAACCCGCGGATCACATCTGCCTGCGGATGCAGCTCTTCCAGAATCAGATTGTTCATCGGACCATGCGACTCATTGACGATGATCTGTGTAGCACCCGCTTCCAGCGCACCTTCAATCGCCGCATTGACATCCTGCGTCAACAACCGTCGTCCAGCCTCATAATGTCGTCGACCTGGGATCGTATCCTCCCACTCCGTGATGCCAGAAATCCCTTCCATATCCAAGGAAATAAACACTTTCATCCGTACATGCCTCCCGAATCCGGATTATGCTTCTACTTTTGGCAGTTGGCGTGAACCCATGGCGAATCGTTTAATCTCTCCCTCTGGATTACGTACAAAGCGGACGTGTGTATCGATACCGCGTCGAGTGAACAGAAAAGCATCCTCACCGATTGGTCGCAAAGGTAGCTCCGTATTCTCCATGACGAGAACCAGTTGCCCATCTGCTTCATCAAAACGGATGTTCACCTCGTCCCCTTCCCCAGACTTATACGTGCCTTGGCTTTGCTCCAAGCGTGCAAGCGGCACCTCGCAATCGGCAAAGGTCGCATACTGTGTATCAAGAGGGCGACCGAGCAGGCTGTTCAGTAGACCCAAGGTCAGATCCGTAATCGGCGCATCATCCACGTTGGTCAACAGGATGGCCGTGATTCCCGCTTCTGGAACAATGAGCATTTGCGCGGTAACCCCTTTTATTCCTCCCGTGTGCTGAATCAACGTATGTTGCTCCGTAAGCGGAAGAACCCCTAGCCCGTACCCATAGCTGCGGACCGGGTCGATTTTCGCGTGAGGGGATACCATTTGCGCAACGCTTTCGCCGGAAATGATCGTTGCCCCGTGTGAGTTTCCTCCCGTACGATACAGCTCTGCATACCGAAGCATGTCACGAGCGGAGGCTTTGAGAAAACCTGCTGCGCGCATCGATGGAGAATCCCACGCGACTGGAGCGCGTAACACCTTACGAATACCCTCCATCACCTTGGGAGTGTACAGCATGGCAATGTTGTCGTCTTCGCCCAATTCCTCTACATGAAAGACGGAACGCCCCATGCCAAGCGGCTGTAGAATATGTTCCTGGACATACGATTCGTAAGTCTGGCCACTGACGCGTTCCACAATCGTTCCGAGCAACCCAAAAGCATCATTCGAGTAGCTGAACTCTGTTCCCGGAGGACCAAGGAGCTCAAACTTCAGCTCCCCGATATAGGCCATCAGCTCTTCAAACGTATCGATCGGTTGATTTCCGTATGTCTCAAAATGCTTTAATAGCTCAGCTGCTGTCGGATCTGCTTCCAAGCTGCGCTGCATAGCCGGAATGAGCGAAGGCAGGGGTGGCAGGCCGAGTGTATGCGTCATGAAGTGATGTATAGTGGTCGCTTTTGTGTGGGCTTCATCAGGCGTGCGAAACTCCGGCAAATAAGTCACGACCGGATCATTCACCGAGAGCTTCCCTTCCTCCTGAAGCAGCATAATCGCCAAGCAGGTAAACGACTTCGTGATCGAACCGATCCCAAATACCGTATCGAGATTGACAGGTGTCTGCTCTTCCCGATCCCGATGGCCAAACGTCTTCTCGTAGAAAAGTTCGCCATCTTTTGCCACAGCAATGATGGCTCCTGGTACTTGAAACTCATCGATTAGCTTTTGAACGTATGCCTCATAAGAAGGTGCCCACTCATGCGTCTTCATGTCACGCCTCCTTGATTTCTTTGATCAGCTGGCGGAAATGGAAGGAAACTCGGATGACGCTGCCAGAATCGTCACGGATAAAGCGGATCCATTTTACCAAACCTGTGCTCATCTCAAAGGCAAAGCTATCTTCGCCAACCGGTCTCAACGAATAATCCGTCCCTTGCATGGTTAGTACGAGCCCACCGCCATCTCCGAAAGAAACCTGCACCTGCTCGCCTTCGCCTGATTTATACACACCTGTAAAAGCTTCTAGCTCGTCGGACGAAACAGGATAATCGGAATAACTGACGATCGATTCTTCAACTGGAAGTGACTGCGCTGTGTTAATGGTTGCAGCCAGTAGTTCTGCCGAAGGGGCACCGTCCAGATTGGTCAAGACGACGCAGGTGATGTTCTCCTCAGGCACAATGCACAGCTGGGCAGCGATCCCTTTTAGCGCTCCACCGTGTTCAATCAATGTTCCTCCACGAAACTCAGGTGTGACCATAAATCCGTACCCATAATGACGAGACGGCTCCAGTCCAGCATAGTTGCCGATCATTTGCTGGACGCTCTCTTTAGAAAGGATTCGGTTCTCTCCGACTGTTCCACCTGTCCGGAAGATTTCGGCGTAAGAGAGCATATCGCGACCGGTCGATTTCAAAAAACCAGCAGCTCGCATCGACGGCGCATCCCACCAAAGTGGCGCAGCGAATACTTCTTTTCCTTCCTCGGTTTTTTTGCTGGTGTAGAGGGTCGTAATGTTGTCGTAATCACCCAAATCCTCTGTAAAAAACGCGGTGTGTTTCATGTTCGCCGGATCGAGCAAATGCTCTTTTAGAAAGCTTTCGTAGGTTTGCCCGCTGACACGCTCGATAATGGCCCCAAGCAACGCGTAACCATCATTGCTATAGCTGAATTCCGTACCCGGCTCTCCCAGCAACTCAACATCTAATTCATCGATAAAAGCCATCAGCTGCTCATACGTATCAATCGGCTCATGTGCCGTAAGATCAAATTTGCTTCCTGTTTCCTTTAACGCAGGGTCGATCTCCATGCTGCGCCGCATCGCATAGTAAAGGGATGGTAGCGAAGGCAGCCCGGACGTATGCGACATGAAATGCCCAATGGTGATTTTTTTGGTCAGCTCCTCATCCTTTGTCCGAAACTCCGGCAAATACTTGACCACCGGATCATCGACAGATAGCTTCCCTGCTTCCTGCAGCTGCATGATTGCTACGCAGGTAAACGACTTCGTAATGGAGCCAATGCCAAATACTGTATCCAGTGTCACTCCTGCTTGTTGCTCAGCATCCCGATAGCCGATGCCTTTCGTATAGACGAGCTCCCCCTCTTTGGCAATCCCGATAAAGGTACCTGGGAGCTTGGCAGTTTCCATCAACTTTTCTGCATACGCTTTCAACTGTTCCATGTCACTTTTCCCCCTTTACATTTCGCTCCAGCACATACGCATGCACTGGCTCGTCATTCTTCAGCAAGCCGACTACTACATAGCCTTGTGAAAAAGCTTCCTTGCAAAGGTTGCGCAAAGCAAGACGCCACTCCATAGCTGTGGCGAGATGCTCTTGTTTCAGCTTTTGGATCGCTGCTGGTACCGCGAGCAAGATTCCCTCGTATTCCCCTAGCCCCTGCCGCACTACTGGGAACGGTTGTTCATTCCTCAGCTCCCAATCAAGCACATAAGGATACTCACACCAATCATCACTATCAACGGGGGAACCTTCTATACAATGGACGACACGCTCTGATGTCAGTTCCCACTCCAGTAAAAACCGATCGGTCGGCATGCCTTTATTAATGCCGTCGCCCATGTCCCCATAGTACGAATCCAGGTAGGTGCTTACTGTTCCACCCAGCTTGCACAGATTCAGGTAGGCATTCCGTGATTCGAGCGGATCATACGTCCACGTCATTTTGTCATATCCATTTTCGATTGCCCAGTCTCTCTGGCTGAGCTTGAGCTGCTTGCCTATTCCCCAGTCGCGATATTCGGGTAAGATCCCCAACATATGGGAGCACAAATGCGACTTGCCCTGTTTGAAACCAGCAAAGCCATAACAAAATCCGACCGGCTTCTCATCGTGGAAGGCGGCTATAACGACCCCACCGTTGTGGATCGCGGCCATCAACTGCGGAACGGGTGAGATGCTACTCGGTCCCCAAATCCTCCGTTGCAGGTCTTCCATTTCCACCATCTGAAGGGCAGTGGTCATCGTGCGGTATTCCAATTCTGGCCGCATCTTTTATTCACCTCGGAATCATATCGACACGTTTGTCTGCTCGTAGCTTTTTTCCATTACTTGCAAGGACTTCACTACATCCCAGTTAATCTCGTAACCAATCCCTGGACCTACTGGGACTGCGAGTATACCAGGCTTGGCGAATTCGACCCCTGGCGTGACGATGTCCTGTTCCCAGTAACGGCTGGATGTCGCGGTATCGCCCGGAATGGTAAAGTTGGCGAGAGAGGTAATCGCAATGTTGTGTGCCCGACCTACACCGCTCTCAAACATGCCTCCGCACCATACCGGGACATCATGGGCCAGACAGAGGTCATGAAGCTTCTTGGATTCCGTAAGTCCACCGACACGGCCTACTTTGATGTTGATAATTTTGCAGCTGCCCAGTTCAATCGCTCGTCTGGCATCTTCATACGTATGGATGCTCTCATCGAGGCAGATCGGCGTCTTCATTTGGTGCTGGAGTCGAGCGTGGTCGACGATATCATCATGGGCAAGTGGCTGCTCGATCATGATCAGGTTGTAGTTATCCAGTTCTTTGATGAGATCGAGCTGATCGAGGGAATAGGCGGAGTTGGCATCCGCCATCAATGGCAAGGAATCTCCAAAGCGCTTACGCAATCCCTCAATTAGAGCAATATCAAAGCCCGGTTTAATCTTCACCTTGATTTTCTTGTAGCCATCCGCGACAAAGCCTTCTACCTTATGAACGACTTCTTCGACGGACTTCTCGATGCCGACACTGACTCCCACTTCAATTTCTTTGCGAGTGCCGCCCAACGCGTGAGCCAGTGAGATTCCTTTTTGCTTTGCATACAGATCCCAGACTGCGCCCTCCAGAGCCGCTTTCGCCATTTGATTGCGACGGATCGGGGCAAAGAGACGGGCCACGTCCTCAGGCGACTCAATCGGATTGTTTAACAGGATCGGAATCAGGAACGTCTCCAGCATGTAGAGAACCGTTTCTGTCGTTTCTTCATTATAAAAAGGTGTCGGCATGGCTACGCTCTCCCCATAGCCTACTTCCCCTTCACTGTGCACACTGACCAGCAAGAAGTCCCTCTTGGTCTGCTGTCCAATGCTTGCTTCAAACGCTTCTTTTAGCGGCAGATGCAATCTTTTTATCTCCACTTTCTCGATTTTCATAGTCATTTGCTCCTCTCGTCGTCCCCGTATAAATGGCAGGCCACGACATGATCTTGATTCATTTCGAGTTCGGTTGGTCGAACGGTTCTGCAAATGTCCATCGCATGCCGGCAGCGAGGGTGAAAGGCGCAGCCGACAGGTGGATTCGCCGGGCTAGGGACATCTCCACCGAGAACGATCCGTTCCTTCTTTTTTTCGGGATTTGGGACAGGTACTGCTGAAATCAATGCTTGTGTATAAGGGTGCAGAGGCCTTTCAAAGAGGCTCTTTTTATCCGCGATCTCTACAATCCGCCCCAAGTACATGACCGCAATGCGATCACTAATGTGGCGAATCACTCCTAAATCATGGGAGATGAACAAGTAGGTCAATCCCATGTCATCCTGCAATTCATCCAATAAATTCAAAATTTGCGCCTGAATAGATACATCCAGAGCAGAAACCGGTTCATCCGCTACAATCAGCTTGGGCTTTACTGCAATAGCACGTGCAATTCCGATGCGTTGCCGCTGTCCGCCACTGAATTCATGCGGGTAACGATCTGCATGCTGTGGATTCAAGCCAACCAGACTCAACAGCTCTAGTACTCTCTCGCGCATCGGACGTGGGTCTGTTTGGGTAGCACCCGCAGACAATGCTTCGGCTAATATGGTAGAGACAGTTAATCGTGGATTCAGCGATGAGTAGGGATCCTGAAAGATGATCTGCATTTGGCTGCGCATATTTCTCAGCTTGGCTTCCGGCATGGAAATCAGCTCTTCCCCATCAAAACGGACGGAGCCATCGCTAGGCTTTACCAACTGCAAAATACTGCGGCCTGTCGTTGACTTTCCACAGCCACTCTCCCCGACGATTCCCAACGTCTCCCCTTTTTTTAACTGAAAAGAGACGCCATCTACCGCCTTGATATGACCGGAAGTCTGCCCGAATAGCCCCTTTTTCATAGGGAAGTACGTTTTGAGGTTATCTACCACCAGCAGATTTTCGCTCATATCGCCACCTCCTTATCCTGATAGACCCAGCAGCGGACGGAGTGCTTCCCCGTACTGATGACAGGTGGTTTTTCCTTCCTGCACTTTTCTACCGCATGCATGCAGCGAGAGCTAAATGGACAGCCTTCCTGCACTTCTCCCAAAATCGGCACATTCCCGTCAATTGGCGTCAGCCTGTTGCTCTGTGTCTCCAGACTCGGGATCGACTGCAAGAGTCCTACGGTGTATGGATGCTTGGGATTGGAGAAAATTGTCCGCACATCTGCTTCTTCTACAATTTCGCCGTAGTACATGACCATCACGCGGTCAGCCATTTCCGCCACGACACCCAAGTCATGGGTGATCAGCAAAATAGCCGTCTGCGCCGTCTGTTTCAAATCGTTCATTAAGTCGAGAATCTGGGCCTGAATCGTTACATCCAATGCCGTTGTCGGCTCATCCGCAATGAGTAGGTCAGGCTCGCAAGCCATCGCCATCGCAATCATGACCCGCTGCTTCATCCCACCCGAGAGCTGATGGGGAAAGTCATTGACGATACTCTCCGCCCGAGGAATCCCTACCTTCCGCAGCATGTCGATAGTCTTGGCACGCCGTTCTTGTTTGGTGAGGCTCGTATGCAGCCGGTACACCTCATCGATCTGCTTCCCGATCGTATGCACCGGATTCAGTGAAGTCATCGGCTCCTGGAATATCATGGAGATATCGCGACCGCGAATCTGACGCATTTCATGCTCTGTCAACTGATTCAAGACCTTTTCTTTAAACCGGATGCTGCCGTCGAGCGCCCCCGTTTTTTTCGAAATAAGTCCCATGATCGACAGCGAGGTCACGCTTTTGCCGCAGCCTGATTCTCCCACCAGCGCTACCGTTTCTCCCGCTCCGATCTGAAAGCTGACTTGATTCACTGCCGTAAACGTTCCTCGCTCTGTTTTCAATTTCAGAGAGAGCCGTTCGATATCCAACACGGTCTCGTTCTGTTTCATCGTCTAGCCCCCCTCCCTTCGATCGCATTACTCCTCGCTGTGGGCAAAATGTTCATAGGCGGTAAGCGTCAACCGAGCAATCATGCGCTCGCCCTCTTTTGTCGAATGGTTCCCGTGCGAAAAGGCAGCGATCGTAAACGCGCCTTTGCCTTCTGGGAGGTAGACGATGCCCACATCATTCACAACGCTGCCGATTGTTCCGGATTTGCAGGCAATGATGGTCTTGTCTGGCAAAAGATACGGAATACGGTTGCGCAGCTGCTGCCGCTTCATGATGTCGAGAATACTGTCGCAGGCTTCCTGCGACACCAATTGTCCGGTAGCGATCAGCTCCAGCAATTTGCCCATGTCAGCCGGTGTAGCGACGTTGTTTTCCGGGATCGGTTGAAAGATCACGCTATCCGCGTCGATACCAGAAGTCTGGAATTTTTGCTTCAGCTTATGAAAGCCTTCCAGCCCTTTTTTCTCTCCACCCAACCCTCCGCCGATACTAAGTAGTTCCCAGCAGCTATTTCGAATGGAAATATGGGCAAGCCCCAGTTCTTTCATAAACGCTTCCACACGTTCCGTTCCTACCAGCTCTAGCACTTTGTCGGTCCCAAGATTGTCGCTGACGATAATCATCAACATCGCCAGATCCTTGACGGCTACTTCTGCTCCTGGCAAAAACTCTTGGAGCACCCCTGACCCGGGAACCAAATCATCTTCCGTCAGACGAATGCGTTGCTCCAGACTTAGCCTTCCTTCGCTTACATCACGAAAAAGGGTAGCTAGGATCGGCACCTTGAACGTGCTCGCCATTTGGAAATAGTCATTGCTATTGATTTGCGCCTCTTCCTGTGTCTCCAAGTGTTTCACTACTACCCCAAAAGTCGCGGAAGATTCCGATAGTACTGCCTCCAGCTTTTCCTGCAAACTCATGTACATGCCCCTTTCGCTATGATCAGCCGATTTATTTTGGATCAAGCGCATCGCGCAAACCGTCGCCCAACAAGTTAAAGCCTAGAACCACCAGCATGATTGCCATACCAGGGAACATGGACATCCACCAAGCCTGCCCCAAAAATGCCTTGCCCACATACACCATGGCACCCCATTCCGGCATGGGCGGCTGCGCACCCAGACCGAGAAAGCTGAGAGCCGCTGCGGCGAGAATACTGCTACCGAATTGCAAGGTCATCAAGACGATGATCGGGGATAATATATTGGGCAAAATGTGCTTGGCTAAAATCACAGCATCCTTGATCCCCAACGCCCGCACTGCTTCGATGTACTCCTTTTCCCGAATCGTGAGGACAGAAGCACGTACGACCCTGACGTAGGAGGGAATCACAGCGATGACGATGGCGATCATGGCATTGGTCAAGCCTGGCCCCAACACGGCGATGATCGCGATAGCCAACAGCAATGCTGGCAAAGCGAGCAAGATATCCATCACCTGCATGATGTAGATTTCCAGACGCCGATAGTAGCCTGCGATGATCCCCAGCGTCACGCCGATAGCCGACGCGATGGTGACGGTAATCAAGCCTGTCAAAAGCGAAATTCTACCGCCATACAGAAGGCGAGAAAAAATATCGCGCCCAAAGTCGTCCGTCCCGAGCAAATGCTTGGCACCGGGTTCCATCATGCGGTCCTTGAAGTTCATCTGATCAATCGGATAAGGCGCTAGCCACGGCGCACAGACACAGCCGATGGTAAACAGAACCAAAATGATGGCACCGGCCATCGCCGTCTTGTTCCGAAACAGTCGTTTGGCCACCTGCGACCAGTAGGATGGTGATGGAGTCACCGGAGATTCCGCTGCTCGAATCGGTGGGTGCGTCTCATGTCCCACTTCTAGTTGGCTCAAGTTTCCACTCACGTTTCCTCACTCCTTCCTAGTCGTATTTAATCCGTGGATCAAACCAGCTGTACAACAAATCGACGATCAGATTGGTTAGGGCAAACAAAAATGCGATAAAGAAGACAAGCCCTTGAATCGTCGGTAAATCCCGCTTCCCGATTGCCTCAATCGCCAGACTGCCCAAGCCCTGCAAGGAAAAGATCGTCTCTACCACGACCGCACCTGCCAAGAGTGCCCCAAATTCCAGACCAATCAGCGTAATGACCGGAATGATCGCATTTTGCAGCCCGTGCTTGAGAATGACCCACTGATGAGGGGCTCCCTTTGCCTGAGCGGTACGCATGTAATCCTGTTTGATCACATCCAGCATGCTGGAGCGTGTCATCCGGGCAATCATCCCCGCTTCTCCCAAAGCAAGCGTGACAGCCGGCAAGACGAGTGAAAAGAATCCATCGTATCCCGAAATCGGAAAGATCGGGAATCGGTAGGCAAAGATCCAGATGAGAAACAGAGCGATCCAAAAGCCTGGCGCCGAAATCCCGATCAAAGAGAAAAAGACTACGACTCGATCGACCCATGTGTTCTGCTTCACCGCGGAGACGACGCCGACGATCACCCCTATGACCGTCGCAAGCACCACGCTGTACAAGGCCAGTTGGAAAGTGATCGGGAATCGATCCACAATTTCTTGCCAAACGGTATAACCCGTGATGTATGACGTGCCCAGATCGCCTTGCAAAAGCCTCCCGAGAAAGCTGAAATACTGGACAACCCAAGGCTTATCGAGCCCCAGCTGTGCATTGAGTGCGGCTATCGCCTCATCCGTGGGGTAATCCCCGAGCAGATACTGCACGGGGTCCCCTGGAATCAAATGCACCAACAGAAAGATGAGGATGGTGACGCCGAGTAGCGTCCCCAAGAGCGACAATATTCTTCGAAACAGGTATCGTTGCAAAACGCCCCACCTCCCTTTCGTTATTTCGTAATGCTGATGTCTGCAAACGGAATGTCACCAGTGAATGGGTTCATCTTGTAGCCCTCAATATTGCGCGTCGCTGTTACGGACTCGCTCACGTACAGAGGTACCCACGGTGGATCCTTCACCAGGATTTCTTCCGCTTCTTCGTAGACTTTCATCCGGTCTTCTTCTTTCATCGTCGTGCGACCTTTGGCGAGCAGCTCATCTACTTTTGGATTCGAATAGTGGACGCGCTTCGAATTATTGGTCTGCATCAGCAGGTACAGAATATCTGGGTCATTCAGCCCGAAAAACAGCAGGAAGAGCTCGTGATTCCCTTTTGTTGAACGATCTTTTACGGTCGCTATATCCGTCACCGCGATTTTGATGTCCACGCCAATCTCTTTCAGCTGACTTTGCAAGATTTGCGCAACACGCTGCAGCGCTGGATCATCGGACAGGAGCAATTCAAAGGAGAGCGGTTTGCCACCTTTATCCGCGATGCCATCTCCGTTGCTGTCGGTATAGCCTGCCTCAGCCAGAAGCTGCTTCGCTTTGTCCACATTGTGGCCGTACATTTCCTTTGCCATGTTCTCGATCTTCTCACTGTAGCCAGGGATGGTCGGAGGCAGTGGGCCATAGATTGGTTTGGCAAATCCAGACAGGGCATACTGCACGATTGGCTCCCGATCTACAGCCATCGCGATTGCTTGCTTGATACGTACGTCCTTGAAGATCTCTTTCTGGTTGTTAAAGCCAAGATACTTCATGCCTTGTTCCATGGAGGTTTCGATTTTGGTGCCAGGAATCGCTTTTAGTTCTTCTACATACGTGCTCGGAACCTCTTGCAAGATGTTAACCGTCCCTTTTTTAAATTCGAGGATGCGCGTGTCATCATCTTTTAGGAAGCGGAAGACGAGCTTGTCGACGTGTGCTGCCCCTTGGTTATCAGCGAAAGGCAACGCCCATTTGTAATCCGGGTTTTTGACGTACGTCACGGACGCTCCCCGTTTTACTTCCGGGTTCATGAACGGCCCTGTAGCGAGAGGTGCCTCTCCGAATTTCTCCCCTTTTTCCTTGAGCCGTTCTGGATCAAAAGGAGCGAGGAAGGTACCTACGAGCATGTTGGCGAATGGAGCAAACGGTTCTTTGAAATACACCTTCACCGTTTGTGCGTCCGTCGCCTCGATCTTGTCAATCGGACCTGCGAGATCTTTGACCGGCGAAATAGCAGCGAACCGCTCGATCGATGCTTTGACGGATTCTGCTGTCATTGGCGCACCCGATTGGAACTTGACGTCTTTACGCATCACCAGCGTCCATACTTTCCCGTCATCGGAGACCTGCCAGGATTCAGCCAGATGAGGTACCAATTTCCCCTGCAAATCGCGGCTCAAGATGGAATCGTACGGCTGGTTATTGGAATTGTCCAGCCATGTTGTTATTTGTGGGTCCAGCGTGTCGGGCTCGATTGGTGCCGCCACGACGAGAGTGCCTCCACTCGTTGCTGCCTGTGGAGCCGTTGTTGGATTTGAATTCGTGCCTGCGGAGCTAGTACCTGTGCCAGTAGTACTGGTTCCCGATGAGCAAGCAGCAAGCAGCAAGGTAACACTGAGTCCGATCGTCGCCAAGCTGGTATAACGCCTCTTCTTCATGAACATTTCCCCCTTTGTATGTTTGACTAGCTTTCTTGGACGAACGGATAAAACTGCTCGCTCGATTTGTCGTACCGTTGAATCCTATTTTTTACCCGTTCCTGATCGATCTGGGACACGCCGCTCACCAGCGCATTTAACAAGGTAAAAATCGAAGACATCCCTCTTAAAGTGGCGGGAGGTGGCGTCGTTACCTTGAGCAGGACGTCAGCCACAGGCCCGAGCGGACAAAGCTCATGATCCGTAATCACTAAAATCTTGCTCCCCTTTTCTTTGGCCGCCTTGGCAAAAGACAACGTATCCTGCAAGTAACGGGGAAAGACGAGTGCAATCATGAGCCAGTCTTCGGTTATTTCTGAGATTAATTGATTGGCATCGTCGATCTGTCCTCGGTAGAGGTGTGTATCACCTTTGATAATATTTAGCGCGAATGATAGCCAGTAGGCAGGTGCAAAGCTAGAACGACCGCCCACGATAATGATTTTTTTCGCTTTGACAATGCTCTGGGTGGCTTGATCAAACAAGTGACGGTCGAGTCCATTCAATGTTTTTTGGATAAAGGAGACATCCTGTTCCATGGTAAAGGAAATCACGTCGTCGCTATCGTTAAACTCATAGGCCGTATCATGGAAGGATTGCACGACGCTCTCTCGAATGACCGGAAACAACAGCATTTGACGAAGTTCATTTTGAAGCTCGCTAAAGCCGGAATAACCCAGAGAGTAACAAAGGCGAATCACTGTTGTTTCACTTGTCCCACTGTTAGCACCTATCACTTTCGCTGGATGGAGAGCCACCTGATTCGGTTCATCGAGAATATATTTTGCTACTAATTTTTGCTGGTTCGTCAACTGCTCATATGATTTACGAATTCTCTCGTGCACGCTCTCCACCAAATTCCTTATCCCCCTCTGGCTGATTCACCCGTTTTCCTACACGTCTGCCTTTTGCTGACCTACCCTCTACCTGCTAGGAACGATTGACAGGATCGAGTGGATATACCGGTCTGTTCAAGCGTTTGTAGTCAAACGACTGGAACCGCAGTGTAGTCAGCCCTGGCGAATCTACCGTAATGATCTGCGCACTGATCGGCTCAAAGCTCGCCCGGAAGTGCTGGCTGGATTTCAAAGAAACGATTTTGAATTGCGTGACATCGATACCGTGCAGAAGATAGATCTGCTCATCCAGCACCTGTGTCTTGACCGAGCAGACGAGAATGTCTACCCCATTTGCTTGGAGTCGGACCGATTTGCCGAGATTGACTGGCTGCCCTTTCCCCATCGGAGACGAAGTAATGAAGCAGCCATCCGTCAACGATTTGACATACGCTGTAAGTGCAATCGGCTCCCCGTGCAGGTTGTCTGTTTTGCCACCTAGCTGCACCTCAATCGTCGCGCCGACACCTTTTTCATGAGCCAGTGCAGCTACCTCTGGATCGTAGATAAATCCAAAGCAGGCATCTTGCAAGTCTGCCTCCAGCATCGCTCTCAGCAGGTACGTACCATCCCCTGGTGTACCGCCACCCGGATTATCGGATGTTTCATTTAGCACCACGGGGAACGCTGTTGCCGCTTTGGCTAATTCGAGTCCCTCTTGCGGAGTTAGTACCTGCGGCTCGAATTCCTCGCGCTTTTCCCAGATCAGGTTCGCGATGTCCTCTGCCGCTCGCTTTGCCAGCGCTTCATCGTTGTTTGCCACCGTGACAACCGTCACACCCAGTTCTGGAATGTCCGTGTACGGAAAGCCGTGGAAGAACGCACAGTCTACCATTCCCGGCTCCCGCTCCCATTTATAGCACGCTTCGTTAATATCTTTTGCTGGAGATAGATTCGTCGTAGAGGTCGGAACAATCAGTGGCAGCGTCGCACGGTACATGCGTGGTACAAGTTCACCATTGACCATCTTTTCCGCCAGCTCGACTGCTTCCAGACCGCGTTCGTAGCAATCGACGTGTGGATAGAGATGGACACCAAGCAAAATATCTGCCTCCGTTATCATCTCGTCCGTGATGTTTCCGTGAAGATCGAGGGTGACAATCAGTGGAATGTCGTAACCGACTTGTTGGCGAACTGCTTTTAGCAGAGCTCCTTCTAGATCGTCAATGCCCTCAGCGACACCTGCACCATGCAGAGACAAGCAAATCGCATCTACTTTTCCCGCTGCTGCAATTCCTGTGAGCAATTCATCCTGCAGGGAATTGAAGGTTTCTTTCGTAATCGTGCCCGCCGGGTAAGCGCTTGCAGAAAATGCACCTACCACTTCAATACCACGCTGCTCGGCACCATCAATCATTCCGCCCAGGAAATCCCGCACTCCTCTGTGATTGGTCAAGATTTGCTCGCCCCGTGCCCACTCCCAGAGCTCAAATAACTCGCGGGTTGTAGGGACATTTGAGAACGTGTTCGTTTCGTGCATGACCTCTGCAATTACGATTCTCATCTCTCTTAGCCTCCAATTTGTATGGAATTTTCACGATTGCGGCAATTGAAGTTTACACTTTAAAACGAATACATGAATGAAGTTGTAACTCTAGTTGCATTATAAGCGTTGCTTCGGAAAAGCTCAATATCAAATTCTGAAAATAATTACTATTGTGGTTTTTTGTCGGTAAAAGATTTTTGTCATTTTTGCACTTCTTCTACCTGTTCTCCAGATCGTGGTGGCAGTGATAGAATCCAGTGTGCTCGGGTACATAAAAAGGAGTCATCGTAGTGTGTGTAAAGGGTTATAATTAATTGGCAGAAGTAAACAATAAACAAAGATTGTCTCATAGCAAAAGAACGATCATACCTACCATAAGGTCAAAAGATAAAGGAGATCCAATGATAGAGAAAAACGGAGTAATAGAAACGGGATGGAACTTTGACAACAGCTATGCCCGACTGCCGAAAGCATTTTTTAGCAGGCTAAACTCACCGCCTGTGCGTGCGCCGAAGCTGGCTATATTAAATGGACCGCTGGCAACCTCCCTAAGTCTAAATATCCAAGCGTTAGAAAGCGAGGAAGGCGTCGCTTCGCTGGCTGGCAATCGGATTCCAGAAGGCGCCGAGCCCCTCGCCCAAGCCTACGCCGGCCATCAATTCGGGCATTTTACCATGCTAGGAGATGGCCGAGCTCTGCTGCTGGGTGAGCAGATCACTCCCCAAGGTGAGCGAGTAGATATTCAGCTAAAGGGCTCAGGCAGAACGCCCTACTCCCGTCGAGGAGATGGTCGAGCAGCTCTCGGCCCAATGTTGCGCGAGTACATCATCAGCGAAGCCATGCACGCCCTCGGCATCCCGACCACGCGCAGCTTGGCGGTCGTCACTACCGGTGAATCCATCTATCGCGAGACCGAGCTACCAGGTGCCATTCTGACCCGCGTGGCTGCCAGTCATATTCGCGTCGGCACTTTTCAATACGCTGCGAAAGGGTGCACGATCGAGGAGCTACGTGCCCTGGCGGATTACACCTTGCAACGGCATTATCCGGATGTGGCTGACGATGACAACCGCTATCTTTCGTTCCTTCAGGAAGTGATCAAGCGCCAAGCCTCGCTCATTGCCAAATGGCAGCTCGTCGGCTTCATTCACGGCGTCATGAACACCGACAACATGGCCATTAGTGGAGAAACCATTGACTATGGTCCTTGCGCCTTCATGGATGCCTATGACCCCGCGACGGTATTCAGCTCCATCGACGCTCAAGGCCGCTATGCCTATGGCAACCAGCCGTATATTGCGGCGTGGAATCTCGCGAGATTTGCCGAGACTCTGTTGCCTCTGCTGCATGACGACCAGGAGCAGTCTGTCAAACTGGCCGAGGAAGCGATTGCCGAATTTCCAAAGCTGTATCATCGGAATTGGCTTGATGGAATGAGGGCGAAGCTGGGGATTTTTAACGAAGAGGCTGAGGATGAAGCACTCGTTATTGAGCTGCTTAATGCCATGCAGAAGGTTGGAGCGGATTATACGAATACTTTTCGGGCATTGACGTTTGAGAAGATCGAGGAGCCGGTCTTGTTTGGTACTCTGGAGTTTGCCGAGTGGCAAGAGAAGTGGCAGGCGAGATTGGGGAGGCAGCAGGAAACGGCAGAGACCTCTCATGAATTGATGCGGGAGAATAATCCGGCGGTGATTCCTCGGAATCATCGGGTGGAGGAAGCGCTGGAGGCTGCGGTAAGCCAAGGCGATTATAGTGTGTTGGAGCGGCTGCTTGGGGCTTTGTCGAGGCCGTATGCGCATTTGCCAGAGCAGGAGGAGTACGCTGCGTTGCCTGATTCATCTTGTGGGCGTTATCAGACTTATTGTGGGACTTGATATTGGGGATTGGTAAACCCGAAGTTTACCGATGAACGTTTTGCTCATCGAAGAATGTATTCAACTGACAATAACAAAAAGGACGCCTCGAGAATGTAGGCGCCCTTTTTCTTTTCCCAGCTCCCCTGTCTTTTTCTTAAGTAAAGAGATTAACGCAATGCGCCCCTCAAATACTTGAGTATTCAATCTTTTCCTCATCGACTTTTTTTCGAAATTCAGCCAACCTCTCTGCATACAGTTGATTTTGCCTCTCCCCCTCCTGTACAAACAAAGTCATCAGCTTTGCGTCATATGTAAAGGTCTGCTCTAAGGCTTCTAGCACCCGCCGATTCCAGTCATGGAATTCTTTCATTTCAGCCACCCTCCCCCTGCGACCTATTTTAGAAATCTGCGTGCCGCTAGTGTAGCTGCATTCATTCATCTGTGTCATGTTGGCTACTTGGCGACCGAAAACATCTGCTTCCATCCAATCATTCACTCCTTTCCGTTGTTAATTTCCAATTAAAGTTTTGGTTATCCTATGTCTATTCAAGTACGATTTCACGGAAAATGTTCCTTTAAGGAACCTTCTTCTTTAAAAAAGCTCGTCCAATCGAAATCAAGGACCTCAGCAATCACTTTGGCTACCTTAACAGTAGGTGTTTTTACATCGTTTTCGATATGGGTGTAATAACTTCGCGAGATCCCGCACAATTCTGAAGCCTGTTCCTGCGTAAGACATTTTCGCTCACGCCTGTCTTTTAGCCATTCGCGCATATGTAATCCCCCCCCTCAATCTTATTAGGATTATATACCTAGCTTTATTATATGTTCCTTTAGGTAACATGTTAATAGGGTTTTTACACTTATAGTAACATTTATTTGTTGTTTCTGAGAGTAACATTATAATTGAGGTATTCTCTTGGATCGGTGGTTTTTTTATGGATGAATTTGATATGAATAATTTTGCTAAAAAACTGAAAAATGAGAGAGAAAAAAAGAAAAACCTGGATCCTAAATGGACTCAGGGATACGTTGCACAATTAATTGGTGTTGCACGCCCTACCTATACAGCATATGAAAATGGAACAAAACAGCCGCCAATGGAAACGGTCAATAAGATCGCAAACCTCTTTGCGATCTCTACAGATTACCTGTATGGAAAAACGAATAACCCTACCCCAACTACAAGAAAAGACGACTTACTAAATTTGGCGACAAGTATTAGCCGTGCCTTTCATGATTTTGATGCATTACCCGAAGATGAAAAGCAATTTTTATTCGAGGAATTACCTGAGACGGTTAAATGGAAACTAGAGGAATTCAGGAAGCATAAGGCGCGGATATTGGAGCAGGGCAGGAAAAATCATAACTAATGGGAATACCTTGCAGCTTTTACAGGCACGAACTCCTAGGAGCGTGTCTGTTTTTTTTCATCACAAGACATCCAACATAAAGAACATTTGTTCCCTGCTCTATTTATGAATATAATTCAATTCAAGAATATCGCAATGGAATCTTACTACGGAAAAACTTATGGCGAATACTGAGTAGTCTCGTTTTAGCGTTGAGCCGAACAAATAATGTGCCAGTCGGCTCATTTTCTTGCCCGTTAACACGAGCCCATGCACTCCTCAGCGGGGGATCCAGATGCTCCATTATTACGAACGAACCATCCTGGAAGAATGGGTCGAGAAATTTTACATCATGAATAACATCAGAACCCCTTCGGACTTATCCATCGAAAACATTTCTGCTTTATTAGGAATTGGTGTGACATTCGCCCCTGGAGTCAGCGACGAAGTCATGTTTGATGAAGAATATACACATATCTTCATCAATTCACATTATTCCCCAGAGCATCGTTGGGAAGTGTTCTGCCATGAGCTATGCCATCCTCTCAGACATATGGGGAATCAGGGCAACCTTCCGAATGAATTTCGAAAACTGCAGGAAATGGAGGCAAATGCATTTCAGTTCTATGCTGCCATCCCCTTCTTCATGATCCGTAAGATCAGAATACCGGAGCATGAAAATGAAATGATCGAGCTGCTTGCCAGAGAATTCGGAGTAACACACCGATTTGCGAAGAAGCGATTGGAGCAAATCCAGCGAAGGATCTCGCATGGTCGAGTGCATCAGGAAATTGCAAAGAGCATTTCCGGTCAAAAACAAAGCTGAACAAGGCAACTGGTCAGATGAAACAAAAAAGCTGTTCCGTTTGGCTAAGCACAAAGAAAACTTCAAAAGGGGCGAGAAATTTGTAGAAACCTCCAAAATAGTCCCGGAAATACACTTGCTTGATTTCGCGTTCCTCAGGTACTGCTCCTCCAGACAAACTGTACTTCCCATTCTGTTTGCAGCATCTTTTGATTCCTATTACTTTCTTCCCAGCAAAACTTGCTGGAGCACGGGAACTTTTCCTTTGTCTAGGATTCCAGGGAGAATGACACATCTTGTCAGGAAGGTACGTTTCTAGTTCTATCTTTTTTTGCACAAGAAATAACCCGCCTCTGAATTCTGTGGCAGGCTAGAATTAACACACAAGATAGACTGTTATAATGAACACCGGCACCGCTTGACTACTACCTTGAAGTTCCGCATTTTCCACAAAATCGGTCATTTTGACTTAAGGGCTCGTGGCATTTCCAGCACGTAATCATTGTACTTTCCGTGGTGGTTTGTGCAGCTACCACGTCAATCGTGACCACCTGTGTAAACTCATGGCCGCACTCCGAGCAGTATTTGACCTCCGCCTGATTCAGTCTGCCACACTTGTCGCAGTTCTTTTGGTGATTCAACTCAAGTATTTTCTTGTTCAATTCAACAATTTCCTGTTGCCTGGAGCGAATTTCTTGGCAGAACTGTACGATATTCCCCTTTGCCTTTTGATCCAATGTTGGTTCCGAACCGATTTCGTCTGAGCTTGATTCGAAAACAGATTGGCCAATCTTTTTAAATCGTTCTTGAATTTCTGCCTCTAGGGATTGAATATTCAGGCGGAATTTATTGACTTCGACCAATGTTTTCGCTTTAGAGCCAGCATCGGTAACGCCTTTTTTCATCTTGTCAAAAAAACTCATCGAACTGCTCCTCCTTATCATGGATGTGATGTATCTACACTACATTACTCACATCCTTAACCATGTATTCTGTTTGGCGAGGAGATACAAGCAGCATTTTCTGTTGGCCTTTGTCCTTTGCGTGTATTTTCGTTTGTCTCCACACGTTAAAAACGCCAGAACTCCATCTTGTGCAGGTGTCGATCTGACGCTCCCTTGTCGTTGTACTCCCAGCAAGCTCACTCTAAAGCTTCGCCAGCGGAGATGCCTTGCTTTTCTAACATGTAGGAGTAGCTTCTTGCAAACCCTTTTAGTAGGTATGGGAACAAGTAAACATTTTTCAAGGCTTGTCCCAAGACTCGTACAACTCTCCCTGCTTCTTACGCCTCTGCGAGTTTAGCACCCCGTAAAAGAAAGGCCTTGATTCATCGTGGTTATGCCCATCCTCCCTCGCCTCACTAGGCGTTCGTACAAGCAAAACTAGTCAGATTTTCATACAGTAATTCTAGTTTCGACAAGTAAAGGGGAAGAGCAATGTGTCCTCTGCTCATTACTATCAGTAAATGAAAGGAGGAACGTCCTTGAGAAGACAGCAGCCAAACGGGAGCCAGGATCGTATGACACCAGAATTTATGGAATGGCTCAAACTGAAAAATGTCACCAGGCGGCAATTGAGAAAAGATCCAGCGGCATTGGATCTGTATCATCAGGAATGGACGAAGACGAGAAGGAAGCATAGGCCGAAACGCCCCTCATTGCTTCAGATGATACCCAGCCTAAATAACATGGACTTGGGTACAGTGGTGGGGAATGTGCAAATAGCTAAAGAATTATTCAATGCCTATCGCGATATACGGGGAAAAAGTATTTTTAAAAACATTTGAACAGCATGACATAAAGGGAGAGCGCAAGCTCTCCCTTTTGGATGATCGTAGCAAAGCTAGAAAGCTGGCAAATACGCATAAACTGGTTAGTGCTTGTAGGATGAAACACATATAGTTTGTGACAAAGTGAATTATTGTATGGATATGTATGGTGAACGCATAACGCGCCCCCCAATCTTTTGAAACAATTCAATATACTGTTTTTGCACCCAAGAGGTCTAAGCATATTCATAGAAACAAGTTTCAGATACTTATGCTTCCTTTTGTAGCATCTCCACAAACTTTATATCAGCCGGAACAAACAGATATTCTTGCAGCTGATCACGCTCGACCCATCGGTACTCATCGTGGTCTACTAGCGATATTTCACCGCTAATGTACTTTGCCATGTGTGCGAATAAACGATTATGAGTAGACCCATAGAAATGATCGTTTACTCCGAACGGCTCATACGGCGTGATTGAGATGTTCATCTCTTCCCGCAGTTCTCTTTGCAGGCAAGCTTCTACCGTTTCTCCCTGCTCAATCTTACCGCCTGGGAATTCCCACATTCCTTCTTGGGATTTGCCTTTTTTTGCGTCTTGCGATTAAAAGTTGACCTTGAGTATTTTGGATTATGGCTGCGGCTACTTTGGGGGCTCCTAAAAATTATTTCGTTTCCATTTTGAAATTGTACTTCTTATTTATTTTCTGTGCGATACCCGCCAAGAATGCATCTACGGTCATGTTTTCAACCTCATTCGTGTACCAGGCCAATTTTGCTCCTTTGGCAACTCCGTTATATTCCACTTCTAGCGGCATGTAAGTCTTTAAAGTGTAGGTATAATCAAATGCGACAAACAGTTCGTTCCCTTTTGGACATTCTAGATATACGGTATATTTGGGATTCTTGTATTCCGGTTCAAACTTAACTCTTTTGATTTTCGTCAGCATCTTGATTTCATTCTCCTCCCTCGTTTTCCTACTCATTGCCTTTCGCTAGATATTCGGCTCCCACTCTTCGCAGCCGCGACAGATTGGGGGCAATCCACTTGAACAGTTCCTTTCTGTAGGAGGCATCGTCCTCCGCTCGCGCTTTGTCATAAGCATAGTTCACGGCAATTCTGCAAGACTTGGCCGAACCCATCTCGTCCCATAGGACTGTTTCCCCATCCATGATCTTTTCAATCTCAATCTGCTTTCTTTTCAGCATTTCATAAGCTTTTTCATTTTGTTCCCTCGTTGAAGCACTTAACAAAAGCTCAATTCGCAGCTTAGATCCCTGCCCCATACAGACATTCACGCTCACACCGGACTTCCCGACGGAAAAACCTACCCAAGAATCCGCGGAAGTTTGACGGCCCTTTGCATTTGGATGATTGTCAGCGGCGAGATAATCGAACATTTCTTGCCAAAACATCCTGCGAAAGGTATGGCGGGGAGCATCCTCTCGTTTGTATGCCTCACGCAGATTGCGAACAAAATGGCTCGGTGCCGTTTCGACGTAAAACTTTACTGCTGGCAATGACTCATTGATCCGAAAAGCTTCTGGTCTGACCAGAAAAAAGTTCACCTGCTCGTCCGTAATTTCGTTCAACCACTCTACCGCTCTGCGATGCTCATCTTCCACATACGGCGTCACCCATATAATGACGGAAGCATTCAGGCCCGCTGCATACGTGACCAACTGCCCCAAGTGCTTGTGGTCACTCTTTTCCAGCTGATTTTCGATAACGACGACCTTGTCCGTCCCTACGACCTTTCCTACTACATCCAGCTCGTATTTCCCTACAGCCTTCTCCGTCTGCTCTACCTCGATTGGAAACCCGATTGCCTCAGAAAGTGCCTCTATATTTTCAGCCAGCCACGGCGTGAAATCTCGTTCCTCGTTGCTCCAAAGCTCACGCGGATCAATGATCTTGATCTTTCCCAATTGAACGGTGTTCAAGAGTAACCCTCCTCTTTTTTCTATGCTTGTTTGGTTCCCTTCGATTCTTTTCTGCGTAATACCTGCTTTGTCGTGGGAATTTTGTCTGTGTGTTCAGGATAACAAGTAGAGTGACACATCTTGTCAGGAACGTATGTTTTGGATTTGTATCAGTTGGTGCGATGAGCTGCAAGCTCTGTAACCACGCTTAATCTATTCATAGAGATGCTTACTGCCAATAGCGTTTTCAAAACAATGAATACGACTTGCGGCGTCGAACAAAGATATAAGCTCGAGAATCTTCTTATTCAACTCTACGATTCCCAGTTGTTAGGAGCGTATTTCTCTGCAAAATTGCATGCCATTGTCTTTTGTCTTCAGATCAAGGGATGGCAATCACCGTTTATTTGTTTGCTTTTCCAGTGAAAATAGAAAAAAACCAGAGCAAAGGCTCCGGTCCATTCTCATTAGGACATCCTTTTCAATGCATCTTACTTTCCCAACGCCTCAAGCATCACACGATCCATCTCATTCATAAGACGAAAACCTCCATCCACCACGACAGAGCTACCAGTTACAAAACTCGTTTCAGGCTGTACCAGCATCGACACCACTTTGGCGATATCCTCAGGTTCCCCGATTCGTTTTAACGGTGTGGTTTCGGCGAGCCGATCCTCTGCCATGCCCAAAATTCCCTGGGTGAGAGCTGAGCGGATGACGCCAGGCTTGATTGCATTGACGGTGATCTGATAGCCAGCAAGTTCTTTCGCCGCTGCTTCTGTCAAACCGACGATCGCATACTTGGCAGCCCCGTAGTGGGAAAAACCGGCCAGTGAAGTCTCTGCGGCCAAGGATGACATGTTGACTACTCTACCATACCGATTTCTCATCATCAGCTTAGCTGCCTCTCGGAGACAATAGAACGAGCCGTGCACATGAACATTGAACATCCGCTTCCATTCTTCGTCAACCATCTGCGTGAGCAGCGACGGATTGCCCGCAATTCCTGCGTTATTAATGAGAATATCTACTCGCCCACATGTTTGATCCACATTTTCAAAAAAACGTGCGACCTCCTCCGAATCGGACACATCCAAACGATAAGAGGTAGCCTGATTTCCGTTTTCCTTGATTTCTGATACGACTCGTGATGCGCTATCTTCTTGCAGGTCTGCAACCCATACATGCGCTCCCTGCTTGCTCAGCTGATGGGCAATTGCTCTGCCAATGCCGCTACCTCCGCCTGTAACTACCGCAATTTGTCCGTTTAATGAACCCATCTTCTTCAGTCCCTTCTTTCAGCATTTGTTAATGCTTCCAAAAGTACTGAATCCTTTTTACAGAAATCTTACGGGAATTCATTTTTTCCTTACGATGTTTTCTTTTTCATCCAAAATAAGATCCAATTGCATCGGGATGCCCAGTTCCTCCTCCAGATACCTTTTCCCCCGGGCATAGACTCGTCTCGCTTTGACAACGAGCTTTGCTTCCAGCAATCGTGCTACGTATTCCTGGTAGATATGCTCGCTATAGGGGTCTTCCTCCAGAATTTTATCGTAGTAGTGTATACTACGCTCGATATGCTTTTGATCCCAATAATAGCTAGCTACCCCCTCCAACACCCTCATGTAGCACGAACGAAGCATTTCTCTCTCTGCTACAAGAAAGGATTGATAGGGAAAATCTCTAGCATAATCACCGCGATAACAGGATTCCGCTTTTAAAAACTGATCAATCGTCAAGGGAGTTACTCTCCACTCTTTCCCTGACGTCCATTGAAGAAAGTCATCTGCATCCACTCGGATATTTTCCATCGACAAAAAGTAGTTGTCGCCATCTTGCTTGACATACGCTGAATTGCGACCATTATCCAGCTCAGGTTCTAGATTCTTGCGTAATATAGACAAGGAGACGTAAAACTTGTTTAAGGCCGTCTCCATGCCATCATCCGGAAACAGCTCTTCCATGATGTAGTCCTTCGTCAACCTTCTTCCTCGATTGGTCAGCAAAAGCAGGAATAAGTATAAACTTGTTTTTCTCGTGATATTGATATTCTCCTGACCACATTGGATGATGAACTGCCCCAGTATGTTGATGCAAAGGTGCTTAGCTTCTAAAGCCAATGGTCGACTTTTAACGGATATACCCTCATATGTCTGGGAGGCTTTCAGTTCCGCTAGCACCCTCTCGCTGAGCCGATAAAAATGGGTGTACTTCTGAAAGTATCGCTGCGCTTCACATAAGCATTCTTCTGCCAACTCTGGTTCTTGAGCATGGATATAAGTAATCCCCAACTCCATGTTTGCCCAGCCAATATCGGTATCGATCCGGAATCGGGAAGCGTGGCTGACAGCTTTTCGCCCCCATTCAATTGCCTTTTCATACTCGCGTCGCAGTCGGTATAGTTTGTTCATGGAACTGTAAGGGAAGGCTTTGGATGCCTCATCACAGAGGTCGGATACCGCGATGGTTTCCTGGATGAAGGTCTCGGCAGAGTCGAGCTCCTTCTGCATCAGCAAGACCTCCGCCAAATTCCACAATCCATGCATCAGCACATGAGGGGGTATTCCGTGATGCTCAGAGTAAGACAAAGATTGGCGAGCATAGCGAATCGCGTCCGCAGGCTTGTCTTGTAATCGACAATTCTGCGATAACATTGACAGGTTCAATGCAACCAACGCAAAATCTTGCGCCTGTTCGGCCCCCTCCGCTGAAGCGAGAAATAACGCCTGCGAACGTTTGATATCTCCGCGGTAAAAATAGATATTCGCTAACCGATGCTGCAACTCGGCTGCCAGGCCGTTCTTCTCCTGTTTTCGCTTGATACTCTCTTCTAGAACGGGGATGAGCTCCTCCATAATAGCGAGGGGTACACAGCGAAACAAAAACAAGCTGGTCGTTGCCAGAGAATGATCCGGTGATAAAGCTTCCAGCGCTCCATCTACAACGTGCAAGAACCATTCTGGACGATAGCGATTCACCATGATTCTCATCAGCCTCGCTGCCTCCAGATACTCATTGCCCCATGTATAGTGGACAAAAGCTCTCAAAAGCTGCTGGTTTTGCTCGTAAATGCCTCCCAATTGGACATGCTTCTGGTTTATTTCTGCCTGACTCACTTCACTCTTCAAGCGTTGATAGAGAAATACCTTGAACAACTGATGGTAGCGATACGCTCTCCGGTGATCCCGGTAGATAAACAAATGATGCGTGTGCAGGTGATCCACCATTTTTTGCGCATGACTGATGTCCAACCAGCGATTGATGATAGCTGGTTCCAGTTCCTCAAGCAAACTAGTATGAAGCAAAAAATCCTGGAGTTCTTCGTTCTGTTGTCCCAATACTTCCGTAACCAAATAGCTGTAAATGTCTTCTGTGATTCCCATGTGGGTGATGAAGTGCTTACGTTGTGTATCATTCAGATTCTTCAACACATCCCATAGCAATACCAGACTGGCAGCCCAGCCCTCTGTTTTGCGCAATATCAATTGCATTTCTTCCAACGAAATGTCCAAGTGAAAAAGTTCTCTAAACAGGCTCTCGGTTTCTTCCAAATTGAATGCCATATCTTGCGTAGACAATTCTGCCAGCTGCTGCCGCAGCTTCATCTGGACCAAAGGGAGGTCAGGCTTCATGCGCCCAGTGACGATAAATGTGATAAGTGGGGGGGACGAATGAAACAAATGCACCATGATCTGCTTGATCTCTTCTTGATCCTTTAACAAATGATAATCATCAAGAACGATCAGTATGCGTTCCTCACATGCAGCCATCATCGCCACAAGCTGATCAATCGCCTGTGCAGCAGTCCTATTTTCATTTGCATCCGGCATCTTCTCTCGGCCCACATGCTTCCCCAGGCCTGCCGTCAGATATGCCAGAAACGTATGAGGATTGCGATCTGAGGTTTCCAAACGGTACCATACCGCTGAAATGCTCCTAGCCTTTAGATAACTTGAAATAAGGGTTGTTTTGCCATACCCGCCCTCGCAAGTAATCGAGAGAAGCGTTTTATGTAGATGTTGGTCGAGGAATAGAAACAGTCGTTCTCGCGGAAAACATTTTGTCAGCTCTGGGGGACTCAGCTTGGACTCGAAAATCTTCATTGTGATTTCCCCTCCCAAAACTTTTTGATAATACAGAAAATTATACAACGCAGTCCACAAATAAGAAAGATCAGTAAGAAAACCCTTATCTAGACGTTCCCGATACTGTAAGAAAACAGTGATGAACCGTAAGAAATAGGTAAGATCGTTAGATTACGATTTTGGGAAGGATTACAACCTTTACATTTGGGAGGGAGCATCTGCATGTCTGAAAACCAATTGAAACCCACGTCGTTTCATCCTTTGTACTGGATGAAAAACCCCGGAACCACACCAAAAGGAACCAGAAAAGACTTTGTCAATCCCGACTGGATTCCGTGGACGGATTGGCTCATGCCCGGCACCTATTTCAAGCTGCTGTTCTGCGATCTGGTTTCAGGAAATTTTACCCTGTTACTCAAAGTAGATCCAAACACGAAAGCAGCCGTCCACTGGCATCTTCACAATACCGAAGCGTACATCATCGAAGGTGGGTTTTATTATGACGATGGTGATGATAAAGGCTATGCCGGTTATTATACCTGTGAATCGGCTGGAGCCATCCATGAACCCTTCACTTCACCGGAGGGTGTAACGATGCTTGCGATCTCACACGGCCCCATCGGCGGTTACACAGACGACGGCCAGCTTGCTCTCATGGCGGATGCCCGTCTGCATTATCTTATGGCGCGCGAAAACGAAGCTGTAAAATTTACGACCCTGGTTGATTATACCCACGGTTCCCTCTAATTCTAGCAATACTTGTGACGATCTTTGCGGCCTTCCATCTAGTGGAGGGTCGTTATCTTTCTTTTACAAAATGGGCCTTCTCCCACCTGGATTCCCGGTGAGTGAAAGCCTTTTGTCTTGTACGGCACGATGGAGAGCTAAGCGAAAATTGGATACCCAAGCAGAATGACAAACACAAAATTACGAGCGCTCTGATAAAAAAGCGAATACTCTGTTGCTTTCTGGATGCTCATCCTATCGACATTTCCATTTCAACACCTACGCACACGTTTTGTGTTTTGCCGATAAGAATGCTTCTGAATCGCTGAACGCTGTTTTACCGCTACGAAAGATGAAATCGAATTACCACCAAACACCGACTCTTCCCCGAGAAAAGAGTCCCTTAAATCCGCTTCCCCCAATTCGTTTAGGCTCCCACCCGAAGCTTTTTCCCACCAGAATCTCACCCCTTTCGAAAAATTGATACTGTATAAATCTAAAAAACAAATCTGTATGCATCAAAAAAGCCCTTGATAATCAAGGGCTTTAAACGTTCTGTTATGGTGATCCGGACTGGGTTCGAACCAGCGGCCTCCCACCCTGTCAATTTGTATAGAGCCGTTTCCGTTTGTTTCCTGGAGTGCCCGAAAACCCAGTTGTATCAAGGGTTTTCGGGTGTTTAATTGATAGTTTCCGCTTGTATCCTCCGATTTTCTGGAGTGTGTGACCATTTTGTGACCAAAGTGAGATTACTAGAATAAATGTTTCATGGGTACAAAAAAAAGCTAAGTTCCGATAACAATGATTATGGGAACCCTTTTTGAGACTGTTGTTTCCATTTGGTCATCAAATACGAGTGTGACGTCCGTGAGGCGTCTAATGGGTTCAATTCCGACCTTCTCCTGCAAACGAATGATATCATGGGTTAGAGCGACATTACATAGTTCAACTCATTGGTCACAAAATCTCGTGATTAGTGATTACTGGTCAAATATTCGTCACAATTTTCTACTTCACTATACTATTTTATACCTGGTCTAATTGATGCCCTATGCTCCCGTTTAGATTATGCACGTTTGTTATCGGTAGAACCAAAATGAAAGATTATTAAACATAAGAAAGACCGAGGGATCTATTCCTTCGGTCTTGTTCTTTATAAGCATTATCTAGTAATACCTATAAACGATTTTATCTCAACTCGTCATTCAAAGGTACAATTATTCCATCTAATGTCTCTCTCCACTGACGCTTCAATTCTGGTCCGTATTTCAACGGTTTTGCATCTGGATGAACGGCTTTATACTTATCAAATTGCTTGCTGTTGATGATTCCCCCGATATTCGGAATTGGTTCTGTTCCTATCAAATATTGAATAGCAGATGAATGCAGCTCCCCTTCATCCACAAACCAAGTTTTCGCAAATTGTTCAATCGCTTTATTATAGGATTCAGTGAAGAATCGTCGTTTCACTACAAGAATATCTTCATCTGAATCTATTTCTTTGGTATCAATAGCGTTTAAAATCGCACGATATACGTCTTTAACAATTTCTGATTTTTTCAGTTTTTGAAGTACTTTTTCGATCTCTTCACGGATATTCTGATTATTGGCTGAGTACGTTTCTAATAATCGATCAATATAGGTTGAGTCAATATCATAGATCTTAATCGCATTTTCTCCATAGAATTCAATATCTGAGAAATCTGGTCTTGGTCCTGGTTCTGGTCCGCCACTACGCCCTTCATCGACTAGCGATCCCTTAACCGTGTTATACACGCCAATATATTCTTCTAAGGCCTTTACCTGTTCTTGAAGTACTTTTGATTTCTCCATCTCATCGTTGTAATCATCATACGTAATTAAAGCTTCGAAGGCATTATTTAGCTCTTGAAAAGCTTTCACAAATTCAATCCGAATTTCAAGCGAAGAGTGCTCGTTAATATCGGTTGGATTTGGCACCAGTGTTTGCAACGTTTTGTGAGCCTTTTTGAAGCGTTTCTTCGATTCATCATAAGTTGGATAAATAAGTTTGGATTCCTCTTGTGCGTGCGAGTATAACTTTGTCGCATCCTTTACATTTTGTTCCATTGTCGAAGGTTTTCGGAATGTCACAATCAGTCCTTTTGTCTTTCCTGGATAAGTACGGTTGGTTCGAGAAAAGGCTTGGATCAAATTGGCATAACTTAAATTTCGATCCACAAATAACGTTTGTATCGTTGGTGCATCAAATCCAGTTAATAAGCGATCTACGACAATGACAAGATCAATTTGTTTCCCTAATTCTTTGAACTCTGCCTTCTTACGAGCTAAACGATTATTGATATCGCCATTATATCGTTCAATATCTTCTATCGACCAAGCTGTATGATAATAATCGTTATAGTTCTTGATAATTTCTTTCATTTCATCTTCATTTTGTTTGGAATTATCTTCGTTTTCTTGTATCGAATAGGTGATAGCAATCCGAGGAAAGTCCGGATCTTCAATCGTACGGCCCGTTCGAATCGGATGGTCAGCAAATTCTTTCGTCAACCACTCTGGATCTTTGGTCATTTTCTTGATTGCCTTATAGTAGCGTTTCGCCATATCAATGGAACTTGTTGTTAAAATGGCAGATTTTTGTGGGCGGCCATTTTGAAAATCAAATTTGGTATAGGCATTATCCGGTCGAAAAATCTTATAAATGACCTTTTGAATATGTTCATCACTTTCGAAAGTAGATGGTTCAAGATATGCTTCCTTCTCAATTCCATCCATTTGATCGATAATGTTGTTAATTTCATCATCAGTACAATGAGCGTATTTTTCTTTTTGACGCAGTTGAGTAAAAATATAATTATTTAATGATGTTGGTTCAATCGTATCCTCGTGCTCTACTTGGAATCCTAAAACAGCCCCATCATCTAATGCATTCTTAATGGTATAAGTATGCAATTCTTCTCCATATTGATCCCGAGTGGTGCGAGCTAATTGGCCTTTAGCTTGTTTTTTATTTTCATTAAATATAGGCGTACCAGTAAAACCAAACCATGTAGAGTTTGGAAAGAATTCCTTAATCTCTTCCATTCCTTCTGCACTTAACGCTCGATGGCATTCATCCACGATAAAGACAATATGTTGTCCCAGTAATTTCTTAAAGCGTTGGGTTCCTTTTTGTTCCTCTTGTCTTTGAGCATAGCGCAAGGCATTTTCTAATTTTTGACGAGTGGTAATAATCACTGTATTAGAATTTGCATTAGACAGAAGATTTTCACTTAACTCCTTCGCACTTCCAGTACCGATAATCAAGCTATTAGACTTGGCATTCCCAGAAGATATACCGGTATTAAACTCGGAAGCAAATTTGGTGAATTCAGTGGTAGTTTGATTGTCCAAGTCTTTTCGGTCAATGAGCATAATTGTACGATCTACACCTGATTTACGAGCTAATAATTTCGTAGCAACAAAACATGTCAACGTTTTTCCTGAACCGGTCGCATGCCAAACATATCCGGATTCATGTTTCATGGCAGAAGTAAACAAGGCTTCAATCGCATGAATTTGATAAGGGTGTAATACCATTAAGGCTTTGTTATCTTGTTCCTCACTAACAATCGTATAATTGGCAATCAATCGATGCGCATCTGGAATATTTAAGACTTGTTTCACAAATTCATAGAGATTTTCTACTTTTCTATTGTCCTTTGTTCGCCAGCTAAAAACAAATTTCTTATGCATGTCTTTTGGCATTGCATTGGCAAAATAGCGAGTCGTTTGTTCGTTGGAAATGACAAATAACTGAAGAGTAGAAAAGATATTATTTCTAAACATTCCTTCTTCTGCGTATTTCTTGATTTGATTAAAAGCTTGGAATACACCGTCTTTGGCAGTGACCTGTTTCAATTCAATTTGAACAATTGGTAACCCATTGATTAAGAGTGTCACGTCAAATCGGCGATCACGACCATCAACGTTTGCCTTTTGTTTCGCAATCTGATGAACGACTTCGTATGTAGAGATTCCACCACCAATGTCTTGATTGGAATACAACACCAACGCCATTGAACCCAGGGAAACATCTTCACGTTCAATCGTAATACGAGCAATTCCGTTCTCCCCTTTGAGCCATCTAGCAGCATCAAAGGGTGTCTGTGTTTTCGATAATAATTCTGTTTTAATAGTGTCAAATTCTTTATCAGTAATTGGATGTTCCCCAATTTCTGATAAGTTATTTTGCGTGATTATTTCACGCAAGTTCTTCCATAGGTCTTCTTCTGATTTTAAATCTGGACGATAATTCCACTGATTATACCCTTCCCCTAACACTTCAATCAGGCGACGTTCCACCTCAGCTTCATCATTATGTGGTATCTTTGTCATGTTTCTCCCGCCTCTACTTACTTATACAAACATCTTTTGTAGGAATGCTTTTTTCGTTTCTTTCAAGGCATCTAATTCACGCTGATGAAGAGCAATGGTGTCGTCTAGTTGTTTAAAAAAGTTGCCGATTTTGATTTGCTCTTCCTTTACTGGTGCTAGGAACATAAATTCATTCATATCTGCTTGGAATAAATGAGGAATGCTACTACCGGAAACTTTCAAATAAATTAATCGCTCAAATTTTTCACTTTTCATTACTTGATAGAAAAATGAAGGATCAATCGTTTCATCGACTCGAACTAGCATCATAGTAGAATTTATAGTTGCTGAGATATTTAAACCAGAAATTAAAGCAGGATTACCGAGAGAACCATCTTTCGAAAAGATTACATCTCCATTTTTCAACATAATTTCTGGTGATTCATCATATCTCCATTGTGGTATATGATCCACTGCACTCCAGTCTATTACCCCATTGTTAATGTGTTTTCCCGCAATCATGCTTGGCCCATCAGAAATATATTCTTCTTGTTTAAGGCTTTTCCATCCAAGTCTACCCTTTATTGTTGCTCTGTCCCCTAATCGAATTTGTTCCCAATCTCCAGTAAATCCTGGGAAACGAACTTCCGGCAAGGATTCCCCTTCTTTCGGAAACATTTTTTGCAAGAATCCCTGTTTTGTTTGTTTGAGGGTGGTTAGTTCTTGCTGATGAAGGGTGATAAGGTTGTCAAGGTGGGTGAAGAAGGCCGTAATTCTCTCCTGTTCAGGCACAGAAGGTATGCGACACATTACGTTAATAAACGAGTCCCAATATAGTCTTTTTCTGAAGTCGGTGACTCCATAAGAGAGATTGTCCATCTGATTAATCGTTTCATCTCGACGTAAACAATAATCCATAAACAGAGGGTAAAGCTGTGCACTGGGAATAGCAGTAATATATGCAGGACTTACCATCCCTTCTGACTTTACGACTCCGATTGCCCCTTGCCACGCACGCATCATGTTAAGAACAAGGTCACCGAAATAAACATGTTTATATAGAGACTTATCTTCGCTTCTGCGCACTTTTTTCCCTAAAGTATTACTGTCTAATTCTTCGTTTGAAACACCATGATGGATGGAAACGGAAAGGATCTGTAACGAATCGTATCCTCGTTCTTTCCTCTCTGTGTATATTTCTCCCAACTTACGCTCTTCCCATTCTCCGGTAAACCCTGGGAATCGAATTTCTGGTGTATTGTTATTTTTCACGATTAAACACCTCTAATGCACCCTTAATCCATTCAGCATTTTCTTCATCAAATTGTAGCGAAGAAATCATGTCATATATGCTAGATTCTAGTTCTGCTTTTTCTTTTCGAATGTCTTGAATTGTTGAGCCAATCCTAGCCATATCAACAGGTGCTTCTTCCTCAAAACTATCTACGTATTGAGAGATGTTCAAATTGAAATCATTCTTTTTGATTTCATCAAAGGAAGCCAAATAGGCATATTTCTCAACATATTCTCGCTTCTTATAGGTTTCGACAATCTTATCAATATTTTCATTGGAAAGTTTATTTTGGTTCTTTCCTTTCCTAAACTCATTACTTGCATCAATAAATAAAACATCACGAGTGGTACGATTTTTCTTCAAGATTATGACTGTTGTTGGAATCGATGTCCCAAAGAATAAGTTTGCAGGCATACCAATTATGGCATAAATACTACCATCTTCTAATAATTTCTTACGAATCACACCTTCTGCAGCTCCACGGAACAGTACCCCATGCGGTAAGACAATTGCCATTGTTCCCGTATCTTTCAAATGATAGAATCCATGTAAAACAAAAGCAAAATCTGCTTTTGATTTTGGCGCTAACTTCCCGTAACGATTGAAACGAGAATCATCTAAGAATGTATCATCAGAAGACCAATTTGCAGAGTAGGGTGGATTCATAAGGACAGCATCAAAGGTATAAGGCTCATCTGTCGGCCAATCTTTGTTCAATGTATCCCCATTACGTAAACGCATATCTTCTTTATCAACACCATGCAAGATCAAGTTCATCTTAGCTAGATTAAAGGTCGTTGTATTTAGTTCTTGCCCATGATACTTTACACTATCTGGATGGTTAATATAGTTTCTAATATTTAACATCAAGGAACCTGATCCCATTGTTGGGTCATATACGCTAAACAATTTTTTGTCTTCTTGACCGATTGCAGCAATACGAGCCATCATGTCAGATACTTCATGAGGTGTATAGAATTCTCCAGCTTTCTTACCAGCTTCTGAGGCAAATTGGCCAATCAAGAACTCATAGGCATCCCCAATGACATCGCCATTATGTCCCATCACATCGATATCATTTAGTTTCTTAAGTACTTCTGTAATGGTAATGTTTCGTTGTTGATCATCTGATCCCAGTTTTTTTGATTTCAAATCCACATCATCAAACAATCCATTAAACTGATCATATTTCGTAGACAAATCGATAAAGGCTTTATTCAAGTCATTCAACTGAAACGTGTTTTGTTTAGCTTGATTGGTTAATACATTAAATAAATAATCTGGTTCAATATCATAGGCTAATGTATCCACTAACGTTTCAATCAAGTCATTTTTTGTATCTTCTTCTGCTAATAATTCCCTATACAGTTGAGTTTGTTTTTCTTGTGTGTTATATTCTTCTATCGATTCACCTGCTAGTTCAACTACTTTTTCTAATAACTTATCAGATAAGTACTTGTAAAAGATCAATCCTAATAAGTAGTTTTTGTATTCTGATGCATCCATTTTGCTTCGCAAGTTGTCTGCGGCACTAAATAATTTTGAGTTTAAATCAGCCATGTTGTGTTCCTCACTTTTTCTATTGTTGTTTTAATTGTTTCAATTATAAATTGATCGATAGATAAACATCGTCCATCTCGTCTTGTGTGATCCCGATATACCGGAGGGTTACAGAGGGAGATGTATGATTTAATATTTTTTGGATCAATTCGATTGATCTTCCATCTTGATAGGCATGATAGCCAAAGGTCTTTCTCATAGAATGGGTCCCGATCTTTTCTTCAATACCCACCATTTCGGCTGCAGCATTCAAAATTTTATAAGCCTGAACCCGGTTGATCGGTTGATTATCCCCTTTACGAGAAATAAAGAGAGGTTGATCGAGAGAATAATTCCGAGTCAACAAATATTCCCGAATCGATTTCTTAGCATTATCACCGATCGGAAAATTTTTCGACTTTCCGGTCTTTTCCTCACGGATATCGATCCTATCTTTTACCTTCCCTCGAGGATCAATCACGTCCGATATTTTGAGATCTAATAGATCCGATATCCGGAGTCCGGAATTAATCCCTAAAACAAATAAACAGTGATCTCTTAAATTCGATCGCAGGACTCTCTTCATCGCTTCGATCTTTTTCTTATCGCGAATCGGTTGAACGAATTCCATTTTTCGGGCGAATCTCCTTCCGTCGAATCTCTCTTTATGTATGAAACATATCCACATCTAATTTTACGATATGTTGCTTTCAAGGTCTATGAAATTTATCGCTTGTGGCGAAATTGAGAGAAAAGCCAGTAATGACGCGGATTCGCCCGATTCTATCAATGAAACACAATTACATTGTGTTTCTATGGGGATATTATCAAATTAATACTATTGTTCCAACTTTTAATCTTTGCTCGTGATTTGAAATTTTCTTTTTTAGGTAAACTTACTAAAAATTAATAAATTTATAAAAACCCCCGGAATAACTTCAAATTTTAAATAGTTTAGTAGTTTAACATAGTGACGGGATTTATAAAGCATTAAATTTTAAAAAATGGATGGGTTCAATTATTCTCAGTCCCCAATCTGAGCATATAGTACCTATAATGTCAATTATGTAATTCAGGATGCTAGCTTAACTCATAACTTTCTATTAACAATTGTTTCGCTCTCACAAGGTCATTATCAGATCCGATTTTGATTTCAAGGCTCCCTGTTCCGAAATGACCTATGTTTCTAACATCTCTAGTGAAGCCATCTTCTAAAGTAATTGAATCTGGATCAACTTTGACGTAAACCAAAATTTTCTCGGTTTGTGGATGTACCTCAACGCATGCAAAGTTCTTTATTCTTTTAAAAGCAAAATAGTTTTTTAGAACATTAATTTGAACGTCATCACCTAAAGCTAACAAAAATGCTTTTAATGCTTCATATCGGTCACTTAATTCCTTGTTAGCCTGTGATAAATATTCGGTAACAGTTTTATATTGATTTTTTATTACCCCTTGTAATGTAGGAGTTACATCCGTAATAGGTTGTATTGAAGTAGCGTTAACTAGTTCAAATAGAAATAAATCCTCTTCATATTTTTTATATCTGATTAACTGTATGTTTCTATTTATCTGTTGAATTGCATGCTCATCGAACTTAGTAAAATCTCCCGCAATGCAAATTAACCGAGGACTAGTCCAATCAATTTGATTTTCAATTTCCTTCCCAAACTTCTTCATGGCGTGTAACGTAAACTCTGCTTTATGGTCTAGTAACCAATCTAAATAATACAATCCTTGATTAATTACATTTTGATTTAATGATCGCTTATATTCAATAATTACAGGAAAGTTATTCTCATCTATACCAAGTGTATCTATCCTCCCTGCATGTGTTTTCCCTGTTGAATATTCTGTAGCCAAAAATCTCACGCCAAGAAATGATTCAAGATGTCTTTCAATAAGTGTTTGCAATGATTTTTCAATTGCTACTGAATGTCCTTGAAGTTCCTTCACTTGGCTGCTATTAATCCGAAAGAGTTTGATATCTCCCATACTTTTGCCTCACTTACTATTCATTTTTAAACACATTTTAGATATGAGGGCTAATTTCCTCTTAAATTTAAGAAGGAATACGATAAAAGTGATTATAGATCTAATGCCGTTTATCATTTTTGGAGAAACTGTTAGGTTTCTTTGTTCATAAGCTAAGATAGACATAAGGCTTGAGCGGAGGTTCATTCCTCCGCTGTGCGAAGTTTGTTCAAGAACAGGTGATTCACACAGCCCTAAAAGAATGAGTGACGGTTTATTTGGGGCCAGTTGTCCGTTCTTTTTCCATATGGTTAGATTATTAGTTAACTTTTATTTTAACTAGGACATCTCTGCTGTCTCCAGCTCACACAAGTCTCAATTTTCCATGGCCACATGCACAATTATCAATATATCAAAAAGAAAAAAGCGGTTATCCACCGCCAAAAAGGTAACCGTCTTACTTAGATGATATCAGCAATGTGTCTTCGATCCCGGTATTGGAACAATGCTCCGGCGTGTTGGTAATTTGCCTTGATGTACGCCGCTAAGAACTCCGAGGGAACGCCCGGTAACGGCGTGATCTTGATCCAGTCGTTCGAGATGACGACGGGTCGTTCTCATCGATGGACGATCACCGCTCCTTCGGTATACTCGTTTTCGTACCGATACCACAAAATATCGCCTGGCAGGGCAATCACTGCAGAATACTGGGTTAACCATTCATTGTCATTGTATCCTACCTTCGTAAATTGCGGCCTTTTGAAGAATGGATCAGGCCTTCCCTTCCAATACCACGTGCCTTCATGGAGGGAATGTGCGGGAAGCTGACGACCTACCTCGACGCATGCGATCCAACGGCTTAGTGTGCTTCGGAATTGATACGTGGACCCTTTCACAATGATCGTCTCGTACTGGGCCTTGATATAATCCAAGACCTTGGCGATCAGCCGCTTGCGACGATCCTGGATCTCCCTCAGCTTTGATACAAATTCGATGATATCGCGCTAAACAACTAACGGCGGCAGCGGGATCGGCAAGCTCTTCAGCTGCCGCTGACTCCAGCGGTCCTCCTGCTTCATTCGATACCACCGCAGCACATGAAACAAATACTCTGGTAGCACGTCGTTTACATTGGCCCGTAAACCGCAGATTTTTACCTCTGCAAGTGCAACTTCCTTCAGCATGCCGACGCCGCGCGAATATCTACCCAAGGAAACGAGAATGGTCCCTTTCGGATAGAGCATGTACTCCTCGTTCCCTTAAGCGTTCAAGACGCTGATCGTCGGCTACGAGCATCGGATCCTCTGACGAGCTTCGGTAGCTGATAATTCGCTGCTCTCCTCCGACATCCATGTACCAGCGTCTTCCAGCGTTCGCTCCCATCGCGACAAGTTTTCCGAGCGAAACTTCCCGCCAACTGACCTTTTCCATTCCAACCAATCCTTAGTAAAAAGTATATATCCAGCATTCTGGATTTAATGATGTTAAATCTAAAAATGGTTTAGCCTTCTAATCTTTAAAATCCCTCTTTAAGTTTTTGATGCAGAATTTGGGTTATTATTGTACAGTCATGTAGTAAGTCGACGAACCCTTAGGATATATAGTTGTATTTGTAAACTAAACACAACTTTGGAATTTAATTAGATTTGTGCTGATTAAGGATCTCATTCAAGCAATCCATATAACCTTGTTCATTAATATAATTAATAACAAGTGGGTACTCTTCTGAGTCCTTACTAATTTGATTTTTAGGATTGGTTACATAATCTTCTGGATACCATTTGATGCTGTTAAATTTCGTATGAAAATCTGATGGAAAGCCTTTTCTATAGTTTTCAACTTCTGATTTTGAGATTTCATAACCGTTAGTAATAACTGAACATTTTTCACAAATATAAATTATTGACTTAATTTGAAATCTTGAGCGCCAATATCCCCAATACCAGATATCATGGGTAGGTTCAAATATATCAGCGATTTTATTAGTACCAATAGTTCTGTTATAGGATAATGTTAGTAGCACTTCTCCCTTTCGATCTTCGTTAGCGATAAGTTCATCTGATCCTACTTTAATGAAATTAACTTCAAGATCTTTCACCGAGCTATTCCGAAGATCGATTAAACGAGCAATAAATCTATTAATCCTTTTATAGTATCCAAATAACTCATAAGGGTAACTAGAAAGTATATCTGTAGTTCCTAGAATCCAGGATTTTTTCACATTAAAGGTTTTTGCTGTCCATTCAATTAGGTCATTAGTAAGAATAGAGATAATACTATTTTTAGTAATAAAATTTTGTAATGTAATTCCAAATTCCTTAGGGAGTAAAAAAGGAATCTCATTAATATTTATTCCATGAGCATTAAACACCAGTAGGAAACGATCTAGCATTGATTCAGTTTCAGGTAATAATTTTATGTTTTTATTAGAATCAATAATTTCTATCTCAATCTCTTGTCTTTTTTTATCATTAACATTCTGCCCATCTTCCTTAATGTTTTCCTGTAACCATGAAGGGAAATTGCCTAGTTCTGGTTCCGGCTCCTCCGGAACACCTAATATATGCCTGACTAGATTACGATACCCGCTTTCATATTTATCTCTTGTGGAAAGATCAATATATAATCTAGATTTCATATAAGATGGGATATAGGGAATACCCTGTTCATTTTTTTCCACAACAACCGGAATTACCTTTTCCTGATTAACATTATTATAAACATCTGGAGAAATTATCTGGGTTTCAGTACCTACTCCTCCAATCCTCTTTTCTGCTTTTAAATAGTAACCCCGATCACAAATTACGATTATTCGATCTATATCAGAAGACATTGCGTTTTTTTCCATGAAATGATAAATATCTTGACCCGGCTTTAGATGCCAGATGTCAATAGATACATCAATACCATCTGATTTTAGCCTTTTAGCAAGATTTAACACCCAGTATTTATGATCTTCGCTTGTCCAACAATACGAAATAAATGTTTTAGGGGGAATCACTACTTCGCATCCTTTCTACATTTACTGTCAATAATAAGAAAGATCTTTTTTTAATGAGTATTATCAAGAAGTGATCTAATCCCCAAAAATTATCATTGCTCATTTTGTAAATAATTTCCAAAAATCAAAATCTATTAGTTGAATAATCGATAAAGATATTATAGTGTTGATTACTCCTCCAGTTTCACTTGGATTATACCAGTATTTTCCCATTGCAGGAAATGGCATTTTATGTCCTATGTCTTAAAAGTTCCGATAACAATGATTATCGGAACTTTTTCGTTACCCCTGGTCAATTTAGATCCTTAAAATTAAAGGTCAATGAATTTGCTTTTCAAGAGAGAGATTACTTTATCCATCTGAAAATTATGTGAAATGTTTCTTCCTTCTACAACTTGTTTCCATAAGTTGGATTGGTTATCAGCTAGCTCAGAATTGTTTTTAATTAATTCAACTGCTTTAATTACACACTTTTTAATCTTTTGCGATTTAGTATAATGTCCTTTAGGGACTCCTTTTATCAATCCCTCTTCACTAAGACCTAAGAATGAACTTCTAGGACACCCTTTAACCTGACCCCATGTCCCCTCTCCGAATATTTTTATCGTAGCCATTTCCCATGCTTTCAAAGGCGTTGAAGCAATATTATCGTGTAAGAAATTCACTGCGTTCGTTGCAGCCTCTCCATATCTTCCCACAGAATTTCGCCCCCATCTATTGAAGTGTTTGATTTGAATATACCAATCTTGTTTGTTTGAATATGCTCTCCACTTATTCAGAGGATATTGTTACCATTTTACCAAATACTGCAGTGCTGTATAAGATTAGGTAGAGGAGCGATTGATAATGCAAAAACCTTATGTAATAAAACGGGGAAACACGTGGTATTACCGTATTACTATAGGTAAAACGCCCGAAGGAAAACGGATAACAAAATCCAAAGGTGGGTTTCGAACAAAACGAGAAGCACTCCAGGCTGGAAACGAATTACTAGTATTAGTTAAGAATGGTTACTACAACGAGTACTCTCAAATGCCATTCGGAGAATTTATGGAGCAATTTTTGATAGATAAGAAATTGCGAGTCCGCCCTTCAACACTGAGTTATTATACGTGGGCTATACAAAAGCATATTATTCCGGCTCTTGGACATATTCCTTTAGGAAAGTTAAAGCCTTTTTCATTGCAGAATTTCTACAATAAACTAGCTGCTGAAGATAAAATGTCAAGTATAAATCGAAGAAAGATCCATACTCTCATTAAGGCAGCCTTGAATAAAGCTGTACGATGGGAACTATTAGATCGTAATGTGGCTAACATGTTGGATGCTCCTAGGGAAGAAAAGAATGAAATAAAAGTATGGGATACTCAACAAGCGAGGAGATTTTTGTCTGCTGCGGTAGGATACAGTTACTATCTTGCTTTCTTACTTGCTTTAACATGTGGAGCGAGACAAGGTGAAATACTTGGCTTACGTTGGAAAGATGTCGATTTTAATAATAGGAATATTTCCATTGTGCAGACATTAAGTCATGATGGTAAACAATTTAACTCTGCCCCCAAAACAAAAACTGGTCGTAGAACCATTTCATTGCCAACGAAAGTAATGGAAGAATTAAATCTTTGGAAAGATGCCCCCGATTGTCTAGTTGTACAGTCAAAAGAAAGAACCCCGATAAATCCTCGTAATCTTAATCGACAATTCAAAATCATAATTGAAAAAGCTAATTTGCCAGATATTCGCTTTCATGACTTAAGGCATACCCATGCCACTCTTTTACTCCTACAAGGAGTACATCCCAAAATCGTTGCTGAGCGTTTAGGACATGCAAACACACGAATGACCTTAGATACGTATAGTCACCTATTCCCTAATATGCAGCGAGATGCTGCAGATGCTTTCGGGAAAGCATTCTTTGCATAGTTGTTTAATAAACGATCGGTTGATTACATTAAATCCATAATAATACCAAATTTGTTATTCTACTAATTAAGACTAACACACTTACTAGGGACCCATCTCTAACTCTCCATGACGGAACAATGATTATTGAAATATCCTAGATCTGAAGCTGGGCGGTCATCTTATGGGTTTCTTTTCACTTTCACTGGTTTATTCCTTTTACAATATTAGGATCGCTCGACGATATTTTCATAAGATAATTTAATTCAATCTGTGTGTCTTTTAACTGAACAAAGAACCCGATAATAAACATTATCGGGACTTGTGTATCTATGGGATTCACCTTTTTCCTGTTAAAAAGTTATAGACATTATTTCTTATATACTCCTTAGTTTTAAATCGAGTGTTTTTAATATTAAAACCTGAGTAAACACTAAGTGCCCCTAAAATAAGTGTCAATAATATTGAACCGACTCTGAGATAAATGCTTTGCTCTAGAAAACTAGATTTAAATTGAGCCCACGTACCAATTGCTATGACGAAAATTAGTAGAACATATATCAGCGAACTTAACACAGTAGCAACATTATTAGATATCTTATCTAAATTACTATGAGTAGATCGTATTTCTTGTTCAGATATATCATTTTTTTTCTCTAATTCATGTATATTTCTTTCATAACCATCTAGTTTAGTTACTAATTGTTCTTTCTCCATTTCAAACATCTCGACTGCCTGACCATGAATTTCATCTTTAATTTCTTGTAGTATTTCTTCAGCTGTCTGGTCAGTAAAGTTGTTTATATCTCCGAAAGTTTTCTCCTCTAAAGCATCTAATGCACCTCTATATGAACGTAATAGTAAATACCTCTCGCTCATCAATCATTTTCTCTTGCTGTAACTTATCTACTTCTAAGAGAAATCTCCTTAATAATTGCTCATTTGGTTGTAAAGCTGCAATGCAATCAGCAATTATTTTCTTCTCATTTATTTTTGTTACTTGAGTTGGGGATTGTAACCATAATATAGTACCTAGTAATACATCTGTAATACATGCTGGTATACGATAATGTACGTTCTCAGATAAACCAAAAGATTTAACTGCTTGTGCTAAAGCTGTATTTGTTGTAATAAAAATACTCACACTATCATTAATAGCTTTCGGATTTTTTCCTTTTCTAAATTTATATATTGCTTCTATTGACTTAACGTCTTTTAATAGAGCATCTTCTTTTTCCTTCTCATTATATGAGGGATTCCTTCGCTTATATCTCCCAACGATTGTTTTTAATAATTTATCATAATCTATTTGGAACAGCTTAAGTTCTTCAGGTTCAGGAGCGTTTTGGATGCTTATATTGTTTGCGCTAATTACTAGTTCGACCTTAGTAATAAATCTATCGATATCAGATTCGTTGAATTCTTTTTGAATAAAATATAAAAGTACCGGACTAGCTTGTGAATAGTCTGTTTTAGTATTTCTGATTCTACGTTTGGAATCTTTAAGAATTCCTATAATCTCATCATATGTATGATTGAAAATGTAAAGTTTAGCATCTTCTTCACTAAGTAACTTTAAGAATTCTTGGTATGATTCACTTCTTTCTTCGCCTTCAGTACCTAATAATCTAAGGATAAACCTAGTATCAAAATATAGATTAATCCCGCTTAACTTTCCACTCATGTTAACTATGTCATTATTTAATATTGAGTTTGCTAATACTGACCCAATCGCAAGATCCATTATGTATTCAAATATTTTAGGGTTGCTCTTGTAAGCGTTTTGTATAAATCGATAAGTAAAGAATCTGTTTTTTGAGGCAATGGTTACGTTCGGAAATACATTGTTTTCAATGTCGTAGATAATATCAACATCATATTCTTTTAAGAAAGATAATATATTACTTTCTGCTTCTTCTCTTGACGTTTGCGCTGCAAACACCCTATGGTTAAAAGAAATCATTTCGTCAATTATATATTCTATTTTTCTTAATTGATCGTGCACATCCGGTTCAAATTGAATACTCTCTATTTTTTCCCATACTGGTTCGTATGAATCTGCCCCTCTTTTTATAAGTCCCTTTTTTTGTGCTCGATTTATTAAACCTATCATTGGATGATAAGGAATTATGAGGCCAAATTCGTTTTTAAAGTCATCACAGACCTTATTGACATTAATACTCAAGTATTTTTGCTTTTTAATTAAAGTCGCAAGAAACGGAACAAAATTATCAATATAATCCGTCTGTCTTACTTCCCATGTTGTTTTTAAGAGTGCAAGACTACCGATAGTTTTACTTAATTGAGTATTTGGTAGCTGTGCTAATGCCTCTGTCATTAAATCTACTCTCCTTTATTCAATGCCACATCTTAAGTCCCAAAATATTTTGGTACAAAAAAACTATATTATTATAAGAATAATCTAACTTGCCTGTTCCAACATCTACTATTTAACGACAAAATTCGACTTTGATTTTTAGAAACAGATCTATTGTGTGGAATAAATATGGTAATAAAAAAGCAACTTAGAACTAGGTTACCCTATTTATTTGTTGGAATTCTTTTATAGACTAATTACAATAGCAATAATCAAAAAATAGTCGTTATTTCGCTCCTAAACCTTACTTCATTTAGAAATTGAACTCCTTCTTCATGCCTACTTACAGCCTTAATAACTACGTCGTATTGAATTCTCATATTTAAAGCAAGTTAACATGCAGTTTATTTTGAACTAAAAATGACTAACATAACTACTATGGACGCAACCCATAACTCCACCGGACGCACCAATAATTATCGGACCGACTCTATAACTCTCGTTTTGCCATTCCAGAATATATATTATGTAAATTACTTTAATACCCACACGTTTGAACGCCTCAATACACTTAGTTCTTATAATATTAGTTATATCAGCACAGATTCCACCCCTTTTCCAAAATTTACACCTCAAAAAAATATCAAAAAGCTCCTTGAATTATCAAGGAGCTTAATTTAAAAATATGGTGATCCGGACTGGGTTCGAACCAGCGACCCCCACCCTGTCAAGATGGTGCTCTCCCAACTGAGCTACCGGATCATGGGATATGTATGTGATCTTAAACATCAATGTACTCGTTTAATGGTGGGCCCTGTAGGACTCGAACCTACGACCAATCGGTTATGAGCCGACCGCTCTGACCAACTGAGCTAAGGGCCCCAATCGCACCGGACGTCGATCACATTTATTACTATACAGCATGACAAAACGAAATTCAAGAGGAAAAACATATTTTCTAGTAAATTTTTTCACTCCCACCAAAAGGTCACCAAAAAATACATGTCCGGGATTCATTTTATGCAGGATTTTCCCCTCTTTTTCACCTAGACAGGAACTCTCCCGAAACGAATCCAAGACGAACGTTAGAAATGCGAGGCTATTCATTGCGCACCCGATCTATCCACGCAACAACCCTCACATGAGAAAGCCATTCTCTGCTCAGCCTAATCTACGAAAGTTGCAGCGTGTAGCCAATTGCAACAACAACCACAACAACTCTCCCTCGAGCAGAGAATGGCTCCATGATCCTCATCTATTCAAACATTATACCGAGCACCTTACCCAGCCTGCTCGGTCCCATCTCCATCCTTCTCTTCGACGACCTTCAGCTCCACACCGAGCGCTTCCACCCGCGCCGCCTCGGCCTCCTGCTCATCCCGCATCCGGTGAGCCATCCGACTTGACGCATTAGCAGCCACGCTCGCTACGAGATCATCCAGGAAGGTATGAACACGCCCCTCCGCAGATTTGGTATCCAGACGCTTGATGACCCCTACCTTGTGCTTATCCAAATGCCCAAAGGTAGTCACCGCGATGCTTCCATAACCAAAAACAGAGCCGAGCGCCAATGTCTCGTCGCAGCCAAACAGGCCTTCATCTGATGCAATAATCGACTGGAGCGGCTCGGACAGCAAGCCTTTCTCCGCTAACGTATCCAACTCAACGCCAACTAGGATGGCGTGTTGCATTTCCCTTTTTTCCAGTACTGCTTTCACGCTCTCGATACATGGTGCCAACGTCAGGTCAGGATGGTAAGGCGATTGCATGAGATACACGATTTCTGCAATGTCCTCCACCGTTACTCCTCGTTCTGCCAGGCGTTTGAGGGCGGCGTTTCTGACTTCGATGCTGTGCACTTGCTTCTTCATATAGAGACAACCCCTTCCGCAAATCGAGTGAAGTCGTTTTCTACCATAGTATCATATGGTGACAAAATTGCGACAATGTTTCACTCGGAGTGGAAAAGTTTTAAGTAAAGTGGAGCCAAGCCTGGTGGACTAGAAGAAAAAAATGATGCCTTTGTTTACCTTTCCCCAATCACGTTTACTAAATATCTCACTTCCCACACACGACTCTCGTCCAAGCACGTCCTCTCCTGTATAATATTCACCAGAACATCCCATAAGGAGGACAAGCTTGTGGCTCTTGAGGAAATCATCTTGGACAGCCGGCATTTGGGAACGCCGGAAAAGCTGATCGTCTATACCCCGGAGCGCTATTCTCCGCTCTATTCCTATCCCGTCCTATACATACAGGATGGAGATGACTACCTGGCGATGGGCCGGATGGCTACGCTGTTGGATCGCATGATCGGGGAAAAAGAACTGCCTGACCTGGTGGCCGTCTTCCTTCCCGTGGACAAGAAAAAGCGTCAAGACCGTTACCACCCGGATGGTAGCGAGCATCTCGCTTACCGGCGTTTTCTGGCGGATGAGGTCGTGAGCTATATCGATTCGCATTACTCGACGGAGACACTGGGCAATGCACGGACGCTGATCGGTGAATCTTTGGGCGGCGTGGTTTCCTTGTTTACCGCCTTCGCGTATCCCCACACCTTTGGGCAGATCGCTTGCCAATCGATTGCGATGGATGCACAGCTGAATCGTCGGGTAGCAGATACAGCATTTGAAGTACCTTACACGATCTATCTGGAGATTGGCACAGAAGAAACGGCTGTTACCTCCGCTCGCGGGCCACTGGATCTCGTAGCTGCAAACGAGGAGCTGCGTGACATTTTGCAAACGAAAATGGCCACCCTGGTCTACGAGACCTTTGAGGGTGACCATACGTGGGGCCACTGGCAAGCGAATTTACCGCGTATGCTGCGTTCGCTGTTTGGGTAAACTTACCGTGGCTGTTCTTCTTGCGGACCTTCGTCCTTCACTGGTGTAACCAGCGCCTCTTCAAACTCCACTCTGCGGATGGCTGAGAGGATGGTAAAGGTCAGCACAGACAGTAAAAGCAGGACTAGAAAAATAAATGTGATCATCATGGCCATATACATGTTGTACGGCACCTCCCTGCACTACACAGTCTTTCCTGTGGCAGGAGGAATATACAGACCCACGCATAACATTACACAAATGAAGAATTTTCTGTTAAAATAGCAAGATAACCATATAAATAAAGATACTTGTTTGATAGTGAAGGAGGAGTGGTTCTCATGATGTACAGTATCGTAGTATTCCCGTCCAGCAAGGTGCAAGAGGTCGCCAACTCTTACCGGAAGCGTTACGACTCGGCATATGCCCTGATCCCTCCGTATATCCGGTTGAAAGAAGGCTTTGAACTAGATGAGACCAACTTGCCAGAACTGGTAAGTCACCTGGAGCAAGTCGCCTCCTCTACTGAGAGCTTTACGGCTCAATTTCATCGGGTATCGTCTTTCCATCCGACCACCAATGTGATCTACCTGGCTTTACAAAATAAAGAGCCCTTCACTCAGCTGCATCAAAAGATCGCCAACCAATGTGTGAACGAAAAGGAAACTTATGCTTACGTTCCTCATTTGACCATCGGACGCGATCTATCGGACGATGAGCTGCGTGACCTGACCGGGCAGATGAGCATGGCCAAGATCGATCTGACTTCTGAAGTGGATCGCTTCCACCTAATCTATCAACTGGAGGATGGCATCTGGAGCGTTTACCAGACCTTCCTGCTGAAAAAGTAACCTTACATGCGTACCCAACGACCCTCCCTGTCACCCTGGCAGGGAGGGATCTTTTGCCATTAAAGGACGTGTTTCTTCAGCATGAACAAAACATATCTGATCCAAACCGTGCAATCTGAAAAAGAAATGGCGGATGCCCTCTCTGTGCGCCGTCTCGTGTTTATCGAAGAACAGGAAGTGCCAGCCGATCTGGAAATCGACGAGCACGATGAAGCAAACAGCGGAACGACTCACTTCGTCGCGTATGCTGGGGAAACTCCCGTAGGCGCTAGCCGCTTGCGTCCTTATGCCCCAGGCGTTGGCAAGGTAGAGCGTGTCGCGGTCAACAAAACGGAGCGCGGAACGGGTCTTGGCCGTCTGATCATGCTCGCGATGGAAGAAAATGCTCACAAGCAAAACTATGAGACCTTGAAGCTGAATGCGCAGACACATGCACAACGATTCTATGAAAAGCTCGGCTATGAGCCACATGGTGACGTGTTTGATGAAGCGGGTATCGAGCATATCGCGATGGTAAAAGCGCTGCGTTAATCAACAGAGTACCTAAAATGAACATGCCCTCGAGTTCGTTCAAACGAATCGAGGGCTTTTTTTATTTGACACGCGTCCCCTAAAGGAATAGGATGGAAACGAAAACATACGCTACCGTATCTTCGAGGTGAATCATGCAATATATGCGAGAGGATTGGATCAAGGCTTGCCTCCAAACATTGGCCGAAACAGGCATTGACGGGGTTCGAGTCGAAGCGCTTGCCCGACGGATGAACATTAGCAAGGGAAGCTTTTATCATCACTTTCAGGATCGTCAGGATTTGCTTGACTCCATGATTGACTATTGGGAAGAGCATGCGACAGAGCGAATCATCAACGCCCACGATGCGGATAGTACGCTGGAACAGCTTTTGTCCTTTGTCTTTGCGACCGAGAAAAAGGTGGAAGCAGCGATGTATTCTTGGGCCAAACAAAACCCTGTTCTCAGTCAACGAATCGCGACCATTGAGAAGCGGCGAATTCATTATGTCGCCACCCTTTATCAAAAAAAGGGAGCGCCACCAGCTGAGGCAGAAGCACGGGCTCACCTCGCCTATCTCCTGTACGTGGGATGGCTGGTCCGCTCTGAGCTTGACACCCCTTACCCCATTCAGGATCCGATGGAGATGTTATTGAAGTGGACCTGAAGATTTTCCCATTGCAACGGCTTCACACTGTTGCCTAGGATTTTCAGTACCCAAAACATACGGATGCGTATCTTTTGAAAATCGCAATAATCAGGAGGATGATGTCATGAAAATCGCCTTTATCTTATCCTCGGCTGCCATTTTACTCTTCCTTTCCCTGCTCCATCTATACTGGGTAGTCGGTGGAAAATGGGGACTGGAGGCTACCATCCCCCGTAGAGAAGATGATTCCCGCCGCCTCTTTTCACCAGGAAAGGCAGCGACAGTAGGTGTGGCGTTTTTGATTTTCTTTGCCAGTTATCTGCTCCTCGCTCAGAGCGGTTACCTGTACGCGCTCCTATCTGAGAGGCTGATCCGATGGGGGTGCATCCTTTGTGCAGCCGTCTTTTGCCTCCGAGCTATGGGTGATTTCCGCTACGTTGGATTTTTTAAGCGAGTCAGGCAAACACATTTTGCCCGAAACGATACATGGTTCTATAGCCCACTCTGCCTGTGGCTCGGGCTTGCATTTGTTCTCGCTGTGACTGATTGAGTAGTGTCGTGTAGATCGAACGTACGAAAGCCCCTGTCCACACGTTTTCATACGTGGCAGTCGGGGGCTTCCTTTCACTGCGTAACCAACCTATTTCCCTTTCCGATTCGCTGCTACCTGACGCAGCCTCTCCACTGCTTCCATCGGTGCCGTATGCGTCCCGAGCATCGCATGAAACGGCTCTTCCCCGCGCCAGCCGTGGAAATCGGAACCTCCCGTCATGACGAGGCCATGTTCATTTGCCCAAGCTGTGTAACGGGCGCGCTGTTCAGCATTGTTGTCCGGATGATTCACTTCGATCCCATCCAGCCCAAAGGCAATCAGCTCCTGCACCAAATCGTCGGCGTCATACAAGCCAGGATGCGCCAAGACAGCCGCTCCCCCCGCCTCTTTGATCAAGGTAATCGCTTCCTGTGGCGAGATCCGCGGTGGATTGACGTAAGCAGCGCCTTCCTTGCCCAAGTATTTCTCGAACGCCTCATTGATGGACGCAACCACACCGAGCTCCATCAGTTCTTCGGCAATATGGGGTCGCCCGATATTCTTGTCCGTTCCTTGCTTGCGGCGATACACGTTTTCCAAAGTAATGGGAATCCCCAGTTCCTGTAGCCGAGCGATCAGCAGCTGATTGCGTTCATGCCTCGTTTCCCGCAGGCCGACCAACCGTTCTTGAAAGGATGGGTCCTCATACGGAACAAAGTAACCGAGTACGTGAATATCTTGTCCCCGTCCCACGGAGCTGACCTCTACACCGGGAATGACCTCTAGACCTAATTCCGCTCCGGCTTCCAATGCAGCCGGAACACCTGCCACCGTATCATGGTCGGTAATAGCGACAGCCGTCAGTCCGGCTTCTTTGGCGAGGCGTACGTTTTCCACCGGATCGCACGTACCATCGGATGCTTTTGTATGCGTATGTAAATCAGCATGGTGATTCATGTTGGTCCACTCCTTCTTTTCTTTTTCTACAAGTCTGAATTGTGAATGCCCTACATAGGATGATACCAAACCTGAATACTTAAAGGTTGAGCCGAGGAGGATGTTCATGCGGTTAAAAAACAAAACCCTGACCGGTGTCGTGCAGCCACTCTCCTACGTCGACAAGATGTTGAGACTGCAGGGCTTTCAACGATCAGGAGGGGACGCCACACCCACGTATGATGTCGTCATGTATGACTCCGCTAGCAGCAGTACCTACTTTTTACGAATTCCTACGAACTATACTCACACGACGACAGGAAAAGGTGAGCTCACTGTCAAGCTGGGGCATCCCTATCTGGAAGCAAAGTTTTACATAAGTGCTGCTTCCGAAGAAGTCTTTTTCATTCCTAAAGCCGTCCGTGAAGCAGCCGAGCACAAGCTGGCTGAAATCGCAGACTACCTCTCAGCACCCTCTGCTCCGTCCTGAACAACGATCTCATTTTTCTTCCACAACCACCTGTTTTGAATAAAACGATAACCAACTCTCTCCTGTTTGTGCAAGCCGATGAGATATCCCATGAACGCTGTCCGAAATAGTACAAAGCTAGAGGCGTTCTCTATGGAAATGTGCAAGCGCTCACATAGGCGAGCTAATGCCTCTTCCAACGTATTTTCTTCCTGTAATAAGTCCTCGATCACCGCATAAATTTTGTGATGAAGCTCGATGTTTTTGGTCACAGCACCTTGAGAGGAGGTGGTGTACGGCCCGTGTCCAGGTATATAGCCTTTGTAGCTGGACGCCAGTAGTTTTTCCAGACTTGCGATCGTCTCATGAGCATCCACGAGAAACGGCAATTTGTGCTTATCCAATATTTCTTCCCCTAAATAACTGTCGGCCGCAAAGCAGATGTCGTCACACACGACGCCTACCTGTTGCCAGCTGTGTCCCGGCAGAGAAAGGATGGAGAATGGTACGCCATCGATCTCGATTTCACCCTCCAGTGGAAGGAGATGGTCCACCCGAGAAGCTTGGGCTAGCAAAAACTTGTTTCGCAAATCTGAGAGAGGTTCTGCACCCATATTCAGGTAGATCGGTTCGAGAATCGGATAACGGATAATTGCTTCTTCTAAAGGTGGCGCGTACACCTGAGTTTCCGGCCAGCATCCGAGCAGGTAGGCGTTGCCACCGAAGTGGTCGGCATGAGCGTGTGTTTGAATAATGGCACACAAGGGCTGGGCGATGGCGTCCAGTCCTTTTTTCAACTTTTTCGCTGTTTGGGTATCTAAACCGGAGTCGATCAAAATGGCACCGCTGCTTCCGATCACGAGTCCAATATTCACGTGACCGGGAAAATAACCGACCCGTTCCGTAATCATTTCAGGAGTATTAGCAGACAAGACAGGTCCCTCATTTCATCCTTTTCCTATTTATTTTCTCCATAAATTCCCCCTTCCCTTCCCCCTTTCTTGTTGCGCCCATGAAGATCGATTTTGTGATAGGTCTGTTCGACGCTCTGATGGGACTGAACGCGGCGCGCTCACTCGCACGAAAGGAGCCCAGCCGACCTAAAATGGTGTAGGGCGGTCGCCTCTTCCCCAGCCCACTGAACATGTGAGTGGTAGCCGCGACAGCAATGATAGTAAGCAGCGAAAAAACGGTTCTCTCTACACCGATGGTCTGCAGCGAGCAAGCGACGATCAATCCGTCGATGAAAAGGATGAGCACAGCGACGCGCATGCGGAATCTCCTCGCGAGGAATTGGGCAAGCAGATCAGTCCCTCCCGTATTGGTTTCGTAGGCAAGCATCAAGCCGATGCCCATTCCGATCAAGACGCCTCCTGTTATAGAAGAACTCGCTATCGTCCAATGGTTCCAACCGCGCAGTACGGACAATGTATCAATGAAAAAGGATGAGATGAGCATCCCGTGAAAGCTGTGGAAAAAGAGCCGACGATCAAGAAAAAACACAACGATGTAGACAGGAATACTGACGAAAATCATCACGAGCCCGGGCGGCAATTTCATGTAGTAAGTCGCGAGTAGGCCGAGGCCGATCATGCCTCCGTCCATCAAGCGATGGGGCACCAAAAACAGATTGACGCCTCCTGCCACCAGAATGCTACCAGCCAGTATCGCGACCGTTTTTGTCAACCAGTACATGCCCCTCCCCTCCCTTTGGACAGTTGCTCGTTTATGTGTATGACACAGATGAATCGGGTATGTCCAACCGCTTTCTGAATGCGCTCTAGCAGGTCGGAACGTTTTGACTGTTCGGTTGACCTATTGGTATACTATCCAATAACAAGGAAGATACGAATGTTTACGTGGCTTTCATCGTACATTGGAATTACCATTCTCAATCAGACGGAGGTGAATTCTCCTCCTTTCGCACAGCGGGAGGCTGGAGGTATGCTTGGAGAGTCCGATAGGGGAGCTTACGCTGAATCTGCTGCTTGTGCTGTTTTTGGTCTTTCTAAACGGTTTCTTCGTCGCAGCAGAATTCTCGTTAGTAAAAGTCCGCCAAACCCGCTTGACCCAGCTCGTAAGCGAGGGCAATCACAAGAGTGCCCGTTACGCGCAAAAGGTCACCCAGCAACTGGACGCCTATCTGTCTGCCTGCCAGCTCGGAATTACGCTGGCATCGCTCGGCTTAGGTTGGGTTGGTGAACCTGCAATCGCCCATTATGTCGAACCCATGATGGCATTTTTTCATTTACCTCAATATTTGGAAAGCCCGATTTCGCTGGCTATCGCTTTTGCGATCATCACGTTTCTCCATATTGTCTTGGGAGAGTTGGCACCCAAATCGTTGGCCATTCAAAAAGCAGAAGCGACCTCTCTGTGGACTGCAGGTCCGCTGATGTTTTTCTACAAGATCAGCTACCCGTTGATTTGGCTGTTGAACGGAGCTGCCAATCTGTTCATGCGACGCTTGGGCATCGAGCCTGCCTCTGAAAACGAATCCGCTCACACGGAAGAAGAAATTCGCCTGCTCGTCACCCAGAGCCACAAGAGTGGCCACATCGATCAGACGGAGCTGGCGCTCGTCGACAACGTCTTTGTGTTTTCAGAACGACTTGCCCGGGAAATCATGATTCCCCGCATTGAGATGATCTGTCTATACGACGACAATACATTCGATGAAAATTTGGAAATCATGAGAGATTCGCGCCACTCACGCTTTCCAGTCGCGCATGAGGATAAAGACCGGTTGATCGGATTTGTCCATACCTCAGACTTTTACCTCTCCGCATTGACTACTGGCAAAGCAGAACTAAAAGATTTTCTACGCCCGCTGCTGACCGTGCCGGAGTCCATGGAAATCAGCCATGTACTGCGGCTGATGCAGAAGCGACGTTCCCAACTTGCCATCGTCATCGATGAATATGGAGGGACGGCTGGCATTTTGACAATGGAAGACATCCTCGAAGAAATCGTGGGCGACATCCAAGACGAATTTGATGAACACGAACGACCTGAAATCGAGGAAAGCGCGGGCAATGCGTTGTCCGTTTCCGGAAAAACGCTTTTGACAGAGCTGAATGACTACATTACGATTGAAGTGGTGTCTGACGAGGTCGACACGATCGCCGGCTGGCTCTACAGCCAATTGAATGAGGAAGTGGGGCACGGAAAAGCCGTCATGTTCCAAGGCTATCTGTTCACCATCAGCGAGCTGGAAAATCACCGCATTACCCGGGTAGGCATTTCCTACGTAGGTGAAGATGATCCTGCCTCCCTTCCCGAAGACACGGTGCTATTACACGCACAATCCTAACGACACAACAAGTTGGCAAGTGTCCCCTGCGGCCAGGGGGCACTTCTTCTTTCATCCTTACTATCAACCTGAGGTGTCCTGATGAAACATGCCTTTCTCGACAACAAACCCATCCTGTTGCAACCGGAGACCTACAATCGCATACCGTTTTGGCGAATGGCAGCACGACAGGATCAGGTACGCTGTCCAGCCTGTGCATCGCCTTTGCGCCTGATCGCAGGAATCTCCTTTGAACCTTATTTCGCACACCCAGAGGGAGTGTCTTGTCCTAGCTCCGAGCAAGCAGATGTCTTGCCCCCTGATTGGTTGCAAGCACAGGAAGAAGCCGCAGCAGCGACGGCTCCGCTCCTAGAGGACAAGCCCGCTGAAGAAGACGTAGATGATGACACCGAGATGATCGGTTCCTTTCGCTTGCCCCAAAAACGAACGATCGGAAGCAGTGTCACGGTGCCTCCCCCTACTCCCAAGCCACCTATCTTTCGTAAAAGGCTGACGCCCAAAAAGAGCATCCAGCATCTCGCAGAGCAAAAGCGCAATGAACCGCTGCATCCAGGACAGCAACGTGCAGTTCATACCACAGATGGTCCCTTGCTCATTTTGGCTGGAGCTGGAAGTGGCAAGACGCGCGTGATGACAGCCCGTACGGCTCACCTCATCCAGGATCTGGGCGTAGAACCTAAAAAGATCATGGTCGTTACCTTTACGACCAAGGCAGCCGAGGAAATTCGCCAGCGCATTGCCCGGCAGCTTCTTCCTGGTCAAGCACGCGAACTGGTTGCGGGTACGTTTCACAGCATCTTCTATCGGATGCTTCTGCACCATCAGCCTACTCTTTGGGACCAGCAGCGCCTTTTGAAAAAAGAATGGCAAAAGTGGCGTCTTTTGCGGGAAACAGGTGCGCTTTTGGGTCATGACGATCTGCTCACGCTCAAGGAAAACGAAGCACTCGATGCACTCGGCGTCATCAGCCGCTGGAAAAATGAATATATCCTCCCCCATGATGTGGCGTATCGGGAACCTGCGAACGATACGGAGCGACAGGCTCAGCAGCTTTATCCGGTCTATGAGGAAGCCAAGAAAAAGCATAACTGGTTCGACTTTGATGACATGCTGATCGGCTGCTACGAGATGCTGCGAGAAGATGCCCAGCTTTTGCGACGGTATCAGGAGCGAATCACCCACGTAATGGTCGACGAGTTTCAGGATATTAACCGCATCCAGTATGAGACGGTGAAACTACTGGCTGCTCCACAGAACAATCTGTGCGTTATTGGCGATGATGATCAGTCGATTTACGGATTTCGCGGGAGTGATCCGCAGTACATACTGGGCTTTACCAAAGATTTTCCTGAAGCCCAGACGATCACATTGGAAGTCAATTACCGCTCTCACTCCTCTATCGTCAGTCTCGGTTATTCCTTGATCGGTCACAACCGGGAACGATGGGAAAAAGAATGCCGTTCCTTTCATCGCGAAGAGGGAGACACGTATCTTTTCGAGCCGGAGGACGAGGAAGAACAAGCCTCTCGCATCGTCGATGAAATCATCCATCGGCAAGAGCGGGGTGCCATTTTAGGCGAATGCGCGATCTTGTTTCGCACGAATGAATCCGCACGTCCGATACTGGAGCGTCTGAGTGAAGCAGGCATCTCCTTCCACTACACGCAGGAGGAAGATTCCTTCTACCAGCGGCAGACGGTGCGCTGGACGTTGCAATATTTACGCCTAGCTATGAATCCGGATGATACGGACGCGTTAAAAGAAATTCTGCCTACGCTCTACATTTCCCAAGAGATGTGGAATGCGCTACGCAGTCAGGCGATATTGGAGGACCTCCCCATTCTCCACGTCCTGCCGCAAATGACGCAGCTCAAGCCATACCAGCGCAAGCATTTACAGGCGGTAGCGGACATCCTCACTTCCTGTCGTGAATGTTCGGCTGCGCAGGCTTTGGAACTAATTTTTGAGGATGGCAAGCTCCGCGAATATTTAAAGAAACGTGCGAAGAATCGGGAAGACGGCAAAGACCGCTGGAGCGACGAACTGCAGCAAATATTGGCTGCCGCCAAGCGCCATGCGACTGTACCCGATTTTCTCCACTACATTGATCAAATGGCGATACGCGAAAAAGAGTGGCGCACGCAGCGGCCACTCCCTGACGAAGCAGTACATGTATTAAGTATTCACCGAGCAAAAGGTCTCGAGTACGACCACGTCTTTTTGCCGGATTTGGTCGAAGGTGCCTTGCCTCACGAGTATACGCTGGACGAGCTGCGCAAAGGCGGGAGTGCCGCACTCGAGGAAGAACGCAGGCTCCTATACGTCGCGATTACCCGTGCCCGTCACAGCCTGTGCATCGGAATTCCCCGAGAACGATTCGGCAGAAAGACCAGGATCTCCCGCTTCGTCGCTGAAATGGGCAGGTAGATACTGGAAGCCACCACCCATATAAATCAAAAACTCTTCCATGTTCGTAATCAATGGAAACATAAAAAACAGGCTCCCTTCCTCGCATTTACGTTAAGTGTGCGCAGAAGGTGAGCCTGTTATGCATGTATCAATATTAGCCGCCCATAATGCTGTAGCCTGCATCCACGTGCAAGATCTCGCCCGTAATACCACGGGACAAGCTGCTAAACAGGAACAATGCCGTATCTCCCACCTCAGACTGATCGATGGTCCGACGCAATGGCGCTTTTTCTTCGATTTCTTTTAAAACGGAGTTAAAATTGCGAATTCCTTTTGCAGCCAGCGTACGAATCGGACCGGCAGAAATCGCGTTGACTCGGATGTTTTCTTTCCCCAGATCATTCGCCAAATAGCGTACGGAAGCATCCAGAGCAGCTTTTGCTACCCCCATGACATTGTAATTTGGAACGGCGCGTTCTCCACCCAAATAGGTCATGGTGACGATGCTGCCTCCTTCTGTCATCAGTGGACGTGCTGCCCGAGCGACTGCTACCAGCGAATAAGCACTGATGTCTTGCGCCAATGCGTACCCATCACGGGACGTATTGACATACTCCCCTTCCAATTCTTCGGTCTTGGCGAATGCGATGCAATGAGCCAGTCCATGAATGACGCCGACCTGCTCCCGAATCACAGCAAAAGCTGCTTCCACGTCCTCATCACGGGTCACATCGCAGTTGACCAAGAGAGATTCCTTGCCCAGCTTTGCGGACAACTCAGCTACGTTTTCGCGTAGACGCTCTCCCTGGTAGGTAAAGATTAGATTGGCACCAGCCTTGTGTAGTGATTGGGCGATTCCCCAAGCAATGCTGCGATGGTTAGCCACTCCCATGATTACGATGTTTTTCCCCTCTAACAATGTATTCATAGCATGCATCGGCCCCTTTCCAACATATTCCACATTATAACCGATCTTGTCCACGGTTACGAGTATGGAAAAAGGGGATGTCCTACTCTCTACTCACTGCCAGTGTGGGATTGTGTCGAAGCATCCCACCACGGTTCTTCCAGCGGGTTAAGTGACGTCCCTGTTTCCGGGAATTCAGCCTGCCGTTGCACAGATTCTTCGAGTTGCTCTTGTCCTTGTACCCGATCCATGTGGTCACGTCCTTTCTTGCTCAGTCTTCGAGCCATTCTTTTCTTAGACTGGCAAAAGAAAGGAGTGTTTATGCATGTGTATGATTTCCGGATAAATACGCTGTCAGCATCATATAAGCAAGGATTGCCCCAAAGAAGTACACCCCTAGCTGGGCTTTCCTCGCATGTTGAATATAGGGGACGAGGTGGCTCGCCGAGACGTACAAAAAGATCCCTGTCGTAATTGCGAGCATCACCGGAGACCAAGCCGGCGGGAAAATCTTCTCGACCACTCCCATGCTGCAGGCACCTACAATCGTAGCAATCCCGAGGGAGGTAGCCCCCCAGAACGCTTTTCGTCGTGAACGTGTAGCCGCGAGAAGCAAGGATGCGACTGTTACCCCATCCGGAATCTTGTGGAGCAGCAGCGCCAGCAAAACCGATACGCCTACTTCTGTATCCATTCGCAGGCTCGCGGTCAGAGAGACACCTTCGACAAAAGCGTGCAGTAAAAATCCTGTCAACACTCCGATGACGCTTGTCGATCCCAGCTCGCCTCCTGCCTTCCCAATCATTTCGATAGCAAACAGCACCGCAAATCCGACCAGAACAAAGGGCATCATGTGGTGATTTTCCCCTTCGAGGACGTGCGGTAGCAAGTCAAGCATGGTGATGGCCAGCAAAAGCCCGGCTCCCGCACTGATCATGGCAAACAAGGCTTCCTCGGACCAGGCGCGCCAACATAATAAAAGTCCGCCGATACTACTGGCAGCGGCGGCAGACAACAAGACAATCCAGAAGACAGGTGGCATCGTACGGTCCTCTCCTCGACATGATGGTTAGGTCCCTTCCATTGTACGCGCCTGTCCCGGTCATTATGAGTCTGTACATTCATTTGACAAAAAATGCAGAACTGTCCAAAACAGACGAATCTACACTAGTTTTTAGAACCTTTGTCGATTCTCTCTTACCCGGAAAAAAATGGTGCTATAATGACTCCACCGGGAATACCGAGGGGAAAAAAGGAGTGATTCGGGATGGATGTACAAGTTTGGATGGCTTCGAAAGAGGTAGCTGATCGCCTTGACGTGCACGTTCGTACACTGCGTAACTGGCTGGACTTGTTCGTACCTGCGCATGAGCGACTGAAAAATCCGCAGGGTCACTATTTGATCAGCGAAAACGGCTTTACTCTACTGAAAGAAGTAAAAGAACGAAAAGATAGTGGCAACAGCTCTCTGCGCGAAATTCAACGTCAGCTCATTGATGAAGGTCGAATTCCAGAAGAAATGCTCTTGTCGGAGGAGCTGTCCTCCTCTGAAGAAACGGCGATCACTCTGGCAACCTCCAACAAGCTGGATCCGGGAATGCGTGAAATGGAGCGAAGTGTACAGAATGCACTGATCCAGTTTCAAAATGAACTTACCCAATTGACTTCACTCAACCACATGCAGTCGACCATCCTGCAAAAAATTACGGACATCGAAGAGATGCAGGAATCTCTGCGCTTGGAAATCCGTCGCGTCACATTTGAAATGGATCTGATGCAGCAGCGTCTGACCCGACGCAAGGAACGATATGCTCGCCATGAGCCTCGCTGGTCGCTGAATCCTTTCCGTTGGTTTACTCGTTCCGACCGGGCTGCAGAACATTAACAGGGTAAGTAGTAGTCTCTGTCCTTTTCTTATGCTATATTTGTGCTAACTGAATTACCGGAAAATCAGGACGATTTACATTTCAACAAGAAAAGGACTGGGACTTTCGTCGTGAGAAAATTGCATATTTCCTCGGTTAAGCCGGGCGATGTAGTAGCAAAAAGTGTATTCCTGGAAAATGGGAATGTTCTACTGGGTCTAGGAGTAGAACTGACTTCGCGCTATATCGATCGGCTTGTTCAATTGGGTATCGACACGCTCTACATTCAAGACAAGCATACCGAAGATATCATCCCGGAAGAAGCCATTCGTGATGAGACCCGAAAAGACGCCGTTGATGCGGTCTACAAAACGATGACGACCTTGATGGACCAGCCACTGGTGAAGCGGCGTACATCTTTACCTGACTTTGGGTCCACTTTTCAAAAGGTGTTCCGGGAAATCATCACAGACCTGAGCAGTCGACGGGATGTATTGGTCAACCTCTCCCATCTTCATGTTTTGGACGGCTACTTTTTTCACCACGCCGTGAATGTGGCGGTGCTGGCGGGAGTTGTCGGTCTGGCCAAAGGGTACAACCAGCAGCAGTTGATGGAGCTCGGAATCGGCGCCCTGTTATTTGATATCGGAATGACACAAGTCCCCAAGGAGCTGTGGAGCAGAAAGACAGAGCTGAGTGCCGAAGAACGCAAAAGGGTTCAATATCATACGGAAGACGGCTTCAATATTTTGCGAAGTCAGTACAATATCTCTGTCGTCTCTGCCCACTGTGCTCTGCAGCATCATGAACGGTACGATGGCTCCGGATATCCACGACAGCTCTCAGACATGAACATTCACGAGTATGCGCGCATCGTAGCGATCGCCGACGTTTATGACGCTCTGATCTCGCCACGCCCTTTCCGCAACAGCTACACACCAAGCGATGCAACCGAGTTTTTGTTTGCAACAGGCAATTCCTATTTTGATCTGGACCTTTTGAAGGTGTTTTTGCAGCACGTCGCGATTTACCCCATCGCCTCAACCGTCCAGCTGAACACAGGACAAGTCGGTGTCGTCTCACATGTAAACTCGTTGGCTGTGAATCGACCGACGATTCGCATCCTGCAAGATCCCGATGGTTCTGCCATCGCCTCTCCCTACGAGATCAACTTGTACGAGAAGGATTATATGAGCGTGACAATCGTAAAAACGCTGTAATCAATACACAAAGCTGGGACATATTCGTCCCAGCTTTTCGTCTTTTTACTCTGCATGAGCTTGGTCGTGATGACTTCGCTGCCAATAACCAAGGAGGAGTACGAGTGCCACGATGACGATCTTGATGACAGCTTCGAGTCCTGTCCACTGCGAAAGCCAGTCAGCGATCACCTCTTCGTTGGTAATCATGTTGACAGCTGCCCATGCCAAGACGGCAGACCCCAAGTAGACGAGCCACGAAAAACGCTCCATCGCTTTGAGGATGAGCTGACTGCCAAAGACCATGAGCGGAACACTGATGATAAGACCCAAGACGATCAACACAATATTGCCATTCGCTGCCCCTGCAATTGCCAAGACGTTGTCCAAGCCCATCATGACATCCGCCACCACGATAGTTTTGACAGCCTGTACCATATCTTCACTGGATTTAATCTGGTTGTCTTCATCCTCTTCGCGTAGCAAATTGTAGCTGATCCAGAGCAAGACGACGCCACCTACCAAGTAAAGGAACGGGATTTTCAACAAATAAACTGCCAGAACTGTTGCGATCACACGTACGATCACCGCCAGGAAGGTTCCCCAGAGGATCGCTTTCTTACGTTGTGCAGGTGCCAGCTTGCGGCAAGCGATCGCAATTACTACGGCATTATCCCCACTCAATACGATGTTGATGGTAATAATGACCAACAAGGATGAGATAAAAGCCGAATCAAACAAGGAAAATCCCTCCAAAAACAGACCCTTCCGTACCCCGTCTAGGGTTGTTGTCCTTCCAGGAATTCAGTATGATGGTAAGGAGGAGGGTTGTCGAAATGTCGAAACAATTCGTTACCGAGGCGATCATGTTGGCTATCTACGGGGAGCTGATGTCCCCATCGCAACCGGTAGAATATCTGATACCCGCGTCGACAATCTATGAATTGGACGAGTTCATCCAAAGCCCAGAACCTATCATGCCCTACTCTGGCGACGATCAATACGTGCGCAAGATCATGCAGGAAATGAGCCAGTTCTTCCAAGATCCGTTTAATCGCAAGCGGCTGGAGAAAGGTCTGATCGCACCGTGGTCCAAAGTGCCGTTTACCTTCCCGAATGGAGTTACCTTGACGATTATTAAGGTAGAAGACAACGCCATGTGGGGAGAAATTTTTGATCCAGTCGAGACACAGCTGTTGCTCACGTCCATGCGATTTGAGGTCCCGCTGATCACAGACCAGCCGGATTATCAGGATCGGATTTTGGAATATATCGTACCCGTTCAATTTTATGATGTGGATGATTTTGAATTCGCCTTGGAACAAGGAATTTCACTGACGGAACTGCAGGAACCTTAAACCGGCAGATGCACCAAGCAGACTGACAGGCTACGGCCAGTCAGTCTTTTTTTGTTTCTTTCTTAGTATGGCTTTTTATATCGAAAGAATTGGCTCTTTTATTGCCAAACAATTATCCGTATAGTGAGGAAAAGAATGGAGTCGCCAAAAGGAGCGTCAGCATGGGAAGAAATCCAATCTATACCCGAGTCTACAATCAACTCAAATACCAAATTTTAAGTGGGGAACTCCCAATTGGCTCCCATTTACCGCCAGAACGAAAGCTGGCCACCCGGCTAGGAGTGAGTCGCAATACCGTCGTGCGAGCCTATGCCGAACTGGAGTCAGAGGGGTTTATCGCGGGACGTATGGGCAGCGGCAGAAGGGTCGAAGCCTTGCCTCCTGCTCCGCTCCTGACGAGGGTAAACTGGAACAGTCAATCCAGCTACAACCACCTTGCCTCTTCCCCCTCCCATATGGCTGAGCTCCTGTCGATCACAGACGCGTATCCCGATACGATCAATTTTGCTCACGGGGATGGCGGCAAGCACACGTTGTCCTCCTCCTGTTTTCCTGACTACGTCAAGGCAGCGGCTGAGAAGGTACAGTCCTATTTTTTTACCGCCGTGCACGGTTTGCCACTCCTGCGCGAACAACTCGTCGAATGGATGGGCATGGAACAAATCTCCTCGCCCGAGCAAGTCTGCGTCACCAGCGGATCGCAGGAAGGGCTTTATTTGATCACCAGCATTTTGGCCAAACCAGGAGACTGCATCGTGACGGAAATGCCCACGTACTTTGGCTCCCTCCAGCTTTTCGCATCATTGGGCATACAGATCATCCCTGTTCCTCTCGACCAAGACGGAATGCGAATGGATGTGCTAGAAGGGATTCTCGCTCGCTCCCACCCACGCTTTATTTACACGGTCCCTACTTTTCACAATCCGACGGGACGTACCCTATCTTTTGTCCGTCGCAAACAGCTGTTGGCCTTGAGTGAACGCTACGGCATTCCCATTGTAGAGGACGACGCATACCGGCACCTGCACCTCGATGCCGAACCCCCTTCTCCATTGAATTCCATGGATCAATCCGGCCATGTCATTTACCTCAATACGTTTTCCAAAATACTCTTTCCCGGGCTTCGAACGGGCTGGATCGCGGGGAATCAACAGTTTATTCAATTAATTACCCGTCTAAAGGAATTATCGATCTCGACAAACACACTCGGGCAGATCGCATTGGCTTCGTTTTTGAAAAACGGTGAGCTAGCCCCTCACCTGGCCACTGCCCGAAATCTGTACCGAGAGCAAGCTCAGCTCATGGAATCACAGCTAGCGCCGCTTCGTTCGCTGGGAATCCAGTATGAAAAGGCAGCGGGTGGACTTTATTTCTGGATCGCACTGCCAGAAGAGCTGAACCCTCGGGAACTCATGCATACCTGCATGAAGTCTGGTGTTTCCTTTACGTGCGGGGACATGTTTCTCGTTCGGGAAGCGGAACAGCCGTACATTCGCCTCTGTTATACCCACGAAGGGGCTGAGCGTATCGAGCAAGGCATGTCCATTTTGACGCACGTCCTGCGCAAACAAAAGGAGGCATTTTCATGAAATGGTCCGCGCAATCCAAGGCATCTTTTCACAGGGGTATATGGGATTCCCTTCCCATAACTGCCAGCTACATCCTGGTTGGCGCCATTTTCGGGATGATGTCTGGTCAAGCAGGCCTATCTCCGTGGCAGAGCGTGGCGATGTCAGCCTTTGTGTACTCCGGTGCCGCTCAGTTTAGTGCCATCGCCATGATTGCAGATCACGCCAGCATGTGGGCTATCGTGTTGACCACCTGCATGCTCAACACTCGTCATTTATTGATGGGGCTATCGCTATCTCCGTACTACCAGCGTTTTTCCTCAGCACAGGTCAACGGTCTCGCCTATCTCCTGACAGATGAACAGTACGCCATTAGCTTGAATCGATTTCGCCAGCATCCTAGTGAAGCCTCTTATATTGTAGCGGTTGGCGGTTCGTTCCTGGCTAGCTGGATCTTGGGCACATGGCTCGGCACTGTCGCAGGTCAATGGATTCCTGATCCCGCTTCTCTCGGTCTCGACTTTAGCTTCACTGCCATGTTCGTCGCGCTTGCCTTCTATCAGCTGACATCGTTTACCCGTACCCTGACGTTCTTGTTATGCGGAGGCTTGGCCGTAATCTTTGCTTTGCTTCTTCCAAACGGCTTGCATCTACTTGTTGCAGGACTGGTAGCCTTTATGATTGGCTATGTCTGGCCCACCATAGGTACAGAAAAAAAAGAGAATCAGAATTCGGGACAAAAGGTGGAGACCGCATGAATCTGATTTTGTTGTATGTTCTCCTGGCAGCCGTTACTTACTTATCCCGTCGTGCCTTTTTGCGCTTGCCCGATCACTGGTTATCGCCACGAGTCAAAAATGGGCTGACCTTTATTCCCGTAGGTATTTTTGCAGGACTCATTTTCCCTGCCCTGTTTGTTCAGAATGATCAGATAGTCATCCAGCCTATGCTGATCGCTGCGAGTGTCGTTTGCCTCCTCTTGATGGCGTGGAGCAAAAACATTCTTCTCAGCTTTGGCGTGAGCCTCGGCTTGGTCGTTCTCTCTTCTCTCGGATTAATCCCTTGGCAGTAGGCCCAACGTCTTGGCCGAACGGAAAAATCAACACGAGAAAGGTTTGTCCATGGTACAATATGGGTATATAACGGTAAGAGGTTCGGGGAGGAATACGTAAATGGAACTGACGAAGCGAAATCATGGGGCGGATTGGGATGTAGAAGGTGCTACTTCGCAATCGATCCTGTTCAAAATGGGAAGTGAGTACTACGGGCTCTCTATTTCCCTCGTGCGAGAAATTATCAAGCCTTTGCCTGTAACGCGATTTCCCAAATCACCTCCTTATGTGGAAGGTGTCGTCGATTTACGTGGGCGTATTTTGCCGATTATCAACCTGCGAAGTATGTTTGGTCTCGAACCAGTCCCTGAAACGGACGACACTCGATTCGTCGACTTGCAGTTGGAAGACCTAAATGTAGGAATTATCGTTGACGCTGTATCGGAAGTCATGAGTATTCCTCAAAGCTTGATTGAGGTAGCTCCACCGATCATCGCGGGGGTAGAAGGAAAATACTTGCAAGGGATTGCTCGCCTGAATGACAAGCTGATCATGCTGCTGGATGTCGATGAAATCTTTGGGCAATGGAAAAAGAAATAAATAAATCATAATAAGGAATTTTATCAGTATAAAAGAATGGATAGGGATCTCAGAAAACATCTGAATCTCTATCCATTCTTTGTTATTTACAACAACATTATTGCCATTTGGAGAGCAGCGACAGCCGCTTTTCCGCAAACGGGAGCCACCCCAGTCACCGGACCAAATCAAAGCTGATTAGGATGAGCACCCATTACCAATACACGCAAAAACAATATACTACATCGAGGTCATTGACATACTTAGGAGAAGATATCAATTATGAAAAATGATGAAAAAGACGAACGGAAGTCGTATGAAATCGGTCCGGTAAAAGCGAAGATCCGTCGCAAGCAATCAGCTTCCATTCGTGAGGAAGCAGCGGAGTTCCAAGAGGATCGTCCTCTACCGCCCCATCCGTGCAACGGAGATGAAGAATTGTATTCAAATAAAATCGGCAACTATTCCAAAGGTTTGCCGCACAATAGCCTCGGTGAAGTTGATCCAAAAGCCTATGAGGCCTACATGAAAGCGTTAAAGACAGGTGATCCGGTCAATTTTGAAACGATCCCTTTAGGGGGTGTTGTAAAGCTTACGAATCCCCAGGGCGCGTATGCATTCGATCTGGCGGGGCCCGATTCCCATCATTTAGGCATGATTGCACCCCCTGACTTCAGCAGTGCCTGGGAGGCCGGTGAGATGGCGGAGCTTTACTGGCAAGCGCTGACCCGCGATGTGCCTTTTGCTGATTTTGGCACGAGCCCGCACTCGAAAGCCGCTGCATCTGATTTATCGAGCTTTTCCGATTTTCGCGGTCCAAAAGTCGGTGGAATGGTAACAACCGAGAACTTGTTTAGGGGGAATACGCCCGGAGACCTTGTGGGGCCTTATATCTCCCAATTTCTGTGGAAGGACATCCCTCACGGGGCCACAACGATGGTCCAGCGATATCGAACTACAGTGGCAGGCGATGACCACATGACCACTTATAAGGAATGGCTGGATATCCAGAACGGATTGTCTCCTGCTGCGCTGAATATATTCGACCCAACGCCTCGTTATATCCGCAACGGTCGAGATTTAGGAGAATGGGTTCATCGTGACTTCACCTTCCAAGCCTTTCTAGCTGCTTGTTTGATTCTTCTTGGCTTTGGACAGAGTGCGCTGGATCTAGCCAACCCCTATCTTAGTTCGGCGACCCAGATCGGTTTTGTCACCTTTGGTGGGCCACACGTTTTGGATTTTGTGGTTAGGTCGGCTCGTTCCGCTTTGGAGGCTTCCTGGTTCCAGAAATGGCTGGTTCATCGCCGTCTCCGGCCAGAAGAGTTCGGGGGGCGCGTCCACAACCATTTGACTGGCGCTGCCAGTTACCCCATTAACTCGGAACTGCTCCAGTCGGAAGCTGTTTCCAAGGTCTTCAACACATTTGGTAGCTACCTGTTGCCCATGGCCTATCCGGAGGGCTGCCCTACTCATACTTCCTACCCCGCTGGTCACGCCTGCATTGCTGGGGCTGGGGTTACCATGTTGAAGGCGTTTAGCAACGAATCTTTCGTGATCCCGAATCCGGTCGAAGCCAGTGCTGATGGCCTTTCATTGCTTCCTTACTCGGGGACACCTCTGACAATTGGCGGAGAATTGAACAAACTCGCAGCCAATATAGCCCTTGGCCGCGACACGGCCGGTGTACACTGGCGCTCAGACGGAATAGAAGGGCTAAAGCTGGGTGAATCAGTTGCCATCGGGATTCTGAAGGATTACAAGGATACCTACAATGAAGATTTTTGCGGTTTCTCCCTAACAAAGTTTGATGGAAAAGCCATTACTATCTAAACAGACGAGGCATGAAAAGGACCACAGGTGAAAAATTCGCCTCGGTCCTTTTCGTATTTTCCTCTCTGGTTTATAACCACGGATTTCTATTTACTTCTTACTTGTTTTTCTGTTAGTAGCTCACTCAAATAAATCATGGATTGAAAGGAGTGAGGATGACATCCTGAAACGTGCGGCAATCCTGCACCTGTATGTTAAGATCAAAAACCTGCTTGGTTACTGTGTCGTATACAACTACGCCCAGAGCGTTCATCAGCCGTAAACGGAATTCATCAAAGGGACCTGGAAGTTCACGCAACGTAAGCTCGGCACTGAGGGTATCGGTCGTGCCGGTTAAGGTGAACGTCCGGATTCCGGTAGCAGTAATCACTAGCTGCAGGCCACCACCTGGGAGGGCCGTGCAAGTAGGCGAGCTAATCTGAACAGGCGTAAAGACAAAGCTGAAATCGCCGAGGATTTCGTCTGTCAGCGTAGGTGTCGGAGTAGTTGGCACCGTATCGACAAACGTATAGGAGAACGTGCTGCTTCCTGGATCGCAACTCGGGCAGATATCGGCGAGCAATTGCTCTGTTCCCGTTTCTGCCACACCGTCGAAGAAGACGGTAGAGTTGGTCAAGAGAGCGTTGGCTGTTCCCTGGCAGTCGCAGTTTCTGCGCGGAAAGAGATCCGGACACTGTGGCGGGAATATAATCGGCGGGCAGATGAATGAAGGAGTCAGCGGCGGTACAGGAATGATTGGACTTGGCCGACAGAACTTCGCCAACACTTCCAGCTTCACTTCCGCTTCTACCTGAATCTCTTTGCAGATGATGACTTCCAGCTCTACCATGCCACCCAGGAACACATTGCCGATCGGGTTGCACTCGACAGCGGTGATGCGGCAGAGGATGTTGGATTCATCCAACGGTTCCGGCAGGCACAGCACGATTTCGTCATCGAATTGGATGGTGGCCGGGAATTCGCACAACAGCGTACCATTGGCAAATACGCGGATTAAGAGCGTTGCGCCGAACAGGAAGCGGACGATCCCGACGCGGACAACGTTTCCGTTGACGATGATATTCTCCCGCCGGATGCCAATAATGGTGCAAGAAAAGTCCAGGGACTGTGTGGGCTGAGGTTTGGGGATCAGCGGGAATGTCGGTGGAACGATCGTCTCCACGCATTGGATGGTGATATTTTGACCGGCACGTATCGCTGCATCTACCAGCGGACGGCAATCGTCGGGGATTGGTACCTTGTTCCGGTCCCTGTTGGCGGCTACTACCCAGTCGTATACCTTTTGGACGCGGATGCACTCTTCCTGCAGATTGTTTGGAATTGGGGGAGCGGGTGTCGTTATGACGGGAGGACAGTTCAATTGGGGAGCTCCAAAGCTGATAGAAACCTCACCATTTCCTGTTCCCACACCTGAAAAATTGACCTGGTTGAAGCCGCCATTAAAGGAACCGCCTCCACCTCCGCCAAAGCCACCGGTTAATGCTCCCAAGCCCGTACCTCCGCCACCTCCGCTGAAACCACCTCCGCCGCCGCCCCCAAGGGAGCCGCCTCCACCTCCGCCGAGACCACCAGGTCCCCCATTCGGACCGGCTGGGCCTCCTGCACCGCCAGCGTTGATCGCTATTCCTCCTCCACCGCCGAGGGTTCCTGCGACACCACCACCGATGATGCCAGCTCCTCCGCCTCCTCCATTCTGAAACGGTCCTCCACCACCACCAAATCCGGCTGTACCGCCAGCTCCTCCACCTCCTGTACCCGCAGTGCCGTCTGGGCTTGATGACTGTGCGTCCGAACCGCCTGTATTCGATGCACCTCCTCCACCGCCTCCCGCGGCAACCAAGAGATTACCTTGTGTAACAGCCCCCATGGTTCTCCAAACAAACGAGCCCCCGCCTCCTCCACCGCCAAAAATAGGAGGATTTCCCAGACCACCTACCAGAAAGCTCAGTACATCACCTGGTGTTACGGCGAAATCTCCTTGGATAAAAGCGCCTCTACCAGCGGAATTGTCGGAAGCGCCGCCTTCCGCCCCCACTGCAGAGATGGTAACTGTATCCACACAAGGCGGAACCATAATGGTTTGAATAGTACCCGTAAAACCAAAGGAGAGCTCTTCAAAGGAAATGATAACCACGCCGTTGTCAGCTCCGACACCAGATTGATTATTCTGGTTGATGCCAGCGTTAAAGGAACCTCCTCCACCGCCGCCAGTGCCGGAAACTAGGAGATCGTCACCTTGACCGCCCCCGCCTCCGCTGAAACCACCTCCGCCTCCTCCCGCAACGGAGCCGCCTCCACCGCCACCAAAACCTCCAGCACCACCGCCTGCAGGCCCGTCGGCACCCCCGCCAGTACCGCCATCGTTAATCGCTCTACCGCCTCTGCCTCCAGCTTCTCCATCGAAGCCATTTCCTTCAATGCCTGCTCCACCGCCACCACCGCCAGTTTCTGTTCCGCCTCCGCCTCCCCCTCCGGCGGTACCGCCACCTCCCTGTCCTTCTCCTCCTGTACCATCCGGGCTGGATGCATCGGCATCCGATCCGGCAGCGAGAGCGGCTGCTCCACCACCACCCCCGGCAGCGATCAAGAGGTTGACGATAGTAGCTGGACCCGTGGACCGCCAGACAAACGAGCCTCCTCCTCCTCCGCCGCCACGTATTGCCAGAGCGGCGTTTGCGCCAACCCCTCCTACCAGAATGCTCAGTTCCTCACCGGGAGTGACAGGAAATTCCCCCTGCAGAAAGGATCCTCTTCCGGGTCGTTCGCCAGTGGGGGTAGTCCCTCCTCTTGCTCCGACCGCCCTGATGGTCACGGAGGTCACAGAAGGCGGAACCGTAAAGGTTTGACGCTCGCCCGTGTATTCAAATGTTCGTCTGGGCATATTACCTCGCTCCCTTTCAAAAAGGTTGACAATCTTTGACGCGTATAAACCATTTCGCAATCTATGTTTATGTCCATCCGACAAAAGTGGACTAGGCGGGTAAACGGGTTCATGCAAAAAAAGAGACCTTCCTCCGAAAAGGAACGTCTTATTCCTTACTACCAATCAAGCAAGGTGCTACTCCCCTTCAAAAATTGACGTCCCTTACTCCATACAAAAAGCCTGGTGATCGTTTCATCATCACCAGGCCATTCTCCTTGTTAACCTCGCTTCTTTACTTTTATTGTGAGATCGTAATGACTTTCGTTTTTTCATCCCACTCTACTTTTGCACCCAATGCTTCACTGACAAAACGTAGGGGAACAAACGTCCTACCTTCGATTATTTGTGCTGCCTGCGTCAATTTGATTATTTGACTGCCTGCCGAAGCTTGCGTGCTTCCAATCGTAAGCTTCACGGTGGTTTGCCCTTTCACAGCGGTCACCATTTTTGTTGCCTGATCCCATTTCACCTCTGCGCCGAACGCCTCGAATATTTCACGCATGGGGACAAGCGTCGTACCATTTTTCAATACGGGTGGAACGGGAAATTTCAGTTCTTTCTTATTTACGAAGACACTGATTTTTTCGTTTGCCAACGTATTGCCGTTCAGCATCCATACATACTCAGCAACTGCCTGATATTCTGCTTCTGTTAAACTTCCTGGTGCGTTCTTTGGCATAGATTTTTGAATGCCCGCCTTTAACGCATTGAAATCCTGGTGATTTTGTTTAAATGTTTGCGTAACCAAATCGGGAGCTCTTCCGCTATTTCCATCCGCCCCATGACATGCCATGCAGCTTTTCTGAAAAACCTGCTCCCCCAATCCACCGCTGGCGGTAACGGTTTGGGTTTGAGAGGCGCCGCCAAATAAAGCGAAAGCACAAATGGTGGAGACCAAGCCAATCGTTAGTCGTTTCATTTCTGATCCTCCTACATAATGATTTCGTTTGATCTCAACGATTTATCATTTACAGAATATTGCATTTATATTTAATGGTATTCCTCCTGCCATACTGATTGTCCTTCTTTTTTCGCACAGAGGCGGCCATATCAAACGGATAGACGGCCATATGAGTCTATGCTCAGTTTCATTCGGAGGATGTTCTATCATTTTATATTGGTTACTTATCATTTTGACCAACTCACAGGAAAATTGGTAATGATATTGGTACATATTCTCCACAAAAGCAAGATGGGCAAGGCTATCCACAGGCTATAGACCATCCAGCGGAAATCAGGTTTGCCGTGGATGTATCGGGAAGAGAAACTCTCCCTGGGCTTTATCCGTACTATATATACGAATGGAGGATGATTCTTTTGGAACGACATCATCGAATGGACCAGGCAGACTGGATCCCTGCCGCTTTCATAGCTGGAGGGTACAAAGCGCTCTACGAAGCTTGTAGCGCTTCCTTTCGGGAACAACTAAGTCTAGAAGAGTTTGGTACTTTTGCTTCTGAATTTCATCAGGGGGTAACGGGCTACCAGCTACTTCCTGCTTCCATCGTCCCTTGGGGCGACACACTTCGCTATGTATGGATTGATGAAAGTGGACAAAAAGGACTGTCGACAGCGATTGATCGTGACGGAACGATCCTCGGTCTGCGACTTGCTCATTTATCATCCTTTCCCGATACCGATACAGCCCTCACGAAAGGAACGTATCACATGCCGTTCCATGGTGAGTGGTTTACCTATTGGGGCGGCACCAACGAGCTGCTCAACTATCACTACGCTTATCCAAGCCAACGCTATGCATTTGATTTTCTCGTGATGCGAAACGAGAAGACTTTCCATGGCGATCCGAAGCGCAACGACAGCTATTTCGCTTTTGGACAACCAATCGTAGCTCCAGCCGCTGGAACTGTCCTCAAGGTGTCGAACGCCATCTGGGACAACGAGCCTGGCACGGTAAATGAAGACTACGCTGCCGGCAATTTCGTGGAAATCGATCACGGCAACGGAGAATACAGCTTGCTTGCACATCTGAAGCACCGCTCCATCACCGTACAGCCAGGTGACCATGTAGAGGTAGGACAAATGATCGGGCTGTGCGGCAACTCGGGCAATTCGAGCGAGCCTCACTTGCATATGCAGGTGTCCGATTCCTCTGACCTGTTGCATGCACGATCCGTACGTATCCGTTTTGCAGGCATCGATCGAGTCGTACAGGGAGATACCGTAAAGGGGCAAAAAAAAGAGGATGGTTATGTGTGAGATCACATAGCATCCTCTTTTTTCTACTCTCTCCCACCGCTCGCTAAATACGCGTAATTGACCCATACCATTTCTTCAATGCCCAAGATTTCCTTGAACAGATCTACTGAATCGTAAAGCAACGAAGCTCCTGTCTCTTCGTCCACATCGGTCAACAACTGCAGGTCAAATAGCGAGCGCAGCTGCTGTACTTGCTTCGGACCCGCAATCCGGTTAAACGTCTGCGGTTTAATCCTGGTGATGCCTTTCCCTACTTCTCGCCGATACAGCTCCGATCGCACTACCCGATCCAGGATGTCCTCATACTTTTGCCGTACGTCTTCACTTTCTCCGATTCCTTCCTGCAGGTCAATCTCTGGATAGAGCCGGCCAAATTCTTCTTCCGCCATCTCTACGTCCAACGAGTAACTGATCGTTGCGGAGGAAACCTCGTAGCCAGCATCGAACATCCGAAAGCCCCAGCCGTTATCTTCCGCGTCGTGAAACCAGAGCAACGGCACAAATTGCTTGGACAGCTGCAAAAGAAATTGCAGAGTTTCCGATGTTTCCAGCCACTCGTCCTGCAGGAAAAAAGCGTTCCAGTCGCCGTTGACGTTCCTGTGGAAGTACGGCTGTTCTGACTTGGACAAGGCAATCAGTACTTTCGGTTCGTATTTGCGTGGATAAAGAATGCCGGTCGTGAACTCACCCATCCGTTTTCCACCGCTTTCTGGAAGGTCTCCCTGGTCCTTTCTTCCAGTCTATTCAGGCACCGCTTGTTTTTTGCTGTGTTCTTTATCAAACGTGCTCGTGTGGATAATGGAATGGACGGCTCCCTCTGGTTTTAGCTCAGATAGATACAAATGGACGTGCTTTGCCTGCCAATGAGGTGGCTCGATAGCCAAATATCGTTCGTTCCACTCCAGAAGGGGCAGACCACTCCCCTGCACATGGGGCCCGCGCGCGAGTGTGATGTGTGGGCGATACCGCTTACGATCGTAGGACAGACCGTCATGCAGGTCAAAGCGCTTGCCTAACAACAGATGCAGCTGTTTGAGCGGATTTGTCTGACCACGAAGTCCCAGCCAGAGCACACGGGGATGTTCGGCATGTGGAAACGCCCCCAAACTCCCTACCCTCAAGGAAAACGGATGGATGATGGCACTGACAATATCCATGTCCTCGCAAATGGCCGGAATGAGCGATTCATGCACTTCGCCTAAAAAATGCAAGGTGAGGTGCAGGTTATGCAAGGATTGCCAACGGTCGACGTTCACATCCTGTTGCAAGCGTTGTTGAACGTCGGCTATGTAAGAGGCAGCATTCTGCGGTATATCCAGAGCCACGAATAGTCGCATAACTATAATTCGTCTCCCTTCCAGCGATAATCCCCGTGGTAGACATGCAGCAAAAAAGCTCTCCTATTTACGGAGAGCCCACTCTTCTACTCGGTTCTTTAGGCAGCTATCATTTTACCCGTTACGATGCCCAGTACACTGCGTACATATTCACCAAGTCGACCTGAGCCAGGCTGATAAGAAAAGCGAATGGTCAGTTCTACATGTCCGACGTGACCGGCGGGAGGGATGTTCCAAAACAGATCAACTTCTCCATAGAGAATTTCTTCGATGCGTAGTTTTTTGCTCTCGATGTCCAGATTCGGATCATGAGACAGGGAAAATTTCATCATGATGGAAAAGGAATCCTTCGACGACAGAATCTCGTTTCGCAGTTGTAGCTTACCGTGAATCGCTACGACTCCAGACTCTCCCCACAACGTATACTCCAGCAATGCTTGAAATTGTGGTTGAACTTGCAGCTCCAGGGCAGGTAATCCACCCTCTATGGTGAGTGCATGACTCTCGGCCAGTTGTTCGATCTCCCCTTGAAAACGGTGAGCGCAATCGGAAACGTACTGTAGTACATCGGGTTGAACAGCGTACATCGTTGTCACCTCTCCCCAGCAGATTGTCTGTCCTACCTACTTCGAAATTTTCCTTGTCGTTTCCTTTGTTGAAAAATGACTTATTTACCCATATTTCATCGAAGTGAAAAACATTCCTATGAAAATTCGTTTTCACAATGTTGCAATATTTACTGATACGGATTGAGATGCCCTGAAAACGCTTCCCGATGCAGTTCATCTAATCGAACCTGCACGTGCTCATCCAACTCCAAATGATAGAGACGTCCTTTTTCATATCGCAACAAAGGGTAGGCACCTGTTTGTAGAGGGCTTACATCCTCACATCTCACGAATGCTGGCAAGGTCATGAGGAAACGAGCAAATGGATTCGCCTCGTCCTCAGACATATGTACGACTTCGAACAGATGAGTGAGCTGAGGTGTCACCACGAGATACAAGAGCTCCCCTTTCTCGGCAACCCATATGGAGAAGGTCGAATCTCTCACCTCACTTCGGGAGTGCCTTCGCATGACCCAGACGGCCTGCTGCACCGTTCTCATGAGCAAGTGCTGCGCCTCTTCCTCACCATGTGCCCCCATCATACGGCGATAGTCGAGAACAAATGCCACTCCGTCCTCCTGGAGCACTTCCCTGGACAAAGACAGCGCATAGATTGTCTCCGTCTCTTCTTCCCTCACCTCGGCTGCATGTGGCAGCTCCTCTGGCGTCCCCGCGAACAAGGAACGGATCATCCCTTCCGTGCGTTCTACTTCCTCGGCAGAGAGTGAGATGGACTCCGTGTATATATGCGTGAGGTTCCCTTCCTCATATGCCAGGTAGTGAATGGGCGTCGCTGCCTGGTTCAGGATGCTTTGCGCCATATGCCTTTCTTCCGCCTTTTGTATGTCAAAACTAAGTGGAAACCCTAATGGTTGCAGCGGATCAGACAAGGTCCAGATCACGGCGAGCAATTTATTTTGGTACGCTTTGAATTCAATGGAGACTGCGTCACGTGTCTGCTCGCTGAAGGCATCCACCGATTCAAATACGAGAAACAATTCTGCCTCGCCACGACCGTTCAGGCGGGCAAAGTAAGGGAGACCCTCCTCCCCGGCCAGCTTGTACAAATCATGAAATCGCTCGGGGTCCAGCCGTTCGCCCTCCGTCTCCCTATCCGGTGACACGATTGTCGCATCCAGCTCGATCCGCGGCTCGAACTCTTCCGCCATCTCGTTATCCCTCACGTTTCCCAGACGATTTGACGAATGACCATTCGTCCATTTGCTTCAAAAGACTGCGGTCTGTTGCGTCGATATGAACCGGCGTGATGGCGATGTATCCATTTTTGAGCAAGTCGTAATCGAGTGGCTCGGCAAGCGGCATGACTGCTGGATATTCCCGCATCAAGAAGTAGCCCGCTCCCTCCTGGTTGTATTTATCTACGTAATGGTTCAAGGAAAGCGAAGCAGGCACGATGCCTTTCACTTCATCCAACGGCACATGTGGGATGTTTACATTCCAGAATACTTGCTGTGGCAGCTCGCCCTTTAACGCTTTTTCCGTAAAGTCTTTGACGAGTGGCTGAATCATCTGGACCACTTCGCCGTAGTTATCTTGATCAAACCAGTTGTCATAGGACAGCGCAATACCAGGAACCCCGAGAATAACTGCTTCACGAGCCCCACTGCACGTGCCTGAATAGTAAATGTCACGCCCGAGGTTCGTCCCCACATTTATGCCGGAAAAGACGAGATCCGGTTTTTGATCGTCCTCGAACAGAAGATGATACGCCGCTTTGATACAGTCGGCGGGATTTCCATTGATAGCCCATGCCTTTACTGGAAGGCCGTAGAAGTCATGTTTTTGCGGTTCCAACGCACTGCGAAAGGTAACCCCATGCCCGACGCCACTTTTTTCTTCTTGGGGTGCAACGATGTAAATTTCTGTATCTTCTAGCGTGAGCAGTGCTTCCGCCAGTCTTTTAATCCCCAGCGCCTCAATACCGTCGTCGTTCGTAATCAAGATACGCAACATAGATTGTCCTCCTCATTTGCTAGCCTTCTCCTTATTGTACCAAAAAAAGGTGAAAGGACCCCAATGTGAATGGGGCCCTTTCTAATCTGCCACGATTTCGTCCCAGCGCTCACGCCATCTGATCCCATCGGTAATCCACTCTTCTACCTGTGCCTGTTTCTCCTCAGAAATCCCAATCAGGCAGGCAATCCGAGCAATTTCTTTCGATTCCTTTGGAGACAGCTTGCGATCAATCAGCGCCATATGATAGAGCTTGCGCATCATCATCAGCTTTTCCGATTGAGTCAGGTCGATCATGTCCTCGACAATGACCTCAGGACGCTTCGGATAGTCCATGTCGTCCATCAAGATTTGCCGTTCCTTCAGCGTGAAATGTTCTGAATTTACCATTTCATGAATCCGATTCACTTCTTTATTCCCTATATAACCGTCGGCATGTCCGACACATATCATCAAGCGTATGGAAGCAAACACAAGATGTTTGTCCTTCTCTGTTTTCGTATACACCGTACTTCCTCCTCCTACCGTTTTGCTTTCCAATAAGAAATTGTTTTTAAAACGGCAAAAAACTCTTTACTTAATTATACGTTGAAAAACGAAAGCGGTTTCACACTAAAATGTGACAAAATTTCAGCTATGCTCGCACAAAAACCCGAGAAAAGTCAACCCACCCATACGCATCCAGAGAAATACCGGATAAACGCGGGTGTGCTTGCATCTCGATCCGATTGGAATACAGCGGGACAAACGTGTGTCGCTTCTGAAGAATCGCGAGAATTTTCTTCATCTCATCCTCACGATCGGTTTTGGTTTTCGCCTCAAGCAAGCTTTTCATCTGCTTCTCTACCTTTTTCCTGCCTTGCTCGTCTACATGATGGTGGATGCTCAGCGCCTCCGCATAGACAAACTCCAGCAAGGATAATTCCAATCGTTCGTCCACATTCGCGCTGTCTACGATTAGATCAGCCTCCCGGAGCATCGCCGATTGCGCCAGCTCTTCAGGATCAACGTAGACGATTTCAATAGGAATCCCATATTGGGCACATCTTGCCTGAATCCACATCGCATCTTCCACATGATCCAGATCAGGATACGTATATAAAAGCAGCTTTTCCCCGGAATAGTCACAATCCTTCCCATTTTTCAGGAAAGCGCTCATCTCTTCTTCGGGTAAAAACGGGACTGCTTCCCCCCATGCCTCCACAGGCTGCCTCGAGCCTTTCAGATCCGCCCGCAACGCTTCCCCAGAAAGAATAGCTGCCACAGCCGCACGAAAGGAAAGATCGTGTAAAGGACCCGGCTTGGCTCCATTGAGACTTACATATTGAAAGCTCTGTTCGTGTCGGGACACGCCATTCCAAACCCCATCTTGCTCGGGCACGATTCCCGCTCCTGTCGTACACCTCAGTAGCTGTAGATGATTCGTTTCTGCTTCATCCTGCAACTCAGGCACACACCATAGCTCGACGCGATCGAGGAATGGGCGCCCAGCGAAATAAGGCTGAAACGCTTCGAGGACGAGCATAGAGTCATCGTTGCGGATCACTTTGAAGGGTCCAGTACCCACTGGCCTAGCTGCAAAGCCCTCTCCCATCTGTACCACGTAATCTTTTGGCACAATAGATACGTACTCCTTGCTCAATGCATGGAGAAATAAATGGTTCGGCTGCTGCAGAGTCACGATAACGATGTGATCCTCTATGGCCTGGACAGATTGAATCGAATGAGTCAGCCAACGATGCCTGGATGGTGCCTCCATCAAGCGTAGCAACGAATAGCAGACATCCTCTGCGTTCATCTGACGCCCGTGATGAAACAAGACTCCTTTTCGCAGATACAGCGTCCACTCTTTCCCTAGCTCATCAGACTCCCAGAAAAAGGCGAGCTGACCCACGATTGTTCTCGTCGCAGGATCAAATCGGACGAGCGTATCGAAAATGTGTTTGACCAAATGAGTTTGCGAGCGCAACAGCACCCGAATCGGATCGAGGATGCGAAACGGACCACTAACAAAGAAACGCAGGGTGTCCACTCGTTCCCCATTTCCTTTTTCCCGCGAAACGCTCAAACCAAACTGGCTGCTCATCCACCGTGAATAATCTTCCTCTAGCCCCTGCCACTCCTGTTGATACTGACCAATCAGTTGTCTGGAGCCTTGTATGTCCCCTTTTTGTACGAGCTCTTTGGCAACCGTAAACACCAGATCGTCTGGTGCTAGCAGGCAGGTGAGCACAGAGCGGTTTCCTCGCCCTCGACCTGGCTGCCAATGGAGCCACCCTTGGTTTTGCATTTTCTTTAACGTCAACGTCGCATTGCGATGTGTGCAATACAGAATATCTGCAACTTCCGCCAATGATATGTCAGCAGGTGTCCCCTGTTTCAGATTCGGACGCCCTGCAAATAAACGCACGTATTGTTCTACCAGCTGCATCGATACCACCACCGATTCTTCTCTCAAAAACATGAAATTCCTGTAGGCATAATCGTACGCTTTTTCTCCTCGCCTTGCCAACGTAAAATATGACGAAACCATAATAAACGATTTCAATCAGAAAGGAAGCCACCCATGAACCTCATTCCTCATTCCCTCACACGCCTAATCGCTACGTACCCGCCCATCTTGTGGGTCAGGCTGTTCGGAGAAACACTCACTTCTCTATCCAGCGCAATGATTGCTCCATTTTTGGTCTTATACTTGAGTGAGCATATCGGTAGCTCTATTACTTGGACCATGCTGATCATCGGTTTACAACCATTCTCTGAAATCTTGCTCACGCTGTTTGCTGGTGGCGTGACGGATCGGTTTCGGCGAAAAACGGTTATGCTGGTCTCCCTACTGCTCCAAGGCTTGGCGATGCTCGCTATGGCGTGGGCAGACTCGCTCGCTGCCTTTGCCTTGCTTTACGTGGTCAACGGAGCAGGACGCTCCCTGTTCATTCCAGCGAGCCGTGCCCATCTCGCGGACTCCATTGCTGGGACTCAAATGGCGAGCGCATTTGCCCTCTTAAGCACCGCAGGCAGTATCGGAGCTGCTTTAGGCCCTCTAGTCGGTGTGTTGATCTACCAGTACGATCCTGCTCTCGCCTTTTTATTCACGGCAATGTCCCTGCTGCTGTATGCAATCGCTGTCTGGTGGAAGGTCCCCCATACGCAGCCTGCCATCGCGTCAGAGAATACAGCATCTGAAACGTATATGAACGGCCCCTTACAGACCTATCGACCGGCTCTCGCCATCATGTTTTTATCTTTACCGATCAGTTTGTTCTACGCGCAAACAGAAACGAATCTGCAACTGCACTTCAAGCAAACGATGCCCGACTACTTACAAACATTGGCGACCCTCGTCTCCGCAAAAGGCATCATGCTCATCCTTCTCGAATTTTGGCTGGTCAAGTGGACGCAAAAGCTCCCTACACGCCTGCTCATCAGCGGATCGTACTTCTGTTTTTTGATCGTTGCACTCGGCTATGCCTTCCTCGATTCACTTCCTGCACTGATCGCCCTGCAGCTGATTTGGGTTATTGGCGAAAGCATTGGTATTACACAGCTTTTGACATTCGTCACCAGAGTTGCACCTCCCTCGATGCGGGGACGCTACTTTGCGATCACTGGGACCCATTGGGACATCTCCCGCACATGCGGACCTTATTTGGGCAGTCTCGTCTTGATCCATTTCGGAGGTGCCACGCTGTTCGTGTTCGTCGCAGCTGTTCTCCTCATTGGCGGCTGGGCCATGTATGCGTATCTGGCTAGAAAAGAAAAAGCCTTCCCGATAGTACAGGAAGGCTGAGTCACCAACGACTAAGTCAACAAGAAACGGTCTTCGCTAAAGCTTTCACCACCGCGGGCCGTTTCAAAGGCTCGCAACAGGTCCTGCGGTTTCATCGTGCGTTTCTTCTCATCCGGAATGTCGAGGATGATACCACCATCATGCAGCATGAGCAAACGGTTTCCCATATTCAACGCTTGCTCCATGTTGTGCGTGACCATGATCGTCGTCAGAGTGTGGCGTTCCACGATCTTTTCCGTCAAATCTACAATCAACTGTGCCCGTTTGGGGTCGAGTGCTGCTGTGTGCTCATCGAGGAGCAGAATCTTTGGCTCTGTAAAGGTCGCCATCAGGAGGCTGAGCGCTTGTCGCTGACCTCCCGAGAGAAAGCCAACTTTTGTTTTCAGGCGATTCTCAAGTCCTTGGTCCAGCTGTTTCAATTGCTCGCGGAACAGCTCCCGCTTGTGGTTGTTTACGCCAAAGGACAGCTTCCGACGTTGTCCCCTCGCCAGTGCGATCGCCAGGTTTTCTTCGATCGTCATGTTGGGAGCTGTCCCAGCCATCGGATCCTGGAATACGCGACCGATCAGTCCTGCCCGTTGATGCTCTCCCATGCGGGTCACATCATTACCATCAATCGTGATACTACCTTCATCCGGTAGCATTCCTCCGGAGATGATATTCATCATCGTAGATTTACCTGCACCGTTACTACCGATGACGGTGATGAACTCTCCGCGTTTGACATGCAGGTTAACATTACGCAGGGCGATCTTTTCGTTGACCGTTCCCGCATTGAATACTTTATTGACTCTCGAAATCTTAAGCATCGCTGCTCCCTCCTCTCACCGTGCGTACGCCCTGTTTCTTCCAAATACCTTTGGCAATGGTCGGAACAGTAAGCGCGATAATCACGATTAAGGCTGTGATCAGCTTCATGTCGGACGGATTGAGACCGGCCTGCAGAGCCAATGCGATGACTAATCGGTAAACAATCGATCCGAGAATGACGGCGAGCGTCACACGGAAAATGGAGGAGCTTCCGAACAAGACTTCCCCGACAATAACAGAAGCAAGACCAATGACAATCATCCCGATCCCCATGCCCACGTCGGCGAAGCCCTGATACTGGGCGACCCATGCTCCAGAGACTGCGACCAGCCCGTTGGAGAGCGCCAAGCCTACGATGGTTGTCGTGTCTGTATTGACACCGAAGCTGCGGATCATTTTCGGGTTGTCACCCGTCGCACGCAGATCCAGACCAATGTCGGTATGCAGGAACCAGTCAATCACTACCTTCAAAACCAGCACACCCACCAGGAATACCATCGCCACACCAGTCAAAATCGTTACTCCACCCACAGCCAAATTCGGAACACTCAGATCCTTGACGTAGGTAAACAACGTATCTTCCCGCAACAGTGGCAGATTGGCTTTGCCCATAATGCGCAGGTTGATCGAGTACAGCGCGATCATGGTCAAGATCCCTGCCAATAGGGCGTTTACTTTCCCTTTGGTATGCAGGATACCGGTAAAGGCTCCTGCCGCACCGCCGACCACAAAGGCCAGCAGCGTAGCGAGGAAAGGATTGATTCCATCGATGATAAACTTCGCAGCGATTGCGCCGCCTAAAGCAAAGCTACCATCTACGGTCAGATCAGGTACGTTTAGAATGCGAAAGGTCAGATAAACACCCAGAGCCAATATTCCAAAAAGCAAGCCCTGTTCGATTGCCCCCATTATTGCCAGATTCATAGAAGAAGTCCTCCTGTTGCTGCATGTATTACTCTACCACTTCTCCTGCGCGGTCGAGCATCGATTGCGGAATGGTCACTCCCATTTTCTCCGCAGCTTTCTTATTCAATACCAGTTTCATTTCGGCTTGCATTTCTACAGGCATATCACCTGGTTTTGCTTCGCCTTTCAAGATTTTCACAGCCATATCAGCTGTTTGCGCACCCAATTTGGTGTAATCAATACCATAAGTCGCAATCGCACCGCTCTTCACGGAGTTTTCTTCCCCTGCGATGACTGGGATTTTTTGGGATTCAGCTACGCCCAGAACAGCCGCGATAGCAGAAACGACCATGTTGTCTGTTGGAACGTAGTACGCATCCACTTTGCCTACCATGGATTCAGCTGCTTGCTTCACTTCGGTTGCGCTCGTGATAGCCGCTTCTTGGATAGTCAGACCCAGCTTATCTGCAACTGCTTTCGCTGCGTCCACTTGTACTTTCGAGTTTACTTCACCAGAACTATAGATAATTCCCACCGATTTTGCGTCCGGTTTCATTTCTTTAATTAGCTTCAGCTGTTCTTCTACCGGGTTCATGTCAGAAGTCCCTGTTACGTTGCCTTCTGGTTTTTCCATTGCTTTGACAAGGCCCGCCTCCACTGGATCAGTAACAGCCGTGAAAAGGATCGGGATCTCTTTGCTTGTTTGAGCTGCCGCTTGAGCAGTTGGTGTCGCAATCGCGAGCACCAGGTCAACTTTGTCCGCTTCGAATTTTTGTGCGATGGAAATCGCTGTATCCATGCTGCCTTGTGCAGATTTCAGATCAATTTTGACTTGCTTGTCTTTCTCGTAGCCGTTTTTCGCTAGCTGTGCGATAAAGCCTTCACGAGCTGCGTCCAAGGCTGGATGCTCGACGAATTGGGAGATCCCGATTGTCAGTTGCTTTTCAGCAGCTGGAGCAGTTGCATTGTTCGCTGCTGGCGCCGGGCTTTGATTGTTAGCCGGAGTGGCGCTTTGCTGTCCGCACGCGGTGACGGACAAAAGCAACAAAGGAAATAAAATACTCTGAATCATTTTCATAGGTCTCTTTTGTTTGAACATTTGATAAATAGCCCCCTTAAAAATTTTTTCTAATTTTAACACGCATAAAACATTTTTAAAAGAAGAAAAAAAGAGAGCATGAAGCTCTCTTTTTTACTTGGTGATTTCTTTCGCCTGCTGTTTGAGCTCTTCAGATATGGTGAGACCAAACTTCGCAGCTGCCGTTTCATTGATGTATAGTTCGGCTTGTTTGGAAATCTCTACCGGAGTTTCCGCTACCGCTTGTCCTTTCAGAACTCGCGCAGCCATTTCACCGGTTTGCTTACCCATGCCGTAATAATCGATTCCATAGGTGGCTACCGCGCCGCGTTTTACCGTGTCCGTATCAGAAGCAAATACAGGAATCTTGCTCTGCTCAGCTGCACCTAAAACGGCTTCAAAAGAAGAAACGACGGTATTGTCAATCGGAATGAACAAGGCTTCTGTCTTCGCAGTCAGTCCATTTGCAGCCAGTTGTACTTCTGACAGCTGCGAAATGCCTGCTTTGACGATTTCCACGCCTTCTTTGCTCGCTGCTGCTTCCAGATCCTTCACTTGCACTTCAGAGTTTACCTCGGAAGTCGTGTAGATCACTCCCAGCTTTTTCAAGTTGGGCAGGAATTTTTTGATCAGCTTCAATTGTTGTTCCATCGATACTTTATCTGAGGTTCCGGTCACATTGCCGTCTGGTTTTTCCAAACTGCTGACCAATTGTGCGGACAGCGGATCTGTCACGGCACTGAAAACGACAGGCTTGTCAGTAATCGCTTTTGCTGCTGCTTGTGCGGATGGTGTAGCGATGGCCACAACCAGGTCCTTTTGGTCACCAGCGTATTTTTGCGCAATGGAAACGGTATTGTTCATGTCACCGTGGGCGTTTTGATAGTCAACTTCCAGATTCTTTCCTTCTTCATAACCAGAAGCTTTTAAACCATCCAGAATCCCTTGGTGAATGGCATCCAATGCTGGATGTTCCACAAATTGGGTCAAACCCAACTTCACAGTTTGCACTTGCTCACCTGGTTTTGCTGCGGTTGTGTCCGTTTTTCCACCTGTTTGATTGCCGCATGCTGCCAAAGAAAATGCCAGCAACGCGGTCAGTCCCATACTGACTGCTCGTCTCATCTCAACTTCCTCCTCTAGGCTCTGCTTCGCTACTTTCTACTACCAGCTTACTTGCAAACTCTGAATTATTATAACACATCGTATTACGTTGAAAAGATTTTTTCATCACATTTTTAAATCCATATCCAAGAAAATAATGCCGATATTTCTTCCCTTTTTAGTCCAAATTAAAAGGTTTTAAAATTGATATATATCATTTGAGTATATTGATAAACAAACAAAAAGCAGCAATGGATTCGTTCAGGAATCCACCACTGCTTCCTCTACTGACAGCTTTTTCACGATCACTCGTGTAATTCGATAATGGTCTACTTCCGCGACATAAAATTGGTAGTTGCCTTCCCACACTACATCTCCTACGCGTGGCGAGTGATCGAATTGCATATAGATCCAACCGGCCAACGTATCCACTTCACTCGACTCCAGATCGATGTCTAGATAATCACTGACTTCTTCCAAGAGCATGCGTCCATCGAGGGAAAGGATGTTATCATTGCGCTCCACTTCCGGACGCTCGTCATCGAATTCATCCTGAATGTCCCCCACAATTTCTTCCATGATATCTTCGAGCGTGACTAGACCGGCGGTACCTCCATATTCATCGATGATGATCGCCAACTGCCCCCGCTGTTTCTGGAGCATAGTCAGCAAGCGGCTGATGGAGATCGTCTCAGGAACAGTCAGCACCGAGCGCATCAACGCCTCCAGATCGCGTTGCTCTCCTACCAGCAATCCTGTCAGCATGTCCTTGATGTGCAGGCTCCCAACAACATGATCCTTGTCCCCGTCGACGACTGGATAGCGGGTGAACCGACCGTTTTGCACCAGCCTCACATTTTCCTCAAATGGATCGCGAATGTTGAGCACAACCATGTCTGTGCGGGGAACCATGATTTCCCGCGCCATCGTCTCAGAGAAGTCAAAAATATTGTCTACAAGCATCATTTCTGTATTGTCGATCAGCCCACTTTTGTGACTTTCGTTGACGAGGATTCGGATTTCTTCTTCTGTATGTGCCTCCTGATGTGGTTCCATCGATATATGAAACAGCGCAAGTATTCGGGAGGCAGACCAGTTCAACAGAGCAATGAACGGGTACATGACTTTGTGAAACCACATGATCGGCTTCGCTACAGCCAGCACGATCGTTTCTGTTTTTTGGATAGCCAATGTCTTGGGGGCAAGTTCTCCCAGTACGATATGCAAAAAGGTAATGACAGAGAAAGCAATAATAAAGGAAATGCTGCTAATCAATGTCTCATTTAACCCGAAATAACGAAAAACGGGATGCAGTAAATGGGCAACGGCAGGTTCGCCCAACCAGCCCAGCCCAAGAGATGCGAGGGTAATGCCTAATTGACACGCGGAGAGATACGCATCGAGATTGTGCAATAGCTTTTCCACGTTGACTGCATTGGTGTTCCCTTCTGCAACCAATTGAGCGATGCGCGATTCCCTCACCTTGACGACTGCAAACTCGGTCGCTACAAAAAATCCATTGAGCAGCACGAGGATCACGACCATCCCCAAATTGAACCAGGTCCCCAACATCGCCATGACCCTCCTTCCCTTCCGTCCGTACTTTGGGATATTGTTTCCCACCACAGGACAAATGTTACCTGTCTGTTTTTCTTTCTTTTCCCGATTGTGATAACATAGCTCTGTATGAATATGTAGCTTGCGAGTGAGGTGAGTCACTTGTCTTACCGTCCAGATTTGCCCATGATTGTGCAAAGTGACCGAACGATCCTGCTGGAGACACAGCATCCTATGTTTACTGAAGCGAGACAAGCCATCCATGGCTTTGCAGAACTGATCAAAAGCCCGGAATACATGCATACGTACCGGATTACCCCCCTATCGCTGTGGAATGCGGCAGCAGGTGGATTAACACACGAGCAGGTATCCGAGGTCCTCGCCGCGTATAGTAAATACGGAGTTCCTCCAACAATCGTCAAGGAAATCGAGGAAACAATGTGCCGTTATGGTCGTATCCGGCTGGAAAAGTCAGGGGACGACATGATCTTAAAAAGTGAAGATCCCCTCTTGCTTGCAGAGCTCGTCGGGTACAAATCTATTACCCAACTGATCGAAGAATCACGCGAAGAGGGCTATGTCATTAAGCCATTCGCTCGCGGATTGATTAAGCAAGAGCTCATCCATCTAGGCTATCCCGTCTCGGATATCGCTGGCTACACCACAGGTGAGAGCTGTCCCGTAAAATGGCGAAAAATCACCTCAACAGGACGACCGTTTTCCCTTCGACCTTATCAGGAGGAGGCAGTCAACGCTTTCTACTCCGGAGGCGCTGTTACTGGAGGGAGTGGTACTCTCGTCTTGCCATGCGGTGCAGGTAAAACTGTGATTGGCCTCGGTGCCATTTGCCAGCTTCAGACAGCGACACTCATTCTGACCACGAACACTACATCCGTTCGCCAGTGGATCAGTGAGCTCCTGGACAAAACGGGGCTGGATTCTTCCTTAGTTGGTGAATACACAGGTGATCGAAAGGTAGTAAAACCGATTACGGTGGCTACTTACCAAATATTGACGTACCGTCCCAGTGCGGAGGATGAATTTCCTCACATGAAACTCTTTTCAGAGCGCGACTGGGGGCTTATTATTTACGATGAGGTTCATTTGTTGCCAGCGCCAGTTTTTCGGGTTACATCCGGCATCCAGGCCACGCGACGACTGGGATTGACGGCTACGCTCGTTCGTGAAGACGGACGGGAGGAAGACGTCTTTACCTTGATTGGTCCAAAAAAATATGAAGTTCCATGGAAAATGATGGAGGAACAGGGATGGATTGCCGAAGCGCGCTGTCGGGAAATCCGCCTGCCGTTTGAAGCCAAATGGCGAGAGGCTTATGCTCGTGCTACTGCTCGGCAAAAGTTTCGTATCGCTGCAGAGAATCCTAGAAAGCTGGAGGTAGTCCGCTACTTACTGGATCAGCATCCTCATGACCAGGTACTGATTATCGGCCAATATGTCGACCAGCTCGATCAAATGGCACATGCTCTACAACTGCCACTCATCACCGGGAAAGTACCAGAGAGTGAACGGGAATTGTTGTACCAGCAGTTTAAACAGGGGAAAATCAAGCGCCTCATCGTTTCCAAGGTCGCAAACTTCGCCGTGGATCTGCCAGACGCCAACGTCGCGATCCAAATCTCGGGGACATTCGGCTCCCGACAAGAAGAAGCGCAGCGGCTTGGACGAATCCTACGTCCCAAGACAGATGAGAACAAGGCGCATTTTTATACGCTAGTCACACGGGATACGCGGGAGCAGGAATTTTCTCTTCATCGTCAGCTTTTTCTCGTGGAACAAGGCTATCCATACGATATTATAGAAATGGAAACGCTGGTTTGAAACGTTTTAAAAATACCAGCGTCTCATAGAGGGAAGGGAGGCCGGAGATTCAATGCAATCCGACGCCGAAATCATTCAGCGGATTCTTCAGGGCGACATCGAAGGGTATCGCGACCTCATCCAACGATACCAGCATATGATCTATGTATTCATTTACAAGATGGTGAACAATCGCTCCGATGCGGAGGATCTCACTCAGGAAGTATTTGTTAAAGCGTATGAAAAGCTGTCCACCTTTCGCGGGGATAGTCAATTCTCTTCATGGTTGCACACGCTTGCCCGAAACAAGAGCATCGATTTCTTGCGGCGCCGGAAGTTTCATGACTCGGATGAGCAGTTGGCCTATGTGCCAGCCAATACGCGAGATGAGTCCCCACAAGAATCGCTCATGAACAAGGAGCAGCGTCGTGAAATCGAAGAGGCATTCGCTTTATTGTCAGATACCTATCGGGAAGTTATCGTGCTTCGTTGCACGCATGAATATCCGTTCGAAAAAATCGCTTCACTCCTCGGTATTGCCGAGTCGACCGCCCGTGTTCGATATCTGCGCGCTCGCCAGGAACTAGCAAAATTGTTAACCCGCAAGGAAGGGGGGCTCGTACATGAACTGCCAGGCATTTAGAAAAGCATGGTTAGAAGACACAGATAGCGATGTGATTTCTCATATAGAAACGTGTGAGGAATGCATCGCATGGATTGAAAATCAGATGACAACTGACGAGGAGGTGCAGTTCTTGAAGGAGGTTCCTTTACCATCGGTGAACCTGGAAGAGAGAATTATGCAGGCCATCTACCAGGACGCCGGAAAAGGCACGCCCCCTCATGCCGCTACTGAATCGCTACAACCACCGACTCCTATCGCAAGCAAGCGTCGGACCAAGGGCTTCCCTTCACTCGCCTGGGTCAGCGCAGCAGCCGTCTTGCTTGTAGTAGGTTTAGCAGGATACCAACAGCTCCAATCCGATGGTCAGCAGATGGCCGCACAGCCACAAAGTGCGAATGGTGGTGCCAGCCAAGGTATCGCGTATAACGCCGAGAACCAGCCTCAGATGGCAAAAGCAGATACACCGGCTCAAAGCCCTGACATGTCGAGCACAACAGCTGCTCCAGCAACAGCGGGTACGGAGAATCAACAGCCGCTAGCTGAGACAGCACCTGCCGGATCGGCAATGGCCCCAAAAACGGCTGAAACACCGTCCGTGATGGCAAATTCTACGCTCGCCTTGGCTAATCCGGAAGCAAAAACAGTGAGTCCCCAATCTCGTGCGACCCACCCGGAGTCCCCCACAGCCCGGAGCGCGAAGACGAATCAACCAGCCTCCGAGTCTGCGAGTAAAGAGACTGCTCTAGCGGATAACTCGATAGCAAGCAAGAGTCCATCTCAAGCTGCTGAAAATACGGATCAATCAGCTGCAGCTTCCAACGAACCCGTCTTTTCGTTGACTGCTCAGACATTACCTGAAGCCGATCAGAATGCTTCCGCAAAATCTATGGTTGGGCCACCATTGCCTACAGTGCAAAAAGCAGCCATTACACTCTCTACCTTCTCGGATCTAGAGACAGCTGTACAAGCATCTGACTTGCCTGTTCCCGTTCTGGCACCAGCGACCAGCGGTTTTGCCGTATCGGATATTTCGGTACAATACGAATCCGAGACGAGCCAAAAAGCGACACGGCTCACGGCGGACTACAAACGCAACAAAAGCTGGATTAAAATCGATGTGGTCCGTAACACACATGGAAAACGGAGCCTCTCCATTCCAGGTACGTTTACGGCTACTCAGTTGTTTACTATAGGCGGAGAGCAGGCGATTGGCGTATCGTTTGATCAGCAAGGAGCAAAATCATCAACGGTACAGCATGCGGTTCACTTTAATGCGCAAGCAGAAAATCAATCCCTGTATGTAGTGATTTCAGCCAACGGCATCAGTCTGGATGAGTTGATTGAAACATCGAAACAACTGACATGGGAATAAGAAGAAGGACACGAGGTGCTAGCATAAGCCTACGTGTCCTTTTCTATTGAATGCTTACTCCGTTACAGTACCGCAGCCGCCGATAATCGGAATCTCATTTTCCTGGTCTCTTTCTGTCGTGGTCAGCTCGATCCGAATGCCACTCGGCTCATAACAGAACAAGGCCACAAACCTTGTAAATACACTTTTAACGGTTATAATAAAAAATGAGGTGAGCACCTATGGATAACCATCGCTGTACGCTAGGTGGAGCAGTATGGATCAATTTGGTAAATACAATCAATAAGCGACTCGTGGATATGCTGGATGACCCTGCGAGTGTCATGCTCTGGCTTCAGAAAAATCATTTGCTTCGCGAGAGTGATCTTGTAGATTTGGAAGACAAAGAACACTTTCTACTCATCGTTTCTACACTTCGTTCCTTGCGTGACATCTGCTTTGCTGTTCTCTCGGATGTGGAGCAAAAAGGGATCTCCCCAATGAACGTGAAACGATTGCAAGATATGGCCGATGATGTAAATGTGCGTCTCGCCCTCCTTTCGTCAGCAGGACGTTTGGAGCTCGTAAACGAAGGAGTTACTACTGGTGATCACATCTCCTATCACGTCATCGCATCGATGATCCACACCTTGCAGACGGTATCAAAAGATCGAATTCGTACATGTGAGCATGAAGACTGCATTTTGCATTTTATCGATACATCCAAATCAGGGAAACGGCGCTGGTGCAGTATGGAAACGTGCGGGAACCGGCACAAGGCAGCTGAGTTCTACGCGAGGAAAAAGCAGCAGGAGTAAACGATACCCGGCACGATCTTTTCATTTCCTTTTTTACCTAATATTGGTACTATTACAAAAGGAGGGATCGATCATGACCGGGTTATCAAAAGTATTTTGGGGATTATTATTGGTTTTTGTTGACATACGTTTGAATAATTTTGATATCTTACCGGATTTGATCGGTTTTATAATCGCTTATACAGGGTTCTCTCAGCTGTCTTCTTTTCATCGCCATTTCGAAAAAGCAAAATATGCGACTATACCGCTGTTGCTCTTTTCGATCCTCGATCTGTTCCAAATTCCAACCCAATATCAAATTTCTACAACCGGCCCTTCTTCCCTCAGCGTACCTATCATCTTCATGTCGATCGTGTCGACGCTGCTCTACTTGTTCATGGTCTTTCCTTTATGTAAAGGTATCGGCTACATAGGAAGACATATCGGGGCACCAGAACTGGAGCAAAAATCAGAAAAGAGATGGAAGTACTACTTGTGGATTACTCTTAGCATGTTCATTCTCCCTATCTTCGCACTTGTTGTTCCTTCTGCAATTCTTCTCCTGGTCATCCCGCTCATCATCATTGGGTTAATCGTGTATATTTTGATTCTGATGCTCATTCGAGAGACGGATCAGATCTGGAGGTCGACGTCGTTGCATGAGTAGAAGCCTTACCTACGCAAAAACCCGCCCTTGCCTGTACACAGCAAAAGCGGGTTTTCGTTTTTCTAGAGAAGCTTAGGAAGTAACGTCTCTTCTGGTAAACACCGTATACGCCACGATCAAAGCCGCGACTGCCCAGATGGTCAGCACCGTCAGCGAAAACGGCAAGGTCATCCCTTTTATCGGCGGCAGCGTTCCATTCAAGTAATCCGTCAGCTGCAGATTCACAACGAACAAGTACTTGGAGGACTCCCAAGACGATGCCATCTGCGTCAATATCGTTCCGCTGATCAAGGCTGCCATCATGATCCCCATACCTGCTGCTGCGCTCCGCACGAGCACGGAGACCATAAAGGTCACAGTGCCCACCACTACGCACACAAACCAACCTAAACCGTATTGCAGGAGCAAAAATTGCCATTGCGGCACCATAAAGGCACCGGACGTCTCCAGCTCGCCTCCTGTCACCTCGAAACCTGTCAGGATAGGCAACGTCCATCCCGAGTAGCCAAATACGACGCCAGACATGACGTACGCCAATAAGAGAGTCATCAACACGGTGAGAGACGTAAAGAGCAGCAGTGTGATGTACTTGCTGGTCAATACCTTCCACCTTCGGACAGGCCTGGTCAGGAGGAGCTTGATCGTGCCTTCACTGAACTCTGCTGAGACCAAATCCACCGCTAAGACGACGATGATCATCGGTAAAAACATGGAAACAGCCTGATCCATAAATCCTCGGGCAAATGTAGGTCCCCCCGGTGCCATCGGGTTGATGTCGTGATCGAGATAGTACTGCTGCTGCTGAATGCGCACTTTGATAAAGTCCCGCCACTCATCTGGCAATCGGCTGGATGCCAGCCTGTTTTGCATGTCTACGATCTGCTGAGTCAGTAACGGCCGCCAATCAGACGTTCCCATGCGCTCCTGGGCCGTAATGACCGAGCGGTATTGCGCGTATGTAAAAATCGGAATCAGGATTGCCAATATCAGTACGACAACGAGAAAACGACGCCGACGCAGCAGTTTCATCGTCTCATTTTGTACCAGTCCCAACATGCTCAGTCCCACGCTTGCCACCTCCTCCAGTCAAGGTCAGGAACAAGTCTTCTAGTGTAACGGTCTTCGTGGCGATACCCTTGACTGCTATTCCTGCGCGCACCAATGCCTGATTCACCTCACTGACTCGCTCGACATCCATGCGGCATTTCAGGCGTTCTTCGCCCACTTCCCAGACTTCCTTTACGGCTGGATGCCCCTGTAGTGCATCCATCGCTTTTTTCATCGATGCAGGTTGTACGTCCCAATCCACTTGATCAGCGAATTGCGCCATCAATTCTTTTACCAATCCAACCGAAATCACTTGGCCCTGACTGATGATCGCCACCCGATCACACATCATCTCGATCTCACTCAGTAGATGACTAGAAATAAAGACAGCCAGTCCCTCTTCCTCCGCCAGCTTGCGAATAAATTGACGCATTTCCCGAATCCCGGCTGGGTCCAGTCCATTCGTCGGTTCGTCCAGAATGAGGATTTTAGGTCGGTGCAGGAGTGCCTGTGCGATGCCCAGGCGTTGCCTCATCCCCAGCGAGTACGTCTTGACCTTGTCGTCAATCGCTCTCTCCAAATCGACAAAGCGCACGATTTCCTCGATCCGCTCTTTGGAAATCCCTCCGCTCATGCGGGCAAATTGCTCCAGATTCTCCCTGCCGGTCAAGAACTTGTACAGCTCCGGATTTTCTACGATGCACCCTACCTGCGCGATTGCTTGGGGAAACTGCTCTTGCAAGGATATTCCCCCGATTCGAATCTCTCCCCCATCTGCTGTAGCCAGTCCGACAAGCATACGAATTGTCGTTGTTTTCCCGGCACCGTTTGGCCCGAGAAACCCGAAGACTTCGCCGGAAAAGACATCAAATGTAATATCGTGAATGATCGGTTTACCGCCGATCTTTTTGCGCAATCCTTTTACAGAAAGTACTTCAGCCAAAGTGCACCCTCCTGTTCAATTACCGCCCCATTGCCTGACGAAGCGTTCTGTTTATGGTACACTGTCAAAAGATGTCCATCCATATTATACCACGTTCTTCCATCCAACACCGAATAGGAGGGGTATCCGATGCGCACATCCGGCCGAATGCTCTGGCGCACGGCAGGTCTCTTGTCTTTCGTTTCCTTCTTACTCTTTGCCACAGGGTTCGTTCTCGCTCTCAATCCGCAGCAGCTAGCTCCAGCCAAAGCTACAGCACCAACCGAAACACCCGAACAAGCATCACCCATGCCCGCGGATGGGGTCCAAAAAGTAGTCGCCCTGGGGGACTCACTCACTCGTGGAGCTGGAGACGCCAACGGTCAAGGCTATGCAGGTCTCGTCCGTCAAGCACTGGAAAAAAAGCTCGGGAAGTCCATCACGTTCTCCAATCTGGCTATAAACGGTCAAGAATCCACCGATCTGGTCAAACAGCTGTCACAGGAGCAAGTCAAATCGCTGCTGTCTGAAGCCAATCTCGTCTTGTTTACAATTGGCGGCAATGACATGTTCCGTCAGACGGGCGGTCTCTATACGATAGATAAAGAAAAATTGGCCGCGGCTACGAAACAGCTCACGACCAATTATGAAGAAGTAATCAAACAAATTCGTGCCGTCAATCCTAAAGCGACGATCGTCTATACGACGTTGTACAATCCGTTTGGAGATACCGAAGCATCTGTCGATACGATCCAGCCCGTACTCGATTGGAACAATACCGCCTCGCAGATTGCTGCTAAGTACCCGCGCGTCATCGTCGTCCCTACCTACGACTTGTTTGCCAACAAAGAGAAAGCCTATCTCTATACCGATCATTTTCATCCAAATACGGCTGGTTACGAGCGCATGGCAGCTCGCATCATGCAAGCATTAGAGTGAATCAACCCGCGCGTAGTTTATAGACTTACCGGTGCTCGCCATATAAGCGCGTTGCCCAGCCCACTGAAATACGTTACTAACCATTGAGAATGCGGCCACGATGAGGAACAAAGTCGTTCCTCCGTAGGCTGCGAGTAAGATACCGCCCATCCACGGCCCAATAAATTGGCCCACGCTGCTAAAGCTTTTGGCTCCGTAGTAGCTGCCCCGCATTCCTTCGGGTGCCATCCGGTCGATCAAAACGTCCCCAGAGGTAAAGGTGAGAATTTCACCAAACGTGAAGAAGACCATGGCGATGATAAAGATTAACCACGAGTTGGCAAAGGCGTAGCCAATGTCACCAATCGCATACATGACGTTCCCCACGATGATCGCCGTGAGGGGCGTCTTTTTTTCTGCCCAGCTCGTCAACGGCAACTGCATCACCACGACGACAATCGCGTTGATACTCATCAGAATCGCGAACAATTCCGTCCCGTTGACTACCGTCATCTCGGCGAATTTGGCCAGCGTCGACGACATCTGGGAGTAACCGACCGCTCCCAGCATCCCTGCGATCATGTAAAAGCGGAATGCCTTGTCATTTACCACGACGCTAAACGCACGACCGAACGTGACAGCCTCTTTCTTTTGCCCTTCAATTTTCTTAATACCGAACTTGTTCAGCAAACCCTGCAAGCTGATCACATAAATCAAGTAGATGACGGCGGTAATCATGAAAGGCAGCGCAACCGAAGTCTTTGCCAGCACCGCACCTGCGATCGGACCTACCGCTACCCCTACATTGATGGCTGTGTAACGAAGGCTGAAGACTCGAAATCGCTTTTCAGGCTCTGTTACGTCAGCCATTAAGGCTTGGGAAACCGGTTCGTAAAACGAGCGACAGAGCCCACCGACGATATTCAGCATTAACAGCATCATCGGATTTTTACTGAGCGCAAATCCTACAAAAACGAGTGTCCACACATAAAGGGCGCCCAGCATCACCCTTCTGCGTCCGATTCGGTCGGACAGTGTCCCTGCAATAAAACCTCCCACTGTCCCTGCTAGTGGTCCTGCTCCGATCGTCAAACCGATTGTCGCCAAGTCCATATCCGTATTGTTGGACAGATATAAAAACAAGAATGGCATGCTCATTGAGCTGGCTGCCCTCACAAAAACAGTCCCGACCACTAGTGACCAGACGATCGGATGAAACTCCTTCAACATCGACGTGACCCTACCCATATTTCTCTCGCTCCTCGGCAGCTGTTCTGCTCGTTCTGTCTGCCAGAACAGACGCTTTACAATGTACTCATTGTAGAGAGGAGAAACCGGTTCGTCAATGAGCATTCAAAATTTTTGGATTATGAAAAATTTCTATTAGGTTTATCATTTTTTCGATAGTACATAAAACAAGATTCACCCGCGTCCTTTGGTTGGGGGTCAATCGGACTGTGGTGGAGGAGAGGAAAAAGGAGAAAACGCTCCGGCGATAGGGACACTGCTTGGACGATTGACTGTCCAGCTCCATTCCAAAAGCGAAACGGCGTCCAAAGTAGCCGGCTCGGGGGAGCTTCTCAGAGGTGGACACTCAAGCGTGTTTCGCTTTTTCCACTCCGCTTGAGCTGTGTCCCAAACGCCTCCGCTTTTTCCCCTTTTTCCTCGACCAGCCTTGACTATCCAACTATCCTTTTCTTGGGGGCTTTGAAAAACGCTATATAGGGATGCCTACGATGAACGGAAGCTTGCTTCTCTCTATCCCGTAGTTCTCGAGACACGTCGAACAGACACATTGGACGACTTCGTTCTTTTCTTGTTTCACCAACACCATGCGAAGCAGAATCGATTGGGAGAAAAAGCTTTTTCCCGTTGAATGACCGCTAAAAAAGGTGGCTAGAAACCACAAAAGCTCGCAGGAGAAGCAGGTTTCCAGGCGAAGCGGCTACTACTTTACCGCTTCCCCGTGAATTCGTTGTGGAGCGGATAGTATATACTCCTTTGCGGGGGGTAGGCTGGAGCGGAGATCGGAAACTTGCTTCTCCCCTCCTCCGCTATGTGGATTACAAAGAAAAAACCGGGCTTTCACCCGGTTCGTTTTTACAGCTCCACATTCAGTTGATCAATGATTTCGCCATTCTCATTCCATTTCACAACTCGGTAGATCGCATCATGGTAAAACGTAAACCATGCACCTTGCGCGATTCCGTCTTTGATCCACTGTTCTTTTGCGAAAATGGATGTCATCGGGTAATCGTCATACGCCATCACCCACAATGAGTTTTGGTGGGCATGGGTTGGCATGATGTCGGCGAGATGGAGCACCAGCTTGCCTTCGCTCTCCATCCGCACGATCGCGTGTCCCTGACTATGCCCGCCTGTATGATGGAGAGTGATTCCTGGCAACACCTCATACCTCTCTCCATACGTCTGGACTTGCTGTTCGATTGGGCGCCAATTCTCCTCCCAATATGTATTCCGTGAACGGATGTTAGGCTCACGCATCTCCGCCCATTCCTGCTCCTGGACGTAAATCACAGATCGCGGAAAGGTCGAAACGAGCTTACCGTCCTGTAAGCTCACCAGACCGTTGCAATGGTCGTAATGCATATGTGTCATGATGACGATATCGATATCTGCGGGAGTAAGTCCCTTTGCCGCCAAGGATTCGATCACTTGGGATTCTTCCTCTAATCCAAAGTTGCGTTTCTGCTTGTCCGTCAAACGACCGTTCCCCATACCTGCTTCGATGAGAATTCGCTTTCCATAGACCTCCACGAGAATGGGGTCTGCGCGCAGTGGAACCTGGTTGAGCTCATTGAACGGATACTTTCTGCTCCAAAGTGGTTTCGGCACCACACCGAACATCGCTCCACCATCCAGCTGTGTGAGTCCGCCTTTTAACCATGTTAGCTGAAAGGCTCCTGCTTTCCATTCATTCAACTTCATGACCTTGCCTCCTACATCTAGCGATCTTTTATACCCTGCCGCCACTCGTTTACAGCAAAAAAGCACTCCGTTAAGAGTGCCTTACTGCTTCACTGCCACACTAACGGTTCGTGTCGCCGGGGCTATTTCCAACAAGATCTCACTGGAGACGGCTTGCACCGTTACATCGGAATCAGAACGTCTATGGTTGAGTACGAGTTGGGCTACCTTTTCATTATCACGATATACGCTAATCAACGTTTGCAGGGGGTTTGCACTACCGCCTGCGATCACTTTAAAGCCCGGGGCAATGGTAAACGTCCATCCTTCCACCTCTATTAACGGTGAAAGCGAGTACAAGAAATGGCGTTTTCCAAGCAATATGCCGTTATGATTCATCAAGGCGAGTGCCCCCAATCAAATGAATTTGAACATTATGCTATTATTTTGCAAGAATTTAAGAACGATGAAAAGTCTTTCGACAAAACTTCTTAAAAGGTGACATCTGATTCCATCATACACTACGTTGCTTATTTTCGGAATAAAAAAACATGATGGAGCAATGAATCAAATAGCTCTACCGACAGCAGCCCCTTCATAAATCGCTCTTTTGGCATCCAGCTCCCCTGCTTCCTTGGCCCCTCCAATCAGATGGACTGGCAAACTGCCTTGCAAGGCGTGATACAAGCTGTCATTGGAAGTCGCACCCGCAGCGATGATGACCGTGTCAGCCTGCACCAGCTGCTCCTCCTCCTGATTGCGAATGATGACCCCTTCCGCTGTAATTTCTTTATAGTCAATCTGTGTCACCATCTCTACGCCATGTCGTTTCAGATTGGCGAGTACAGCCCAGCGTGTCGTTTTCCCCAGTCCTGTCCCAACATGTTTTCCACGACGGAGCATATACACCTTTCTACCGCTCTGTTGCAGGTGGTGGACGGCTTTGGCATCGAGAATCCGATATTCCAGCAAATACTGCGCAGATTGAGGAGAGACGACCTGATCTTGCACGAGTAAATGAGACAAGTCACAAGCGATTCCACCAGCGCCCACGATTGCTACGCGGCGACCGACTTTTGCCTGCTTTTCGAAAACGCGGTCATAGCTGACGACGTGCGGGAGGTCCACCCCAGGGATCTCAGGACGACGCGGGATGACACCTGTCGCTACGACGACTTCCTCAAAGCCTTCATCAGACAATGAATCTGCAGTCGCAGCTGTCTCCAGTCTGACTTCCACTCCCAATTTGTCTAGTTGCGCCCGATAGTAGCGAAGCGTTTCATTGAACTCTTCTTTCCCCGGTACTTGACGAGCGTAGTTGAGTTGGCCTCCGACCTGATTTTGCTTTTCAAAAATAACGACCTGATGTCCACGCTCTGCAAGCACACGTGCCGCTTCCAGCCCCGCCGGCCCTGCTCCTACGACAGCCACCTTCTTGCTCACTTCAGCCGGGATAAGCGCCCATTCCTTTTCACGACCCACGACCGGATTGACCATACAGGAAGCGATCTTGCCATCAAAAATGTGATCCAGGCAAGCTTGATTACAGGCGATGCACGTATTCACCTCGTCGAACAGACCTTCTCGGCTTTTGCGGACGATTTGCGAATCAGCCAACAGTGGACGCGCCATCGAGACCATGTCACTACGCCCTTCCTGGATAATGGCTTCTGCCTGACGAAGGTCATTAATCCGATTGCTGGCAATTACCGGGATTTTGACTGCTTCCTTTACCTGCTGCGCTACCCAGACATATGCACCTCGTGGCACCATCATCGCAATCGTAGGTACCTTTGACTCATGCCAGCCAATCCCCACATTGAGAGCGCTTACACCCGCTTGTTCAATCAACACTGCGAATTGCAGTGTCTCTTCCATTGTCGTACTGTCGGGCACCAGATCAAGCCCCGACATGCGGAAAATCACCGGAAAGTCAGGACCAACTGCTGCTCTCACCCGTTTGGATACCTCCACACCAAAGCGTGCCCGTCGAGTAAAATCGCCGCCCCATTCATCCTCTCGCTTGTTGGTGACAGGGGACAAAAATTGATTGATCAGGTAACCTTCTGATCCCATAATTTCGACAGCGTCAAAGCCTGCTTTTTTGGCACGGACTGCTCCATCCGCAAAGGATTGAATCGTCCTTTCGATATCCGTCGCATTCATTTCACGCGGTTTGTGACGATTGATAGGAGCTTGCAGGGCTGATGGAGCTACGGATTCCACCCCAGTCGCATCCTGATTGGTGTATCGTCCTGCATGAAAAAGTTGAAGGGCAATCTTTCCCTCTGCCTCGTGAACGGCTGCTGTAATTACCCGGAGGGGCTCGATATGTTCATCCATGTAGACATTGCAGTACTGATCCCCCATGCCCCCTTCCTGGCAAACCGCCGCTCCACCAGTAACAATCAACCCAACTTCGCCTCTGGCACGCTCCGCATAAAAGGCAGCCAGGCGTTCTACTCCATCCTCCAGCTTTTCAAAGCCTACATGCATCGAACCCATCAATACGCGATTTCGTAGCGTCATCGACCCGATCTGAATCGGTTCCAGTATGTTGGATATTCCCATACCCCTTTTCCCTCCTGCTCTTTTACGAGTGAACATTCATTCATTTAGATAATCCATTCTCTTCTCCCCCGCAAAATCCTCCCCCCTCTATTTCAAACATTACGAAAATTCATTTTCCAAGATGCTTCCTTTCTTCGAAAAAAGCTCGGGAATGAGATCCCGAGCTCTTCTTCATTTGACACCCTGTCTGAGAATCAGGCCATGCGAACCAATTTTCCCAGATCAGCAGAAAACCGTTCCAGCGTACTGGTAAATTGTTGAAGCTCTTCCTCTGTAAGCGGCTGTTCCACGACAAAGTGGAAATCCAATGTCCTTGTTTCCTGTGCAGGCTTTTTGGGCTCTAGGAATCTCCTTTTCTCCGTCAGTGAAATTTCCGGTACCAGCCTTTTCGCCTGTTCCCAGAGGTGGCTTGTCAGCTCGGCGGACTGTGCCCCAGGATACTCCACTTCTACTTCCACTTCACAGCTGTTCTCTTCTGCCAATTCAAAAAGATGGATCGTTGCTACTGGTTTACCCTCGTCTTCTGCTTCTGTAAAGGTGAGGATGACTTCCCGTATTTCTTCCTCTTCCACTAACGACTGATCCGAACGCAAGATCACATCGACAATCGTCCCATGTAAAGATAACTGTTCATTTAATTGTTCCACCATAAATTGCAGCACGTCGTTTGGCTCCTCCTGTCACTTTGTAGCTCTCTTTGCAGTATATCATGAGGGGGTAAGTCACGAAAAACCCCTTCACGAGGAAGGGGTTGGTGTATTATTCATATTTTTTTGATTCATAAATTCTGATAGCCAAGCTCTGCGAACTTCTTTGTTCGGGCAATACCCTAAAATATAGCTTTCTCCACGCATGTATTTTTCCTTAATCCACTCCTTGTGTTTGCGGAAAAAAGCGTGTTGGAAATCAATCGGCATCTGCTGATATTCTTCCAGGGCTGAGGGGTTCTGGAGGAAAAAATCTTCATCGTACACAAACTCTTCATTTTGTTGGCGGCTGATCAGGTACACGAAGGCAATCACCAGGAACAGATTCACCAAGAAAATTGTCATCCAAATCCCTCCAGTCAAGTGCTATAATTATCAGATTAATCTGTCTTATCAGCATATTATTATTGTACCATGTTTTTGGTGTTTTCTAAACCTTTCCTTACAATATTTTATATAAAAACTTTTTTCATATGAGTATATAGGACCAGCATAAAAGAAAAAAGACACTCGCTCTGTTGAGAACGGGTGTCTTTTCTAATCAAGAAGTGGTTTTTGGATTATTCGTAACAGGCTTTGAGTTTGCATCCTGTCCCGAAGGCTGGATAATATCCGGTGGAGGTGTCGCCCCTGCATCAGGTGCAACTGGAACGGTTCCAGCAGGATTTGTAGAATCCGGAGGTGTCGTTTGTCCCTGTTGCTCCGGGTTCACGACATCCGGTGGTGGCGTATCGCCTGTGATTGCATCAACTGGTGCCTCAGCCACTTCGTCTTCCTTTTTAGTCTCTTCTACCGGACGTTTTGTCTTGGTTACTGCCTGTGTCGCAGATTGCGTCGTTTTCTTTTTCGTTGTGGTCTTGTTGCTGCTGGAAGCCGCTACTGCTGATTCGCTGGACCCCAATACAGGAGAGTTGTTCAGCTGGGCAACCACATTGCCGGTCACTCCCATTTCAGCTTGCAAGGAATCGCGGATGACTTCCAGTTTTTCTTTCTCCAAATACGTGTAGCCACCTTGCCAGTAAGCACCGTTATCCAGAGCATTGACCATAGAAGCACTGAAGCCCTTGAAGTCAAAAGCGAGCCCTTTAATCTGGTCTTTGGATAGATCCGTATGTATGTTTTTCGCTCCAACATCCATGATGTTAAAGATTTTCGTCAGACCTTCCAAGGAACCCGCTTTATCCACTACAGCTTTGATGACTTCTTGCTGACGGCGATTGCGGTCAAAGTCGCTGGAGTAGTATTTGGTTCCGCGATTGTCATGACGATGTCGGACATAACCCAATGCTTGTTCGCCATTTAAAACCTGGAGGCCTTCGCTCAGATTGATGTGTGTGTTGTCTGTCGGATCATCGTAGACCAGTCTGCGGTCTACATTTACTTCGACTCCGCCCAGCTCGTCAATCACTGCCTTGAATCCATCAAAATCAACTGCGACGTAGTGCTCAATAGGAATGCCCAAAATTTCGTTAATCGTCTTCTTTGTCAACGAGATGCCATCTTCTGTCGGCGTCTGGTTGTTGCGCTCAGCCTGACGACGTTCTGCTTCACCGTTTGCGTATACAGAATTGATTTTGTGGTAATCACGGTAACCAGGGATCTTTACCCTCGTATCCCGAGGGATAGATACCATCGTCACTTTTTTTGTGGATGGATTCGCTACCGCTACGATCATCACATCGGTGTTCATGGAACCTGTCTCAGGACGGCTGTCCGATCCGAGGATGATAAATGACATTGGCTTATCATTGTGGTATTCAGGATCTACATTTTGGGAAACATTCGAAACAAAGTTGTCTTTGGGTTTTGTCACCGTATTTAGAGTGTCATCAATTTTCCAATAAATCGCTCCCGCCACACCCCCGACTAGGATCAAGGCTAGTAAGCTAAAAAAAACCACGAATCTGCGAAGTTTGCGACTGCGTCCCTGTTGCTTTTTGCGGGGAGCGGAGGCGCGTTGTCTCGTTACCTTCTCAGGCATATGTATCAGTCTCCTTGTTCGCGCACGCTTTTTGAAAAGGGAAAGGGAGGCACAATTGTAAAAAGTGCCACTCGATAAGATGCACTAATATTTTCTTCTGATGGTAATACTCTGATTACGGTATTGTAACATACCATTGTCTGCATTTGTAGAAAAATGTTCCCTGCACGTAAAAACCCCTATCTTTTGTCGATAGGGGTCGTTCCTTCCGTCCTATTGCAAACCGCGTGGCGCCTGGCTAAATCCTTGGACAGGACCTTCAGGACGCTTTTGTGTGGAGCGATGAGAGTCGCCTCCCTGACGAACGTGGCTCTCCTGTTTTCCGTTTACATCATTTGACTTCTTTTCCACGAGTACACTCCTCCTTGTATGTGAAGCTACTCGGTAGTGTTCGTCAAGGTTCTTCCTCTCATACCGCTCCTTCCGAATCCCGATTCATGATTTGGTTCTGTTTGGAAGCGAAGAACTCTTTTCGCAGCAAAAATTCATTCAAGTCGACTTTCCCTTTTTTCTGTATGCTCATTTCCGCCAATGCGATACCGTAAGCGGCTTGTTCAAACAGGAAAGACGTTTTGTCTTGGGCGAAGATCACACCGGCTACAAACGCGTCTCCTGCCATTTCTCTGATTTGGGTAGTAGGTGCCGGCAGCCACAGCGATTCCCTCTCGTTGCATAAGTACAAGCCTGCCTCCCCGCAAATCACCATGACTTGGGTTACCCCACCTACCACTAATGCATGGGCACATTTCTCCACGTCATTATAGGAATGAAGTGACTGTCCACTCAGGGCTTCCATCTCATCGATGCTGCCTACGAGCGAGAACATTCCCTCCAATCTCCCCCTCCATTTTTTCGCCTTCTTAACGGAGACCGGGTCTGCGATTACTTTTTTCCCTTTTCGATTCGCTTCTTCCAGCAACGCTTCCATTACATGAACAGGAAGATTGGCGTCCAGAAACACCCCCGTTACCTGTGGGAGTCTTTTTATCACATCTCGCACCATCGCATCTGTCCACGCTTCATTGATGGCCATATCGGCCACTGCCGTGTACAATTCTCCATCCAGATCACGAATGGCCAAATACCGCCCTGTGGATTTTCCAGAGACTCTCATCATCCCGTGTGTAGCCACGCCACTGTCCGCTGTTATCTGGCGTAGCCATTCGCCATCAGCATCTTCACCAACCAATGCATACAAATGGACTTCTTCCCCCAGCCATCCCAGATTTTCTGCCACGTTACGAGCCACTCCACCTGCCGCTTGATGGACGATTCCCGGGTTACTGGTCCCAGGGAGCAATCGGGCGGACGTGACCCCCTGTACATCCACATTGGCGCCACCTACGCACATCCAGTACTCTTTCATCCCCTCCAGCATACAAGCACCCCTCTTTTGCCGATTTGCACACGGTCATGTTCGTTCCATTTTTCGCTTCTTTGTTCCATCAGCTTTCATCTCTTTCTCTCTTTTTCGACAAGAGCCTTACAATTCCTACTTCTTTGAAAAGATCCTTCGTCATTTGTCTTCTATAGAACTCCTCTATATGACAGTATTACATGGATGACGTATGGCGTATTCCGTGCTAAAGTGAGAACGAAACTGTTAACTAGGAAACAGTCCTATCCTTAGAGAAGAAAAACGGCTGGACGTTTTTCACAGAAAAAAATTGGAGATGAACCATATGAGTGCCACATCTACACCCATTCATGCATCGCCTACGGAGAAGGCGGCTCCTACTGTGTATCGGATGCTGTTTGCAATTAGTATCGTTCATTTATTGAATGACAGCTTGCAATCCGTTATCCCGGCGCTGCTGCCCATCCTGGAAAAAAACCTCGCATTGAGCTTTACGCAAGTCGGCCTTATTCTGTTGGTTATGAATCTTACCTCCTCTGTCCTACAGCCCATTGTCGGCTACTTATCTGATCGAAAATCTCGCCCATTCCTGCCTCCTATCGCATTGCTCGTTTCTGGTCTCGGTATGTTAGCCCTCGCTTTTGCTGGCAATTACTTTCTGGTCCTGTTGGCGGTCGCCTGCGTAGGGATCGGCTCAGCAGTCTTCCACCCAGAGGCATCCCGTTTTGCCCATCAAGCTTCCGGCGTACGCAGAGGCTTGGGACAGTCCATCTTTCAGGTAGGGGGAAATGCTGGCCAGGCACTTGCTCCACTGATGACTATTTTGATCTTTGCCAACCTGGGACAGACCGGAGCCAAGTGGTTTCTGATGCCTGCCATTGTCGCAAGTGGTGTTCTGCTCTACGTCGCTCTCTGGTACCGTGGTCAACAGCGGTTGAAAAAAGCAGTTTCTACTACGGTCGCTTATACACATCGTAAAAAACGATTTATCGCACTCGGACTGCTCGTGCTGATCGTCAGCGTACGTTCATGGATGAATGCTGGATTCCAAAGCTTCTATCAGTTTTTCTTGATGTACGTTAAAGGAGTTGAGTACTCGCACGCGCAAGTTGTCGTCTTTGGATTTTTGATGGCAGGCGCTATCGGAACGTTCTTGGGAGGACCTCTCTCTGACCGTTTCGGGAAACGCAACTTGCTGATCCTATCGACACTCGGTGCCGTTCCATTAACGATCCTCACTCCTTACGTATCTGGTATCTGGGTCTATCCCGTCCTCTTCTTGAGCGGATTGATCATGCTTTCCAGCTTTTCTGTTACCGTCGTGTACGCTCAGGAATTGCTCCCTGGTCGAATCGGGACTGTCTCCGGTCTCATTACCGGACTGGCATTTGGAATGGGCGGGATGGGTAGCCTCGTGTTCGGCTCTCTCGCTGACAAGTTTGATCTGACCTTTGTCATTACTCTTTGCTCTCTGTTGCCTTTGATCGGGATTCTCGGGTTCTTCCTTCCCAAAGATGAAACCGTTCGTGAATGGGCTCGCACATAAGGTAAAAATAACGAAAGGGGCTGTCCCGATACTGGGATGGCCCCTTTTTTTCGACTAAAAAAGGGTGTCCCCCTCGTGTAGACGCAGCTACAAGGGAACACCCTTCTTTTTTATACCAAGACGCTCGTCGGAACACCCAACAGCAGGGCAACAACAGGTGGATACAGCTCTGGTGTACCATACACCTTCCAGCTGCCGTCCTCTGTTTGGCCAAAGAGTCCAGCGATCAACCAATCCGAAGACAATACCTGTCCGGCATCTGCTTCCAGCGACAGCTTGATCTTTTCTCCGTTGGAACGTTTGGCAATCCACCCGTTCTTGTCTGGCTCCAGAAGCATAATCGTTTCTTCTGCCAATTGGGTAAGGCCATTCGTGTTTCCGTAGAGATTTTGATTTGCTTCCTTCTCCAGCACACCGCGCAAGCGATACGCTTCTGGAAGCGTCTCTTTCAGCTCGACCAACAATGGCTGGGTCTCGGAATGCAGACCTGCGACACCTTGCTTGTCCAACCACTTGAAGAACGCGGTCAAGACAGACAACAGGTTCGTAGCCAATGTCTTCGTCGTAGCATCCGTGCGGACGTAAATATCATGCACCAGGAAGTAGACGAGATCTTCTTTGCGCAACTGATCCCACGTAAAGGTCGGACCGAATGCTCCACGAACAAAGGATCGGAAATTGTTCATGACCTCATCATACTTTTTGACAGTTGCTTCAGACTTGCCTTCTGTCATTTCCTGCACAAAACGGCTCATGTCCGCCAGACGATCAGGATGGACCGTATACACGCTCTCCGGCAATCCCTCGATCAATGGGCGTCGCAACAAGTTGTTTACATGCAGGTCTTTATTTTCGAGGGCCAAACGGGGACGGAGCATGTCCATGCGAATGAACCGTGCCAATCCTTGTCCCAGCTTGTTGTCTTGTTCCATCTGTTCCATGAGGCTTTGCAGCTTGCCATTCAGCTCTGCATTATCCGATGCTGCGACCAGGATCGGTGCAAGCTCGTCCAACGACTCATGCGGTGTAACCAGCCATTTTTCTGCGAAGTACGTTTGAACCGCCCATTGCAGCACTTTTGGAGGCAATGTAGGCTGGCTGGTGATAAAGAGCGTGCCCTTCGAGAGCTTGGAGCCCGTCGAGGACAAGACGCGAATTTCTTCTTCGTCCTGCAAAGGGTGCAGCTGCAGCAGATCCGCTACTTCATCTAGCTGTGGCGCGTATCCTTCCAGCATGATCTTGTCATCCTGGATCAGGACCTCTGCCTGTACTTCATACAACTCGAGCAATGCCCCCTTCAATGCAGGGAACAGATGCTCCTCTTTGCGTGTCGCATACACCCAGATTTCGTTGGCAGCGTCTTTTCTCTTCAGTTCAAAGGAGCGAGTCGCTTCCATTTCCTTGATTAGCTGATTGCGGTTCACAACGGCATAGCTACGACGTAGCAAGGCATCTGCGCTCTTCACTTCGTCGCTTCCTTCATCGCCAAACTGAACGATAAAGCGGTACAAGTCCGTCGTATACACACGTTTGGCTGTATCGTTGGCCGCTTCCTCTACCTCTGGATGCTCTTTTAGCCATTCCAGAATCGGCTGTTTAACATGTGGTTGCAGGATGATGCTGCCCGAGAACAGCATATCACGCAATCCCAGATTCAACAGACGTCCTACGATGACTTGACCTGGCTCCACCTGCAAATTGTTGGATCGCAGCAAATAGTGCGTTTCGTGACTGATCGGTTGTTGAACCGTCAGCACATCACGATCTACCTCCATGACCTCATACACATTTAGGTGTAGTCGAGCGAACGCACGACGAAGATCTGGCTCCATTCTGCGGCCGTGCTGCTTTACGTAATTTTCCAGCAGCGTACTGCCACCTGTTTTCACATCGAGCACACACCAGTTGAAGAAGTGAGCTGCCCATTCCGGACGCATGACACTCTCTTCTGAAAGACCAATCTCCTCGGCAAAAAGACTACGTGCATCCGAAATTACCTCACTGGTCACATTTGCACCCACAAAGTGGTTCAAACGTTCCACCCAGCCAGCGTATTCCTTCTGCAGCTTTTGCTCATGGCGACTGCGCAGCTCCGTGATCGGTGTGACCACGCCGCAGCATTTTTTGTATTTTTTCCCGCTCCCGCAGGGGCACAATTCGTTTCTTCCAACAGACATAGAGGGTTTGGATCTCCTTTCCATCCCACGCGGCATGCGCGGGGAATCCTGCACAATCCCCCTATTTTACCGCATTATTCTTCATGTGTTCAAGTGTTCTCGTTTTGATTCATGTACGATACCCACTTCGCCATTGTGTTCCCACTGGTTGATAAACTGCTCCAAACGGTTCATCAGCCTGACGATGCGCTGCTTCTCGCCCATGCATGCAGATATAGCAGAGAGCTGATTGGTGGTGAAAAGCTGCACCACTTCTTGCTCCATTTCTTGAAGCCGAATCCGATACATCGCGATGACTTCGCGCAGCAAGGCAAACCTCTGCTCCAACCGGATCGTAGCCTCAAGCTTACTCATTGTTGTTCACTGGTAGCCAGCACTTGTTGAATGCCGAGTACGATCTGCTCATGCTTATGTTTCTCTTTCATCAGCACTTCTATAGCTTGCATATTGCTTTGTTGAAAATGGTTCACGACTTCTTGGGACATTTCATGCTGACGGGATTCCAGACGCTCGATTGCCTGCTGCAACAGCTCTTGAACCTCTTGTAAGACTTGCTCATTGGTAACGGTATTCATTGTCTTTTCCTCCTTAGTGTAAGTTGATTCATGATGTTCTTCCAAAAGCTGCACGTTTTGTCCCGATTCGGTCAGGTCTTCTTCTGTTTCTTCCTCGGTCTTCGTTATCGTTTCGGAAGCGACGGTGACTGCAATTTCCATAACCGCCGACTCTTCTTCATTTGGCTCTTCACTGCGAACAATGATGTACAAGCGTTCTCCATCAATCCGGAATCGATCATCCAGAACTGGCAGGAAAGCTGCATCAGCAGCAATACCCACTTCCTGCTCCAAAAAGTGCACCAGGGAGCGCGAAGTTACCTGTGTGATGCCATTGTCACGGCAAAAGGCGAATACTTGATCGTTGCCCAACGTCCACTCAGCCAGGAACCAGCGAGGATCGCCTTGATACTGCACAAAGCGAGGATCCTTCTCCAACTGCAAAAGCCGTTGAATTTGATTCCAGCCAAACTGAGTTTGACGACGAAGCTCCGCCACGATCTGGTCCATTTTTTTAGGTGTGAGGGTCTCTCGCAAAAAACGGTACGCCAGATCAAACAACTGATGAGGTTGGTAGGTCAATTCCACAATCGCGTCAGAGCTCCCAACCCGTACGGGCGACTGCTCCAGTACCAGCACTTTATCAAGCAGTGCAGCACTGTCTAGATTCAAAAAAGCATTCAGCTCGTTCGCTTCCATCCGGGAGCAGACTTCTGTTCGGGGGAGGGAGCGCTCACCGGACCGGAATACCTTTTTTACAATACTTGGTAGGGTATAAGTTGGCCGTTTCATGAACTTTCTCCTTCTCGTGACCGGCGTTGTTTGCCAATCAAATGGGAATCAAAGAGTTATTCTACAAAAAGAAAAAAAATCCTACCTCGTACAAAGTGTTTCTCTATTCCGATAATTAAGGTGCCTGAAACCTGCGGAGCGTGGTTGTCCGCTATGATTCAAACGTATAAGAAAAGCCTGGCACAAAGATGCCAGACTTACACTCTTATTCTTCCCACTCCAGCCAATCGTCTTCTGTAGCGCCGCTGTGTGCATCGATCGCATGGGAGAGACTGCTTTCTGTCGCTACGTAAACGAGCTGTGGGATATCTGCTGTCTGATTGCCTGCTTTTGCGTACCAGTAATCCTGACGCAGATAGACTGTCTTCAGGAACGATTCTTTTGCTTGCTTTTCACCGATCAATCCCTTTTGGTTCAGATTGCTTGGCGGACTGACGGTATCAGACACTCGGACCAGAACGACTTTGCCTTTATTGGCGTCGATCTCAATCGTATAGAGCGGTTTTTTCGTAGGGATTCCATCGGTTTGTGGATAAAAATCAAAACGGTACGAAGGCTGAAGTCGTCCCTGCTCCTGATCCACCCACGCAGGCAATTTGTCAGTCAAACTAGTCGTTTTCAATTCAAAGGACTGCTCGTTCGTGAGCAAATACTTCTCGACGTATTGCAATGCCAATTTCTTGCCTTCGTTAACGGTGAGCGGCTTTTCCGGTATCGCTTCGGCTTGCCCATCCAATTTAACCTGGATCGGCGTACGCGTCTTACGGTCTAGCGTGATTGTTGCAGTCTCATTCACAACGGATTTCCATTCGTACACATCGATGTCGCTCTTTTTATCCTTTTCCGTCACGAAATCGTATTTGAGTCGGCTGACGGTCAGATTTAAGCTTTCGCTGAGCATTTTTTCCAAGTTCTTTTGATCTTTCCACAAGTCTTTTGTAGCGGTTCCTTTGATTTTCAGCTCTTCTTGGTCCTCAACGTAGATGTCAGGGACGACTTGACCTGTCAAGCTATCGATCATCGGCTCATTCTCAGGGATGTAAACGAGCTTCGCCTTTTCCTGATCGTAGACGAGCTTCATCGACAGAGCTTCTTCCCACGATTGTTTGGCAAGACCGTTCGCTACAGCTTTCTTCGGGTCCGCTATGTCTAGGACGAGAGGGAGCTTCTGTTTCTTTTGATAAAACTTTACGATTTGACCGTCAGCGTCTACCATGACCTCCCCCATTTGTTTTTTCACTGGGATATCGTTTTGTTTCTGATAAAAAGGAACCACCATCAAATTCTCTGTTCCTGTTCCCTTGCGTGTGGACAGGAATCCTTGCGAGGCGACAGCATGATCGATACCGACTTGCTCCCGAATGAAGCTGACTGCCTGTTTGTATTGTACCTCTTTGTCAAAATGTTTGGTCTTATCACGATCCGGATCAGACAGTTCGAGGGACAGGATGTTTCCATTCTCATCTACAACGAGGGAGAGTGAGATCCCTGCAGTGATCTTGCTCTTCTTATCGGAAAGCGCAATCCGGTATTCAGAACCGTCTTTGACAAACGAATCCGTATGCAAGTTACCTAGGGCCGGTACATAGTCTTCTTTCAGATCTTTAAGTACCTGTACCAGGTCTGCTGGTAATGGTATGACTTCTGCCTCGCTTTTGTTGATCGCATAAGCAGATGTTGGTCCGGTTAATACAGCAGATGTTGCGAGCAAACTGGCAGCTACCACTAAAAAAGCAGCCTTGTTCCATTTTTTCATGTGTACTCCTCCCTTTTGAAGTAGTTCCTAATAAAGACGGTTACATTCTGGAAAACGTTTCTTTTGTACTAAAAAAATAGTCGCCTGTATGATTACAGACGACTACATCTTGTGAATTAATAACCACGCCACACTTTTCTTCTGAGCACTCCGGCATACGCCCATTCTTCCTCGCCTGCGTCAGCCAATGTCTGGCCCAAGGCGTTCATCTTGCTGTCAATCTGATCGAGATAATGAAAAAGGACCGCAGTAGGTGTTTTTCCGGATACGGCACTTCCCCAACCATTTTCCACTTCACCATGATGACTGAGGATGCAGTGCTTGAGATGCAATACTTCTGCATCGCCCAGAGGAATATCGAGCTCGCGGCAAATCCCGCTCACGATTTCCACACCCATAACCAAATGTCCAATCAATTGACCAGGTGTCGTGTAATCCGGTGCGATCGGATCGGAGAGCTCGTACAATTTCCCGATGTCATGCATGATGCAAGTAGCGTATAGCACATCTCTGTCGACCTGTGGATAGAGCGGCAAGAGCCTTTCAGCTGCCGTCAACAACGAAACGATATGCTCGAGCAATCCGTGATAGTAGCTGTGATGCATACGCACGCCTGCTGGGTAGTGACGCAGTCGGTCACTGATCTCTTCACTGGACAAAGCATCCTTGATGATGGCCTGCAGCGTCTTGCTCTGCAAACTTTCGACCGTGTTCTCCAGCTTTTCCCACAGCTCGTTAACCGGAACAGGGGAAATGGGAATCAGCGACTCCATGAGCACCTCGTCTGAAGAAGACGCAGGTCTGATCCGCTGAATAACGAGTTGTTTCTTCCCGCGATAATTTTGTACCGTGGCATCGATTTTGACAACTGCTTTGACTACGATCGATTCCTTCAATTCTGCGTTGACATCCCATAGCTTTGCCATGATCGTCCCGGAGCGATCACCCAGCTCCAGATTGAGATACTCACTCTGATTACTGGCCACACCGGATTCTTTTGATTTCACCAGGCAAAAAGCGACAACCCGCTCTCCTTCCTGATACTCCGCTAAATATTTCATCTGCTCTCCCATCCCAGCCTATTTTTTTCGAAACAGCGTCTCTTCTAGCTTTTTCACGATCTTTTTCCCGACCAGATCATCGGCCGATTTGATGACCTTGGTAATCACCCCGAGCAAATCCTCTTCCCCATTCCAGTGCTCGCGAACGATCGTTTCATCCACATCTACGAGAATGCGACGCAAGGCGTACACTGCCAGAATCACGTCATCCAGTAATCCAAAACCGCCGACAAGCACTTCTGGAATGAAATCAATCGGCGCGATGAAATACGCTACGGCAACGCCCGCAATCGCTTTGGACGGTACACTCACACGCTTGTCCAGCATCAGGCGGGCAAGTAGGACGAACAGGTCCGGAGCCAATAAGATATAGCTGGCGACTGTATCATTGACCCCTTTATCCTTAATGAAGCTCTCGATTTTTTCACGGAGTTTATCGTAAAAGCGCTGATGCTTTTCAGGTAGAACGACGGGAATCAGCTCTTGCGTTTGACGCACGGAAGGCAAGTTTTCCAGTGTTTTTTCTTCGGGCTTGTGATTTTCTTCGGCCTTGGCCTTGTGATTATCCTCTGTCATGCCGTTTTCTTCCGGTTTGCGATCCTCTTCGTTCATTGCGATTCCTCCCTTTTTGGTTTTCTCGCCGCATTTTGTTTATGCCGAATGTACGACCAAATGGCGATAACAGCCAGCACAGCAAGGAAAAAGATAGCGAGGTTGCGGGAAATGAGATCAAACACATCATCCCAGCGTTCCCCTAGCTGCCAGCCTAGCGTGACAAACAGAAGGCTCCAAAAAAGACCTCCTACGTATGTGTAAAGCATAAAGGTTGGAAACGGCAACCGCGTAATTCCGGCAAAATATGCCGTAAACTGCCGTACTCCTGGAATAAAGTAGCCGACAGGTAGCGCCCACTTTCCTACCCGATTAAACCAATCCTCGGTTTTTTTGTAGACGGTGTATCCCATTCCCATTCGTTTGCCATAACGCTCGAGAAAAGGAAACCCGAGTGTTCTCCCAATCCAGTATGCTGCTGTCATTGCTGTTACTGAACCGAGAAAACAAACGAAAAAGGTAGGCCAATACTCCAGTTTGCCCGTAGAGACAAGAAATCCGGAAAAAACGAGCAACGTTTCTTCTGGAAGAGGCATTCCCAGAATCCCCAGAAAAAACAAACCAAACAGTGCTCCATATCCATACTGCGTAATATAACCGCCAAAACTCGCCATCATCTCTTCCACATGCGTCACCACTTTTCCGGCCTGTCTGCCCTACACTCATTATGCCAAAAGATTACACCTTTCTCAAATCAGCCCGGTTGACTTTATTTCGCCCTCGTTGTACGTTTACCTAGTTCACGAAGAATGCAGCACGATTTACGTTGCGTATGAATGCACTTTTTGTAGAAAAATAGCGAATCATGTGCAAGTGCCCGTGGCTTTCCAAAGGCCGATTCGCTATAATTAGCTAGATAAATAGAAACGGGATAAAACGAGGGACAGGCCGGATGTGGAAAAAAATCTACCGCAAATTGAAGTACGAATATTACAAGCTGATTCGAATGAAGGGTGCACCTTCTTTTGTCGCCCGTGGCTTTTCAATTGGTATTTTCGTCGAATTCATAACACTACCTACTTTCGGTCTGGCGTTCCTATTGTTGTTTCCTTTATTAAAATTTTTTCGAGCCAGCATACCTGCTGGATTGATCGCTTTTGTCATTGGCAAGCTCGTATTGCCAGTCTTCATGGTAATCAACTACAAGATTGGGTACGCGATTGTCGGCAAACCATTAAATGAGCACCTCGTCCATGGTGGAGAAATGCCACCGTGGGAAAAATGGCTTTTGTGGATGAAAGACACAGGTCTTGCCTACTTTACAGGTAGTGCTGTGATGGGTTTTGTTGTCGCAATATCCAGCTACTTTATCGTTCACGCTGCCTTACAGTTATATCGTCGCAAAAAAATGCGACGCTCGGTACAAGGACGATCCACTTCTTGAAAAAGACTTGGATTGTCCCTGCCTGATCCTCGCTTACAAAAAAAGACCGGTTCTGACTGCGTAATACGTCAGACCGGTCTTTTCATTTGGTTCATACCATTATGCGAAGTAGCCTTTATCCCGCAGTTGCTCCATGATTTCGGCAACGGTACTATCTTGCTTCAAGAGCTCCAGGGTTACTTCCACTTGCTCTGGGGACAGGCCGTTCGCTCCCAGGCTTTCACTGATCAACACGTAGTTGGGGCGACGGAAGTACGTTTGCAACGTACGCTTCACACGTCCTTCCAGACTTGTTCTCAGCATCAATTCAGTCGTCGACATCTGTTCCACCTCTTTCTCAGATAGATCTGTGCATAACTTCTATTATCGTACAAAATCGCCCAGGAATCAACTGTTGGCTCTGTAACCCAACCATTAAATTTCCGGCATCAATTTACGCTTATGTTCGGAAATGCGATGGAGGTACTCAATACGTTCTTTTGCCTCTGGTCTTGTCTCACCTGTAATGAGGAGACGATCCAGATCTTCATATGTAAAGCCCATTTCCTGCTCGTCCGTTTGACCTTCCCACAAATCTGCAGATGGCGCCTTTGTAATAATCGTGGTCGGCACACCCAGCTCTGCTGCCAGGATTCGCACCTCATGCTTCGTCAGGCTCGCAACCGGATTGATGTCAGCCAATCCATCGCCGCCCTTCGTCATGTATCCTACGTAGACTTCACTACGGTTGCATGTATCTACTACCAGGTATCCTTTTTGGTTGGCGACCGCATACAAGGCTGTCATGCGCAGTCGAGCCTTTGTATTTCCTTTTGTTTTCGCGTCCAGTGTCAACACGCCTTCAATAGCAGGAACAATCGCATCAAAGGCAGCTCCTACGTCAACTGTCACCAGATTCAGGCCAATCTCATCAGCCAGACGCTGTGCATCCTCTGCATGGACATCTTGGGAATAGGCAGGCAACCAAACCCCGATGACTCGTTCCTTGCCAAGTGCTCGTACACAGAGCGCAGCTGTCACGGCACTATCGATCCCACCAGAAATACCTACGACCGCTCCACCCAACCCTGGTCCGTCAATTTGCTCGCGAATAAAGGCGACGCGTTTTTCTGCGTCTTCTTTTACATGTATCTGGTAGTTCGCCAGATGTTCTTGAAACTTGTCCATGCTTCCTACCCCCCGGGTTGATTATTTCTTCCTCATCCTACCACGCAGTTTTCACGGTGGCAATTAGCCGAAAATCGGTCTACACTATATAATGGATAGAGAAGATTAGATAGCTTGGCTCCCCTAAGCTTGTTTGGTGGAGTCTTCGAGCACTTGTGCAGATAAGAATTCTTCTATCACTTATCTGCGAATCAAAAGCGAGGACAAGGAGAGAATCGATGATTATCCTCAAGACACCCGAAGAAATCGAATTGATGCGCGCAGCAGGACGTATTTTGGCTGCTTGCCATCGAGAGATTAAGACGATGATTCGTCCCGGCGTAACTACCTGGGACATTGATCAATTTGTGGAAGAGTTCTTAGTCAAAAACGGAGCAACCCCTGAGCAAAAAGGTTATTCCGGTTATCCGTATGCGACCTGCGGCTCTGTAAACGATGTGATTTGCCATGGTTTTCCCAAGAAAGAACCGCTTCGTGACGGTGATATTGTAACCATCGATATGGTTGTTCGAAAAGACGGATGGCTCGCCGATTCGGCCTGGTCATATGAAGTAGGTAACGTTTCTCCGGAAGCCAAACGTCTTCTGGAGGTAACCGAAAAGTCGCTGTACTTAGGCATCGAGCAGGCTGTCGTCGGCAATCGGATCGGGGACATTTCCCACGCCATCCAGACCTTTGCGCAGGCAAATGGATACTCGGTTGTCCGTGACTTTACCGGTCATGGAATTGGAAAAGATATGCATGAGGAGCCTTACGTTCCCCACTTTGGCCCTCCTGGACGCGGACAGCGTCTGAAGGAAGGCATGGTCATTACGATTGAGCCTATGCTCAACATCGGGACCTATCACGCCAAAATCGATGAAGATGGTTGGACAGCACGTACACGTGATGGCCAGCTTTCTGCCCAGTATGAGCACACTATCGCCATTACTGCGGATGGACCTGTCATTTTGACCAAACAATAGAACCACGCGAAATCATTAGACGTAAATAAATAGAGGATATCATGCTCTGCATTAGAGCATATATCCTCTTTTTTTATGAATGATAGCATTCTTCGATTCGTAGTTCCTCACGATTGGCCTGCTCTGTTCTTCATAAACGTCATTGCATTCCACGTTGACCCGCCAACATCTTCCGTCGGTTTGGAATGGGTACAGTTGTGATCAGCTCTTGTACAATCGCTGCATACGGAGGACCATTCGCGCCGATGGCATTTGGCTCGGACGGAATGACGGCCCTCGTTCTTTCAGCCGGCCAGTTTTGCTTTGGGCTGGGCATATCCATGTTTAGCATCAGCACACTTAGCCTGCGTCAGGCAATCGTTCCCGCACACCTACAAGGACGGGTGAACGCCACTACACATATTAGTCTTGTACAATTATGCGGAGTCCTTTATTTACGTGCCTTCAATGTGCTGGATCGAACATCGATACCTTGACAGCTGCTTACCTGATTCGTATGATGCAAATACACTTGTTACTACCTAGTAACAAACCTTCAAAGGAGGTTTCCTATACATGTCCGAACAAATAAATGAACGCCAAGCACCCAAACAGCTCCGGGATATTCCCCTGTCCGTTCTAGATCTCGCACCGATTGTAGAAGGAAGCAACGCCACCGAATCGTACAAGAAAAGCCTCGATCTGGCGCAGCATGTGGAAAAGTGGGGCTATCATCGTTACTGGTTAGCAGAGCATCATTCCATGCCCAGCGTAGCCAGCTCTGCTACATCCGTCTTAATCGGGCACATCGCTGGCGGAACGACCAAGCTACGTGTCGGCTCCGGCGGAATCATGCTGCCTAATCATGCCCCTCTGGTGATTGCAGAACAGTTCGGCACCTTGGAATCACTATATCCTGGACGTATCGATCTCGGCCTAGGAAGAGCGCCAGGTGCAGACCAACGTACGGCGCGTGCGTTGCGCCGCGATCTGAGAATCGGCGGAGAAGATTTTCCTGAGCTACTGCAAGAGCTGCGTGAGTATCTGAACCCGAGCTTGAGTGATTCTCCCGTAGGCGTTCGCGCTATTCCCGGTGAAGGGCTGAATATCCCGATTTGGCTACTTGGCTCCAGTGATTTTAGTGCTCGTCTAGCCGGAATGCTCGGATTGCCTTTTGCCTTTGCCGGCCATTTTTCGCCGAACTATACGTTGCCTGCCCTGCAGACGTACCGTCACAGCTTCCGTCCATCCGACGTGTTGGATAAGCCATATGCGATGGTCGGCGTCAATGTCATGGCTGCAGATACGGACGAAAAAGCAGAAAGACTCGCTACCTCTCATTTTCAGGCATTCCTGAATATCATTCGCGGCGATCTCAAACCGATCCAACCGCCTGTCGACGACATGGATGACCTGTGGAGCGAGTTTGAAAAGCTATCTGTTCAATCTCAGCTACGCTCCTCGATTATTGGAAGTCCTGACACGGTGAAAAAAGAACTACAGGAACTGCTGAACTCGACGCAGGCGGACGAGCTGATGATTACCACGCAAATGTTCGAGCACGCTGATCGTCTCCACTCCTACGAAATCGTCGCAGACGTCTGGAAAGCGTAACGACATGACTTCCAGTAAACGAACGCGAATCCCGCGGACGGAGGCACAAGAAATCATCTTGAACGCCGCCGAAGAGCTGTTTTATCAGGAGGGCATCCATGCAGTCAGTGTAGACGCCGTGGTCGAACGGGCCGGTATCAATAAGATGAGCGTATACCGACAATTTGCTTCCAAAACTGACCTGATCCTGGCTTACATGAGTCGAAAGCAACAGGCATTTTGGACAGAATGGACGACTAGTGTAACCAAGCACCCTGATCAACCCCGAGAGCAACTCATTCAGTTCTTTCGCGATTTGGCTGTAAAAGCGTCCTGCACGGATTTTCGGGGCTGCTGCTTTATCAATGTCGCAGTAGAATTTCCCGATACGTCTCATCCCGTTCGTGAACTCGTCACAGCCCATCAAAAGCGAGTACACGACACCTTTCTTGAGCTGTCAACCGCGCTCGGAGCTCCCCACCCGCACGAGTTGGCCTACACACTGCGTCTGTTGATGGAAGGCACGTATGCGGACAGCCAGACCTACGGGACCAACAGTGCTGCTATTCAAATGCTTCCCGTCATCGTGGAGAAACTGATTGACTCAGCTGTTGCCCAATAACCGATACGTGAGACGAAAAAAAGTGGCTCGCCGCATTCTCATGCAGCAGCCACTTTTTACATCGGTTTACCAGCAGACCAAGACGTATGCCCTGCTCCACTCACTTACCCTTGAATAATTGTTGCCAACTTCTTATCGCCTGTCATTGCCTCCAGATCTTGAACGTCTTTTTCCAGATCATGGATGTCTTCTTCAATCAGCTTTTTCAGATGCTGTTTTTCTCGCAAAACTTTACGAGTCTGCTCCAAACGCTGTTTCAAATCGAACACGCCGAGATACACTGCCTTTCCCTCCCTATGTACATATTCCACCTTACATGTTATGCGCCAGAAACCATTTGTTTCCATTCCTCCATCCGGCAGACAGGCCTTTATTTTTCACAAAAATACCGGGGGTGTTCAGCCTAATAAGGTATGAATGAAAAAAGACTCCCTGTACAATTCAGGAAGTCTCTTTGCGGGTTTACACGTTTTTGTACTTTCCCAGTTCTGTGCGCAGACGTTGTACCTCTTGAACCAGAGCCCGTTTTTCCAGACGATCAATCTCGGAATCCAGATCACTCATGCGCGCTTGGGGTTGGCTTTTGTACGGTCGCTCATAAATATCGTATCCATCTGCCGCGTCAGACCAACGTGGTTCTTTGGGCATGATCATCGCCAACAGCAAGTAAATTAAAATAGGAACCCCAGTGCAAACTGTCAAAATGACGACCCCGACACGAACCAGCGTCGAGTCAATATTAAGAAACTGAGCAATCCCTCCACAGATCCCAAACAATCGTTTATCCTGTTGTGAACGATATAAACGTCTTTCCATCGTCGCATTCCTTCCTCTCTTCAGGTTCCGCTTACTTTGTATCTACAGGATACCCCACGGCCGCTTTTGGCAAAATGGGCCGTAGAGGGATTTGTCCTCCGACCTCGGACGGATATCGGCCAAGCTCTGCATGAAACGCCGCGATCCCGCTCACGCTACAAGTGAGGTGATCTATCATGCCGCTCCTATGGCTGGTGGCGATTTGTATACTTACGGGTTGCTCTACGAACCCGGCTGAAGATCGGAGCTTCATCCAAAGCGATCGCCATTATTACTATCAACAGAGTGTCGTTCACCCACAAGGAATGGAGCCAAACGTCACCCCCTACGGCCCGCCCGTAAACGCCAGTACTTCTGGAGAGTACGATCGATGGATCAGGCCCGACGCAGTGTCCCGCTACCCTGGCCTCGTCCCAGAGTAATCACTCTCGCCCCATGGCAAAGACCGCCTCGATATACTCGGGCGGCCTTTTGCTGTTCGTTATGATTTCTTGTTTTCGGATTCGGTATAAACCGGTCTCGGTCGGTCAAATATTTCACCCAATGTCGCATAGCTATGCCCCGCAAGCCTACTGACTGGAGCAAAAGCCGCAGCATCAATTCTCCCCTGATGATATAGCGCATCCTCTAGGTGAACGTGAAGGACTTCCCCGATGATGAGATCCGAGCTAGTCGGGCTACCTAATTCAACGATCTGATGAAGCTTACACTCAAAGTGGATGCGTGAAGCACCAAGCCGAGGCACCTTGACAGCAGCGGACGGTTGCAACTCCAAACCGAGCTCTGTCACCTCGCTCACTTCGGAAGGATAATCAGCTGACGTCTGATTCATGACATCGACATTGTGCACATCCACCATGTTCACCACAAATTCACCCGTGTCCTGTATGTTTCGAGCCGTATCTTTTCGATTCCCTCCTGGCTTGCGCATGACTGCGACTGAAATCATCATGGGCTCAATGCTTGCAACGTTAAAATAACTGAATGGTGCTGCATTGACGAGTCCATTTCCATCCATCGAAGTCACCCAAGCGATCGGTCGAGGGATGATGCCCCCAATGAGCAACTTGTATTTCTCTTGTCTTTCCAATTCAGACATCTTTAGTTCCATGCAGCCATCCCCACTTTCTTACTCGCTTGGCGGCAGCCAGCTCGTCATATACGCTCCGTCCTCTACCTCCAGTGCCTGTCGTGTCACCTTCAGTGGATGGAACGTATCGAGCATGACAGCGAGCTCGCTCGTTTCTTTTTTGCCGATACTCCCTTCAATTTTGCCCGGATGTGGTCCGTGCGGGATGCCCATCGGGTGCAACGTAATGGAGCCTTCGTATATCCCTTTTCTGCTCATGAAATTGCCTTTTAAGTAGTATAACACTTCATCGCTTTCGACATTGCTGTGGAAGTAAGGGGCTGGTATCGATTGCGGGTGATAATCGTACAGCCTCGGTACAAACGAGCAGATCACGAAATTTTGGCCTGCAAACGTCTGATGTACAGGCGGTGGCTGATGAATGCGCCCTGTAATCGGTTCAAAATCGTGGATGCTAAGTGCGTACGGGTACAAATACCCATCCCAGCCCACCACATCTAGCGGATGGAAGTCAAAGAGGTAGCTGTACACGACCGATTGCCTTTTGACACGCACCTCAAACTCTCCGCTCTCGACGTGTGTCTCCAATCGTTCAGGCAGACGGATGTCCCTCTCGCAAAAGGGGGAATGCTCCAGAAGCTGGCCATGCTCATTGCGGTAGCGTTTGGGTGGCACGATTTCGTTATGCGACTCGATCACGAGAAAACGACTCTGCACGGAAGGGACGATGCGGTACGTCGTGCCAATCGGAATCACCAAGTAATCTCCCGGCTGGTATGTCAGTGTGCCAAATATCGTCTGGAGCTCCCCTTCTCCCTCGTGGACAAAGACGACTTCATCCCCATCTGCATTACGATAAAAATAATCCATCGGCTCTGTAGGTGCACAAACCCCCATGAGCACATCATTGTTTCCCAACAAATATCGGCGTCCACCGATCGGGTCGCCTCCAGGACGAACATCAAATGTTTTGAAATGCTGATGCTTCAAATCATCTTGCTCGACGAATTCAGGTGTGACGTCTGCAAACTTGCGTGTAGCACGCACCTGAGTAGGAGGATTGTGATGATACAGGATCGATTGTATGCCAGAAAATCCTTTGGTCCCCATTACTTGCTCGCGAAAAAGCTCTCCGTTCGGCTTGTAAAAGGTTGTATGCCGCTTTTTTGGTACTTCCCCCATCCGATGATAAAAGGACATCGTACTTCCCCCTTCTCCCTGTTATCCTGTCTATTCGCTGATCCGATTTCGCAAAATGCCGAGCCGTTCTACTTCCAGCTCAACCACATCCCCGGGAGCCAGCCAGCCATAGCGCTCTGCTCCCAGCTCTAAAATGCAGCCGGTTCCCACCGTACCGGAGCCGATAACATCACCAGGGTAAAGCATGCAATCAGCAGAAGCCCTGGCGATCATTTCAGCGAAGGTAAAGTGAAGGTCTTTCAAATTGCCCCGCGAATAATCTACCCCATTCACTCTGGCGACCATAGCCAGATCGTAGCGGTCACCGCGCTCCCCTGCGATCCTGGCATTTTCCAGCTCATCTGGCGTCACCAGCCAAGGCCCCATCGAGGTAGCAAAATCCTTGCCTTTTGCCGGACCGAGCCCTACCTTTACCTCTTCTCTCTGGATGTCGCGCGCGCTCCAGTCGTTGAGGATACAATACCCTGCGATATGCTCAGCGGCCTCTTCTACAGAAATATTCACCCCCGCTTTTCCAATGACGCATGCCACTTCCAGTTCATAGTCCAGCCACTGGGTCGCTTTGGGTCTACGAATGACGGCTTCTGGACCGGAAAAAGCAGCTGCGTTGGAGAAGTAAAAAACCGGGAACTCATACCACTCTGGGACCATTTCTAGTCCTCTCTGGGCACGAGCTGTTTTTACATGTGCCTCAAACGCATAAAAGTCGCGAAAGCTGCCAGGGCGAGGGAGAGGCGAACCCAGCTGGACTTCCTCTCTCTTCAATCTCTGACCTTGCCCGTTCTTGCTCGCCACTTCGGTCTGCAGTCTTTTCCCCCACACTTCCCATTCTCCCAGCAATTCAGGGATCGTGTCAGGAGCGTCAGGGAACAGATGGTTCATTTCCACGATGTAGCCCTCTTCATAAAGTCCTGCCCGCCAAGCTTCTCCGTTGTTCTTTCGATAGGAGACGAGTTTCAAGAGGTATCACTCCTTTGCCACCCAGACCGTTTTCGCTTATCAGAAGACGCTAAAAAGCCCAGCTCACCCCTAAGCCGATTCGGTTGCATGACAAAGATGGGGTCTCCCCGCTGTCAAACGTTCCGAAACATGCATCAGGCGCAAGCTGGGCCCTGTCTGCTACATGAGAAAAAATCTTGTGGATTCCTCCCCGCAGACAACCAGCTGTCGTCCAATTGTTTCCACTGTCTGGAAATCATTCAATACTATCATAATAACGAAAACGCTTACACTTTTCCAGAAGAAAATGCCAAAAATCACCCTTTTGCACTTTCCTTTCTCCTTCAAACACTACTTCGTAAAAAACGTAGCTGCCAAATGGCTCATATCCGCAGGCAAGGGCTCCGTCAACTCCATGCTGATACCACTGCGCGGATGGATGAACGACAGCCGGGATGCGTGCAACGCTTGTCTGCCGATGTACTCTCGGCTTCCTCCGTACAAGTCATCCCCAGCCAAAGGATGCCCCAGGCTGCTCATATGAACGCGAATCTGATGGGTGCGCCCCGTATCAAGCTTCAATTCGAGATGACTCATGCCATTTCCGCGATCGAGCACACGAAAATGGGTGACAGCCGTCTGGCCATCGGGGCGTACTTGCCTTGTAATAAAGGAGTCTTCCGCCAGTCCGATCGGTGCATCGATCTTTCCTTCATCAGATTCAACCACACCTTCTGCGATCGCCTGATAAATGCGGTGTAAGGTACGCTCCTGCTGCATCCGGCTGAACTGCTCGTGCGCCCACTGATTTTTAGCGACGATCAAGAGCCCTGATGTATCTTTATCCAAACGGTTCACTGCCCGAAATCTCCGGTGTTCCCCCCGTTTTTGCCAGTAAGCGATTACTCCATTAGCCAGCGTTCCCCCTGCGTGATTTCCAGTTGGGTGTACGACCAAGCCAGAAGGTTTCGCGATCACCATCAAATCATCATCTTCGTAACGGATCGTCAACGGCATATCTTCTGGAGCCACGGTTTCTTCCGCATCCTCGCTGACCATGACCGCAATCTCGTCTCCTGCCTGCAGCTTTTCGTTGACGAACACCAGCTGTCCGTTGCGGGTAATCAAGCCTTTGAACTTCGCCCGAATCAGCAAGCGGCGGGACACTCCATATCGCTTTTGCAGCACATCTCGAACTGTGTGCCCTGCATCCGCTTCGTCTGCAGTAAAACGTATCAACTCTTCTAACATGTTGTCTCTCCTTTGGATCATACCTGATGTCAGTATACCAAAAAGACCAGAGAAAAGTCCGCAGACAACGCAGCCAGTTACAGTCGCGGCTCTCTCACTTCAATCACGAAGGCATGTCCCGCATCTCCTTGATCCCATTGACCGCGGACATCAAACAAGTACCAGCCAGGCTCATTCGGTGCTTTCCATTCATTGCCGTTCTCCAGCAATTGCTCGATCTGATCAATTCCTAGCCATTGTGTGACGCGCAACGATTTTTCGATAGGTGGTTGGGGAAACGTCACGGTGAGGGTCGCTCCCGGTTGGACAGAGAGCGCCTTGGGCTTTTTTTCGCCAACGATCTCTGGAGGGGCTGCTGTATCTGTGCACACTCCTTGATCCTCATAGTGCCAGCAGGACGACGTGGGGATGGTGACAGCTGATTGGCCTTTCCAGGAAATCACTGGATCGGGTGGTGCGGGGAGTTGCTTGTTGGTGGATTGATTCGTCTGCCAGAACTGACAGCCTGTCAGCAATACAGTGGCAGCTAGACAAATTCGAATGATTCCAACATTTTTCATGCAATCACCTCTGTACTAAGACGCAAAAAAAGCCGGGATGTTACACCCGACTTGTCTTATTATGGAACCCGATCACACACTTCTTGGAATCGCATGCGCCGCTGCTGTTGCTTGTAAATACTCTTCCAGATGTTCCGCTGGATTCTTTACAGGCTTTCCGTGGCATACCTCCAAATGAACTGGCTGAAGTTCCCGTAAGATCAGACTGCTCTTCAATGCTTCTGCCATATCGGCAGTAAACATCGGCATCGGCTTGTGCAGCCTCCCCGCCTTCGACGTAAACAAATCACCTGCTAACATCACTTGATCGGCTTCATGATAGTAGACTACGTGGCCAGGAGAATGACCTGGCGTGAGATAAGGCGTCAGTCCTGCAGTAGTCGCAAGGCCTCCCTCTTCCTTTGCCCGAAGTGGCTGCACGACTCCCGGCGTCACCGTAACCTCCGCCTTTTTACGACGAGGATATGCAAGCTTTCCTTCCAAATAAGGTATTTCGATCTCATGGGCGTACACCGGAGCTTTCCTGTTCGCCAATATGCGCTTCACTGCCCCCACGTGATCAGAGTGTCCGTGCGTCAGTAAAATTTGCTTCAGTGGTCCTGCGTTCAGCTGATCGATAAAAGAAAGAATTCCTTTTGCCATAAAAGGTATTCCTGCGTCCACCAGCGTGACGCCATCTGGCTCCACCACGACCCAGACACGAAGAGGAATGACCATCCAAGTATGCAGACTCCAAATGTGCTGAGAGATTTGTTCTACTTTCATCGTTAACCCTCTCCTCTGTCCATCATTTGTTTACTTCCCGCGAGCACGACCTCGACCGACATTTCAAAAGTCGAGGCCAGCCTTTCCTTCAACTGCTCCATCGTTTCCTCTGATTGCGTGTACGTCCCGATGATTCCATGCAAGGTATAAAAGTAGATGCGTGCGAATGCGAGCACTTGTTCTTCCTTTCCTCCTGCTGGAAGGCATTGCAGCAGTGCCAGTCTCAAGGTCCCGAAAAGCTTCGTACGCAGCTTTTGCAGCTCCGTTGACGGTTCGGCTTCTACATCAATTCGAGACGCCTTCACTATAAAGAACAACGTGTACATCGTACGATGGAGCAAGCAAAACTCAATGAACTGCGTACTGACCTTCTTCAATTGGTCTTCGGGAGAAAGGCTGTGCTGAGACAAGACGTTCTCCATCTGCTGCTGCAGAGCTTGCAAAGGCTCTACAGACAGCTGGTGAAGCAGGGCTTCCTTGTCTTTAAAGTAAATGTACAGTGTCGTATGCGAGCATCCTGCTGCCTTAGCGATCTCGCGGATGGATACCGCATCAAAGCCTTTTACGGAAAACAACTCGGCAGCCGCTGTTAAAATAGCCTTTTTGGTTTCTTCGGATCTCATTTCCTGTTTGCTTACCATGTCATGAACTCTCCTAGCCGATATTGATGAAGCATTTACTAACCACCGGAAACTAACCGATGGTTATAATATAACCACTGGTTACAAATTCGTCAATACACTTTTTTCCAACACGAGGAGTTTGGGCTCCTTCGCTGGCTTCACAAAGAAAAACGCCCTACCCTCGAGTGGGCTGAGCGTCTATGTTTGAGCTTTTTATTCCCGATCTTGTCGCTGCAAAATGTAGAACGTGTAACCGTAATAGGCGCTATACTTTTTGTACAATTCGATTTCTCTCTGTGTCTCATCCAGTGCGTCCAGCATGTTCACTTGGCCAGGGAACTGCTCACGAAGCATCTCGACCCGCTGTTCGAGCGGTCTGTAGTATTCCCACCAGCCTGCTTCGGGCAGCGTAAAATGGTTGATGAGTTGATAGCCAGCATGCTCTGCGATCCCCTCGTTTGCCACGGCCGATTTGATCCCCGGGTAGTTTTCCATCCAAAAGGCCTCTATCTCAGACGGGCGCTCTTCCTTTAACCATGTCAATTCTGAGACTACCAGTACCAGATAACCACGAGGCTTGAGCAATTTCCTCCACCCGCGCAGACCGCGTTCAAACCCAATGATATAAATAGCGCCTTCTGACCAGATCAAATCCATACTCTGTTCCTCAAAAGGGAGGTCGAACATGTCGCCTTGTACGGTCTTGATCTTCTTCGTGAGTCCATTCTCCGCGATCCAAGCATCCAGCTTTTGCAGAAACGGTGCATGACGATCGAGAGCCGTAATGGTACCGTCCGTCAAGTTGGCGAGTTCTTTTGTCTGCATACCTGGTCCGCAGCCCACATCGAGAACGTGCGGATGTACGGTAAGATCGGTCAGCATGTGAAAGGCTCTTCTCGTACTCTCGTTGTTCCCAGGACCTTCGCGTGGAATGTCTTTATGAATTTCAAAAAACATCCCAACCACTCCTACCTTTTTGGATTACAACAAGCTTAGCATCTTCGTCGAGCTCTGCCTATCCATGAAAAAACCCTCGTTCGTCCAATAGACGAAGAGGGCTTGGTCATTTCATTTTCAGCGATTTGAGCTTACTTCGCAGCTTGTGCAGCAGCGATCGCAGCTTCGTAGTTTGGATGCTCACCAGCAGCCGCAACATACTCAGCGTGTACCACTTTGTCGTTCGCGTCGATTACAAATACTGCGCGGGACAAGAGGCGGAATTCTTTGATGGCTACGCCATACGCAGTACCAAAGGACAGGTCTTTGTGGTCAGACACAGTTTTCACTTTGTCGATACCAGCAGCACCGCACCAACGGTTTTGCGCGAATGGCAGGTCAACGGACACAGTCAGGACAGTTACACCATCCAGTTTCGCTGCTTCTTCGTTGAAACGACGAGTTTGCGCATCGCAAACACCTGTGTCAATAGAAGGGATTACGGAGATGATGCGAACCGTTCCTTTGGAATCAGCCAGAGTTACTGGGCCGAGGTCGCCACCTACTACAGTGAAATCAGGAGCAGTATCGCCCACCTTGATTTCTGGACCCAACAAAGTAACAGGGCCACCTTTGAATACAAATGCGCCTTGGCGCTCTACAGCAGTTGTCATGATTTCTTCCTCCTCACCAATCATTCATATGTACTTACTCATCATACCCTATCAATTGCTTTTTTTCACTATGCCAATAGTAGAAATTACAGATTCAGTTGCACTTTCTCTGACGAATTGGATTCCAACTTTTCTATTCTCTTTACTTCGTGCTCATACTCCCAATCCGTTTTCTCGTTCAGCTCATGGCAGCGCATCAAAGCATGATAGAGTGCGAAAACAAAGTGAACATTTTTCAATTCGTAACGATTGGTATGTGCTTTGGGCAGCGCTGTATTAATGATATCGATCTGGTACGTCGCCCTCTTCCCTTTTTGTCTGACCGGAACGATATAACCCATCCGCTTCAAGACAAAGCCGTAGTCAAATTCCCCCTCGTCGTCAAAATCAACGGTATGATCTGATGTCGCCAGATACTCCAGCAGTGTGCCCAAATCCAACAGATCGTAGCAAGCGGGCTTTGGCATGGACAGAACCGAGCCGTCATTATTTACAAAGTAAATATCGTCGCGGTAATGAAAGATCAGTTCGTCTTCCGGCACTTCATCAGGGAACATCCATTGACCGGGTGGAATGAGCAGACGCCATATTTGAGCTGGTTCCGCATGTAACAGTTCCATGGCAGGGATCCCTCCTTTTCCCTACCAGTTTTGGCAAAAGCACCTCCAGCTATTCAGCTTCCTGAGCTAGCATATAGCTGCGCCAATCCCCATCATGCACTCGGCATCCCAGACTCCTGACATACTCCTCGTCCAGATAGCGATAGACGTAGGTAGTCATCTCTTCGTTTGTATGTAATAGGACTGCAGTCACCTTGATACGGTCGTATTCGTTTCGTGGATCATTCGGCCCGAAATACGTTTCCAGCTCGTCCAGCCCAGCCAGAGCAGCCTCGTACTCCTCTGGTAAAAAGTAGAGAATGGCTCCTATGACGTCATCCGTCCCCTCCAGCAAGCCCGGATAGCCCTGGGGCAAATGATAGATTTCGCCTTTGATTTTGGCAGGAATGGCTTGATGTTGGTAAGGTTTTACATATAAACCGTGGTTTTGAAATCCCTCTAAAAGTGTGCCGTACACAAACACGGGTATCATCTGTCTCACAAATAACCACTCCATCTTTCTATCAGATTCAGATACTGGGAAAAAAGGCTGTTTTGCTTAGAGAATATTTTGTATATTGTAATTATATATACTTTTTTCAATTGTTTCTTACAAGCGACAAAAGGGGAGAGAAACCATGCAAAAGAGAAAAATTAATCGTTTACTGGTTGCCAACCGTGGAGAGATCGCCATCCGAATCTTCCGTGCCGCTACCGAGCTAGGAATCCGTACTGTTGCGATTTACTCTGAGCAGGATAACGTCTCGATTCATCGTTTCAAAGCGGACGAGTCCTATTTGGTAGGTGCCGGAAAAGGACCTATCGAAGCCTATCTAGACATCGAAAGCATCATCGAAATTGCCAAGCGCAACGACATCGATGCGATTCACCCAGGCTACGGCTTCCTCGCAGAAAATGCAGAGTTTGCCCAACGCTGTCAAGATGAAGGGATTATCTTTATCGGTCCATCACCAGAGCTGATTGAAAGGTTTGGCGACAAGGTCGAAGCGAGACGCCTCGCAATCGAAGCGAACATTCCAGTCATCCCTGGAACACCTGAGCCTATTGAAACGCTGCAGGAAGCCCTCCTCTTTGCCAAGGAGCATGGCTATCCGATCATTATTAAAGGAGTTTCTGGCGGTGGCGGTCGCGGCATGCGCATCGTCCGCAGTCAAGACGAGCTGCAGGATTCCCTCGATCGCGCCCGCTCTGAAGCGCGTTCGTCGTTTGGAAATGCAAAAGTATATTTGGAGCGTTACCTCGAGCAACCGAAGCACATCGAAGTTCAAATCCTGGGTGACAACCACGGCAACATCGTTCACCTCTACGAACGCGATTGCTCCGTGCAACGCCGTCATCAAAAAGTAGTCGAAGTCGCACCTAGCTTGTCTCTCGACGATGCTTTGCGAAATGAAATATGCCAATCAGCCCTAACCTTGATGCAAAAAGCAGGCTACTCCAATGCCGGTACTGTCGAGTTCTTGCTCACACCTGACAAACGTTTTTATTTTATTGAAGTAAACCCACGTATCCAGGTTGAGCATACCATTACCGAACTGATCACAGGGATTGATATCGTACAAGCACAGATCCGCGTCGCCGAAGGACATGTTCTCTCTGATGAGGAGATCGGCATTGCCTCTCAGGATGATATCTCGATGAACGGATTTGCTATCCAGTGCCGTGTGACCACAGAGGATGCCGAAAATAACTTCCTGCCCGATGCAGGACGACTCTTGGCGTGGCGTACCGGTGGTGGCTTTGGCGTACGTCTCGACGGTGGAAACGGCTACCCTGGCGCGATTATTACCCCTTTCTACGATTCGCTTCTGGTCAAAATCTCGACTTATGGCACAAGCTTTGATCAAGCTGCTCGCAAAATGCTGCGGACTTTGCGCGAATTCCGGATTCGTGGCGTGAAGACCAACCTGCCTTTCTTGGAAAATGTCGTGACTCACCCCGATTTCCTGAGTGGCAGCTACGACACTTCCTTTATTGATACAAAGCCGGAGCTATTTATTTTCCCTGGTCGACAAGACAGGGGGACGAAATTACTTTCCTACATCGGGAATACGATTGTCAATGGGTATCCGGGTCTCGGCAAGCCTGAGAAAAAACCACATTTCGATTCACCGCGCATCCCACGTACGCCATTTAGCCAGCCTTATCCGGAAGGCACCAAACAAATCCTGGATCGCGATGGTGCTGATGGACTCGTAAGGTGGATTCAGGATCAGAAACAGGTGCTCATTACAGATACGACGTTTCGCGACGCTCACCAATCGTTGTTTGCGACGCGTGTGCGAACGTACGACCTTGCCTCCGTGGCTGAAGCGACTGGCAAGCTAGGAGCCGGGCTCTTCTCCCTGGAAATGTGGGGTGGCGCTACCTTTGACACTTCGATGCGCTTTTTGCAGGAATCGCCGTGGGAACGATTGCAAATCTTGCGTCAACGCATTCCGAACGTCTTGTTCCAAATGCTCTTGCGAGGGGCAAACGCTGTTGGCTATACAAACTACCCGGATAATGTCATCCACTCCTTCGTCAAGGCATCTGCTGAAAATGGCATTGACGTATTCCGTATCTTTGACAGCTTGAACTGGCTGCCAGGCATGCAAACAGCCATCGAAGCTGTCCGTGACACCGGTAAAATTGCGGAAGCCTCGATCTGCTATACAGGTGACATTCTCGATCCATCGAAAACCAAATACACGCTAGCCTACTACGTCGAGCTGGCGAAGCAATTGGAAAAAGCCGGTGCTCATATCCTCGCGATTAAAGACATGGCAGGTTTGTTGAAGCCTTACGCAGCCTATGAGCTAGTACGTGCCCTAAAGCAGGAGGTTGGAATCCCGATTCACCTGCACACACACGACACGTCCGGAAATGGCGCAGCAATGCTCCTCAAAGCAATCGAAGCAGGTGTAGATATTGTAGACGCGTGCGTCAGCTCGATGTCTGGTCTGACTTCCCAGCCTAGTCTGAACGGTCTGATCGCCAGTCTGTCACACACCGAGCGAGACAGTAAGCTCTCCCTCGAATCCTTTAACAAACTCTCGGACTATTGGGAAGATGTCCGCCCGTACTACCAAGGTTTTGAAAGTGGCATGAAAGCGAGCAACACAGAGGTGTATGTTCACGAAATGCCAGGTGGTCAGTACACTAATCTGGAGCAGCAAGCCAAAGCAGTCGGATTGGAAGGACGCTGGGAAGAAGTCAAACAAATGTATGCCGTCGTCAACCAGATGTGCGGGGATATCGTGAAGGTAACCCCTTCTTCCAAGGTAGTAGGAGACATGGCGTTGTTTATGGTGCAGAACAATCTCACGGAAGAAAACATCTGGGAGAAAGGCGCACGACTCGACTTCCCAGATTCGGTCATTCAGTTCTTCCAAGGATATCTGGGTCAACCGCCAGGCGGGTTCCCGAAACCATTGCAAGAGCTCGTCTTGAAAGGTCGCGATGCCTTCACAGCTCGCCCGGGTGAATTGCTCGCTCCGATCAACTTTACGCAAGTGGCGAAGGAGCTGGTAGATAAAACCGACCGTGAACCGAATGAGCTCGACGTCCTCTCCTACATCATGTATCCACAGGTGTATCTGCAGTACGATCAACGCATGAAGGAATACGGAGACCTCTCCGTTCTGAATACTTCCACCTTCTTCTACGGACTGCGCCCAGGGGAAGAGACAGCGATCACGATCGAGCGAGGCAAAACACTCGTCATCAAGCTTGTCGCTGTCGGCGAGCTGCATCCGGACGGACGACGCATCATTTACTTTGAATTGAACGGACAGCCTCGCGAAATCTTCGTGCGCGATCAGTCTGCCGTCGTAAGTGAGCTAGTACGTCGCAAGGCTGATGCGCAGAACCAGGCTCATTTGGGGGCCTCCATGCCGGGGAAAGTGCTAAAGGTACTCGTCTCTGAGGGTGACAAGGTACGCAAAGGGGAGCATCTCCTGGTTAGTGAAGCGATGAAGATGGAAACAACCATTCAGGCCCCAATGGACGGAAAAATTAAGTCCGTATATGTAAAAGCAGGCGAAGCCATTGAGACCGGAGATCTCCTCATTGAAATGGAATAAAGATCCACTATAATGGGTGTAGAACTAAAGTGAACGGAGGTGACCGGTATGAAAGTGAACCGGATCAACCATATCCCATTCAGTCAGCGGGTCGGTCGCTACCATTTTCAGATGGTTCAGGCGAAACTGCACACCCCTGTCGACCCGATTATCAGTTACAACCTTCAACCGTTCTACACCCGAGAGCAACAATGGATGACAGAGCTGTCCGATTCGTTGTCACGACTTTATCGCTACTCCTCTGATCTGGATAAAGCAGCTCGCGAGTTCGATCCCGAGCGTAAAGACAGTGCGATCAACGAACGGTTGGCGATCAGCTCAGATCCTGAGGCCGCGACGGCAGAGGCACATGCACGTGCCAAATCACGCACGTACCACCTCGACATCATCCGCTTGGCAAAAACTCAGACCAACAAAGGGAAAATGAAAGAAAGTGCGTCCCCTACTTCTGTGTCGGAAGGCCAACAACAGTTTTCTGTTGTGACGGGAGAACAGGAAGAATCGTTCGCGTTTTATTCCCACGCTTCTGATTCCCACGCGCAGAGTATTCAGCGGATAGAAAACGCTCTACACACCCAGAGTCATTCCGCTGTATCCCCGCGAGTAGATGCTATCGGTAGCATGCAAGCTCTCGTCATCGAAAGCGGCGGGACAGGAACCGATCATTCCTTTTCTTTGCACGATCAGAAAGGAAACAGCGTACGTGCACTAGGTGTCCAGCATGTAGAAACACCAGCTCGCGATGCCGAATACCTTCTCGATGGATCCCTGCACTACTCTTCCGATAACCAGATCACCATCGGAAACGGTGAGGTACGCGTGTCGATGCTACAAGCGGGAAGAGATACGGTATCGATCACCGTTTCACCTGCTACAGAACGCTTGCTCCAACAAACACGACGATTGGTGAGTTCCTTTAACCGTCTGCAGCTCTTTCTTCACGAACAACAGGAATCCTTGGCTACACAAAAGCTCGAGACGTTCGAACGAGTCGCTCAAGCTGCAAAAGGCGTTCTGAATCAATACGGCATCAGGCTGTTGCCAGATGGTCAGATGGAGTTGGATGACCAAACGTGGCTGGAGGCTGTACAAGTCCGCTACGACGATTTTGCTGAAGCCATGAAAGGGTTGGCGAAGCAGTTTCGAGAGGAAACCCTGCGCGTCCAAACCATGCCGCTAGGCTCCTTTTCCCGATCCTTTGACGATGCAGGCAGCCGACTGCCGTACGCATCACTGTCCCCATCCAGCCTGCACTACTTGCATGTAGCCAGCACCGGATTGTTTATCAACCTCTTGTTCTAACGCAAGTAAAAGCAGGTACGCCGCGGATTGATGGCGTACCTGTTTTTGTTTTGCTGCTCTCGTCAGCTCCGCTCCATCAAATCTTCCAGGTCATTGTCCTCGACCTTTGTCACCACCGTAGTGGAATGAAGCGTCGTCTCATCTTTTTTACTAAACATCGCTTGCATCTTGTCCACGAATTGAGGAACGGAGTCCAGAATTCGATCGTACAGATGCGTCGAGTTTTCCAGAGGGATAGAGCGAATTCCTTGCTTTCCTACCACTAGAAATGCTACGGGAGTGATGGAAACGCCTCCGCCACTCCCCCCACCAAATGGATAACTTAGCGTGCCAGGGTGGTCACGATCGTACTGAAATTCACTTCCCCCTGCCGCAAACCCGAAACCCACTTTGGAGATTGGCAAGATGACGCTGCCGTCCGGCGTCTCAACCGGATCCCCGATGATCGTGTTCACATCGACCATTTGCTTGATATTTTCCATCGCCGTTCGCATTAAGCCTTGAATCGGGTGGTCTGCCAAGTCGCTTCCTCCTTTCGATCTTTCCGCATTAGTTAACATGCCCTAAAAAACTCGAAGCATGTACAGCAAGCTTTTTGTGCCAGCATTTCTGCCTCAAGCGTTACGCCTCTGAAGGGGCTGTTCGCCACTTGCGATCTCGACCTTTTCTCAACTGAAAATACATTTTGGCTGCAACGACAATGATATGTCCCAAAGTCACATGGAGAACACAGTGAAACTGTGTACGAATCATGGCTTGGTTCCATGTTGGCTGTACGCTCATACGGGGGATGACTCGTAAGGAAATAGAGTGGGAAATCACGCCGATGAGCATGCTCTTGACTCCCCAAATGATTCCGGTCAGTGCTCCTGTCTCGGATGCTTGTCCTGTTCCCATTACCGTGTGCCAATCCAGCTTGGTGCACCGTATACGCTTGAATAACTGACTAAACATTGGTTGAAGATCATGGATCTTCTCTAATAGGTCACGGTAATTGTGATACCATTTGTTCATTTGCTTTCGCGTGAGATCCTTTATTTTTTCCTTGGTTCTGTTTTTTTGCTGAACTGTCTCTACCTTAGCTACCAGCTCAGGACCCGCCTCTGACTGTTTTAGAAATACCATGGGAATCTCGTACTTTCTGCGAATCAAGCGGAACCATGCGGACAGCTCAACGATGACATGATCGTTTTCTCCGACCCGTCCGTAGAAGAGCATGATCTGTACGGGAGTAATGAATAACAAGATGACCATAACGATTACGATCACAATCAGCCAGCTCACCAAAAAATCCCACCCTTTCCCTCATAGTATGAGTGGAAGAGATGGGATTTATGTCCATCGATCACGATCAATCTAGAATGTATACGTTTACCCCTTGCTTCATCCCATATCCTTGTGCCTCAGTAAGGGAGGGAAGGTACAAGTCTACATGGCGTTGTTTAACAGCTCCGCCGATGTCTGCTGCTACCGCGTAGCCATATCCATCGATGTACAAGTGAGTCCCGAGTGGAATCACATTCGGATCAACAGCGACTACCCCTTTACGTAGTGGGTATTCGAGATACGACAGCACCGATGAATTACTCGGATAACTGTAGGCGGTAGTCTTTACGGTCAGCTTCTCACGATAGGCTGTCCCGTTTGTAAGTGCCTGTTGATCCGCTGCCTTAGACGTCAGTAGATGCATGGCTGCATAGGTAGCCGCTTCTGCCCGTGTGATCGTCGTTTGCGGTTTGAGGGTACCATCTGTGTAAGGACTGACCAAGCGATTCTCCAACGCGTATACGAGTGGACGCTGGTAATCCTCTTTGACGCTGTCTCCGTCCTGATACTTGGCCAAGGACTGAACAGTGGTCGACCATTTCACCTGATTGACAGCTCCGCTCTGCCCCATTGAACGGGTGAGAATGGAAACCATCTCTTCTCTATGTACTGGCTGATTCGGATTCAGGTAGACCCGATTGCCTTGTTTTTGTCCATGAACTATTCCCAATCGATAAGCTGTCTCCGCGTAAGGTGACAACCAGTTGTCTGCAGGAATATCAGCGAAAGAAGATTGTGTCAATTTGACGGGTTCAATCCCCTTTGCCTTGACGAACATGGTAATTATTTCGCCGCGCGTCACAGAGTCATCTGGGCGAAAAGCGTCCATTTGACCTACTGCTCCCGCTATGTATAATTGTTCAATCTGCTTTTCTGCCCAATGACCTGCAACGTCTGAGTACGGGGTGGTAGAAGTCTCGGTTTCGTTCGTCTTTGCCTCTACGACTGGCGATCCTATGATCATCATGGTTACCAGCGAGGCCAGAATCAGTGTTTTCCTCATCATCAACCTCCGATTTAGTGATATGCACATCTTTCATAACATTTTATCGGACCAGAGCTTAAAAACAATGCACAATTGTTCCCAATTACTTGGAAAAACGATTAGAAAAGCCCTTGAACCAGGCTCTCTTTCACCTGATTCAAGGGCATCCACGTATGGTTAACGGGCGAAAATATGCTTGCCAATCTTTTTAATCTGAGGACGTGTCCAAATCCAGTTGGATGTAGCTGTGTCTGGATTGAAATAGTACAGAGCACCGTTCGAAGGGTCCCACCCTCTGACGGCATCCCACGCAGCCTGATATGCCGTTACATTCGGTGTCAGCCAAAACTGTCCGTCATCTACCGCTGTAAATGCGTACGGCTCAAAAATTACACCCTTGACCGTATCCGGAAAATCACCCGATTGCAGGCGATTCATGGCGACGGCAGCTACTGCTACTTGACCTTCGTACTTCTCACCGCGCGCCTCAGAATAAACTAATTGAGCAAGCAGCTGCATCTCTGTCTTATTGACGGACACTTTTTTCAGGACATTCCACGTTTTGTTCCCGACTACACCATCTGCGGCCAGTCCGTAATTTCTCTGAAACTGTTTGACAGCATTGCTCGTATTGCTACCGTATGTGCCATCCAGATTGTCTTTGTAGTAACCGAGCATTTGCAAGCGATATTGCAAATCCCATACATCACCGCTTACGCTCCCTCGTTGCAGCTGCGTAGCGGCAAACGACTCCGTAGGCATAACACTTGCTACGGCTAGGATTGCCAGCAGCAGGGTAATCAGCGTCTTTTTGTTCAACCACATAAAACCGTCCCCTCCTTACGCACACATTCTACAAGCTGGCGAAAGAAGGTTCAATTCAAGTATTTTACCAGATCCGCCAATCGATTCCTCGGAAGAACCTCAGCTGCGCATCCTTCAATGCTTGTATTGAGGCTGAATCTGTTTCAAAATTTCCTCAAGCTTGGTTGCATTATCTTTGTATTTTTGCTGCAGCTTCGAGTTTTGTTCCGCATTCGCTTGCTGCTCAAGATCCTGAAGACATTGCTTAAGCGTTTCATATGTTTCCTGAATTTGCGGCTTCTTCTTGTTGCTACCCGCATCACTCACAAAGTCAAGGTAGAGATTTCCAGTTTCGTCGACTTGACCGAGAAACACATCTTCTACTGTCGTTCTTCTTTTCTTCAGTTGTGTTTCCAACCATACTTGGTTTTTTCCGATGGTAGCCAATGGTTTCGGCATGATTTTTCCATCCATAATGATCGTTTGAGGCATTTTAGCTGGTGCCACATTGAGACCAAGCTGTCCTGGTGTGACAGGCTGTTGATCCGATTTTAATAGCACAGTCAATTCCCCGCTCGTTTCCATCATGGCAAATTCTACATCAGCTACACGAAATACATTCTTCACGCGCAGCTGCTCCAATAAATCCTCGGAGGTCAGCTTCTCTTTCGCGAGATTGTTTTCCAGAATCTTTCCGTCCTGAACGACGATCGTCGATTTCCCTTCCATAATATCACGGTACCATTTGCTTTTCAGAGAAAGCCATTCACTCAACGCCGGGAAAGCTGCAAAAATCGTGAGGGAAATGAGGCTGTGATAAATGGGCCCATCCATCTCCGTTGCCATAAATGCTGCGATGGAACCAACGGTAATCCCAACTATGTATTCGATGTAGGTAAGCTGCCGAATTTGTCTTTTGCCGATTAATTTGGTGAGGAGAAACAAATAGATCAATGCCCCTATCGAGCGAAGTGTTATGTTAAGCCAGTCTGGCATCCTTCTTCCTCCTTTTTCAGCCAATCTGCAGATGATTTCTTATACGTTCAAAAAGGAAAGACACCCGCAGGTGCCTTTCCCCATCCAGCTTATTCAATTAGCCACGTCCAGCCAATTGCTGTTCAGCGAAGGAGACAAGACGTTTTGTAATCTCTCCACCAACCGAACCGTTTTGACGGGAAGTGGTGTCAGGTCCAAGCTGAACGCCGAATTCAGAAGCGATTTCGTATTTCAGTTGGTCCAAAGCTTGATTCGCTTGTGGTACCACCAGATTGTTACTGGATCTGTTGTTGTTAGCCATCTATATCACCTCCTCGTCGTTGGTAGGTTTAATATGTGTGAAGGAAGAGAAGTTCATTCGTGTCAAAAGAATTATTTTCAATTCCAATTTATTACTTTATAACCCCAGCAGATATTCTGCGGTTCGATAAGCTGCCTCAGGTCGACGCAAAGACTCCATTTTCTCAATGACCCTTTCCCACTGCTCTCTGATTCTCAATCGGTTTATGACCTCATGAATTTCCTCAGGACGCTCCACTATGACTGCAGCTTCATTCTGCATGAAAAAAGCACTGTTTCGTCTCTCCTGACCAGGCAGTGGCCGATATAAGATGAGGGGAGTCCTTAATGCCAATGCCTCAGCGCAGCTAATCCCCCCTGGCTTTGAGATATACACATCTGCTGCCCCTATCCATTGCCACATCTGCGGTTCGTAGCCTTTAATGAAAACGACGTGGTGCTGGCTCGTTTCCAGTCGTATCCACGCTTCTAGCTGCATCTGCAGTTTGGCATTTTTTCCAGTGATTACGATGATCTGCAGGGGAGTCTGGATCTTTATCAGCTCGTATAGCATCTCCTGGATTCCACCGTACCCTCCTTCTCCTCCACTCACCAGCACCGTAAAACGATCGAGTGATAAGCCGAGCTTGGTTCGCCAGCCAGGCTTGTCCCTTTTTCCTGCTTCATGAAACGCAGGGCGCACCGGAATTCCGTGAACATGAATTTTGTCAGCACTCACCTGGTACTTATTCGTCAGAACGGCTGCCAGTTGCTCGTGGGCAACGATGTACGAATCGATTTGTGGATGTACCCAAAAGTGATTGATATGGTAATCCGTCGGTACGCTAACGAGATGAAAAGGCTTGTCCATTTTTTGCTTGGCGAGTGCCAAGGCTGACAAGCAATATGCATGAGTCGCGATGACTACATCAGGCTGTTCTTCTATTAGTAGTTCATGAGTCAATTTCAAAGAAAGCCACCAACCCAGCGGCTTTCTCAATGTCGTACTCCATATTTTCTCCTGTTCATAGAGGCGCTGCCAGAGAGGTGGTGCATATCGCAACATCCCCAGATAAAAAAAACGGGACAGCTCCCGTAAAGCAGGACTGGCCGTCTCTAATCCTCCTACGACTCGTGTGGACTCAGAACCTGGTCTTGCTCGCAATTCCTCTGCAAGAGCCTGAGCAGCCATTCGGTGGCCGCTGCCAGCCCATTCTTCCGTCACTAACAGAAATCGTTTCCCCATTAGAGTAAATCTCCTGTAGGTGACTGGTTGGTGCCATAGCGCTCCAGCAATGCTTCCTTGGACATGTACACACGTTTCAAGGGCATTTCATGATTCCATGTCTGCACGCGACGCTTACCATCGGGGTGTATTATTCGTAAGAGTAGGCGTAAGTACCAGCGTTTGTAGCGGAAAAACCAGTTCATGGGCACATCCGAGATCGAAAAGCCCAAAGGCTGGACACCTTTGTGCAGCATTGTCGTACCGACGATCCCTTTGATGCTTTCCCGTTCCGCCATTGTCTCCAAGTAAGCTGCCAACTTGGGCAAAGAGAGCATAATGTGGCGCCGAAGAAGCAAGGCGAGCCGCAGATCGTCCTTGACCCCTTTGCATAGCGTCGCAAAGTAATAGTTATGGATATGTATCTTTACAATGAGATCACCGTTGTAAATCTTTTGATTGTCCGATGTGACCAGTGTCTCACCTCGATATCGCAGTGGAACTACTCGGAAGATGTTGGCTCCCTTTTCAATGTACCTAAGCCGCGTGCAGCGCTGATAAACGTCGTCCCACAACCCCCAGAGCATCAAGAGGCTCGAATTCATCTGCATCCGGATCCTTTCTGGACATGTTTTCTTTGTAGTATGCCCAAGAATACGGTACCCTCATTACCGTTTTACGCCCTTTTTATGCGAGCCCACAGCATGACGAGAGCAGCAACAATGACCGGTAGCCACATATGATTGAGCATAAACGGATTGATCCATTTCCATATGTACGGATCTTCCAGACACATTTCAACGGCTGTAAAAGCGAGTATGCCTCCTCCGACGATGACGAGCCAGCTGAAGCGGTTCATGAGCCGTGCTACCCAGGCGCTCCCCCACATAAGTAGCGGTATGCTCATCAGGAGCCCGAGCATGACTAGCCATAAATCGCCATGAGCTGCACCGCCAACCGCCAAAACGTTGTCCAGACTCATTACAAAATCTGCCAATATGATTGTTCGCACCGCCTGACCAACTGTCTGGTTGCGTGAAACATCTGCCAAATCTTCGTTTTCTCCTAGCATCAGCTTGCATGCTATCCACAGCAATAAAAACCCGCCTATCGCCTTAACCAGGGGGATATCAAGCATCCAGGTTGTCAAGCTTGTCAGTAAAATACGCAAAAAAATAGCTCCCAATGTCCCATACATGACGGCTCGCGTTCTCTCTTTACGTGATAACCCCCGGCAGGCCATCCCAATTACAACCGCATTGTCGCTGCTCAAGACAAGGTCAATCATAAAGATATGCACCAGTCCCAGCCAAAAATGCTCTTCCATCTCTGCCTCCCCTGGTCCACCAAAGTCTGTCCATTCTACTTTATGCGACTAGAATCGGACTCATGATTGAAGATTTTTCCGAAATAAGGATTTTTTTAGCGGATTTTGTAGATAAAAACTTCCATAAAAAAACATTTTATTGCGAAATTAGGAGAATTATACCTTGTCTTACCGTACCCTTTTCCTTTACGATTTTAATGGGGTGGATAAGAGATGGTGGAGACCGTGACGCTTAACCTTTTTAATGTTTCTAGGAAAATTTTAGATATGGCACCAAGTATTACCACGTTGTGGATGCAAGAAATTGTTCGCAGCATGGAAATCCCTGTAACAATCCCCCGCGATTTTGCGGAAAAGCGTACGGCGCTCTTAGCTCGTTATCTAGTGGAAAATGTGGATCAAGACATGCAGACTTGGTCACTGGATATGGGAGAGTGGCTGCGCTCGCAGGAATTCCCCTTCTCCTCCATTTTGCGTACGTATCAGCTGTATCGAAATGTATTTTGGCGGGTTCTTCAACCTGAACTGCACAAATGGTCTTTGTCCCCTTCAGATATGCTTTATCTGGAGACCCAGCTCGGGAAAGCGATGGACGAGAGTGTCTTTTGGGCGGTCTATCATTTTGAGCAGATGATGAACGAAGAGCTGGTTCAAAAGGAAGAAACCATATCGTACTTACACAACGACAAATTGACGATGCTCGGTAAAATAGCAGCAAACATGGCCCATGAGCTCCGCAATCCGCTATGTGCGATCGAAGGATTCCTAAAGCTGATTGGAGAATCCACAAAGGAACAGGCTAAATTGCAGTCGTACATTCAGGTTGTCATGCATGAATTCGAGAATTTGCATCGGCAGCTTACGGGTTTCTTGAGTTTTTCAAAAAAACCGATCTTGGATGAAATTTTCAAGACCGTTCAGGTAGAAAGCTTGTTTGAAGAAGTGGAATTGCTCATTACCCCTCGTTTACTGGGAGAAAACATACGCTTTGAAAAACTAATCCACCCCTGCTCGCTAGCATGCTATGAAGAAGGTCTAAAACAAGTCATCGTCAACTTACTGAACAACGCCATAGACGCGGTACAGTATCGGCCGGACAAATTTGTAAGCGTGATCGCCACATCCTCGGACGGTTGGCTGTATTTGAGTGTGGAGAACAACGGAGAAATGATTCCACCGGAGATTGTTGAGAGTCTGTTTCAACCGTTTTTTACGACCAAGCAAAACGGGACAGGCATCGGATTGTCCATTTGCAAAAATATCATTGAAAAGCATCATGGCACCATTCATTGTGATTCCAATGAGAAGCGCACCCGTTTTATCGTATCACTGCCCATTGAATCTGTAGCAGATCAACCTCTCCCCAAAGTCTGATCAACGCAAAAAAAGCCCCCTGATAATCAGGAGGCGAGGCAAGAGATCCGTTACCGATTGCGTTGGTAAGCGATCTAAGGCTAACTCTACACGAAAACATATGTTTCTACCACTTAAAAAATTAGACAGACTTCGACACATGCCAGGGATCTGAGCAGACCGTACTGTAACGGGTGCATGGATCCTTTTTTGTGCTGCATATAAAGGAAGCTTTGAGGTGAGAAACAAAAAACAGGGTGCCGTAATGGCTCCCTGTTCTATACATATGGAGCGGGTGATGGGAATCGAACCCACGCGACCAGCTTGGAAGGCTGGGGTTCTACCATTGAACTACACCCGCATGTAATTTTGATGGTGCCGAGGACCGGACTTGAACCGGTACGGGAGAAACTCCCGACAGATTTTAAGTCTGTTGCGTCTGCCCATTCCGCCACCCCGGCAAAGCAAAAAATGGTGGGCAAATCATGGTCGGGAAGACAGGATTCGAACCTGCGACCCCTTGGTCCCAAGCCAAGTACTCTACCAAGCTGAGCTACTTCCCGACTATTCAATACATACAATCTTACCACATTATTTTAATAATGGAAAGAAAGTGGCGTGCCCTGAGAGATTCGAACTCCCGACCTTTTGATTCGTAGTCAAACGCTCTATCCAGCTGAGCTAAGGGCACATATGGAGCGGACGAAGGGTCTCGAACCCTCGACCTTCGCCTTGGCAAGGCGACGCTCTACCAATTGAGCTACGTCCGCATGTTAATTGTGAAGTATTTTGGTGCGGTCGAGAGGACTTGAACCTCCACGGTGTTGCCACCACTAGAACCTGAATCTAGCGCGTCTGCCAATTCCGCCACGACCGCATTTTGAATTTTCTGCGTCCCAAGAACGTACGAAACATGTGCTATATCGACACAGTGTACTTTATGGGGGTAAATACTGGTGAGCCATGAAGGACTCGAACCTTCGACCCTCTGATTAAAAGTCAGATGCTCTACCAACTGAGCTAATGGCTCTCAAAAATAAAACTGGTGGGGAGAGACGGATTCGAACCGCCGAACCCAGAGGGAGCAGATTTACAGTCTGCCGCGTTTAGCCACTTCGCTATCTCCCCAGTAATGGTGCCGGCAATAGGACTTGAACCCACAACCCCCTGATTACAAGTCAGGTGCTCTACCAATTGAGCTATACCGGCGTACTCATATATTTTACCAAATCATTCATAGTTTATCAAGTGTCTTTTTACAAATAGTAAATTTTTTCACTTCTATGAATGCCTGCCATCTTTTAAAAAGATGGCGGAGCTGACGGGACTCGAACCCGCGACCTCCGGTGTGACAGACCGGCGTGAACTCCAACTTCACCACAGCTCCATATAAAATTGGTTGCACCCTGCGGGTACTCCCATCTTCCTTGAACTCGAAGTTTCTCGAGGAAGTACAAGGAATAAAATTGGTTGCGGGAGCAGGATTTGAACCTGCGACCTTCGGGTTATGAGCCCGACGAGCTACCGAGCTGCTCCATCCCGCGACAGGGNGCTGACGGGATCGAACCGCCGACCCTCTGCTTGTAAGGCAGATGCTCTCCCAGCTGAGCTAAG